>NZ_JAFBCD010000001.1:1324341-1986511 GCF_016907545.1 Paenarthrobacter ilicis | reverse complement strand
GCGCTGAACTGCGAACGGAACGCATCAAAGGAACCGAAAGCGTCATCGATTGCCGCAGCCAGTTCACCTTCGGGCTTGTCGCCACCATCCGGGGAGATGTTGTTCCAGAAAACAGAGTGGTTGATGTGGCCACCGGTGTGGAACGCAAGGTCCTTGGAAAGGCGGTTGATGTTGGCGAAATCGCCCTTTTCGCGCGCATCAGCGAGCTGGGAGAGAGCGTTGTTGGCACCTGCAACATAGGCAGCGTGGTGCTTGCTGTGGTGCAGCTCCATGATCTTCGCCGAAATGTGCGGCTCGAGGGCCGCATAGTCGTAGCCAAGCTCCGGCAAAACGTACTCTGTCACGAAATCCTCCAATGTTATGGACTCACGTCCGGTTTGGTAACTCGTTGTGTTCATCCGGCCGGCGGACCGGCCGGAAATCTTTGGGGACGAAGTTTCTTTGCCCTCCACCGGTGACAACCCGGACAAGCAGCGCAGTATTTCCTTCGCCCTTTTCCGATTCTATGGGCGGCTGTTATTCGTCCATCATTTCCGGAGTCACATTTGCCTCAGTACCCGGTATGCCCAAGTCCAGGGCACGTTTGTCCGCCATGGCGAGCAGCCTGCGGATCCGACCCGCGATGGCGTCCTTGGTCATGGGGGGATCAGCCAAGCGGCCCAACTCATCCAGGCTCGCCTGTTTGTGGGCCACGCGGAGCTCGCCGGCATACTTCAGGTGGTCCGGGACGTCGTCGCCCAGAATCTCCAGTGCGCGGTCCACCCTGGCCCCTGCTGCTACTGCAGCCTGGGCGGAACGGCGGAGATTGGCATCATCGAAGTTGGCCAACCTGTTGGCAGTGGCCCTGACTTCCTTGCGCATCCGGCGTTCTTCCCACACCATCAAAGCATCGTGGGCGCCCATCCGGGTCAGGAGGGCCGCAATGGTGTCGCCATCACGGATGACCACACGGTCCACTCCACGGACTTCCCTGGCCTTGGCCTGGATGCCCAGCCGACGTGCGGCGCCCACCAGTGCCAGCGCCGATTCGGGGCCAGGGCAGGTGACCTCCAGCGAAGAGGACCGGCCAGGCTCCGTCAGCGATCCATGGGCCAGGAAAGCCCCGCGCCACACGGCCTCAGCGTCGGCAGCAGAACCGTTGACCACAACAGAGGGCAGGCCCCGCACGGGACGGCCACGTCCATCAAGCAATCCTGTCTGGCGGGCCAGTGCTTCGCCGTCGCGGACCACGCGGACAACGTATCGGCTCCCCCGCCTCAGGCCTCCACCGGAGACCACAATGATCTCACTCTGGTGTCCATAGACCTCCGCGATGGCTGCCCGCAGGCGCCGGGCCGTGGAGGCCAGGTCCACTTCGGCTTCAATTACAATGCGGCCGGAGATGATGTGCAAGCCGCCCGCAAAGCGCAGCATTGCCGAAACCTCAGCCTTCCTGACCGAGGATTTCTTGATGTCCAGCCGGGACAGTTCGTCCTTGACCGACGCAGTAAGTGCCATCGTGTGTGTTCCTAACCGTTCCCGAAAATATCGTGGTACGCCGCCGCGAGCAGCAAGGGATCATGGACGGGGCGCCGCCTCGAAGCCCCTACTCTACCCAACACCACTTCCGCGCCGAGCATCCCGGCGGCCTTCTCGAAGGCCTTGAGATCCTGAACGGCCGCGGGGTCCGCCAAGACAACATCAACACTGAACTCAGGAGCATACCTGCGGAGAACATCGAGGTGATCGGCAGCCGTCATGCCCGATGTTTCCTTGGTTTCCACGTCGAGGTTCATGGTCAAGCACCGCTTGGCGGCCGTATCGCCCAGTGCCTGCCGGAGCTCCGGAAGCAACAGGTGCGGCAGCACTGACGTGTACCAGGACCCCGGGCCAAGAATGACCCAGTCCGCCAACTCAATGGCCGTCAACGCTTCAGTGCAGGCAGGAGCTCCCTCAGGAAGGAGCGTGACGTCCTCAAGCTTCCCTGCCACGGCGCATTTCGCCTGCCCGCGGACGGTCTGAAGTTCAGATCCTCCGCCGGGAAGCCCAACCCGGGCCTGGCCTTCAATGGTCAACGGCACGCTGGACATGGGCAGTACCTGTCCACGGGCCCCCAGGAGCGCGCCTGCCCACTTGAGCCCGGCAACCGTATCCCCGAGCAGTTCCCACAAAGTGACAATCAGCAGATTGCCCATGGCGTGGTTGTCCAGCGAGCCGCCCTTTGCCGAGCCGGCATCGAAGCGGTGCTGCATGACGTCGCGCCAGGTGCGGCCCCAGTCGGTGTCATCGCACAGGGCGCTGAGCGCCATTCGCAGGTCACCGGGCGGAAGGACGCCGTACTCGTCACGGAGACGCCCGGAGGACCCGCCGTCGTCCGCTACCGTAACGATCGCCGTCAGCTCGGAGGTGAGCAACCGCAGGGCCGACAAGGAAGCAGCCAAGCCGTGGCCGCCGCCCAACGCCACTACTGAGGGACTTTTCTTCTGTTGGCTGCCCGGAACACCTTTCGGCGGTATCAGCGGCAGCGGACCTGTGAGGACTCCCACTACTCGCGCCCGAGGTCGCGGTGCGCTGTGGTGACCGTAACGCGAGGGTACTGCGCCAGCCGTTTGGACAGCTCCATGGCGACTGCCACCGAGCGGTGCTTGCCCCCCGTGCAGCCGACAGCCAGGGTGGCGTAGTGCTTGTTTTCCTGCCGGTAGCCATCCAGCACCGGCTCCAGTGCAGCCACGTACCGGTCCACGAACTCATGAACGCCGGCAGCGCCCAGCACGTAATCGCTGACGTCCTGGTCGAGGCCCGTGTGGGGCCTGAGCTGCGGGACCCAGTGGGGATTGGGGATGAACCGGGCATCGGCCACAAAGTTCGCGTCCACCGGAAGGCCATATTTGAATCCGAAGCTCATCACGTTGAGCCGGAGCGTCACGGGGCCGGTATCGCTGAAAAGCTCAGTGATGGCGGTTGCGAGCCCGTGGACGTTGAAATCGGTGGTGTCCAGAACGACGTCGGCGTGTTCCCGGAGCTCACGCAGAACCTCGCGCTCAACACCGATTCCGTCCAGGATCCGCCCGCCGCCCTGCAACGGGTGGGGCCTGCGGCCTTGCTCAAAGCGGCGGACCAGCACTTCGTCGCTGGCGTCCAGGAACAGCACCCTGAAGGTGATGCCTGTGGCGCTGAGTGCGCCCAAGGCGGTCTGGATGTCGGTGAAAAGATCCTTGCTCCGGACGTCCACCACAACTGCGAGTTTGGGGATCGACTTGGGGGCGTGGGAGACGATCTCAGCCAGAGTGCCCAGCATTTGCGGCGGCAGGTTGTCCACCACGTACCAGCCATGGTCCTCCAGGGCGTCGGAAGCCGTACTTCGCCCGGCACCGGACATCCCGGTAACCACCAGCAGCTCCGCTTCCGGCGGCTTGACGGGTGTGAGGCCGTCCTGCGTCGCACCGGAACCGGTGGTTGCCTCATCCATCTGTAGTCCCCGTTTCATCCGAAGGTTTGGTCCTCAGCACGTACCACCTGACGCGGCGGAACGTTCCTTGGCCGGCGAGCATCAACTGCCACCGGGCCAGATTCTTACACTAGCTAAGATTCAAGGATTTCGCCGGTGGTCATGTTGATTGCCGGCGCAACCTCGTCACTGGCCGTGGAGCCCAAATGCTGGACCACGGCTGCCGCCAAGGACGGGCCGATTCCCTTGGCCTCGGTCAGTTCCTCCACACTTGCGGCACGGATCTTCTTGAGGGAGCCAAAGTGCGACACCAGTGCTTTCCGCTTGGCCTCACCCAGGCCCGGAACGCCATCCAATACCGAGACGGTCATCGCTTTGCCGCGCTTCTGCCGGTGGAACGTGATGGCAAAGCGGTGGGCTTCGTCGCGGATCCGCTGAAGCAGGTAGAGCCCTTGCGAAGTCCTGGGGAGAATGACCGGGAAGTCACTGTCCGGCAGCCACACTTCCTCGAGGCGCTTTGCCAGGCCAACGACGTAGACGTCGTCAATGCCCAGATCGGCCAGGGCGCGGGCTGCGGCATTGACCTGCGGCTGGCCGCCGTCCACTACCACCAGGTTGGGTGGATAGGCGAACCTGGCCTTCGGTGCCGGCATAGTGGGGTCCGACGGCGTATCCTGCGTAGCGCTGCCACCACCGGCCCGCGTCGGGTTGACTATTTCGCCCGAAACCACCGGGACCTGGGCCACTTTGTCGGCCAGGTAATGCCGGAACCTGCGGGTCAGGACATCGTGCATTGCAGCGGTATCGTCCGCGGCAGCAGCTCCTGTGATGGAGAACTTCCGGTAATCAGCCTTCTTCGGCAGTCCGTCCTCCACCACCACCATGGAAGCCACAACATTGGTCCCCTGGACGTGCGAAATGTCATAGCACTCAATGCGCAGGAGGGGCACGGGGATATCCAAAGCCTCCTGGAGCTCCTGGAGGGCCAGGGAGCGGACGGTGATATCCCCCGCACGCCTGGTCTTGTGCAGCTTCAACGCCTGCTCTGCATTCTCCCGCACAGTGGACATCAGTGCGGCTTTATCCCCACGATGGGGAACCCTGATGTCAACCCGGGCGCCACGCAGTCCCCCAAGCCACTCCGCCAACTCGGAGTGGTTGCTGGGGATTTCCGGGACCAGGACCTCGCGGGGCAGCCGCCCCTGGACCTCGCTGTCCTCCCCATACACCTGCTGCAGCAGATGCTCGATCATCTCCGGGGTGGTGGCGTCCTCCACCTTTTCCACAACCCAGCCACGTTGACCACGGACCCGGCCGCCACGGACGTGGAACACCTGCACGGAAGCTTCAAGTTCGTCGTCGTGCAGGGCAAAGATATCCGCGTCCGTGTCTTCGGCAAGAACAACCGCATTGCGCTCAAAGACCTTGCGCAGGGCGATGATGTCGTCGCGAAGACCTGCTGCGCGTTCATAGTCAAGATCGGCGACCGCAGCGGCCATGTCTTTTTCAAGGCGTCCAATGAAGCGCTTCGCTTCACCACCCATGAACGCACAAAAGTCGTCAGCCAGGACACGGTGTTCGTCCGGTGTCACCCTCCCCACACAAGGGGCCGAACACTTGTCGATGTACCCCAGCAAACAAGGTCGTCCGCTGGACTGCGCGCGCTTGAAGACACCGGGACTGCAGCTGCGGACCGGGAACACGCGGAGAAGGGTGTCCATGGTTTCGCGGATGGCGCCGGCAGTGTAGGGGCCAAAGTACTTGGTTCCCTTCCTGCGTTCTCCACGCATGACCTGCACGCGTGGGTACTTTTCCCCGAGCGTGACAGCCAGGTAGGGGTAGGTTTTGTCGTCACGGAAAACCACGTTGAACCGGGGCTTGAATTCCTTGATCCAGGTGTATTCAAGCTGCAGGGACTCGAGCTCGCTGCCTACGACGGTCCACTCCACACTGCTGGCCGCATGGACCATTGCGTGTGTTTTGGGAAGCAATCCGGCGGGATTGGCAAAGTACGAATTCAACCGGGAACGGAGGTTCTTTGCCTTGCCCACGTAGATGACCCGGCCATGGGGGTCGCGGAAACGGTAGACGCCAGGGGTGGTTGGAATTTCACCCGTTTGGGGTCGGTAACTTGCTGGATCTGCCACGCTTCCAGTCTAGTGAACCGGACCGACACCTTATGCCACGGGGCTGTGCTTTCCACGGCGCGGGCAGGCAGCCTTGCGTGTTTAGTCGACTGACTTGCTCTGGTTGTAGCTCGTGGAGCGTTCCTGGCCGCTGAGGACAGCAATGGCATCCATGATTTTGTCCGTCACTTCACGGCGTGCGGGGAGGGAATGGTCCGGCCCGGTCTTATCGAAGTACAACGGTTCGCCAACCTTCATGGTGAAGTGCTGGGGGCGCACTGCGTTCTTGTCAGCCGGCTGGAGCTTTTCCGTACCGATCAAGCCCACCGGGATCACAGGCGCTCCGGTGGTGAGCGCAAGCCAACCCACGCCAGTCCGGCCCCTGTAAAGAATCCCGTCCCTTGAACGAGTGCCTTCAGGGTAGATGCCAATACCCTTGCCGGATTCGAGAATGTCCAGCAACGTCTTCAGCGCCTGCACACTGGCCGCCTGCTCGCCACGTTCCACAGGGATGGAACCCACCGCTTCAAAGAAGGATTTCATGACAGCGCCCTTGACGCCCTTGGTGGTGAAGTACTCCGCCTTGGCGAAGAAGGCCACAGGGCGCGGCATGAGTGCCTGGACTATGACGCTGTCCAGGAAGGAAAGATGATTGGGGGCCACAATGAACGGACCGTCCTTGGGAACGTTCTCCAGACCTATGACGGTGGGCCGGCACGTAGAGGAGATCAGTCCCCGTGTGGTCCACCGGATCGCATCAAAGACTGCCATCGTTATGTACCTCGCTCAGGGACGCCACAGAAACAGCGTCAAGTTCTTTAATTTTGCTGTGCAGCTGGTCCGCGGTTTCCACCACTGCCACTGCCCCTGCTTCTTCAAGTTCACCCGCGAAGGCGAATCCCCACCGGACTCCTATGCAGTCCAGTCCATTGGCGGCAGCACCGGCAACATCCTGGTGCCGGTCCCCCACCATCACGGCGGAATGCGTTCCCAGGTCTGCAAGCGCAGCCGCAACAATGGCGACCTTGCCGGATGCAGTATTGGCTCCCAGCGACTCGTCATCAGCCGCTCCTCGGATGGCGGAAAAGAAGTCCGAAATCCCGTGGTGGTCAAGAACGAGGTGTGCAATGGACTGTGGTTTTTGGGTGGCCACCGCTATAGGGCGCCCTGAGTCTGTGAAAGCCTGCAAAAGTTCCCTGATCCCCGGATAGAGCTTGCTCTGGGCAATTCCGCTCTCCTTGTAATGGATGCGATATCGGCCGATGGCCTCATCCACCAAACCCTCAGGCACGCCGGCAAGATGCACCAAGGAATCGCTGAGTTTGGGGCCCACCATGGAGTTCAGTACCGCTTGCTCGGGTACAGGCAACCCCATTTCCGTGAGCGCGGCCGAGATTCCACCGGTAATTCCGCCTGCGGGATCGACAAGGGTGCCGTCCAGGTCGAAGATTACAGGCACCTTTGTTTGAGTCACCGGGTTAGTTTCTCACGAGTAGCGGCATGCCTGAAACTCGCATGCCGCTACCGGAATACTTCTAACCCAGAATCTCAGCCAGGAAGGTTGCCGTGTGGCTCTCCTTGGATTTGGCAACTTGCTCAGGCGTGCCGGTGGCGATGATCCGCCCACCGCCTGAACCACCATTGGGACCAAGATCGACGATCCAGTCCGCAGACTTGATGACATCGAGATTATGTTCAATGGTGATGACGGTGTTGCCTTTGTCCACCAAGCCTTGGAGAACCATGAGCAGCTTGCGGATGTCTTCAAAGTGCAGACCAGTGGTGGGCTCGTCCAGGACGTAGATGCTGCGTCCGTTGGAGCGCTTCTGCAGTTCAGCAGCCAACTTCACGCGTTGGGCTTCGCCACCGGACAGCGTGGTGGCCGGCTGCCCCAAGCGAACGTAACCCAGGCCAACGTCCACCAGCGTCTTCAAGTGCCGCGCGATTGGCGTAAACGCGGCGAAGAATTCCGCGCCTTCCTCGATCGGCATGTTGAGGACGTCGGCGATGGTCTTGCCCTTGTAGTGCACTTCCAGGGTCTCGCGGTTGTAGCGCGCCCCATGGCAGACCTCGCAAGGAACGTAAACGTCCGGCAGGAAGTTCATCTCGATCTTCAGCGTGCCGTCACCCGAGCAGGCTTCGCAGCGCCCACCCTTGACGTTGAACGAGAACCTGCCCGGCAGGTATCCGCGCACTTTGGCTTCCGTGGTTTCTGCAAACAACTTGCGGATGTTGTCAAACACTCCCGTGTACGTTGCGGGGTTTGACCGCGGCGTACGCCCGATGGGGCTCTGGTCCACGTGAACAACCTTGTCCAGGTGCTCAAGTCCGGTAATCGTCTTGTGGCGTCCTGCAACCTGCTTGGCGCCATTGAGCTTGTTGGCCAGCACTTTGTAGAGGATCTCGTTGACCAGTGTGGACTTGCCGGAGCCGCTGACACCGGTGACGGCCGTCAGGAGACCCAGCGGGAAGGTGGCGTCCACGTTGTTCAGGTTGTTCTCGCGGGCACCAACAACCTTCAGCTCACGCTTTTTGTCGTACTTGCGGCGCTTCTTGGGCACGTCGATGGCCCGGCGGCCGGACAAGTAGTCGCCAGTCAGTGAGTCGGTGTTGGCCAGAAGTTCCTTGTAGGTGCCGGAATGGACCACCTTGCCGCCATGCTCACCGGCACCGGGTCCAATATCCACAACCCAGTCGGCTTCCTGGATGGTGTCTTCGTCGTGTTCAACCACGATCAGTGTGTTCCCGAGGTCACGGAGCCTGGTCAGTGTCTCGATCAGACGGCGGTTGTCGCGCTGGTGAAGGCCGATGGAAGGTTCGTCCAGAACGTAAAGGACACCCACCAGTCCCGAGCCGATCTGCGTGGCCAGTCGAATACGCTGAGCCTCGCCACCGGATAGCGTGCCGGACGCACGCTCAAGGTTCAGGTACTCCAACCCGACGTCAAGCAGGAAGGTGAGGCGGGCCTGGATTTCTTTCAGTACCTGATTGGCAATCTGGGCCTCCCTCGGCGTCAGGGTAAGGCTGCCCAGGAACTCGGCACACTCGCGCATGGGAAGGGCCGCCACAGCGGCAATTGACTTGCCATTGATCAGGACCGACAACGACGCCGGGTTCAGGCGGGCACCGTTGCACTCGGGGCACGGGATCTGCCGCATGTACTCTTCGTACCGGTCACGGGCCCACTCCGAATCCGTCTCACCATGCTTGCGGTGAACGTACTGGATGGCACCTTCAAATCCAGTGCTGTACTTACGCTCACGGCCAAAACGGTTCCGGTACTGGACTACGACCTTGTGGTCTTTTCCGTGGAGAACGGTGTTCCGGACATCCTTGGAAAGCTTTTCCCAGGATGTCTTCATGGAGAAGCCGAGCTCCTGCGACAAACCTTCGAGCAGGCGGTTCCAGTACTCGGTGGTTGCACTGCCCAACGACCACGGGGCAATGGCGCCCTCGCCCAGGGAAAGCTCGGGATTGGGAACAATCAATTCCTCATCGACTTCGAGCCGGGTGCCAATGCCACTGCAGGCGGAGCAAGCACCAAAGGGGTTGTTGAAGGAGAACGAACGAGGCTCAATCTCATCAATGGCAAGGGGGTGCTCATTGGGGCAGGCGAGATGTTCCGAGAACGCCCTGATGCGGTCGGGATCGTCAGCGTCCAGGTCCACGAACTCCACCAGCACGCGCCCTTCGGCGAGGCCCAGTGCCGTCTCCACGGAATCCGTAAGGCGCTGGCTGATTTCCTCCTTGACCACCAAACGGTCAACCACAACTTCGATGGTGTGCTTGAACTGCTTGCCCAACTTGGGAGGTTCGCTCAGCTGCACCAGCTCACCGTCCACACGGGCGCGTGAGTAACCTTTGGCTGTCAGTTCCTTGAAGAGATCGACGAATTCACCCTTGCGCCCACGAACCACGGGAGCGAGGACCTGGAAGCGGGTGCCTGCTTGGAGCTCCAACAGCTGATCGACAATCTGCTGGGGGGTCTGCTTGGAGATGGGCTCCCCACATACGGGGCAATGGGGACGTCCGACACGGGCCCACAACAGCCTCATGTAGTCATAGATCTCGGTGATGGTGCCCACCGTTGACCGTGGATTCTTGCTGGTGGACTTCTGGTCGATGGACACCGCGGGTGAGAGTCCCTCGATGAAGTCGACGTCGGGCTTGTCCACCTGGCCAAGGAATTGGCGGGCATAGGCCGACAATGACTCAACGTAACGCCGCTGGCCTTCGGCGAAAATCGTATCGAACGCCAACGAGGACTTGCCGGACCCGGAGAGGCCGGTGAACACGATCATGGCGTCCCGGGGCAGGTCCAGGTCCACATTCTGGAGGTTGTGTTCCCGGGCACCCTTGACCACCAGGCGTGAAAGATCCGGCCTGGCAGGCTTTGAGGCAGGAACCACCGCTACGCTCTTCGGGGAATCAATGACAGTTTCTTCAGCTAAGGCTTTGGGCACCTACCAATGCTAATCGAAAACTTCTTCGAATTTCCATGGTGTGCCTCACATGCTACCGATCGGTATCAATCGGCATCGTAAGCAGCAGCCAAAAGCTGCACGGCCTCCGCGAAAGATGCTCCCTGGGCTTTGGCCGCCGCCGCATACTGGGCTGCTACATCGGCAAGGGCACCCCAGCGGTCATCACGAGCACACACCACTGTTCCGTTGCGCCCCCGTGTGGCCACCACCCCGGCCGCTTCAAGTTCCTTGTACGCCCTGGCGACGGTGTGCGGAGCAACATCCAATACGGTGGCCAGATTACGGACGGGAGGCAGCTTGGCTCCAACGGCCAGGGCCCCCGAGTCCACGAGCTCGATGATGCGCAGCCTCAATTGTTCAAACAGCGCAACTGCGCTGCCCGTATGGGGGCGCCATGAACCGGGGAACTCCCCCGCGCCGGGGCTCATTGGTGGCACCGGCCATCAGGTATGCCGTTGCGGCCTGCAGGGAAGCGTCCTTGGTCCATGCCGAGAATTAGACCAGTGACGGAGGCGCGGAACAAGGCGACTCGACGCCCGGGGACGTGATCACAGAAGCACATGGACCAGTTCACCGGCTTCAGTTGGTACGGGCCACGGCAAAGATCCGCCTGAAGGGGAACACCGTGCCGTGGGGTGTGGATGGATAGGCCTCCCGCAGCAGCGCCGCGTATTGACTCTCAAACTCAGCCCCGTCCTCTGCGGTGAGTGCGTCCAGGACCGGCCGCAGACCCGTTCCCCGAACCCACTGCAGGACAGGGTCCTTCCCCTGTAGCACCTGCTGGTAGGTGGTCTCCCAAGCGTCAGCCGTGCACCCGGCGTCGAGCATGATGCCCAAGTAGTCCGCAGGGCTGCCGACGGCGCCATCGTGCCGGAGCACTCCCTTCAGGCGCTCGGACCACTGCGCTGATTCAGCAAGTTCGCGCATCAAAACGTGGGAAGGCGAGGTGAAATTTCCTGGCACCTGCAGGGCAAACCATGCGCCCGGTTTCATGGCCTCAAGCCAGGTCCTGAGCATCCCTTGATGGCCCGGCACCCACTGGAGCGCGGCGTTGGTCACCACGACGTCCGTATCCGCCTCCGGATGCCAGCCGGCAATGTCCGCCTGCAGGAACTCCAGGTGGCTGTTCCCGTCCGCAATCGGTCCCGCTTTGCGGAGCATCTCCTCCGAGGAATCGAGACCCACAACCCTGGCTTCCGGCCAACGTTCCGTAAGCGTCGCCGTCAGGTTTCCCGGGCCGCAGCCGAGGTCAACTACCTTGCCCGGACTGGTGGCCTGCACCCTTGCCACCAGGTCATGAAATGGCCGGTCCCGATGGTTACCGAACTCTGCGTACTTGCTGGGGTCCCACTTCACAAAAGCCTCCTGGCACTCGGCGTGACTGCTGGGCCGAGCCTAACCGTCCGGGCACTAAGCTGGAAACCAATGAGACTTCTTGATCAGCTCCCCGGTTCCACCGCCACCGGCCCCCTTGACCCGGACGAAATCTACACACGGTTTGTGGAGTGGACAGAGAGCCGCGGCCTGCAGTTGTACCCGGCGCAGGACGAAGCCATCATGGAACTCGCCTCCGGCGCCAACGTCATCCTTGCCACCCCCACAGGTTCCGGTAAGTCCATGGTGGCCATCGCTGCCCATTTTGAGGCCATGTCCAGGGGTGTGCGGAGCTACTACACGGCCCCCATCAAGGCGCTGGTGTCAGAGAAATTCTTTGCACTCTGCGATATTTTTGGTGCTGAAAACGTCGGCATGATCACGGGCGATTCGGGTGTCAACCAGGATGCTCCCATTATTTGCTGCACTGCGGAGATTCTTGCCAACATCGCCCTCAGGGAGGGTCCGGATGCTGAACTGGGCTCTGTGGTGATGGATGAATTCCACTTCTATTCCGATCCCCAGCGCGGGTGGGCCTGGCAGGTGCCGCTGTTGGAACTGCCGCAGGCCCAATTCCTCCTCATGTCTGCAACCCTGGGCGACGTCAGCCGCTTCGAGACCGGTTTGAGCGAACTGACAGGACGGACCACCACCACCGTCAGCTCTGCTGAACGCCCCATCCCGCTGCACTACTACTACCACCTGACCCCGGTCCATGAATCGCTGGAGGAACTGCTCTCCACCAAACAGGTTCCCGTTTATGTGGTGCACTTCAGCCAGGCCGAAGCAATCGAGCGCGCCCAGAACCTCATGAGCATCAACATGTGCAGCCGTGAGGAGAAGGACCGCATTGCCGAACTGATTGCCGGGTTCAGGTTTGCTGCAGGGTTTGGGAAGACCCTCAACAGGCTTGTCCGCCATGGCATAGGCGTCCACCACGCCGGGATGCTGCCCAAGTACCGCCGCCTGGTGGAGCAGCTGGCCCAGGCCGGGCTCCTCAAGGTCATTTGTGGAACGGACACCCTGGGCGTCGGCATCAACGTGCCTATCCGCACCGTTTTGCTGACTGCCTTGAGCAAGTACGACGGCGTACGCACCCGGTCTTTGAACTCGCGTGAGTTTCACCAGATTGCCGGACGTGCCGGACGTGCCGGTTACGACACCGCCGGTACCGTGGTGGTCCAAGCGCCCGATCACGTTGTGGAAAATACCAAAGCCATGGCGAAGGCCACCGCAAAATTCGGTGACGACCAGAAGAAACTGCGCCAAGTGGTCAAGAAGAAGCCACCCGAAGGTTTTGTCTCCTGGGGGGAACCCACCTTCAACAAACTGGTGGAATCAGTCCCCGAACCGCTGACGTCCAGTTTCACCGTCACCCACGCCATGCTGTTGAACCTGATGGAACGCCCCGGTGATCCGTTCCAGGCCACCCGGCGCTTGCTGACGGAAAACCACGAGAGCCGCCCGGCGCAGTTGAGGCTCATGAAAAAGGCCCTGGGTATCTACAGGGAGCTCTTGGCCGCGGGGGTTGTGGAGAGGATTCCGGCGGACGAACAGGAAGCAGAGGGCCGGACGGTACGCCTGACCGTTCACCTGCAAGCAAACTTTGCCCTGAACCAGCCGCTTTCCCCCTTCGCCCTGGCTGCATTGGAGTTGCTGGATCCGGAGTCGCCGTCCTATGCCCTGGATGTCGTCTCGGTGATCGAGTCCACCCTTGAGAAGCCACGCCAAATTCTCTCCGCCCAGCAGAAAAAAGCACGCGGTGAGGCGGTCGCCGCCATGAAGGCTGACGGGATCGAGTACGAACAGCGCATGGCGATGTTGGACGAGGTCACCTACCCCATGCCGCTGGCAGAGATTCTCGGTGAAGCCTTCGAGGTTTACCGCAAGGCCGCACCGTGGGTCGGCGACTTCGAACTTGCACCGAAATCGATTGTTCGGGACATGTATGAGCGCGCCATGAACTTTGGCGAGTTTGTGCAGTTCTACGGCCTGGCCCGCTCCGAGGGAATCGTGCTGCGCTACCTGGCCGACGGTTTCCGGGCGCTTCGCCAGACCGTTCCACAGGATTCGCTGCGTGAGGACCTGGAGGACCTGATTGCCTGGCTGGGCGAACTGGTGCGCCAGGTTGATTCCAGCTTGCTGGACGAATGGGAGGAACTGACCTCCGGGCTCACTCCCACCCCGCATGATGCACCGCCGCCCCCGCCCCCTTCCTTGACGTCCAACATCCGCGCCTTCCGGGTGATGGTCCGGAACGAGATGTTCCGGAGAGTGGAACTCTTCGCGGACGAGGACTCAGCCGCACTGGGCGAGCTGGACTCGGATGCCGGTTGGGATGCCGGCCGCTGGGAGGACGTGCTGGATGATTATTTCGACGAGCATGACGACATCGGTACGGGGCCGGATGCGCGCGGCCCCGGCCTGCTGATCATCACTGAAGAACCTGGAGCGTGGAAGGTGCGTCAAATCTTTGATGATCCGGCCGGCAACCACGACTGGGGTATTTCGGCCGAGGTGGACCTTGCGGCCTCCGATGAATCCGGCACCGCCGTGGTCCGCGTAACGGACGTCAACAGGCTCTGATGATGGAGGCCATCCCGGACCTTTGCTCTGGCCTTCGAGTTGTGGCCGCGCTCAGGACCGCGACGCCGGCCCCCTGCAGGGGGACTCGTCGATGGTGGGATGGAAATCTGGATGTGGAAGGTCTTGCGCTCGGTTCGGTCCGGGCAGCGGCAACAGCGCTGACTGCCCTGACCGGGGGAACCGCGGAGTATTCGGTGACTTCGGCCGGCACTGCAGCTGCTTTCAATTCCCTGATGCACCTCAGGATCGACGGCAGGACGCCCGAAGGCTTTGCGCCCCTATCGGGGTTCCGGAGAACCTCCGATGGGCTTATCCGCCTTCACGCCAACTATCCACACCATGCTGCACGCCTGTTGGAGGCACTGTCTGCCACCGACGCGGACGGGGTGGAACGAGCCCTGCTGCACCTGACGTCCCGTGAAGCGGAAGACGCCATTGCAGCAACGGGCGGCGTGGCTGCAGCCGTCCGGGCCCGGGATGAGTGGGTGGAAACGGAGATGCACGCCGCAGCCGCGTCAGGTCCGTGGATTTCCTTCACGGCGCCCGGCCCGGCGACCACGGTCAGCGGTTCTCCATGGCGTCCATCCAAGGACCCAGCCCGGCCCCTGACCGGACTCCGGGTACTGGACTTTACCCGCGTCATCGCCGGCCCTACCGCAACACGCCTCCTGGGCGCGTTGGGCGCGGATGTCCTGCGGATTGACCCTCCTGGACTTCCCGAGTTGCCCGACGCCTTCATCGACTCGGGGTTCGATAAACGAAGCGCTGTTGCAGATCTTGGAGACGCCGGTGTTCGCACCGCCGTCAGCAGCCTCCTCCAGACAGCTGACGTGGTCATCACCGGATACCGCAATGGGGGCCTGGACCGTTTTGGCCTGGGCTCGGAGGCACTGCTGGCCGCCAGGCCGGGCCTCATTGTGGGGGTCCTCACTGCATGGGGCGCCGCGGGCCCCTGGAGTAGGCGCCGGGGCTTCGACAGCCTGGTGCAAGCGGCATCGGGAATCGCCCACCGGTACGGGCGTGAGGGTGATTCAGACTGGATGCCGGGCGTGCTCCCGGTCCAAGCCCTGGATCATGCCACAGGATACGGACTCGCCGCCGGCATCCTGGCGCTTTTGACCGAGCGCCTTTCAACGGGGGCCGGCGGTGCGGTTCTGCTCTCCTTGGCGCGGACGGCAGAGGAACTATTCAGGCTGCCCCCGGCATCTTCCAACGCCCGCCGGGAAGCCCTGGCAGCGCCGGATTGCCTGGAGACGCGGAGTACCTACGGCAAACTCGGATTCGTGGGGCCGCCACTGCTTGTGAACGACGCTCCGCTGCACTACGCACAGCCACCGGTCCGCTATGGATCATCGGCGTTGTCCTGGCAGTAACGGGCACGGCTCCCCTAGTATGCTCGGAGGCATGAGTGTAATCCGCCCAGCCACCGCCGAAGACGTCCCCGCAGTTCTGCGTATGATCCACGATCTTGCGATCTACGAGAAAGAACCGGACGCCGTCAAAAATACTCCGGAAATGCTCACCGAAGTGCTCTTCGGCGAGAACCCCCGCGTCTATGCCACCATCGCAGAGAATGCTGCCGGAACGGTTCAGGGCTTCGCCTTGTGGTTTTTGAACTATTCAACGTGGGAGGGCGTCCATGGAATCTACTTGGAGGACCTTTACGTGGTCCCGGATGCCCGTGGCGAGGGCCACGGCAAGGCGCTGTTGCAATACTTGGCAACTACCGCCGTCGAGCGTGGTTATGCCCGTGTGGAATGGAGCGTGCTCAACTGGAACGAGCCCTCCATTAAGTTCTACAAAAACCTCGGCGCATATTCCATGGAGGAATGGTCAACCTTCCGATTGACGGGCGATGCCCTGAAATCCTTCGGCGCCGGAGCTTCGGATCAGGCCCCGCTTTCCGGTGAGGCCCTTGCCCGTGGTTGATCCGGAGCAGAATACCCACACTCACAGCATCCGAGCACGCCATGAATTCAGGGGCCTGCGCACAGCGGAGCACTACTTTACGGTTCCGTTGGATCACGGCCTCGCCGCGGCAGGCGACCGTGCAGCGGAGACCATCACTGTCTTCGCCCGTGAGTATTCCTCCACTGAGCACACTGCCGAGGCTGCGGCGCGGCTTCCCTGGTTGCTGTTCCTCCAGGGCGGTCCAGGAGGACGGGGAAACCGCGTCACGTCACTCTCAGGATGGATGAAGGCCGCAGCCAAGGAGTTCCGCATCTTGATGCTTGATCAGCGGGGAACCGGTCTTTCAAGCCCCGTGGAGAAGCAGACCCTTGAGGGCCGTGGTGACGTTGCTGCCCAAGCCGACTACCTCACCCATTTCCGGGCCGATTCGATTGTTGCCGACGCCGAGCACATCCGTCGTGAACTGGGCTCGGGTCCCTGGTCCGTGTTGGGTCAGAGTTTTGGCGGCTTCTGCGCCCTCACCTATCTGTCATTCGCCCCCGGGGGTCTGCGTGAAGTCCTGATTACGGGTGGGCTGGCACCGCTCCAAGGACCTGCCGACCGGGTTTACCAGGCCACGTTTCGTCGGGTGGCTGCGCGCAACACTGAGTACTTCGGCTGGTACCCCGAGGACCGCGACAAGGTCACACAGATCATCCGGCATCTGGAGCACCAGCCGGAATACCTTGCCAGTGGGGAGGCACTGACGCCGGAACGCTTCCAGATGGTGGGCTCCTTCCTGGGCGGTAACGCCAGGGTGGATGCATTGCACTACCTGCTGGAGGATGCATTTGTTGACACTGCATCCGGGCCGCGGCTGTCCGAGGGGTTCCTGGAGCAAGTCCGGGCACTTGTGAGCCGCGCCGCCAATCCCCTGTACGCAGTTCTGCATGAATCCATTTATGGTCAGGCTGGGGCCACGGACTGGTCGGCCTGGCGGGTGCTCCAGGATTACCCGGAATTCCTGCCGGGCGCCGAAGCTCCCCTCCTGACCGGCGAGATGGTCTACCCGTGGTACTTCGACCAGGACCCTTCTTTGGTCCCCTTCAAGGACGTCGCGGGATTGTTGGCGGCCAAAACGGACTGGACACCCCTGTACGACATCCCGCAGCTGGCATCCAACACGGTGCCTGTCGCGGCCGCCGTGTACGAAAACGACATCTACGTTGACCGCGACCTCTCCTTGGAAACAGCCGCGGCTGTGCGCGGGCTCCAGCCCTGGGTCACCTCCGACTTCCACCACGACGGCATCGGCGAGGACGGGGAGGGCATCTTTGTCCGCCTCCTCGGCCTGGTGCGTTCGGCCCGCTAGTCCGAACCAACTGCTGCCCTGGATCCAGCCTTGAAGATGGTCATAGCCGTGACGGCAATGACCGCCGCGGCCACCATGGCGCCCGCCAGGTTGAGTCCGTGGTAACCGATCCACGCCAGAAACAGTCCGGACGTGGCGCCCCCGACGGCACCGGCACCACTCATCAAGGTGTCTGAAACCCCCTGGACAGTGACACGTTGGTCCTCGGGGACGCTCTCTGCCAACAGCGTGGATCCGGCGATGGTTGCTCCTGACCAGCCGAGGCCAAGAACCACCAACCCTGTAGTGACGAGCCACGGCTCGTGGGATCCGAAACCGGCAATGAAGACAGCTATCAACAGCAAGGCATGACCCGCAGCAATGGTCTGCAGTCTCCCGGCTTTGTCCGTCAACCAACCCCACACCGGCGAGAGCGCGTACATCCCTGCAATATGCAGCGAGATGGTCAGCCCGATCACCACCAGCGCATCGGTGCTCTCCGAGGTGGAACCGTGATGGCCTACGTGGGATCCTGCCACCAACTGCTGGAGGTGAAGGGGGGTCATGGACATGACTGCCACCATCACGGCGTGGGCGGCTACAACGGCTGCCAGGGCCATCATCGCCAGCGGCGACGAGCGAATGGAGCGCAGGCCGGAACGGATGGTTCCCCCGGCTGGCTGCAGGGGTCCCGTGCGGCCCTCTCCCACGGCAGCCAGCCGGCGGGAGAGAATCAGAGGGTCCGGCCGCAAGCCGGCGAACAGCAACGTTGCTGCCAGGAAGAGACCCGCAGCGGAGAAAACAAAGGGCCCGGCAATGGCCGGCAGTCCCAGTACTTCGCCGACTGCTGCGCCGGGCTGAATCAGGTTGGGGCCCGCCACCGCGCCTACGGTGATGGACCAGACCACGGTGGACAGGGACCGTCCGCGGTACCGGGGCTCCGCGAGGTCGACGGCGGCGAACCTCGCCTGGAGGTTCGCGGCGGTGCCCAGACCCAGGCACGCGGCGCCCAGCAGCAGCAGAAGGAATGATTGGCTCGTCACGGAGCAGATGATGAGGAAAGCCCCTGCCATGGCGGCAAGCAAACCGGTGACCAGACCCACCCGGCGTCCCCGTGCCTCTGCCAGCCGCGCAAGGGGCAGTGCCGCGATCGCTGCGGCCAGGGTGAGCACCGTGGTGACGGCTCCTGCCCAGGCTTCCGATCCGGACAGGTCAACGGCCAGAAGGGAGCCTATGGACAGGGAGGCACCATTTCCTATTCCACTGAGCAACTGTGCGGCACTGAGCAGGAAAACAGTACGGCGCTGAACCCGTTGAGGGTTCAGCGCCGTTGTTGAAGTGGTAGCCACGTAGAGAGACTACAACTTTTGCGGGTTGTTAGTCGGCGTCGCTCATGCTCTTGCGTGCGTCTTCTTCAAGCCGTGAATCCATGTGTGCCTTGCGGGCAGCGGGGCTGAGCAGGCTGGCGACAACAGCCACGATGATGGTTCCTACGATGACTGCAAGAGAAACGTACGTGGGGATCTCAGGAGCCCACTCGATGTGCTTTCCACCGTTGATGAACGGGAGCTCGTTGACGTGCATGGCATGAAGGACCAACTTGACGCCGATGAACGCAAGGATGACGGAGAGGGCGTGCTTCAGGTAAACAAGGCGCGTCATCAGGCCACCCAGCAGGAAGTACAGCTGCCGGAGACCCATCAGGGCAAAGATATTGGCGGTGAACACAATGAAGGCACTCTGTGTCAGGCCGAAGATCGCAGGAATGGAGTCCACCGCGAACAGCAGGTCAGTCAGACCGATGGTGACAAAGACGATCACCATGGGGGTGAAGACCTTCTTGCCGTCAACCGTGGTGCGCAACTTGCCGCCGTCGAACTTCTCGGACATCGGCAGGACCTTGCGGAGGCGGGCGATCAGCGGGTTCTCTGCGCCCTCTTCCTCATCCTCGCCGGAATCCTTGGCCTGCTTCCAGGCAGTCCAGAGCAGGAAGGCGCCGAAGATGTAGAACACCCAGCTGAATTGCTCGATGACCACAGCACCCAGCGCAATGAAGATGCCACGAAGGACCAGCGCGATGATGATTCCCACCATCAGCACTTCCTGCTGGTACTTACGGGGTACCGAGAAGCGGGCCATGATGATGATGAAGACGAAGAGGTTGTCGATACTGAGGCTGTACTCAGTGACCCAGCCGGCTACGAACTGGCTTCCGTACTCCGGTCCGGTGAAGTAGAACATGGCTCCGGCGAATACCATCGCCAATGCCACGTAGAAGGCGACCCACAGGCCGGCCTCCTTCATGGAAGGTTCGTGGGGGCGCTTGACGACCAACAACAGGTCGATCAGCAAAATGATTCCGAGGACGACGAACGAGCCGACCTCAAACCAGACAGGGAGCTCCATTAAAGGGCCTTTCGCAGGGTACGTGAATGCGGTGTAAGTCTCTCCGGACACCTGGAGCGTTGATGCTCTGACATGGCGTCCCGCTAGGCCCGGCGAGGCAACTATGCCTTGCGTGCTGACGGACTTAGCGCTTGGGATACTCCCCTACGTACATCAGATCCTACCCTAGGCGTGACCGGCGGTTTGCATCTGCCGCAATTCCCGCTTCAACTCCTTGACTTCATCACGGATGCGGGCAGCGACCTCGAACTGAAGTTCTGCAGCCGCACCGTGCATCTGCTCGGTCAACTGTTCGATCAGTCCCACAAGGTCCTCGGCAGGCGCTGCGGCCAAGCCATCCTGGCGGACGGTAGCCGAGCCCTTCGCTGTGCCCTTGCCCCGCTTGCCACCCTTAGCCAGCCTGTTGTTGCTCAGCAGCTCCTGGGTGTCGGCGTCTTCCTTGGCCAATTGGTCCGTGATGTCGGCGATCTTCTTGCGCAACGGCTGCGGGTCAATGCCGTGATCGGTGTTGTACTTCACCTGGATGGCACGGCGCCTGTTGGTCTCATCAATGGCGTGGGCCATGGAGTCGGTGATCCGGTCGGCGTACATGTGGACCTCGCCCGAAACGTTACGGGCGGCGCGTCCGATGGTCTGGATCAAGGACGTGGAGGAACGCAGGAATCCTTCCTTGTCTGCGTCCAGGATGCTCACCAGGGATACTTCCGGAAGGTCCAGGCCCTCACGGAGCAGGTTGATACCCACCAGGACATCAAAGACACCCATGCGGAGTTCCCGAAGCAGTTCAACACGGCGGAGGGTGTCGACGTCAGAGTGCAGGTACTCCACTTTCACGCCGTGGCCCACCAGGTAATCGGTGAGGTCCTCGGCCATCCTCTTGGTCAGGGTGGTCACCAGGACGCGCTCGTCCTTGGCTGTCCGAACCTTGATCTCACCCAGGAGATCGTCAATCTGGCCCTTTGTGGGCTTCACGACCACTTCGGGGTCGATCAACCCTGTAGGACGGATGATCTGCTGGACGTAACCGTCAGCCTTGCCGAGTTCGTACTTACCCGGGGTGGCCGAGAGGTAGACAGTCTGCCCAATGCGCTGCAGGAACTCGTCCCACTTCAAGGGGCGGTTATCCATTGCCGAGGGAAGGCGGAAGCCGAAGTCCACAAGGTTGCGCTTGCGGGACATGTCGCCCTCGTACATGGCACCGATCTGCGGAATGGTGACGTGGGATTCGTCAACCACCAGCAGGAAATCGTCCGGGAAGTAGTCGATCAGGCAGTGCGGCGCCGTCCCCGGCTCCCTGCCGTCGATGTGTACGGAATAGTTCTCAATGCCGTTGCAGAAGCCCATCTGCTGCATCATTTCGAGATCGTAGGTTGTCCTCATGCGGAGCCTCTGCGCTTCCACCAGTTTGTTCTGGCTTTCCAGGACTTTCAAACGGTCCGCGAGTTCGTCCTCAATGCGCTTGATGGCACGTGACATCCGCTCGGGACCAGCGACATAGTGGGAGGCCGGGAAGACGTACATCTCTTCTTCGTCCCGGAGCACTTCGCCTGTGAGGGGGTGCAGCGTCTGGATGTTCTCGATCTCATCGCCGAAGAACTCGATCCTGATGGCGAGCTCTTCATACATGGGAATGATCTCCACGGTGTCTCCCCGGACGCGGAAGGTTCCACGGTGGAAGTCCATGTCATTGCGGGCGTACTGCATGGAGACGAATTTCCGGAGCAGATGGTCGCGGTTCATTTCTGCGCCCTTGCGGAGGGTCACCATGCCCGCGATGTATTCTTCCGGAGTTCCCAGGCCGTAGATGCAGGACACCGTGGCCACCACAATGACGTCACGCCGGGTCAGGAGTGCGTTGGTGGCCGAGTGGCGGAGTCGTTCGACTTCCTCGTTGACGGACGAGTCCTTCTCAATGAAGGTGTCCGTCTGCGCCACGTAGGCTTCAGGCTGGTAGTAGTCGTAGTAGGAGACGAAGTACTCCACGGCGTTGTTGGGCAGGAGTTCCCTGAACTCGTTGGCCAGCTGCGCCGCCAGTGTCTTGTTCTGCACCATCACCAGCGTGGGCCGCTGCACCTGCTCAATCAGCCAGGCCGTGGTGGCACTCTTACCCGTACCGGTGGCACCCAGGAGGACAACGTCCTTCTCACCGTTGTTGATGCGCTGCGTTAGCTCAGCGATGGCCGTGGGCTGGTCACCGGCAGGTTTGTATTCACTGACTACTTCGAAAGGAGCAACAACACGGTTGATTTCCTGGGCAAGGCTCATGCGTCCAATCTACCCCCGCGCACTGACAATTAACGTCCGGATTTGCCATCAGCGGAAGTGGAGTACGACGGCGGCTGCCAACCGCTGCGCGCGGCCCACTCCTCCACGAGCGGCCACGCAACGTTGGTAAACCAAGGTTCCTTGGCTTCGGCGTAGGCGGTGGCGTCCGTATCATCTGCGTATAACTGTGCGAGCTCCTGCTTGTGCGCCTCGTAGAGCAACACAGCGCCTGGTTCTGCGCGGAGCCAATCGCGGAACTGCAGTGCAAAGCGCCAACCGGGGGAACCGACAGACCTGACGTGCAGGTTCACTGCCCTGCCCGGATCTGCGTTCGCATGGAATCGCTTCTGCCACTGCCCGGTATCCGGATGGGATGGCTTTGGCGTATCTTGAAGGACGCCGGCTACGGCAGGGAAACCCGCTGCGGAAAGCAGCGGAGCGATACGGTCGGCCACCGTCATATCGGCAACCACCAGCTGGAGGTCCAGGACGTCTTTGGACGCCAAGCCAGGCACGGCCGTGGAACCAATATGATCCACGGCCAGCCCATCGCCTCCCACTGCTGCCAGGATGCGGGAAGCCAGACGATCGGCTTGCTGCGCCCATTCCGGCCGGGCCGGGCAAAGGACGACGCCCGCACCCCGGTCGGCCCGGATGCCGTCCCTCAGGTTCAGGGCAAATGGCTGCAGACGCTGCCGCCAAAGGTCATCGATAGTGTCCAGGAGGTCGTCCTTGGAACCTGTATTGAACAGCACGACGTCGGCAGCTGCCATGCGATCGGACCGTGCAGCCTGCGCAGCCATGCGGGAGCGGGCATCCTCCGCTGTCATACCGCGCAATTCCACCATCCGACGGACGCGCACGTCATCGGGCGCGTCCACCACAAGGACCAAGTGGAAGTTGTCCCCCTGCCCTGTCTCAACCAGAAGTGGAATGTCCTGCACCACGATGTCGCCGGGACCTGCCTTGGCCATGATGGCTCCGGCAGCCTCCCGCACCAAAGGGTGGATGATGCTGTTGAGGACTGCTCGTTTGGAAGGCTCCTGAAAGACAATCGCGCCCAGCTTGGGCCGGTCCAGCTGCCCATTGGGCTGCAGAACACCGCCGCCAAAGGCTTGCACGACGCTCTCCAGCCCCGGAGTCCCGGGCTCAACTACCTGCCGCGCAAGGACGTCGGAGTCCACAAGGAGCGCGCCCAACTCCTGGAGCCTCGCTGCAGCCAGTGATTTCCCTGAGGCGATGCCGCCTGTCAGTCCGATCTTCAACACCCCTCAACACTAAACTGAAGCGGTGGAAATCGAGGACCAGAGCCGTGCCACGTCGTACACCACGCTCGCGGCGGGGCCGGATGTGCGCCACGAACTGGAAATACGCCGCTCGCGGTTCATCACCGTCCTGCGGCGCTCCCCGGACGAAGAATCCGCCCGGGCATTGGTAGCAGGGCTGCGGCGGGAGTTCCATGACGCCCGGCATCATTGTTCGGCCTTTGTGATAGGTCCGGACCGGTCCATACAACGATCCAACGATGACGGGGAGCCTTCGGGCACGGCGGGGATCCCCATGCTCGAAGCTCTCCTCAAACGTGAGACGGCACCCGCGGTGACCGACCTGAGTGACGTGAGTGCCGTCGTCGTCCGGTACTTCGGTGGAGTCCTGCTGGGTGCCGGCGGGCTGGTCCGCGCCTACTCCGAATCGATTTCCTCGGCAATGGAGACCGCTACCCTGGTGCGCCGAGCGAGGCTGCGGTTGTGCGCCATCGATGTGCCACACGCCGATGCCGGACGCCTGGAGAACGAACTGCGTGGCTCAGGCTACCCCATGGGGCAAACTTCCTATGGGTCCACGCATACCGTGCTGAGGCTGGCAGTGGCCGACCACGCGGCTGATATCGCTGAAACGGCAGCCCGCCTCGCCTCACTCACTGCCGGGTCCTTGGTGCTGCGGCCCGAAGGTACCGAGTGGATTGATTCGCCTCACATTGACAGGCCTCATTGAGCGCTCTTTCCGAAAGGAAAGCAAAAAGGACCCCTGCCCGATGGCAGGGGTCCTTTTTTGGCTATTCAGCGCTTCCCGTGCGGGAGGACTGAATTAGTTGCCGGTGAGCTTCTCGCGCAGTGCAGCAAGAGCTTCGTCGGACGCCAAGGTACCGCCGCCGGTGTTCGACTCAGCAGCAGCCGGCTCCGAGGAGTAGCTGGTGGTGCCGGAATCGCTCTCACCGGACGTTGCAGCTGCAGCGTCGTCGGCAGCGTGCTGGGCAACCTGCTTCTTGTGGGCTTCCCAGCGGGTCTGGGCGTCAGCGTACTGCTGCTCCCAAGCTGCACGCTGGTTCTCGTAGCCCTCGAGCCATTCGTTCGACTCGGGGTCGAAGCCCTCGGGGTACTTGTAGTTGCCCTCTTCGTCGTACTCAGCGGCCATGCCGTACAGAGCGGGATCGAACTCGGTGCTGTCAGCGTCCACGCCCTCGTTGGCCTGCTTGAGGGAGAGGGAGATGCGGCGACGCTCGAGGTCGATGTCGATGACCTTGACGAACAGTTCGTCGCCAACGGAGACAACCTGCTCTGCCAACTCCACGTGGCGGACAGCCAGTTCGGAGATGTGCACGAGGCCTTCGATGCCGTCTTCGACGCGAACGAACGCACCGAACGGAACCAGCTTGGTGACCTTACCCGGAACAACCTGGCCGAGGGCGTGGGTGCGGGCGAAGGTCTGCCACGGATCTTCCTGCGTAGCCTTGAGCGACAGGGAAACACGCTCGCGGTCCAGATCCACTTCGAGAACCTCGACGGTGACTTCCTGGCCAACTTCGACAACCTCGGACGGGTGGTCGATGTGCTTCCAGGACAGCTCGGAAACGTGGACGAGGCCGTCTACGCCGCCAAGGTCCACGAATGCACCGAAGTTGACGATGGAGGAAACGACGCCGGGACGAACCTGGCCCTTTTCCAGCTTGTTGAGGAACGTGGAGCGAACCTCGGACTGGGTCTGCTCGAGCCATGCACGGCGGGACAGCACAACGTTGTTGCGGTTCTTGTCCAGCTCGATGATCTTGGCTTCGATCTGCTGACCGATGTACGGAGCGAGGTCGCGTACACGACGCATCTCGACGAGGGATGCGGGCAGGAAGCCACGCAGGCCGATGTCCAGGATGAGGCCACCCTTGACAACCTCGATGACGGTACCGGTAACGACACCGTCTTCTTCCTTGACCTTCTCGATGTCGCCCCAGGCACGCTCGTACTGAGCACGCTTCTTGGAGAGGATCAGACGGCCTTCTTTGTCTTCCTTGGTGAGAACCAAAGCTTCGACCTGATCGCCAACAGCGACAACGTCGCCGGGATCAACATCGTGCTTGATGGAAAGCTCGCGGGAAGGGATGACACCTTCGGTCTTGTAACCGATGTCGAGCAGAACTTCGTCGCGGTCAACCTTGACGACGGTACCTTCGACGAGGTCACCGTCGTTGAAGTACTTGATGGTGGCGTCGACAGCTGCGAGGAAGTCCTCAGCGGTACCGATGTCGTTAATGGCGACTACGGGGGTACCGGGCTTCTCGGTGGAGGTGATGGTCATGTAGTAGGGGCTCCGTTGTGGATAGTTAGTCGGTCAGGCCAACCGCTGCCGCCCGGGTCCGGGAAGCAGAACACGGCTGATGCCGGGTCATCCTGATTTGTGGATTGGTACAAATGGACGCATGCACGTAGTACACGCCCGTTTATTCTAGTCGTATTGACAAAGCAGGGTCAAAAGCCGTGCTAAGCGGGCAGTACGTCGCTGAGCCGCCCGAAGCCCACTCCGGCATCCAGCAGCTTCGGGAGGACGCGGGCGTATCCTTCCGCGGTGCCTGAGGACGGCTTGTTGAAATGCGAGATCACAATGTCTCCGCCATGCACCCTGCCCACTTCGGCGGCCACGAGTGCCGGGGCGAACGTGGCTCCGCCGTCACCGTTGATCGAGAAGTTCACCGGCACCAGGCCCACACGATGGGTCATCGACGCCGCAAGCTCATCATAGAAAGCGGTGCCGGGCCTGAAGTACCGGGGCGCTTTACCTTGGAGCTCCTCCATCACCCGCTGGTTTCCCATGAGTTCCTCGTAGGCAGCGGCAGCGTTGGCGGTCCCGGCGATTCCATAAGCGGCCCGGCCTGAGACGGACAAGGGCAGATGCGCTGTTCCATGGTTTGCCAACTCGAACAGAGGATCCGCCGCCAGCTCCCCGGCAAGCAAGGGATTGGCCGCAATCCAGCGGCTGTTGATGAACAAGGTAGCCGGAACGTGCAGCTTCCGCAGGGTCTGCAGCAGCTTATGATCGCACCCGCTGCCACCGGGACCCCCGCAGGCATCGAAGGTCAGGGCAGCTTTGGACGACCCGGACGTGTTCACCACACCGGTGACATGAAGACCCCATTCCCTGGGAAAGCGCCCCGCGAACTCGTCCAGGATCTGCTGCTTTCCCGGGACAGCCGGGGGCCGGGGCGCCACCGGCCTGAGTGCGGCCTCCGCCTGCTCAGCCGACTTTGCTGCAATGGACGGCGGCGGAGTGGCGGGCCCGGTTGGTGCCGGCCCAGTTGCTGCCGGGCCGGAAGGGCCAATGGGTGCAGCGCCGGAAGGACCGGGCCCGCCTTCGTTGGCGCAGCCGGCCAGGGCCACGGAAGCCAGGCCCGCCATTCCAAGCAGCACTGATCGCCGGCGGGTCAGAAGCCGCCGCTTGGAATCCCCCATGGATGTCCCCGTCTTGTTGTTGCTATGTGATTGTGGTCAGTTCGTTTGTTGCCTAGAAGTGTGTCAGGCAGTGCGCTGGCCGTTCGACGGCGAACAGCTGGTGGGCACGGAAGGCGCTGCCCGGAGTGTTCTCGGCGATGCGGCCCGCCGCGGCCAAGGTTACCGGCGAGACGGCGCCGAGATAAATGGACCCAAGATCGGCGATGTCCATGGTGAGGTCCGGTGCCCCGCCTGGTGCGTCATTCACGACGGCGGTCCCGTCGCCTTTGGATTCCAGCACGAAAGTACCCCCTGCCAAGCCCAGCGGATCAGTGAGCTCCACGGTGAGGGTGTCAGACGCAGCGTACTTCCTGGCCTCCAGGGCAGTTTTCGTGTCCAATATCCGCAACCACAACATGTCCCTCACATCCGAGGAATCAATGCACCGGGGGTCTTCCAGCGCCCAAGGCAACGGGTCATCCACGGGAGCCTCTTCCCACGTGACCTCATCAATGAGGTCGATGCTGCCCAGGAAACGCCACAGGTCCAGGTAGCCGCCGTGGGTGGCGGCCACCATGTCCACGATCTCCATGGTGTAGGGCTTGTGGTCCCAGCCTTTGAACCGGTAGGAAACGTACCCGTCCACCTGTCCGGCGGCGTCGTAGTGCAGCGCGCTCCTGACTGCGGGGTCCGGCTTGCCGTCTTGGCCGATGGAGCCGGACGCCACCAGGCGGTAGTACTCCTGCCGGTCAACGGAACCGGGAGCGTTGGCCTGGACCTTCTGGAAAACAGCCGGAGCCACCGTCAGGAGAACCTTGGGATCAGCGACTTCCACGGTTCCCACCGACGTACCCCTGATGCGGAACCTTGGTCCGGTGTCCACTTTGATGCTGCGCTCAAACGTGGCCACGCCGAAACCGAATCGTCCGTAGATGGAGCCTTCGGATGCCGTCAACGCGGCCATCGCCAAGCCGTCGTCCTTGGCCCCGGCCAGATCCGCCGTGATCATCCCACGAAGGATTCCATGGCGGCGGTGCGTTCCCCTCACGGTGACCGCAGTAACCAGGTTCGTTTCGAGTTGGCGACCGAATCCGATGTTCAGATTCTTGCGCATGGTTGCATAAGTACCCACAGGAACGTCGGCACCAAGAGCGTTTTCCGGCGTCGTGCCGTTGACGTAAACGCCAGTCAGTTCCCGCCTGTCAGCCGTGTAGGCGGCGAGCGTGGCAGCCACGTACTCGTCCTCACGGCGCTGCTGGTGGAAACCGTGCGAGACGGCTTGCAACCACGTGGAGCACCGATCGTAGTCCGCGGAATTCCGCTCAGCTACAGCTCCGAACCGATGGACGGAGTACTTCTCGACGATTGCTTCACTTGCTTCCTGGGAATCAGCCACGCCTCCGAGCCTAACCAGACGGATGGGGGCACGCCACCATCACGGCGGCGCGCCCCGAAGGATCGTGTCCCGAAGCGGGGGTCGGTCCTAGTGTCCGGCTTCGTACCAGCTGGAGCCCACACCGATCTGGACATCCAGGGGAACCGAGAGGTCCGCAGCAGATCCCATTTGCTCGACCAC
The DNA here is from genome assembly GCF_016907545.1 of Paenarthrobacter ilicis. Lineage (NCBI taxonomy): Bacteria > Bacillati > Actinomycetota > Actinomycetes > Micrococcales > Micrococcaceae > Paenarthrobacter > Paenarthrobacter ilicis. The sequence continues at coordinate 1,958,329 of NZ_JAFBCD010000001.1, read as the reverse complement.
CAGTTTCTCCACCGCGGCCCGCTCACCTGGGGCAACTTCGAGGACCAGTTCGTCATGGACCTGGAGCAGCATGCGGGACTTTAGGCCCTGGCTGACAAGCTCAGCGGAGACACCCAACATGGCGCGCTTGATGAGGTCCGCCGCAGAACCCTGGATGGGTGAGTTCAAGGCAATGCGCTCAGCAGCCTCGCGGGCTTGCCGGTTGGTGCTGGTGAGGTCAGGAAGGTAGCGACGGCGGCCTTCGATGGTGGCGGTGTAACCGTCTGTCCGGGCTTGGTCCACGACCCCCCGCAGGTAGTCCCGTACGCCGCCAAAGCGATCGAAGTACTCCTTCATCAGCGTGCGGGCCTCGTCCACGGAAATCTCCAACTGCTTGGACAGGCCAAAGGATGTCAACCCGTAGGCGAGACCGTAGGACATGGCCTTGACCTTGGAGCGCATGGCGCTGGTGACCTCTGCGGGTTCCACGTTGAAGATCCGCGAACCCACAAAGCGGTGAAGGTCCTCACCATCGCGGTATGCCTGAATGAGAGCTTCGTCGCCGGAAAGGTGCGCCATGATGCGCATCTCGATCTGGGAGTAGTCAGCAGACAGCAAGCACTCGTACCCCTCGCTGACAACGAAGATTCCGCGGACCCGCCGTCCTTCCTCACTGCGGACCGGGATGTTCTGCAGGTTGGGGTTGTTGGAAGAGATTCGTCCCGTGGCGGCGATGTTCTGCGCGTAAGTGGTGTGGATGCGGCCGTCCTCGGCCACCGACTTCTTGAGCGTTTCCACCATTTGCGCAAGCTTGGAAGACTCGCGGTGTGCCATCAGCTGCACCAGGAATTCGTGGCCGGTTTTTTCCAACAGGCCCTTCAGGGAAGCAGCGTCCGTTGTGTAGCCGGACTTGATCTTCTTGGTTTTGGGAAGGCCCAGTTCTTCGAACAACACCGTTTGCAACTGCTTGGGCGAGCCGAGGTTGACCTCATGGCCAATCGCCGCAAAAGCCTGCTCCTGTGCGTTGTCGATCACCTTGGTGAGGTCCGCGAGTTGTTCATTCATGCGGTCAGTGGAAACAAAAATGCCCGTGAGTTCCATCTGCGCCAGAACACGGGCCACCGGAAGTTCCAAGGTGGTGAGGAGGGCATCGGCCTTGCGGTCGGCCAGTTCCGTCTCAAAGTGCTTACTGAGGGCATGCACCACGGCAGCGTGCTGCACCAGTGCTGTTGCAGCGGCGTGGTCCGCACCACCGGTGAGATCCAATTCCAACTGGCCGGATGCGGCAGCTGCGGCAGCAAGGGAAATCTTCAAGTGGACCTGTGCAAGTTCGGCGAGATCGTAACTGCGGCGGTCCGGCTGGATCAGGTATCCGGAGATCGACGTGTCATCAACAACTCCCTCCAGGCCCAGCCCACGGTTGTGGAGTGCCTTCAGTGCGGACTTGAACTCGTGAAGCACTTTGGCTTCCTCGGGGTCCTGCAGCCACGCCGCCAGTACTCCCTCGGCTTTTTCGTCGAGCTCCGCCAAGGGTACAAAAGCTGCGCCGTTGGCCCGGACAATTGCCACGGCACTGGCGTCGTCCCCAACGCGGCCCGGAACCAGTTGAACGGCCAAGGCCGAGCGCATGCCGGCGCCCCCGGCAAGGAAAGCGCCAAGGTCCGTGGCGCCGGTGAGCACGGCAAACTCCGGGGCGTCAATGGTGTCCGGAGCAGCGCCTGCTGTGTCATCACCGTAAAGGTCAAAAAGACGGGTGCGCAACGTGCGGAACTCAAGCTCTTCGAAGAGCTCCTCGATGGCTTGGCGGTCCGGCCTGGGCTGGTGCAGGTCTTCCAGGGTGACGGGCAGCTCAAGATCGGTCAGGAGTCGGTTGAGGCGCCGGTTCCTCTTGACGTTCTCAATGTTTTCCTTGAGGGCTCCGCCCACCTTGCCTCCGATGGAATCCAGGTTCTCCAGGATGCCTTCGAGGCCGCCGTAGAGATTGATCCATTTGGCGGCAGTTTTGGGTCCAACTCCCGGCACTCCGGGAAGGTTGTCCGCAGACTCGCCCACCAAAGCGGCGAGGTCGGAATACAAACCGGGCTTGACGAAGTATTTTTCCTCGATGGCCGCAGCATCGAGCTTGGGGATGTTGCTGACCCCCTGTTTGGGGTAGAGCACAAAGACGTTGTCGTTGATCAGCTGGAAGGAGTCCCGGTCACCGGACACCAGAAGAACCTCAAAACCGGCTGCATCCCCTTGTGCTGCCAGGGTGGCCAGGACGTCATCGGCCTCATAGCCTGGCATTTCGATGGTGCGGATGCCCCAGGCTTCCATCACTTGGGCAATCAACCGGATCTGGCCGGCAAACTCGGCGGGCGTGGCGTTGCGCCCGCCCTTGTACTCGCTGTACTCCGCCTTGCGGAACGTGGTGTCATCCGAGACGTCAAAGGCCACCGCAACGTGGGTGGGCTTCTGGTCCTTGATCAGGTTGATCAACATGGAGGTGAATCCGTGGACCGCGTTGGTGTACTGGCCCCTGGCCGTGGAGAAGTTCTCCGCAGGAAGAGCGTAGAAAGCCCGGAACGCCATGGAGTGGCCGTCAAGAACCAGCAGCCTGGGCCGATCCTCCCCCGAGGCAGCTGCGGCAGGGGCGGGCGCTGTAGCAATTGCTGCAGCCTGGGCCGTTGGAACATGGTCCGGTTTGGTTGTTTCACTCACAGGTGCCAGCCTAGTTGGCATGAAGGACAATTTCACGCCGAACCCCTATGTCGATGAACTCACCGAGGCAGGAGTTCCTGAAGAGTTCCACGATTGGCTCTCGGCCCACGGCGTGGGTGCGCTGGTGGTGAAACTCGGCATCCGCTTCACGGAAATGAGCGCCGAGCACATGGTGGCTACCATGCCCGTGGAAGGCAACACCCAGGTGGCGGGCATCCTGCACGGCGGCGCACACGTGGTCCTTGCTGAAACTTTGGGCTCCTTCGCGGCCTCCATGCATGCAGGTCGGGGCCGGCACGCCGTGGGCATCGAGGTGGGCGCCACCCATCACAGGTCCGTAGCAGGCGGGCTGGTGACCGGTACCTGCACAGCCATCCATTTGGGCGGTACGCTGACCACCCACGAAATCGTGATCCGGGACGAGAAGGGCAGGCGGCTCTCCACTGCCAGGATCACCAACATGATCAGGGACAACCGGCACTAGGCCTGCGGGTCCCCACCTGGCCGGTTGGTGAACCTGTACTGAAGTTCAACCATGGCACCGCCGACGGTGCGGGATGAGACCAACTCAAGTGGCGGCGTCGGGCCTTCCAACGGCAGGAGCCGTTTCCCGGAACCCAACACCACGGGCGCGATGGTGACAATCATCTCGTGGAGCAGTCCGGCGCTTGCGAACTGCGCGACGAGGTCCCCGCCGCCAACAAGCCATACATTGCGTCCACCGGCGCTTGCCACAAGGTCCGCCGCAAAGGACTGCGGTTCACCGTGGACAAAAGTAATGGTGGCTCCCGCCGGAGCTGCCTCCTGGCGGTGGGTGAAAACCCAGCAGGGCGTCCCGGGGTATGGCCAGGTGTCCGGCTCGTGCTCCCTGAGCCACCTGTACGTCCCGCCACCCATCACGATGCAGCCGACGCCGGCCATGAAGGTCTCGATCCCTTCGTTGACCCCCTCCACTGCGTCAAACTGCAGCAGCCATCCGAGGTCATCCTCCGCTGAAGCGATAAAGCCGTCGATGGTGGCCGCAACGTAATACTGGAAGAGGGGCATGCCCCCAGACTAGTCAGTTCCCGGATGCGTTCCCATACTCAACGCGGACACTTCCGTTATCCGGCAGCACCACTACCTTGCCGTGGGCCAGGGTCCAGCCGTCGTTCAACAGGAAGATCCTGCCGCCGCTGACCACCAGCAACCGCAGTCCCTTGTACCTGAACAGGGGCGCCGCTTCGGTTCCTGCCGACTCCTCCTGGACATTCGGTGCAGTAATCGCCAAACGCTCCTTGCTGTAAACAACTGCGGTAGGAAGCCCAGCGGAACGCAGCTGGTAATCCAGGGCTGCCCCACGCCCGAGCGCCTGGGCATAGTCGGATGTACCCCAGAACAGCAGCAGGGTCACCAGGACCAAGATCAATGACGCCTCAAGCGCGTTGGAGGTGCCCGACGGCGGCCGGCCCCGGGCGATCGCCGCGCGGCGGCGCACCTTCAATGCCCAAGCGCCCACCAAGAGGCTGGTGGCGATGACGAAGGGTGCGTAAAGGACGGTTTGGCCGGGGTTGGCTGCCACAATCGCCCATTGAACTGCAGCACCGGCAAACCCCAAAACCATCACCACCAGCGCCGTCCGATGGATGGGCGTGATGACTTTCCGGTCACTGAGGAGCCGCACAATCCAGCGATCCAGAAGCAGCCACAACAGGCAGGCCACTGCCAACCACGCCAGCGGCTGGAAGAGAGGCTGGATGCTCCGCAGCATGAAGTCCTGCACCGTGTATCCGAAGAGGCTGACATCCAGGCCCATGGCCTTCGCTTGGGCGTCGGTCCTTGCCCACCCGAAGTAGACCAGCAGCGCGGTGGCTATGGTCAGCGGCGGTCCGATGACGGACAGAATCTCACGCGCACGTTGCCAGCGCGCGTTGGCAGGTTTGTCCTCCGCCGTGTCCTGGGCGCTGGTCACGGGGTGGCCGGCGTCGTAGACCCTCCGGTGGGCGCGGTACCCGTCGACGGAGTGGCTGAGGGCGTTCCTGCGGGGGATGTGCCCGCTGGCGTGCTGCCGGGTTGGTCCGAACCGGTGGGGGCAGGAAGTGGTGGGGCGTCGTCGTAGAAGAATGCAACCGTCCCGGTCACGTCCACGGTGTCAGTGATGGACAGGCGCAAGGAGTCCCGTCCATTGGCTGGCGGCATGCGGAGGTAGACGGTTCCATAGTCTTTCCTGTCCCCCACAAAATCGACGTCGGCCGGAGCGCCGTCAATGAGGACCTCCCCCACCCGCACGTAGTATCCGTCCACCCGGACGATGGTTCCACCCGTTCGGGGTCCCGAAGCGCGATCGCCGGCCCCCACCGGTTTGAGCTGTTCGTCCACCACGGTGAGACCCGTCAATTGCCGCGGGCAGGCTTCACCTTGACCTGGCTCCACCTTGAAGGTGGCTTCCGGAGCGCTGCGGTACTGGGCTACGGCAGCGGCCGCGCTGAGGGCGACGCGCGATTCGAGACACTGCGTTTGCGGAATCCGGGGAGTGGAGGCCACGGCCGAGGAAGCGACCTCCCAGTCCTGGCGGCTGCCGCTCAACAACGCCCGGCATACCGCCGCCCCCGCCAACCACACGGCGGAATCGTCGGCGCCTTTCACGCTTTGTTCCAACGCCTCGCACTGCAACTGCTGGAGCAGTAAGTAACGCTGGCCGGAGGTGGGGTCGTTCGGCCCAACGGGTCCAATCGGTACCCACGTGATCACGGGCGCACCAGCCTGCGGGGCGCCCGGCCCTGCCGGGCCGGCAGGTGCGGCGGCAGTTGGTTCGGAGGGAGAGTTTGGCTGGGCGGGACCAACCGGGACGATGTCCGATGTAACAGCGTTGTCCGGCCGGAGACCGTCAGTGGATGGCGGGAGGCAGGCTGAAAGAGCCACGATCAGGGCCGGAACGAACACCAGTCCGATGCCATGACTCCGGGATTGGCTTTTCATGAAAGCCCCACATCTGCCGGCCAACCATCATGCGGTTAATGGACATAACCACACTGCTGATTATTCTCCCGATCGTCCGGGACTGCCAGAGTGTTCCCTACTTGCCGAAATACGGAACGATCAGATAGATGCCGAACAGGACGGCAAGTCCACAGACGCCGAAGCAAACGTAGGCCAGGGACCGCACCATGCCGGGGGATTTTTGCCGGGCGTCGCCGGCGATGGCCGTCAACCGGACACCCAGCGAGTAGAGGACCACCAGGGTAACGGCGGAAAGGAGCGTGACTCCCGCTACCTGCAGCAATTCCAACCATTTCATCGCTGCGCATCTCCGCTCGGTGAGGTCTTTCGGTTTTTCTTCTTCTTGGGGAACCGCACGGCTTGTCCGGCCTCATCCACTTCAACAGCGTTGTGGTGGCCCACGTGCGACCTGCGGGAAATGACGAACATGAACAGAACTGCGCCCGTGCCGGCTATCGCGGCAATAACAACACCAAAGACGCCGGTCCCCACCAGAAGCGCGGTCAGCGCGCCGACGATCGCGGAAGCGGGAAGGGTGAACAACCAGCCCAAGGCGATCTTCCCGGCTGTTCCCCAACGGACGGAGGTGCCCTTGCGTCCAAGGCCGGAACCGATCACGGAGCCCGAGGCCACCTGCGTGGTGGAGAGCGCGAACCCGAGGTGGGACGAGGCCAGAATGGCTGATGCCGTGCTTGTCTCGGCCGAGAAGCCCTGTGCCGGTTTGACCTCGGTGAGGCCTGAACCCATGGTGCGGATGATCCGCCAGCCGCCGGCGTAGGTGCCAATGGCGATGGCCAGCGCGCAGGCAGTGATGACCCAGAACTGGGGACCGCTGCCCGGGGCCTGGGTGCCGCTTGCGATCAGGACCAAGGTGATGATGCCCATGGTCTTCTGGGCATCGTTGGTGCCGTGAGCCAGTGCCACGAGGCTGGAGGTGAAAATCTGGCCGGTACGGAATCCGCCACGCTTCTGCGTCAGCTTGTCCCCGGTTTCGGGATCATGCCGCGCAGTGAGGGCGTAGGCCAGACGAGTACAGATGTATGCGACAAAGCCGGCAATGAGTGGTGCGAAGACTGCTGGAAGGATCACCTTCTGCAGAACGGTTTCAAAGTTGATGGAGTGGAACCCAATGCCCACAACCGCCGCGCCAATAAGACCTCCGAAGAGGGCGTGCGAGGAACTCGACGGCAGGCCCTTGAGCCAGGTGATCATGTTCCACAGGACAGCACCCATCAATCCGGCGAAAATGATGTCCGGGGTGATGTGGATTCCGTCCGACCCCTCCCGGATCAGGCCTCCGGAGATGGTTTTGGCCACCTCTGTGGAAAGGAACGCGCCCACCAGGTTGAGGACGGCGGCCAAGGCAACAGCAGTCTTGGGCTTAATGGCCCCCGTAGCAATGGGCGTGGCCATCGCATTGGCTGTGTCGTGGAATCCGTTGGTGAAGTCAAAAAATAGGGCCAGCGCTATAACCAGCGCGACCATGAAGGTGATATCCACCTGTTGCCCAATCTGCAGAGTCGACGTTCAGCAGTTTCTCTTCCCCATACCTGCCATCCACAGCATAGTTCAGCGAATGTTCAACTGACTCGACTTGCGGCATTCAATTTGGCGGGCTTGAAACCTTAAGAATCCTACGTGCCATGTCCGGAGCGGACAAACGAACCGACCCCCGGGCTTAGCCCAAAAATGCCCTGACGGCGGCCAAGTCGCGGCGGGAGAGGCCGGTGCACGGATTGGGTGAGACACACAGCACACGGTCTTGCTGGTACTCCGCCCACGATTGCGCATCAGTCTGGTGGGCCAGTTGATCGTCCAGCCACACAAACCGATTGCTTCCGCTGGCGGCAAGATCTTTCCGGAGCGCCACGAGCTTCCACCACTCGGGCTCCTCATCCCACCCCTGGCTTGAAAGGACGGGCCAGTCCTGCCCCTTCAAACCGATGGCGGGGCAAAGGTACTGCGGCGCCATCCGTTCCCAGGTGGTCAACCACACAAAACGGACGGCGGGATGGCCGGCCAGGCTGTTGAGCTCATCAACTGCCTCGGGAGCGAATGCGACTTCGAGGATGCCGGCATCGGCGATTTTCCAGGTGCTGCCCCAGTCGGTTACGCCCGAGGGGCCAAAGGGGTTCACCACGCCGTCGACGTCCAGGTAGACGGAGACCAGGTCCTCCGAGCTGCGGATGCCTTCCAAATCCGAACCCCCTCCCCAACCGGATGAGGATCAGCCTACGGGACAGAATGCAGGAGCCGGGTTGGATTCAAGTATCAATCTCTTGACGTTCGTCATGCAAATGATATTCTCGGATCATGGAGAAGCCCGCAGTCGATGCGAACCACAGCATCCGCCCCCTCGAAGACTCCGTCCGGACCGATTTCCGGCACGCCATGTCCTATGGCGGATACCTGGACCTTGACCAGCTGCTGAGTTCCCAACACCCTTTGAGCAAACCCGAACATCACGACGAACTGCTGTTCATCATCCAGCACCAGACAAGCGAGTTGTGGCTCAAACTGGTGTTGCATGAGCTGTTGGAAGCACGCCGGCTTTTCGATGCGGACAACCTGGGCAAGGCCCTGAAGTGCATCGCCAGGGTTAAGGCCATTCAACGGACCATGACCGAGCAATGGTCCGTCCTGGGCACACTCACGCCCAGGGAATACGCGCAATTCCGCAGCTTCCTGGGAAGTTCGTCCGGGTTCCAGTCCTACCAATACCGTGCGGTGGAGTTTCTTCTGGGAAACAAGAATCGGGGAATGCTGCGGGTGTTCGAAAGCGAGCCGGAAGCCCATACCCTGCTCAGCACGCTCCTTGATGAGCCCACCCTGTACGACGCGTTCCTGGCGGTCCTGGCCCGGGCCGGTTATACGATCCCCGCCGACATCCTTGGCAGGGACACCAGCGAGCCGTGGACATTCCACCCCGAACTTGTGCCGATCTTTCAGGAGATCTACGAATCCGATGACACCCAGTGGGGCCTCTACGAAGCCTGCGAGGACCTGGTGGATATAGAGGACAACTTCCAGGCATGGCGCTTCCGCCATCTTCGAACCGTCCAAAGGACCATCGGCTTCAAGGTGGGCACGGGCGGTTCTTCAGGTGTCGACTTCCTGAAGCGGGCCCTGGACCTCACCTTCTTCCCAGAGCTCTACGCCGTTCGCACCGAAATCGGCAACTGAACCACCCGACCCGCATTGCAGAACCTGCAGGAGGAATCATGACAACCGCACAGCACACACAATGGCCAACGTCGGCCGAGCTGGACGCAGCCGATCCGCTGGCTGCCCACCGGGACGCTTTCTACGCACCCGGGTCCGATCAACTGGTCTCTTATCTCGATGGAAACTCGTTGGGCCGCCCGCTCAGGGTCACCGCGACGAACCTGCAAAAGTTCGTTGAGGAAGCCTGGGGCAGCCGACTCATCCGCGGGTGGGACGAACAATGGATGAATGAACCCACAGCGGTTGGCGACCTCATCGGCGAGGTAACGCTGGGCGCAGCTGCAGGGCAGGTCACTGTTGGTGACTCCACCTCGGTGATGCTCTACAAAATGATCCGGGCAGCCGTTGACTCGCAGCCGGGCCGCGATGAGATCATCATCGATCGTGACAACTTCCCCACTGACAGGTTCATCATTGAAGGGATTGCCAAGGAGCGCGGAGCCACCATCAAGTGGATCGCCGCGAATCCCACCAGCGGGGTCCGTGCAGAGGACCTCGACGGTCTGCTCGGAGAACGAACCGCCGTGGTGGTCCTGAGCCATGTGGCATACCGGTCCGGATTCCTGGCCGATGCCAAGGGAATCACCGCAAAGGTGCATGAAGCAGGCGCCCTGATGTTGTGGGATCTTTGCCACTCCGCGGGCTCCGTACCCACCAAGCTGGATGAATGGGGCGTGGACCTTGCTGTCGGCTGCACGTACAAGTACCTTAACGGCGGTCCCGGCTCACCTGCGTTCGCGTATGTCAAAGCCTCGCAGCAGGAACGCCTGCAGCAGCCCATTTGGGGTTGGATGGGCGCAGAGAACCCCTTCGGGATGACCGAGACCTACAGGCCCGCCGTGGGAATCCGACGTTTCATCACCGGCACTCCCCCGGTCCTGGCCATGCAGCCGATCAAGGACATGGTGGAGCTCATCGGCACCGTGGGCATGGACGCTGTCAGGGAGAAGTCCATCAAACTCACGGAGTACGCGATCGCATTGTGCGAAGAACTCCTGGTTCCGCTGGGGGCAGAGATCGTCAGCCCGCGCGACGCCGCTGAGCGCGGCTCCCACATCACGGTGGATCATCCGCTTTTTGCGGACGTCACCGCCAAGCTATGGGAAAAGGGCGTCATCCCGGACTTCAGGCCACCGCATGGCCTGCGGATCGGCCTTTCTCCCCTGAGCACCAGTTTTGCCGAGGTGGAACTCGGGGTGTCAGCCATCCGCGACGCGTTGTCTGAACTGCTGTGAGGCGATAGTGAGTGCCGTTCTTGACGACATGGACTCCCGTCCCGGGAGTACAACATCGTTGCTGAGGACTGTCATTGGCCTCTATCTTCGGGAGGCCGGCGGGTGGATGTCCGCGAAGGACATCGTTGCCCTCATGGAGGCACTGGGCACGTCCGGCACTGTCACCCGAACCGCCCTGGGCCGCCTGAGGAAGAAAGACGTTGTACAGCAGGAGGCACGCGAGGGCGTGGCAGGTTTCATCCTCACCGAAGGAGCTGCTTCCATGCTGGCGCGGGGTGACCGCAGGATCTACAACCCCCGCAACATGTCTCCCACTGATCCGTGGTGCCTGATCTCTTTCTCCATCCCGGAAACGGAACGGGAGAAGCGGCACCAGCTACGCAGGAGGCTCCACTGGATCGGGTGCGGCACAGTGGCGGCTGGTCTGTGGATCTGCGCCGACTCGCTGCGTCCCGAAGTTGAGGAGATCCTGGCTGACCTGCAACTCAGGGATTTGACCACGATTTTCGTGACGGAAGCCCCGCTGGTAGGTGGGAGCCTGCAGGAGGCGGTGGGCGGTTGGTGGGACCTGGGTTATGTGGCCACGCTGCACCGGGACTTCATCCGTGAGCATGGCCGCGCTGTCACCCCGGGCTCCAGCGCCCCGGTGGAATCCTCCGCGGCTGCCTTCGCCACGTATGTCAGGAGTATCGACACATGGCGGATCATTCCGTACCTCGACCCCGGACTGCCCGCCGACTTCCTTCCGGCGGACTGGCCCGGAGCCGAGGCTGCCGGACTGTTTCAACAGATCATTGCTGCATATGCCGAGCCGAGCGCGGAGTTCGTCAGCAAATCCCTGCAGGGAGCTGTCACGGTTTCCTGAGTGCAACTCCGCGCCAGTACGGTTCACCGAGTTCGTCAATGGGGGTTTTTGCCGTCTCCCGTGAGAAACACACTGCCACTCCGGCAATCGCCATGCACACCACCGCAAAGCACGCTACCGGGATCCAACCGTCCTGGCCTTTGCCGAGCAGCAGGCCAGCGATCAAGGGTGCAAACCCTGCCACCACCAAACCGAGTTGGTTGCCAAGCGCCATTCCGGAGTACCGGACCGGAGCGGCAAAAAGTTCCGCAAAATACGCGGGCCAGATGCCGTTAAAGCAGGAGTACAGCAAGGTCATATTGACGAACGCAGCAATGAACACCAGGACGATGTTTCCAGTGGACAGGGCCGTGAAGTAGGCGAAAATCGTTGCCGAACACCCTATGGCGGCCGTGAGAAGCAGTGGTCGCCGCCCCACCTTGTCCGAGAGCTTTGCAGTCAAGGGCATCACGAACATGGACAGGCCAATGGCGACAGCGTTGACCGTGAGGATGGACGCCTTGTCAAAGCCTGCCGAACCCGTGGCGTAGGACAATCCGAAAACAGTGAAAATTGTTTGCATCACCGACATGACGGACATGCCCACTACGCGCGCCACATCCGCGAGCTGGAATCGAAGGACCTCCCGCAACGGCAGGGGGGCGACGGCCTGGTTCTCCTTGGCTTCCTCGAAGACGGGTGTCTCGTCCAGGTGCGTCCGGACCCAATATGCAATGGCCAACACCACAATGGACAACCAGAACGGGACACGCCAGCCCCAGCTCATCAGCGCATCGGTGGGCAAGGAAGCCACGGGTATGAACACCAAGGTGGCGAGCACCATCCCTGATGCGTAGCCCGTCATGACAAAACTCGTGAAGAAGCCACGCCTGCCCTCCGGCGAATGTTCGAGCGTCAGGGTGGAAGCGCCCGCCGACTCGGCGCCGGCGGAAAAGCCCTGTGCCAGACGGCCAATGACCAGCAGGACCGGGGCCCAAACACCGATTTGGTCGTATCCGGGCAGAAACCCGATGCCAAGGGACGACAACCCCATGACTCCAAGGGTGATGAGAAGGATTTTCTTCCTGCCGAGTTTGTCCCCGAAATGCCCCATCACCAGGCCTCCGATAGGACGGGCGACGTACGCAACTCCGAAGGTGGCGAAGGCGCCGATCAAGCCGACGGCAGAATCCTCGGAAGGGAAAAAGAGCGGCCCGAACACCAGCGCGGCGGCGGAACCGTAAATGAAAAAGTCGTAGTATTCCAGCGTGCTTCCTAGAAAGGAGGCAAACGCCGCTTTCCCGGGGGTCTTGCGCAGTGTTTCAGGCTGCTGTGCCGTGGTTGGCATGGCTATTCTCCTTTGAATGGCGCACCGTGTTGCCTTTAGAGGTGGAAATCGACGGCGATGATGGTGTCGCTGTTGGGCAATGAGTACTTCTTCAAGGGCTCATGCAAAGGGTGCGAGTTGTAAACCTCGAGGTCTTCAGCCGCATCAAAGTCGGCCACAATCGCGTAGTCGAAAGAGCGCTCGTGCTGAAAGACGTCTGCGCCGTGGGTGAGCTTCACCATGCCGGGGATGTTTCCATCCATCCGGTTCACCCCGGCTACCCAGGCAGCCTTCTCCTCAGCCGGAAAGTCCGGCTTCCACTTGAACAGGACGGTGTGGCGGATCATGCCACAACCCCCTGGGCGAGCCGCGCGCCGTCGTACCTGGCGGGCTGGCCGGATATGGTGCGGCCGGCCAGGTAGCCCATGGTCATGATCGGCCCCAGCGTGGCGCCCGCGCCGGGATAGCCCGCAGCATACGCATTCTCGGCAGTATTCCCGGCGGCAAAGAGCCCGGCAATGGGCTGTCCGTCCACGTTAAGAACCCTGGCCAGACCGTCCGTTGCCACACCGCCATTGCTGCCGAAGGCACCATTGACAACTTCCATGGCATAGAAAGGTCCTCTGTGGAGCGGGCCGAGCGACGGATTTGGCCACGGGCAGTCGTCGTCGCCCCAGTACTTGTCATAGGCGCTCTCACCGCGGCCGAAGTCCGGGTCTTCACCCTTGATCGCGTACTCATTGAAGCGGGCCACCGTTGACGTCAGTTCCTCCGCGGGGACGTCGATCCTGGCAGCAAGTTCTTCCAAGGTGGGAGCTTCCACCAGATATGCCGGAGTGGGCAAACCGGCCCGGTGCGCCAAAATCCCGTAACGCTCCAAGTAGCTGTGATCGAAAACCACGTGCGCTGGGGTGTTCAACGTCTGGTTCCTGGGCGAGTCCCACGATTGCAGGCACCTCGCGAGGTCATTGTAGTTCTGGGATTCGTTGGCGAAGCGGTGTCCGTGGCGGTTGACCATTAGGGACCCCGGCCCTTGCCGCTCGAACCGCAGCAGCGTGCCCACGGGCTCACCGTCCCGGGTATCGCCGGTGATCGACATGGGAGCCCACCAGGCCTCCCGCGTGCCCCGGGTTTGGGCGCCAATCCGTTGCGCCATCTTCAGGCCGTCTCCTGTGTTGGAGGGGGGTGAGCACATGATGTGGAGCCGGGAGGCCAGCAAGGAGTCGGCCAAGGATTTGTCCCATTCAAAGCCGCCAGTGGCAAGGACCACCCCGTCGCGGGCATGGAAGAGCTCACCGGATTCGAGCTCGACGCCGGTCACCCGGCCGTCGTCGACCAGCAGCCGCTGTGCCCGTGCGCCCACCACCAGCCCTGCGTCGTCGCGCACCAGGCTGGCCAGCAGCATTGACACCAAGGCCTGGCCTTTGGCCACAAGGCCCTCGGCCTGCCGTTGTCCGAGTTCATCCCACGGGAACTTGGTGAACGCACCCCAGGTTTCATATTCCTGCATGGTGAACGGCGCCCGGCCATCGGAGCGTACGTGGGCCGCGAGCCCACCCAGTGCTTCGCGGATGTTGTAGAGCGCGGGTTCCACTGTCCTGCCGCCCTCAACTGAGCCCGGGAGGTCCTGGCGGTAGTCGGGAAAATTGTCCAGGAAGATGAAACGGACACCGCATTCTGCTTCTGTGAAGCGGAGCATCGTGTCCCCGTACTCCAACGCGGCATCCAGCAGGTCACCACGGCCACGGCCCCTGGCCACTGCCCTGACATAACGGGCGGCTTCCTCTTTTGAGTCAGAGACACCGGCGCTCCGGGCGTAGTGATTATCAGCTACCCACAGCATGCCACCGGATACGGCCGTGGTTCCGCCGAGCAACCCGGTCTTTTCGAGAACGACGACGGACTTGCCGGCCCGGGCGGCCGTCGCCGCGGCGGTGAGGGCTCCGGCGCCGGAGCCAACAACAACGACGTCGTAGGTATCTGTGGGAGAGCCATTCAGGAATTTCATGGTCAAGCCTTTCGTGGAAGGAAAAGGGAAGGGTGGCCTCAGGCGCAGGATCAGACGGCGGTATAGCCGCCGTCGATCACCAACTCGGCTCCTGTGGTGAAACGGGATTCATCCGAGGCGAGGTACAGCACCCCATAGGCGATCTCGTCAGGTTTTCCTTGCCGCGGGAGCGGGTTCCCGCCCACCAGCTGCTGGTAGTACTCCTCGGCCCCGCCCTCGGATTGTTCCGCTGAAAGCCGGCTCATTCTGGTGTTCATGGAACCGGGATGTACGGAGTTGACCCTTATCCCGTGGATTCCATAAGCGGCAGCGTCCGACTTGCTCAGCAGCCGGACGGCGCCCTTGGTGGCGTGGTAGAGCGGTACATTGCGGCCGCCGGTCAGTCCGTGGATGGACGAGAAATTGATGATGCTGCCGGACTGTTTTTCGATCATGGCCGCTACAACATGCTTGGTCATGAGCCAGACGCCTTTGACGTTGACGTTGAAGATGAGATCGAAGTCATCGACGGAGGCCGTGTGGCTGGCCCCGGCCCGCCCGATAATGCCGGCGGCGTTGACCAATATGTCGGGGCTGCCGTGCTCTCCGGTAAGCTTGCCGACGGCAGCCGCAACGCTGGCCTCGTCGGTCACGTCCACGTCGTACTCGGTAATGCCGGGGTGTCGGAACGGGGCAGGTGTTCCTGCCCTGTCAAGGGAGGCCACTACTGCCCCGTGATCGGCCAGCAGCCGGGCCGTCGCGCTGCCGAGGTCTCCCCTTCCGCCCGTCACTATGGCTACCTTTCCGGCAACGCGTTGTGACTTTGTTTCCTGCTTTCCATCCCTTGGTGTTTCCACGGTCTGTGGCTTCATGGCAAACTCCTTCTGCCGCTTCGTCGCGGCTTTCCCTGCTCCACGTGGCTGGGGTTTGTGGTCAAACGGGGTTTGTGGTCAAACGGCGCAGGGCATCGCGGAAGAAGGCCTTTGCGACCGTCAGCGTGTTGGTGATGGGCTGTTGCCCGCAGGACTCCATGCCTGGGGGCTTACTGCCCGAAGCGGATGGTTGGTGATTGCCACCGATCCGCGATGTCTGCTCTGCGTTCCACCGTGCCAGCGCTCCTGTGAGGGGAACCACAGCATTACCGATGAACGGGAATCAGATTCTACCGTTGCTCTGCCGGAGTGCGCCCTTGAGTTCTCCCCGCCAGCCCAGAACGCGCGATATGCCCCGTGCCGCAGTCATGAGGACAGGCACCCGTGCGGCTGCGTTTTCCTCGTTGCGGGGAACCACCACACTGAGGGCCGCGACAACAGTATTTGTGCGGTCAAAAACCGGAACGGCAATACCGCTGGACTCCGGAACAATGATCCCCGGCATCGACGCAAACCCGCTTTGCCGGATAGCTGCGAGGTGGCGGCGCAGCTCAGCCGGCTGGGTGAGGGTGGCTTCAGTGAACTTCTCCAGAGTCCGGGACAGAAAATGCTCCTGGTAGACGGCTGGAGAGTAAGCCAGCAGGACCATGCCGGACGAGGTGCCATGTACCGGCAGGCGGCCGGCAACTTTGGTGATGTCCACCATGGAATCCCGGGACCCGATCCGCTCGATGTAGAGGACGTCGCCAGCATCCAAAATTCCCAGGGTGGTGGAATGCTGGACCACGGACTGGACGTCCTCCATGAATGGCAGGGCAGCTTCACGAAGGCCCACCATCCGGGAACTCCTGGACACCAGCTCCCACAGCCGGGTCCCCACCCGCACCTCTGCGTTGTTTTCGCGTTCCAGCAATCCCTCGGCCAACATCTCGTCAACAAGCCGATACGTAGTGGTCACCGGGAGGCCTGTGCGGCGGGCCAGCGCCGCGACGCTCATGGTGCGGTGCATGTCATCGAAGGCGCCCACCAAGCGAACCACGCGGTTGATGACAGACTCACCGGAGGAAGAGTTGGCCACGTCAGTTCCCGGCCTTGACGTGGGAGACGAACCTGAACCGGTCACCGCGAAAAGCACTCCGGGTCCACTCCACCGGCGTACCTGCGGTGTCACGGGCAAGCCGGTGGACCACCAGGAGCGGAGCCCCCATTTCGATGCCCAACAGCCGGACATCGCCGGGTCCGGCAAGCGCGGTTTCCACCGTGTCCTCAACGTCGGCGATCCGCACGCCGTAGACGTCGGCCAGGACGGCGTAGAGCGAACCAGACGTGGCCAGGTTGGACTCAAATTCCGGCAGGCTGCCGGGCAACCAGGCAACCTCATGGGCGAGCGGTTCCCCTTCGATGATGCGGAGGCGCTCGAGCCGGGTCACGGAGTACCCTTCGCGAAGCCCCAAGCGTCCCGCCACCACGGCATCGGAGCTGACCACTTCCAAGGAAATCGTTGTGGAGTCGGGCGTCAAACCCTGTGCCCGGGCGTCGTCTGAAAAAGAGGTCAACTGCCGCAGATGCGTGACTTTTGGTGGCGCCACAAAGGTGCCATGCCCCTGGATGCGCCCCAGCCTGCCCTCCGCCACGAGTTCGCTGATCGCTTGCCGCACAGTGGTCCGGGAAGTCTCGTATTCTTCGGCCAGGGCGCGTTCGGTGGGGATGAGGGTGCCGGGCTGGAGACCGCCAATGAGCGCCAGGATGTGGGTCTTGAGGCGGTAATACTTCGGCGCTGCGTCGGCTGGCATATTGGACATCCTACTTGTGGACAAGCGTATTGGTCTATGCCAATGTTGGAGGGTCCCGCACACCTACAGAAACGGCGGCGAACCCTTGAGCCCTGCAGTTCTTGGCCTCCACATCGGCGGCTCCAAAACCCATGCCGTCCGCTCCGTGGGATCATCGCCCAGCGACGTGGATCGGGGCAAGGCAGGGCAGGCGGCCGCCGACGTCGAAATTACTGAAACAAGCGCCAGCCTGTCGTCAGTGGGACACCAGGGTGCGGACGCCGTTCTTCGCCGCATAGCCGCAAGTGCAGGCAGCGGCGTCGAAGCCGTTTGTGCCGGCGCCGCGGGTGCCGATACCCCGGCAAGCCGCGCGGTCCTGTCAGCCCTGCTCACCGAGCACTTTCCTGGGGCCAGGATCGAAGTGGTTCACGACACCCGCATAGTCCTCGCAGCGGCCGGCCTGGACGCCGGCGCCGTCCTTGTGGCCGGAACTGGTTCGGTAGCCTGGGGCAAAAGCGGTGACGGCCGGGAGGCCCGCAGCGGCGGCTACGGATACTTGCTGGGTGACGAAGGCAGCGGCTATGCGGTGGTGCGTGACGCCGTCCGGGAAGCATTGCGCGAGTTCTACGCCGGGCTGGAACCCGGACTTCTGGTGAAGACGCTGATGGCGGCAACTGCCAGCGTTGATGCCCTTCAACTCATGGATTTCTTCTACGCAAAACCTGAGCCGGACCACTGGGCCAGGCTTGCACCACTGGTCCTTGACCTTGCTGCGGACGGGGATCCTGCAGCGGTGCGCATACAGGCCGAGGCAGCCCATGCCCTGGCCACCCTGGCCCGGCAGGTACTGGGCGAACTCGGACTTGACCTGCCACTGGTGATGGCCGGTGGCTTGTTGGTGAACCACAGCCAGCTGGCGGGTTCCGTGGCGCGGAAGGTGTCCTTGGAGGATCCGTCCGCTGTGACGATTCTGACGCAGACACCGGTCCATGGCGCGGTGGAGTTGGCCTGGCAGCTTCTGGCCGCCTGACCCCCCACTTTGTCGTAGGCTCTTCCCATGGCCAGATTCTTTGATGTGCACCCGGAAGACCCGCAACCACGCGCCATCGGCCAAGTGGTGAACATGCTCCAGGGCGGCGGCTTGATCGCCTACCCCACGGACTCCTGTTACGCGCTGGGCGCGCAGATCGGAAACAGGGAGGCCTTGGACCGGATCCGGACCATCAGGCACCTGGATGACAAACACCACTTCACCCTGGTGTGCAAGGACTTCGCCCAGATGGGTCAGTTCGTCATGCTGGACAACGATATTTTCCGCAGCATCAAGGCCGTCACGCCGGGCAGCTACACTTTCATCCTTCCCGCCACCCGCGAGGTACCCAAGCGTCTCCTGCACCCCAAGAAGAAAACCGTGGGCGTCAGGATTCCGGATCACAAGGTGGTGCAGGCAATATTGGCTGAACTGGGAGAGCCCCTGCTCTCCAGCACTCTGCTGCTGCCGGATGAGGAGGAACCCCTCACCCAGGGCTGGGAAATCAAGGAACGCCTGGACAACCAAGTTGACGGAGTGATCGATTCCGGAGATACCGGCTCCGATCCCACAACCGTTATTGATTTCTCCAGTGGCGTTGCTGAAGTTGTCCGCTACGGCACGGGCGACGCGTCGCGGTTCGAATAGCAGAGCCACTTACTCCGTGGGCTTGCGCGCCCTGCTGGGTTGGACCCGCATGGGCTCGCCGGGCATTTTGGGGAATTCAGGCGGGAACGGCATCTCGCCCTGACCATTGGCGACGTCCCTTTCCCACCATTCCAGCAACACGTCGATCCCTCCCGGGTGCTGGTGCATGTCCTTCCACGGGTCCCCGGTCTTCTTCAACCGGTCCGGCACGGTCTTGATGGTGTACGTGGCTGGGTCCGCGCCATCCAGCTCATCCCACGCCAAGGGGCAGGACACTTGTGCCAGGGGCACGGCACGTGGGCTGTAGGCTCCGGCAATGGTGCGGTCCCTGTTTGCCTGGTTGAAGTCCACAAAAATCCTCTGGCCGCGCTCTTCCTTCCACCAAGCAGTGGTGACTTGGTCCGGCATCCTGCGTTCAAGTTCCCGGCCTGCGGCTATGACGGCGTGCCGGACGTTCAGGAACTCGTGCACAGGCTTGATGGGCGCGTAGACGTGAAGGCCGCGATTTCCGGACGTTTTGATGAACGCAGTCAGCCCCGCTTCATCCAGAACAGAGCGCAACTCCACAGCCGCCCGCTTTGCATCGTCAAAATCCGTTCCGGGCTGGGGGTCAAGATCAATCCTGAGCTGGTCGGGGTTGTCCGGGTCATCGGCCCGGGATGCCCAGGGGTGGAAGACCACCGTGTTCATCTGTGCGGCCCACACGGCAGCTGCCGGTTCGTCAATGACCATCTGGGGATGCGTCCGCGCGCTGGGATAGGTCACGGGAACCGATCTGACGTACTCCGGGGCTCCCTTGGGCGGATTCTTGGAGAAGAACATATCCCCTTCAATATTGCCCGAATACCGCTGCAGGCTCACCGGCCGGTTCCCATTGGCACTGACAAAAGCCTCGCCCACGTCCACCAGGTAGGTGGCCAGGTCCAATTTGGTGATTCCCGCTTCGGGCCACATCAAGCGGCCGGGACTCGATATGCGGACTTCGCGCGGTCCATGGGGTCCGGGAACGGATACGGTGGTTGCTTCACTGGCCATGGCCCAAGCTACCATGATGGTCTCATGCAAACTTCGCTCACCATTGCCGTGGGAGACACCCGGGTGTCTGCCCTGTCCATCAGGCCCGAAAAGCCGGTAGCCACGTTGGTTCTGGCCCATGGTGCCGGAGCGGGGATGGAGCATCCTTTTATGCAGGGTTTTGCTGAAGCCCTGGCAGAGGTGGGGGTGGCTACCCTTCGCTTCAACTTTCCCTACCGTGAGGCAGGCAGGCGGTTCCCGGACCGTCCGCCCCAGGCGATCGCTGCCTGGAGAGAAGCCATGAAAACGGCCATCGCATTGGGTGATGGCGAACCGGTGTGGTCCGCGGGAAAGTCTTTCGGAGGCCGCATGGCGTCCATGGCAGTGGCTGACGGTATGGCCACCCGGGGTCTCATCTATCTCGGCTACCCTCTGCATGCCCCCGGCAAGCCCGAGAAGCTGCGGGATGAGCACCTGTATGGCATCACCGCGCCCATGCTCTTCCTGCAAGGCACCCGGGACACGTTTGCGACGCCCGGCTTGCTGGAGGCCGTGGTGTCAAAGATCGGCCCGACGGCGACCCTCCAGTGGGTTGAAGGAGGGGACCATTCGTTTGTGGTCAAGGGCGTCAAGCGCACGGCAGCTGGGATCGGAGCGTCCCTTGCACCTGCGGTGGCGGACTACATGACGGGTGCGGGCCGGGCAGCCTAGGACGATGTGACCGTCCAGAGCAGCCAACAGGACAGGGCACTGCAGGCGACGATCACCAGCGTGAAACCGGTGAGCCAGAGGAACGCAGGAGCGCCGGTGGCCCGGGCCAATATCACCGCATCCGAGGAAGCCAACCGGTCCCTGCGCCGCGTGTGCACGCCCATGACCTTCAGCAGGTCCCTGACCGCCCCTACAGTCAGGGCCAACCCGAGGCCCAGCACCACGTAGTTGCGCGTGGCCGGTGCGGCGAACAGCAACGCCTGCGCCACCCCCGCGCTGACAAGGGCCACCAGAATTCCGGTGGTGTTTCGCAAAAACACCAAGGAAGCCAGCAACACCAGTGCACCCAGAGACACTGCCAGCCCTGATTTGCCGGTAGCAAATGCGGCGATGAGGGCCAGTCCCACCACCGCGGGGGCCGGGTAGCCCCAGAAACCGGACCAGGCCGATCCGAACAGACCCCGGCCGCTGCTGACAAGTTGTCCGGAGTGGTCCAGCCCGATCCGCAATCCGTGCACAAACCTGCCTGTCATCAGCGCAGCGTAGGCATGGCCCAACTCGTGGATGAAGGTGACGTAGAGCCCGAACCATCGCCAAGTCAGACGGGGAATGCTGAGCACGGCCGCGCACGCCACAACGGCCAGGAGCCACGGCAAGGAAACTCCACTGGTATGTGTCTCCGTGAAGCCGCGGACTACGGCATCCCACCAGGATTGAGCCACTCCTGCAACGGCCTCCACTAATTGCGCGCTGTCCGTTGAAGGGTGGCCCGGAGTCCGGCCATCAGAATTTCCAGTCCGAATTCGAACGCCGCTTCGCCGCGTTCATCTGACGAACCAGCAAACGTCAAGGCCTGCGTGAGCGCTGGATAACCCTTGGCTGGAGGCGCCCAGACAACCTCCGGCGCTGCAAGATCCAAGGCAAAGCCCAGGGCGAAACTGTCAATGGTGGAGATCGCGGACATGACATCGCGGCCTTTGAAGCCCGCCTTGTCCAGTACAAGCGCCAGATTCTCGTAGAGCGACAACACGTCGTGGTGCTCCACGGTTTGGAGAACCAGTAAAGGGGCAAGTCGGGGGTGCCGTGCGAAGGCGTCCCGGTAGCTGCGCACTATGGCCCGCAGCGACGCCTCCCAGTCCATGTCCCCAGAGAGGACGAAGGGGCTTTCGGAAATGATCCGGCCCCGCATCAGTTCGATGATCGCGTCACGGCCCGAGACGTGGTTATAGATGGAGGACTGGCTGACCCCGATCTTCTTAGCCAGTTTGGGGAGGCTGAAGTCCCCGGCTTCGTCCACCAACTCCAAGGCAGCCGTAACCAGCGCATCAAGGGATATGAGTGGTACCAGCGGGCGTGCCATGGGGTGTTTCTCCGTTCGCGTTGTTATTACGACTCTAGCCAGAAGTTTCGCGTGAAGTATTATGCCCGGGATCACGTGGGCCTAAAGTTTCGTAACCCATGACTCCTGACCTCATTGTCCTCGCCGATACCATCCACACGCTGGACGGGAATTCGCAGGACCCGTCCTTGCCGATCCAAGCGGTGGCTGTGAGCAACGGGCTGATTACCGCCGTCGGGAGCCGTCAACAGGCATTGTCCTGGGAAACCCCAGGCACCACCGTGATGGACCTTGGCTCCGCCACGTTGACCCCCGGATTGGTCGATTGCCACATCCACCCGGTTTTCGGGCTGGACATGACCACCGGCGTCGACCTCTCGGCAGCGGCAACCGTGGAGGAAGTCCGCACCCTGCTGCTGGGTTCACAGGCAAAGCACGACGACGGATGGTTGCGTGGCTGGGGGCTGAACCCCAACGCTTTTGGCAGCAGGCAGCTGCACAGGAGCGTGCTGGATGACGTCAGCGGAACCAAACCCGCCCTGATCCGCCTGTTCGACGGCCACTCAGCCTTGGCCAACAGCAAGGCGCTGGACATGGCCGGCATTCGGGGACCCCAGGAGTTCAGCCAGGCCTCGGAGATTGTCTGCGACCCCGACGGTACCCCCACAGGCCTTCTCCTGGAGGCTGCCGCCATGGAACTGGTGCAACGCCACATGCCGCAGGAGTCCTTCGAGGACCGGAAACTCAGGCTGGGAAACCTCCTCAAGGACTTCGCCCGGTCCGGCCTGACCGGTGCCCACATCATGGACCACAGTGAAGAATCAGCGGCGCTCTTCCGCGCTTTGGAGGACGACGGCGACCTGCCGTTGCGTCTTCGTGCGGCACCGTGGTGCATGCCGGGAGGTACCCGGGAAACGTGGCGGGAGCTGGCCCGCTCCGTGGGGACCGGCGGCCGGCGGTGGTCCATTGAAGCCATCAAGCTCTTTGTGGACGGAACAATCGACAATGGCACAGCCTGGCTCCACGAGCCCGATGCCTATGGACAGTCCACCGCCCCCTTCTGGCCGCGGCCGGAGGAATACACCTCCGCCGTCCAATACTTTGCGGCGCACGGAATTCCCACAGCAACCCACGCCATCGGGGACGGCGGAGTCGACTACGTCCTGACAGCCCTGGAGTCCCTCAAGAGGCCCGGCGTGGACGCCATACCCGCGGATGTGCTGGCCCGGACTGTCCACAGGATTGAACACTTGGAAACAGTGCCAGACCACCTGGTTTCACGCTTCAAGGGCTCCGGAATAGTGGCCAGCATGCAGCCGACGCACTGCACGCACTACGCCCTGGCAGATCACAGCGACAACTGGTCGCTGCGGCTCGGCAAGGAGCGCGCCGACAGGGCGTGGCGGTGCCGCGACCTCAGGGACGCCGGGGTAACACTTGGCATCGGTTCAGACTGGCCGATCGCCCCGTACCAGCCCCTGCCCATCATTGCCGACGCCCAACTCCGTCGAAGGTCCGGGCACCCTGAGCAGGACCCAATCACACCCTCCCAGGCACTCACCGCCCTGCAGGCCCTGGAAGGCTACACGTCCCACGCTGCCAAGGCGGCCGGCCTCTGGGACGTCTCGGGGTCCATCACTCCAGGGAAGCGGGCGGACTTCACGGCGTTTGAACTCGACCCGCTGGCAACAGCCCCGGATGAATTCGCCGCAAGTGCCGTAGTGGCTACGTTCGTGGACGGACTCATCCAATACACGGCGCAAACACACATGGACGTCCCCGCCTGACCGTACCGGCTACATCCGCTTCTTCGTTTTGGCTGTGGCCGGTGCCGTCCAAGGATCTTCGGGCCAGGGGTGCCTGGGGTAGCGCCCACGCATCTCTGCCCGGACCTGGGCATAGGGTCCGGACCAGAACGACGCCAAATCATCAGTAACAGCCAGGGGCCGCCCTGCTGGTGACAACAGATGAAACAGCACCGGAACCCGGCCTTCCACAAGCCGCGGCGTCCGCTCCCAACCGAAGCACTCCTGCAGCTTCACTGCCACTAGCGGCCGGCCGCCATCGTCATCGGGTTCCGGGTATGCGATCCGTACCCGTGAACCGCTGGGCACTTGCAGCCGCTCCGGGACCAGGTCATCCAAGCCTGAGGCCGCCGGCCAGGGCAGGAGTCGCCGGAGAGGTTCCGTGAGGTTGATGGAACGTACAGCGGTGCCGGTGGCAATGGACTCGAGTTCAGGACCCAACCACTCCTGCACCATGGCCAGCAGCGCGGGCTCGCGGACGTCAGGCCAGGGCGCGCCAAGTTCGCGGTGAAGCAATGCCAACCGACGCCGGAGAACATCAGCAGCCTCCGGCCAGCCGATCATCGCCAACCCGGACTTCTTCACAGCCGAAGCCACCGCCCGGCGACCTGCCTCCGCGGACGGGGGAACCGGCGTCGACGACAAAACGATGGCGCCCAGTTTCCGTACCAGGCGGGCCGTCACACGGCCCTTGTCAAAAGCGGCTTCAACATGCTCCGTCAGCAGGCCCGCCGCGGCCACCGCGGCAAGCTCATGCGAGAACCGGGCAGCCAAACGAATGACGGCTCCTGTTCCCGCCGCATCACGCCCTTGGGCGCGCGAAACCTCTGCAACGGCCAGCCACTCCTCCCCCAGCAACGGGCTGCCCGCCGGCAGCCCGGCCCGGGTACCCGAGGACAGGAGATACGTGGTGGACCCCTCACCGGGAACCCTCCGGGCCACCCGATCAGGGAAGGCCAGCGCGATGACGAAACCCGGCGCATCCTGGGCTGTGACTTCCCCAGGGGACGCGGAAGGCCCGACGACGGGTGCCTCCCGGAGCGCCAGCGACTCAAACCGCTTCACTTCGTCCTTGAAACGGCGGGAACCGGGATCGGACCCCGCGCGCAAGGAGGACAGCAGACGGGCAAAGTCCGCGCCCGGCGCCCGCTGGTCACCGGCCACCACCGCGACGGCTTCCGCGGTGGCCCGAGGCCCGGCCACGGCGGAGCCCTCCAGGAGAGCCCGCGCCAACCGCGGATCTGCCGGCACCCTGGCCAGCGTCTTACCCAGCGGGGTGGCCGCCCCGGACATCGTGACCGCACCGAGTTCGTGGAGCAACTCCATGGCATCGGACATGGCAGCCTGCGGCGGGGCATCGGGAAGCTTGAGGTTGATTCCTCCCGGCGCACCCCAACATGCCAACAGCAGCGCGGCACCTGTCAGGTCCGCAACAGCGATTTCCGGTGTCTGATGGGCGGGCGCGGCTGCAAACGCCTGTGCGTCATAGCAACGGACCACCGTACCGGGCCCCTGCCGCGCCGCGCGGCCCGCGCGCTGGTCAGCGGAGGCACGCGAACAGGACACAGTCACCAGTCCGGACATCCCCCGGCCGGCATCCCGGCGCGGTTCCCTGGAAAGTCCTCCATCGATCACCAACCCCACTCCGGGCACAGTCAGTGACGACTCCGCCAAAGAGGTGGAAACAATAATTCGGGGACGACCACCGGATTCACGGCCGGAAACAGCACGGTCCTGGGCCGCAGGGCCCACCTGGCCATGAAGCTCCAGCACCTCCACGCCGTCCCCAAGACGTGAGCGCAACCGCCCCGCGACGTCGTCCACCTCCCGGGCGCCCGGGAGGAAAACCAAGGCATCCATGCCGGGGCGGCCGGCCAACGCCTCCTGGTAAACGCTCGCGGTCGTGACGGCCACATGTTCAAGGAAAGTGCGCGTCACGCCACGCCCGTCCAGCCGAGCCTCCTTGGCGGGCGCCCAGCGGACAGTCAGGGGATGCAGCGCTGAGGGGCAGTCGACGACGGGCGCCGGGCCGCCGTCGTCGCCGGTTCCCTCGCGGGACAACAGTTCCGCGAAACGTTGCGCATCCAGGGTTGCCGACATCGCAACGAGCATGAGGTCCCCGCGCAAGGCGCAGACGTCGGCCAGCATGCCCAGCAGAAGGTCGGACTCCAGTCCACGCTCGTGGACTTCGTCCAACACCACGGCATTGACGCCCACCAGGTCCGGATCGGCCAGCAAGCGGCGAAGCAGAATTCCAGGGGTAACGAACTCCACCGTGGTATTCCGCGACGTTCTGCTTTCACCCCGGACCGTGTAGCCAACCTTCTCCCCCAGGCGGCTGCCGTCGAGCGCTGCAAGCCGCGCGGCGGCCGAACGGACGGCGACGCGGCGTGGCTGGGTGACCACAACGCGGCCCGTGCCGGACGTCCGCGATTCAGCAAGATTGGCCAGTAATGGGGGAACCAGCGTGGTCTTCCCCGTTCCCGGAGGGGCCTGCACGACTGCCCTGCCGCCGTCGCCCTGTTCTTTGAGGACGTGGGCCAGCTCCGCCAGGGATTCCGCGAAAGCCAGCCCCTCACCCACGGTTTCCAGTCTGAAAGTCACCACACCATTGTCCCTGCTGCCGGACACGCAGAAGGCCACGCTCCAAGGTGCGGAACGTGGCCTGCTGCGATGGCGCTGCTGCAGCGCCGCTTGGTCAAACTTTAGCCAATAGTGGCGGTATCAATGACGAAACGGTAGCGGACGTCGGACGCAAGGACGCGCTCGTAGGCTTCGTTGATCTTGCTGGCCGGGATGACCTCGATCTCTGCACCGAAGCCGTGTTCGGCGCAGAAGTTCAACATTTCCTGGGTTTCGGGAATGCCGCCGATTGCGGAACCAGCGAAGGACCTGCGGCCTCCGATGAGGGCACCTGCCCTGACCGGCAACGGCTCAGCCGGCGCGCCGACGTTGACGAGGGTCCCGTCGAGAGCCAGGAGCTGGAGGTGGGCAGTGATGTCAATGGACGCGCTGACGGTGTTGATGATCAGGTCAAACGTGCCGGCGAGCTTCTCGAAAGTGGTGGGATCGCTGGTGGCGTAGTAGTGATCGGCACCCAACTTGAGGCCGTCTTCCATCTTCTTCAGCGACTGCGAAAGAACGGTAACCTCGGCACCCATGGCGTGGGCAATCTTGACTGCCATGTGGCCAAGTCCGCCCAAGCCAACAATGGCAACCTTTTTACCGGGGCCTGCACCCCAGTGGTGGAGCGGGGAGAACGTGGTGATGCCGGCGCACAACAGGGGTGCAGCTACGTCCAGTTCCAGGCCGTCGGGGATGGTGACGACGAACTCTTCATTCACTACCACGTTGGTGGAGTAGCCACCCTGGGTGATGGTGCCGTCGCGGTCAACGGCACCGTAGGTTCCTACGCTGCCGTTGAGGCAGTACTGCTCCTCGCCGGCGAGGCAGTTCTTGCACTCCTTGCAGGAGTTGACCATGCAGCCGACGCCCACGCGGTCGCCGACCTTGTGCTTGGTCACCTCGGGGCCAACCTCGGACACGATTCCTGCAATTTCGTGGCCCGGAACCAGCGGGTACTGCTGGGGTCCCCAATCGCCGCGGACGGTATGGATATCCGAGTGGCAGATGCCTGCAAACTTGATGTCGATCAGGACATCGTTGGGTCCAACCTCACGGCGTTCAATGGTGGTCAGGGCAAGGTCGCCGGTAGCTGATGGTGATGCGTATGCGGAAGCGGTAGGCATGTTTCTCCTGCGTTGTGAACATTCGTGGATGTTCCCATCTAACTCTCTTTTGGCCGGCCAAAGGAGTTCCTGCCGTGAGGGGTTATGGCAGTACCCCCTTAAAGTGTTCGATCGCGACCGCTTGCGAACACGCGTTGACTGACCTGAGACCGTTCTGTTTACTAGTGGGAAGCGCTTTCCTCGGAGAGTGCCACCGTACCCGATGTGTGGAGACAACCCGCGTGAATTCCCAGCAAGCTCTCAGCTACGACTACTCCCCTTGGACGTTTTGGAACTCCGCCCCGGACGCTGCCCAAGCCGCCCAGCGTGAGTACCAGGAAGAGCTGTCCGGCACGGAAGGGAGCAGCATTGGGAAAGGGGCGTTCCTCGCGCGCACCGCCAACATCGACACCGATTCACTGACCATCGGCACCAACAGTTACATTGCCGCACACGCATATGTCACCGGACGCATCAGCATCGGCAGCGATTGCTCCGTCAACGCCTTTACCGTGGTCCGTGGAGCCGTCAGCATGGGAAACGGCGTGCGGATTGGCGCGCATACCTCCATCCTTGGATTCAACCACTCCATGGATCCCGACGAACCCGTCTTCAAGCAGCCCCTGACCAGCAAAGGCATCATCATCGGTGACGATGTGTGGATAGGTTCCAATGTTGTTGTCCTGGACGGCGTCAGGGTAGGTTCCCATGCTGTCCTCGCCGCAGGAGCGGTGGTCACCAAAGACGTCCCCGAGTGGTCGGTTGTGGGCGGGAATCCTGCGCGACGCCTCCGGGACCGGAGGGATTCAACCGGCACCCGAAAGGTAGACGACGGCGGCCTGCGGGCTTCCCTTGCCGCGTTCGCCGCCCTGGCCCGCGCAGATGCCACGGCGGTACTGGCACGCACTTGGAACTCCGGCGACGGAGGCTGGTATGCAGATCAACCGGGCCGCGAACCCACCGTCCGGGCGCAGTGCGATGCCATAGAGGTGGCCGATCTCCTCCTGGGAACCGCTCCACCCCAGCTGGGTCCGGTACAGCACACTTCACGGCTGAGGTCATTGCAGGACCCCGTCAGCGGCCTTGTGCCGGGCTTCCAGGCCAGCCCTGAAACCCCGCGCTTCGGCAGCGGCGACGCCACGTACCACGTCCTTTCCGTGGGCTATGCCCTGGACCTTTTGGGCAGCGGATTCGAGCACGACATCCACGCCGTGACAGAAACATCTCCCGAATCCCTGCTCACCTCACTGGATGCCCTTCCCTGGGTGAAGGAACCCTGGGAAGCCGGCGCATGGGTGGACGCCTGGGGCACCGCTGCATACTGGAATCTTGCCCGCAAACCGTCAGCCCCATCGACTGCCTTGCAATCCCTGTTCGGCTGGCTGACCACCCACGTCAGCGCCTCATCAGGCACATGGGGAACACCCGGCCTGGACACGCGCCTGAAGGTGGTCAACGGCTATTACCGGTTGGCCCGCGGGACCTTCGCGCAGTTCGGCCTGCCTGTGCCCCATGCTGAGAGGCTCGTGGATACGGTCCTGCTGCATGCCGCTGATCAACGCTACTTCGGGCCCGGCAGGCAGAACGCATGCAACGTCCTGGACGTTATCCATCCACTGTGGCTGGCAGGCAAGCAAACCGCCCACCGTGGGGCGGAAATCCAAGCGTGGGCGAAAGAGCAGCTGGTGCAGGCCCTGACGTGGTGGCGCCCGTGTGAGGGCATGGCTTTCAGTGCAGCACCCGAGAGCGGGAACGGATTCACCCCAGGTCTTCAGGGAACGGAAATGTGGTTGGCCATCATCTGGTACCTGGCAGACGTCCTGGGCCACTCCGAGGCTTTGGGATACCGGCCACGTGGCGTGCACCGGCCCGAGCCGGCTTACCAGTTGCCAACACTTTAGGACGCGGGGGCCAGAACCCGAACGGAGACAGAAAGGGATCCCCCGGACGCATCCGGAGGATCCCTTCAGCACCGGCGTCCGCCCCAACGCCGGCAGTGATCAGCGGCCGCCGCCGCCTATGACGCCGGCATCAACAGCCTTAGTCACGGCGTCTGCCTCGGCCTGGGTGAGCTTGCCGTCGGTGACAGCCTTGTCCAGCCGTGTCTTCAAAGCAGCAGAACGCTGGGCCTGGCCCTCGGCACGGATCTCATCCAAGGCCGTGGTGACCTTGGCTTCGTCCACGCCCAAGGCTGTTGCCAGGGACTTGGCCAGGGCGGCTTCCTGCGTGGCACGGTCCGGCTTGGTTCC
Source organism: Paenarthrobacter ilicis (assembly GCF_016907545.1). Lineage (NCBI taxonomy): Bacteria > Bacillati > Actinomycetota > Actinomycetes > Micrococcales > Micrococcaceae > Paenarthrobacter > Paenarthrobacter ilicis. Next base: position 1,928,885 of record NZ_JAFBCD010000001.1, on the reverse strand, counting down.
TTCAGTGCCTTCAGCCGGCGGTGTAGTGGGCTTGTTGGCCTCGCGGAACGCCTTCAGGGCATCCGTAACTTTAGCTTCGTCCACTCCCAGTTTGGTTGCCAGCTCGGTGGCCATTTTGCCGCCGTCACGACCCGGCCCGTGGCCGTGGACACCGGGCTTGCCGGCGGCGTCCGAAGGAGCAGCGCTTGCATCAGCGGAGGACGTAGCGCTTGGCGACGGGGTAGTGGCCGCCGTCGCCATGCTGGTCACTCCCATCCCTGCTCCCAAGGCCAACGCTCCAGCAGCAACGCCCAATGTGATTCTCTTGGTTTTCGACATGTACCTCTCCTCAATGGGCCGCCATCGGACCCGTTCCTGAGGGACGGCCATCGGCGCCGTCCTTGCTTCCACGATGAGCCGGGTACCCCTGTGCATGCTGTTGCCAACCTGTCATTCGGCTGTGAATGTGGGATCTTGAGTGCTTACGCCAAGCGATCGAACGCTTCCAGGAGGCGCTTCACCGATCCCCCAAGGTTCCATTCGGTGGCCAACCGCTCCAGTTCTGCCCGGGCGTCGCCAGCCACGGGAATCAGCGCTGCGCCGGCTTCGTCAAGGCCAGGCACCTCCAGCCCACGCGCCACCTTGACTACTGCAGGCGCCACTTTGAGGTAGTCCTCCGCAGCCGAAAGTTTGGCCCGCACCGGCCCCGACAAACCGCCGTCGGACTCCTCTGCCGCTTCGAGCAAACCCTCCAGCGAACCGTGCGCAGCGAGCAGGGATGCTGCGGTCTTCTCGCCTATCCCTGCGACGCCGGGAAGACCGTCGGATGCGTCGCCCCGCAGTGTCGCGAAATCGGCGTACTGCTGGGGCAAGACCCGGTATTTGCCCACGATCTCCACCTCGGTCAGGACATCGAGGTTCTTCATGCCCCTGGCCGTGTAGATCACCCGAACGCTCCGCTCATCATCCACCAACTGGAACAGATCACGGTCCCCGGTGACGATGTCCGTGGGCATGGTTGATTGACTCGCATAGGTTCCAATGACGTCATCGGCCTCGTAGCCATCAACACCCACCACAGCAATCCCGGCCAGTTCCAGGACGCGGCGGATCATGGGAATCTGGGCCCCCAGGGGATCTGGAACCACTTCCACATCCGGACCGTCAGGCACCGCTTCGGCCACGCGGTGGGCTTTGTAGCTGGGAATCAGGTCCACCCTCCATTGCGGCCGCCAATCGTTATCCCAGCAAGCAACAAGATGCGTGGCCTCATAGTCCGTGGTGAGCCGGGCGATCATGTCCAACAACCCACGGACAGCGTTGACCGGAGTACCGTCGGGCCGGCGGATGGTGTCGGGCACTCCGTAGAAGGCACGGAAGTACAGGGAGGCAGTGTCAAGGAGCATCAGTCGCGGCATAACTGATCCTGACACGAGCTGCCGGAATTCCGCACCACTTCGGGACCATATGTACGCCGGATGTGGCAGGCACTTGAAGACGTCTGTGAGCTGCCTTACGCTTATGTGAGCGATATTAGAACGTACTGTTCTATTATCGAACATATCTGGCCCAGCAGCCCACAAAGAAGTGAGGACCCCCGTGCAGTTTCACCACCACGGCTACGTATCCGGTGACCCGAGGGTCGAACCCGCAGCAGGTGTGGGACTCGACCGGCCGGAAGAACTCCCCGACCACATGGATGTCCTGATTGTTGGGAGCGGTCCGGCCGGCATGCTGGCTGCCGCCCAACTGTCCCAGTTCCCGGGCGTCACCACCCGGATCATTGAACGTCGTCCAGGCAGGCTTGCCATCGGCCAGGCCGACGGCATCCAAGCGCGGAGTGTGGAAACTTTCCAGGCTTTTGGCTTCGCCGAACGCATCATCGCCGAGGCGTACCGCATCACCGAGATGTCGTTCTGGAAGCCGGACCCTGCAGACCACTCACGGATTGTCCGGGCCGCCCGCGCGGTGGACGATCCCGCCGGAATCAGCGAATTCCCGCACTTGATTGTCAACCAGGCCCGGGTGCTGGACTACTTCGCTGAATTCATGGCCAACTCCCCCACCCGGATGACGCCGGACTACGGCTATGAATTCGTTGGTTTGGAGGTCACAGCCGACAACGAGTATCCGGTCAAGGTGACCCTCGCCCACACCTCCGGACCGGAGGAGGGCACGGAGAAGACCATCCACGCCAAATATGTGGTGGGTGCTGATGGGGCCCGCAGCAAGGTCCGCCAGGCCATCGGCTGTCATCTGGCCGGCGACCAGGCCAACCACGCCTGGGGTGTCATGGATGTACTGGCTGTGACCGACTTCCCGGACATCCGCACCAAGTGCGCCATCCAGTCCGGCAGCGGCGGCAGCATTCTTCTGATCCCGCGTGAGGGCGGACACCTGTTCCGGATGTACGTGGATCTTGGTGAGGTCAACCCCGCGGACAAGGGCGCGGTCCGGAACACCACCATTGAGCAGATCATCCAGAAGGCCAACGACATCATCCATCCCTACACCCTGGACGTCCGCAATGTGGCGTGGCACAGCGTTTACGAGGTAGGCCACAGGCTGACAGACCGGTTCGACGACGTTCTTCCGGAGGAACACGGCCAGCGTGCGCCGCGGGTGTTCATTACCGGCGATGCCTGCCACACGCACAGTGCCAAGGCCGGCCAGGGTATGAATGTTTCCATGCAGGACGGCTTCAATATCGGGTGGAAACTGGGGCACGTGCTGGAAGGCCGCAGTCCGGAGAGCCTTTTGGACACCTATTCCGCCGAACGCCAAGTGGTGGCCAGGAACCTCATCGACTTCGACAAGCAATGGTCCACGCTGATGGCAAAGAAGCCCGAAGAATTCGAAGACCCGGCGGAACTGGAAACCTTCTACACCAGCACTGCGGAGTTCCCGGCAGGTTTCATGACACAGTACGCACCCTCCATGCTGGTTGCAGAAGCGCACCATCAAGAGCTTGCCACGGGTTTCCCTGTTGGTAAACGCTTCAAATCGGCTCCCGTGCTGCGCGTATGCGACACCAACCCCATGCACCTTGGCCACCACGCAAAGGCCGATGGCCGGTGGCGGATCTATGTCTTTGCGGACACTGCGCAGGCAGGCGCCCCGGGCCGGGTGGCGGATTTTGCCGAGTGGCTCGCGGACTCGCCCCAATCACCGTTGGCCGCGACGCCGTCGGGCCTGGACCAGGACGCATGGTTCGACGTAAAGGTGATTTACCAGCAGGACCACACGGCCATTGATATCAATGCGGTACCTGCGGTGTTCAAACCCACGGTTGGACCGTTCAAACTCACGTACCTTGAGAAGGTCTTTGGTACCGACCCTGCCAACGATATTTTCGAAGCACGGGGGCTCAGCCGTGACGGCGCCGTGGTGGTGGTCCGGCCCGATCAGTATGTGGCCAACGTGCTGCCGCTGTCTGCGACAGACGAACTTGCCGGGTTCTTCGCGCCCCAACTCTTGGCGGGGCACAGCAGCGCGTTGTCCTGATACATACGCACGTAAGGAACACTGGTGGTACCTACCAGTGAAAGCACGGTTCCGCATGATCTCCCTGCACCAGGACGCCCAAGGCTATATCCGCATGAAACGGCATTTTCCCGCCACCACCGAGGTGTCAGTGGTTTTTGCCGATGGCGCGGAGGAGGTCTTTAGTGGCAAGCGGCTCAACGAGATCTACGACCAAGCCCTGGCGGATTTCCGTGCCGCGAATCATCTTGATGCCAAGGGCTATGACCGTGGTCCACAAAAGAAGGTCCAGCAGGGCATCGAATTCGTTCCGGTGTCACCGGGGATGTCCTGCTGAACCAACTTTTTCAGTTACTGCCAACGCCGCCCTGATGCGTGATTGACGCAAAAGGGAGTCCAGGGCCTGGCCTCCATCCTGCCTTCCGGAATCTCCACGCCGCACACCGCGCACTGCCCAAAGGTTCCGTCCGCGATCCTGGCCAACGCCGCCTCGATGTGTTCCAGGCCCGCTTGGCTTTGGCCCATGAGGGCAGACGCCTGGGACAGCTCGAACGCGATGGTGCTGCCCTCGGGGTCGTGCTCGTCATCAACATTGGAGTCCTGGCGGGCTAAGCTGACCGAGGCGATGTCCCCTCGCAGCGCTTTCAGTAACGCCAGTTTGCGTTCCCGCTCGCCTTCCAGAAGAAGCCGGAACCGCTCGGCGTCAACCATGATGGATCACAGGTCCACGGTGCCGCTTTCGCCCACGCTGAAGCGCGAGTTGGTGACCTTGGACTTGACCCACTGGAGAACCGTTGCAGCGGTGCCTCCCGGGCTGGTCCAGTATTCTGCCGAGTCCGAGTCGACGCGCAGCAGGCAGACTTCGGGAGTGTCGGGGCCGTCCGGGTACCACGCTTCCACCACCTGGTTCCACATGTCGTGGATCTTCTGGCGGTCCGTGACAATCTCGGCCGTTCCGGCCACGGAGACCCACTCGGTGTTCTTGCCGAAGGAGACGTTGACGCGGGGGTCCTTGCGCACGTGGGCTACCTGCGAGGTCCCCAGGCCGGTGAAGAACCACATGTCGCCGTCTTCCTGGACTTCCTGGACTGCCAGCGGACGGCTGACCAACGCCCCGTCCTCATTGAGGGTGGTCAGCATCCCGATCTTGGAATCGTTGATGATGTCAGTGACTTTGCTGATGGCGTGCTCTTCAGTCATGCGGGCCTCACTTCTGGTCGTAGCTGGACTCAAAACCGTGTCCGGGGCTTATCCCCACAAACACCATATTAGTAAGGATACTGATTTGCTAGACAGTCAAGCAAACAGCACCGAAGGGCCTTACTGGAACAGCAGCAGGACAAACCCACCCAAGGTGCTGAGGATGCCCAGTCCCGTCAATATCCAGCCCAGAATGAGGACCGTGTTGTCGTGCCGGGGAGGCTCAAGGGAGCATTGGGAGGGATGGCACAGATCGTAGTGGACCAGCACCGCCCCTGACGCCACAGTGTCCTGGTGGGCGGGAATATCCAACAGGACTTTTTGCTCTTGGTGGGCTTGATCCTGCCACTGCACCCCGAGGAATCCACCAGCAGCAAAACGGATTCCGTCAGCAGTAGCCCATACGCAACGGCGCCGGGAAATGACCCACGCACTCACCAGCAAGGGCACGCCGGGAACAAACCCCACCCACGTCATCACTTCGAGGACCGGGCCAAGAACATCCACCGCATTGGCCATAACCTGATCCTAAGTCCACCAGTCCCCCGCATCAGCCTGATGCAGGTGCGCCTGGGCAAGCGCCGGGCATGAGAAACTGGGACCCATGGACTTGCAGGTGACCCCGGCGCTGGTCATCCCCGCCTCCGAACTCGGTTGGCGGTTCTCCCGCTCGTCCGGCCCGGGCGGTCAGCATGTGAACACCACGGACACCCGGGCAGAACTCCTGTGGGACATTGCCGGGTCCACTGCGGTGTCCGACACCCAGCGCCAAATCCTGCTCACCCACCTGGAAAAACGCCTGGTCAATGGAGTCGTCAGCGTGACGGCCTCGGAGGAACGGTCCCAATTGCGCAACCGCGAAATGGCTCTGGCCAAGCTGAAGACACTGGTCTTCACGGCCCTGGTCCCGGAGCCCGTCCGCCGCCCATCAAAGCCCACCCGGGGATCTGCCCGCCGCCACAGAGTGGCCAAAGAACAGCGTTCCGCGACAAAACAACAACGACGACGGCCTGCCGCCGAGTGATCCCGCATGCGCAGTGATCGGGCGGCAGCTAGAGTCGACTAAATGGACAGTAACCTGACTACATATGATGCGCCCTCTTTCGACACACCCGGCATGCAGGGTCCTGTGGCCGAGGACGGGTTTGTCAGGGTTCGTGGCGCCCAAGAAAACAACCTGCAAAACGTCAACGTTGACGTCCCCCGGGACGCCATCGTGGCCTTCACGGGAGTCTCAGGTTCAGGCAAGTCCTCCCTGGCGTTCGGCACCATCTATGCCGAAGCCCAACGCCGCTACTTTGAATCTGTGGCCCCTTACGCGCGGCGGCTGATCCAACAGGGCCACAATCCAAAGGTGGAGTCGATCACCGGCCTGCCGCCCGCCGTCGCCCTCCAACAGCGGCGGGGCACCGCTTCCTCCCGCTCCAGTGTTGGCACGGTCACCACGCTCTCCAACTCACTGCGCATGCTTTACTCCCGGGCCGGCACCTATCCGGCAGGCTCTGCACAGCTGGACTCGGACTCCTTCTCCCCCAACACAGCGGCCGGCGCGTGCCCTGAATGCCACGGCCTGGGTACCGCCCACACCGTGACCGAAGCTTCCCTGGTTCCGGATCAAAATCTCAGCATCCGCGACGGCGCCATAGCGGCCTGGCCTGGCGCATGGCAGGGCAAGAACCTGCGCGACATCCTCACGCATTTGGGCTATGACGTTGACACTCCGTGGCGGAAGCTGCCCAAGGACCAGCGGGATTGGATCCTGTTTACCGAAGAGCAGCCCGTGGTGGAAGTTACGCCGCAGCGGGACAGGGTAGCCAAGCCCTACAAGGGCAGGTTCTGGAGTGCCAGAAGCTACGTCCGGCATACCTTGGCGGACTCGAAGAGCGCGGCCATGCGGGACCGCGCCCTGCGCTTCATGGAGTCCGGACGCTGCCCCCGATGCGATGGCAGCGGATTGCGCCCCGAGGCGCTGGCGGTAACATTCGCGGGCCGTACCATTGCCGAACTGAACCACCTGCCCATGAGTGAACTGGCTGACGTCATCCGGCCGACCACCCGGCACAAAGATGCCGAGACAGCCTCACGCAGCCGGACCTCCGGCGAGCACAACGGGATAGCGGTAGCGATCACCACCGATCTTCTTCAGCGGATCACCGTGCTCACGGACCTGGGGCTGGGCTATTTGGCCCTCGGCAGGCAGACACCCACCCTCTCGCCGGGCGAGATGCAAAGGCTGAGGATCGCCACTCAGTTGCGTTCGGGGCTGTTCGGCGTCATCTATGTCCTGGATGAGCCATCAGCGGGCCTGCATCCGGCCGACGCCGAATCACTCCTTGAAGTGCTTCACCAGTTGAAGGCATCCGGGAACACGGTGTTTGTGGTGGAGCACAACATGGACGTGGTGCGGGCAGCGGATTGGCTGGTGGATGTGGGTCCCGATGCCGGAGCCGGAGGCGGACAAATTCTGTACAGCGGCCCGATCGACGGCCTCACTGACATACCGGGCTCGTTGACCCGGCCCTTCCTTTTCCCGGGCACCGCTTCACCTGACGCCGAAACATCCGGCGTCGCAGCACCCCAGGGACGTCGTGCCGGGAACCCTCCCCGGGAAGCGAACGAGTGGCTGGAACTTCGGAACATCACCCAGCACAATTTGCGGGATGTCCAGGCACGCTTTCCCCTGGGTATGCTGACAGCCGTCACGGGAGTCTCCGGTTCGGGCAAGTCCACTTTGGTGGGGAGGGTGCTGGGCGGGACGGTGGAAGCCGCGCTCCGTGGATCACAGGGCGGAAACCGCGATCGCGATGCCCCGGAAAAGCAAGCCAGTGCCGCCATCGTCACCGGCAAGGACCATGTGAACCGTTTGGTCACGGTGGACCAGAAGCCCATCGGGCGTACTCCGCGATCCAACCTTGCCACCTACACAGGCCTGTTTGATGGTGTGCGGAAGGAATTTGCTGCAACAGAGGACGCCAAGACGCGCGGATTCGGTGCCGGCCGGTTTTCCTTCAACGTGGCGGGCGGACGTTGCGAAACCTGCCAGGGCGAGGGATTCGTCGCAGTGGAGCTGCTGTTCCTGCCCGGCAGCTACGGGCCGTGCCCGGAATGCCATGGATCGCGATTCAACCCGGAAACCCTGGAGGTTAAGTATCGGGACAAGACAATCGCTGACGTCCTGGGCATGACGGTCCAGGAGGCACTGGACTTCTTCGCCGACCTCCCCGGGGTGCACCGGAGCCTGCTGACCCTGAACGACGTCGGACTGGGGTACCTCAGGTTGGGGCAACCCGCCACGGAGCTCTCCGGGGGCGAAGCCCAACGCATCAAGCTGGCTACCGAACTGCAGCGCCTCCAACACGGCAACACGCTCTACCTGCTGGACGAGCCCACCACCGGGCTGCATCCCGCTGACGTTCTGCGCCTGATGGCGCAGCTTCACAAGCTGGTGGACGCCGGCAACACGGTGGTCATCGTGGAGCACCAGATGGATGTGGTGGCGGGAGCTGACTGGGTCATCGATCTGGGGCCCGGCGGCGGCGACGCCGGCGGCAAGGTCATTGCCGCCGGACCGCCCGCCGTCGTCGCCTCCTCCACGGACAGCAGGACTGCACCCTACCTGGCGTCAGCCCTCACCCAGGACTAACGCCGGGGGATATTCCGCAGGTTGCTGCGCGCCATGCTGACAGCCTCGCCGGCACCACGGTTCAGGACCACCTTGGACATCGCAGTGGCGAACCCGATGACCTGGGAACCGGAAATCTTGGGCGGGATGGACAACGCGTTCGGATCGGTGATGAGTTCCACCAAGGAGGGACCCGGGTGGGCGAAGGCCTCACGGTAAGCGGATTCAACCAGGGCAGGATCCGTCACCCGGACAGCATGGAAGCCAAGCGCCTTCGCCACACCGGCGTAGTTGGCATCCGGAACATCCACGCCGAAGTCCGGCAGGCCGTCAACCAGCATCTCCAGCTTCACCATTCCCAGCGTGGAGTTGTTGAAAACCACGACGTTCACGGGCAATTTGTGGGCGGCCGCTGTGACCAGCTCCCCAAGGAGCATGGACAGGCCGCCGTCACCCGAAACCGAGATCACTTGGCGCCCCGGGAAGGCCAGTTGGGCACCAATGGCGTGCGGCAGGGCGTTGGCCATTGAGCCGTGAAGGAATGAACCGATCAGCCTCCGCGTCCCCAGTGGATTGATGTAGCGCGCTGTCCAGACATTGCACATGCCCGTATCAGCCGTGAAGATCGCATCGTCTGCGGCCACCTGGTCCAGCAAGGATGCCGCGTACTCGGGATGTATGGGCTGCTTCTTCTCCACCTTGCGGGTGTAGGCGCCCACTGCCTTGTTCATGAGACGGTCATGCTTTTTCAGCATTTGATCCAGGAACCGCCGGCTTTTCTTCGCTTTAACCAGCGGCAGCAGGGCCTTCAGGGTGGGAAGCACGTCACCGTGGACAGCAATGTCGACGTCGGTCCGGCGCCCAAGCCGCTGCGCGGCACGGTCCACCTGCGCAGTGCGGGTGTCCGGAAGGAACTGGTCGTAAGGAAAATCGGTGCCCAGGAGAATCAAGAGATCAGCGTCTTCAATGCCCTCGGCCGCAGCACCGTAACCCAGCAAGCCGGTCATGCCAATGTCAAAAGGATTGTTGTACTGGACAAAATCCTTGCCACGCAAGGAGTGGCCTATGGGTGCGTTGATCAGTTCCGCCAAGGACATCAGCTCGGCATGGGCACCTTCGACGCCCACGCCGGCAAAGATGGCTACCTTTCCAGCGTCGTTGATGGCCTGCGCCAGTTCTTGAACGCTGACAGGGTCCGGCACCAGGCTCGCGGGGCGGAACGCGGCGGGCGCCGGGGTGGCTGCGGTGGCTTCCAGCCCGGCGATATCTCCCGGAAGTGTTACAACAGCAACCCCTCTGAGTGCCACAGAATTTTGAATGGCGCTGTGCATGACCCGGGGAGCCTGATCGGTGGTGCTGATCATCTCGGAGTACACGGAACACTCGTTGAAGAGCCGGTCCGGATGCGTCTCCTGGAAGAATCCACTGCCAATCTGCTTGCTGGGTATATGGGAGGCAATGGCCAGGACCGGAGCGCCTGTCCGGTTGGCGTCGTAGAGCCCGTTGATCAGGTGCAGGTTTCCCGGCCCACAGGATCCTGCACACACAGCGAGCTTACCCGTCAATTGCGCTTCAGCCGCGGCCGCAAAAGCAGCTGCTTCCTCGTGACGGACATGGATCCAGTCAATGCCGCCATTGGCCGAACCCCCCGTCTGCCGGACGGCGTCCACCAGTGGATTGAGGCTGTCACCCACAATCCCGTAGATACGCTGCACCCCGGCAGCCTGGAGTTGTTCAATGAGTTGGGTGGCAAGTTCTTTGGCCATGGCGTGCAGGCTCCCGCAGTTGTGGTGGTGGGCTGACATGGCCAAATATAGTCCGCCAGGCTCCGTCCAAGCTGGTGGTGCCCGGCTCCGGGGGTTTTTACGCAGCCAACTGCAAGCCAAGGAGGTCCTGCGCCAGCCGAAGCAAGTACTCAGGAACGTCAGCTTCCCCGCCGTCCGGCCCGTCTCCCAAAAACACCGCGTTTCCCTTGACTGTATCCACGCCAATACCCGCCTCACGGATCAGCACTTCGGCGCGGACGTTTGGTGGCAACGGAATGTAATCCGCTTCATCATTCAGATAAACATGCCAACCGAAGCAGTTCATCGATTCCACGGGTCCCTGCACCAATTTCCGGTATTTCTCCAATTCGGCATTCATCACCTCAACCCGCACCGGAATATTCAAGTCTGCAGGGACAATGAGTGCAGCAAAACGCCTGCCCATGGCCTTCTCCACGCTCCAACCTGATCTAGCGCTGGTTCTTCCGGGGTTTTGAAAAGATGCCATCAGCACTCTCCGCCTTGGCCCTCTTTTGCGCACGCTTCTCCAGAACCGTTTTTCCCGTCTTTTTTACATTGGCGTTTCCACGCAATTTTGCAGACATGTTTTTCTCCTCCCAAACCGTTGATAACAACACCATACCCACTTTAAATATTTAAGCCAGCCGGTAATTTCAGGACAAATTCACTGACGGCGGCAACGACTTTTTACGGGACTCTGGTGGGGGCACGCATTGATTGCTAGCGTGGCCGCATGAGCCCGTCAAAATCCCCGGTGCAGATCCTGGACATCGCCGGCCATGAGGTGCGTGTTTCCAACCCCGACAAAGTGGTTTTTCCTGAACCCGGCATCACAAAGATGGATCTGGTCCGCTACTACCTGGAGGTTGCAGAGGGAGCTCTCAGAGGCGCAGCCGGACGGCCCATGGTCCTCAAACGATTTCCCAAAGGCATCGACCAGGAGCCCTTCTTCCAAAAGCGTGTGCCGGAGAACCATCCGGAGTTCATAGACACAGCCACCCTCCACTACTCGTCGGGTACCTCAGCCGAGGAGGCAGTCATCCGCGATGCCGCAGGACTGGCCTGGGTGGTCAACCTGGGCTGCCTTGACCTGAATCCGCACCCGGTGCGGGCGGAGGACCTGGACCACCCCGATGAGCTGCGCGTTGACCTGGACCCCATGCCCGGCGTCGGGTGGTCACAGATTGTGGACACCGCCTGGATCGCACGCGACGTTCTGGCCGACGTCGGCCTTAAAGGGTGGCCCAAGACCAGTGGTTCCAGGGGGTTGCACATCCTCACCCGCATCTCCCCCGAGTGGACCTACAAGGATGTACGCCTCGCCGCAGAAACACTGGCCCGGGAAGTGGAAAACCGTGCGCCGGGCCTGGCGACTGCCCGGTGGTGGAAAGAGGAACGCGGGGAAAGCGTCTTTGTTGACTTCAACCAGAATGCCAAAGACCGCACAGTAGCCTCGGCATACTCCGTGCGTTCGCTGCCCGACGCGCGCGTCTCGACTCCGCTGGACTGGGAGGAACTGGCCACGGCCAGTCCGGAGCAATTCACGGTGCTTACCGTGCCTGGGCGTTTCGCGGACATGGGCGACCCCCACTCCGGAATTGACGATTCTGCAGGATCACTGGAAGGTTTGCTTGCCCTGGCAACCGAGCTGGGACCGGCGGAAAAAGCACCCAGGACCGGAGACGGTTCGGGACGCCGGGTCTCCACCGTGCCGTTGATTGAGGTGGCGCGCACCAGAACCAAACCCGAAGCGTTGGCCGCCGTTGAGGAGTGGAAGTCCAAACACAGGGAGATCGTGGAGGCGCTCCACCCCGCCGACATCCTTATTGACGGCATGCGGGGATCGAGTTCCCTCTGGTACCGGGTGCGCGTCAACTTACAGCACGTCCCCGAGGCGCTGCGCATCGGGCAAGAGCCCCTGCTGGCCGACTATGATCCTTGGGCAGGAAGGGAATGGCCCGGCAGGCAATAACGCGGAGCCATCCAAGCAACGGCCGGGCTGCCATAGGCGTGGCCCACAGACGCAGGAGCACCCATGCCACACATTGTTGATTTTTCCGAGGTTTCCACTGAAGGATTGGAGTCCTCCCCCGTGGCGGAGGCCCTGGCCGGGCTGCGTGCCAATGAGGCCAGGTATTTCCGCAACAAGTATCAGCATGTTTTTGAAGTAAGTCCGGCAGCTGAGGTCCCGGAGGTAGTTGGGCGGGTCAGCCAAATCCTCCGCGAGGAGCGGAACATCGTGATCGAGTCCCCGCCGTTGGAAGCCACTGCATTCCAGGTTGAGGACCTGGACATGTCCTACGTCTTCTATCAGTCCGGGCTTTCCATCAACGTCATGTACAGCACTGCCGGCGGCAAAAGGGCGGTGGGCTTCAAGCTTTCCGACGGTATGGAGGTCCCGGAGGAACTGGCCGGCACGTTCAAGTTCGCCCGGCAAAAATCCAGGTTGGCCGGCGTGATCCGCGGATCCTATTTCGTCATCAAAGGCGAGTACTGAACGGCGGTGGGTGCCGCCGTCGTCATGCCCGTCCCTTGAGAATCAGGCGCCAATAGACCTGGGGAAACATCACACGGTCCACCACCCATGACAGCTTGCTCTCTTTCCACGTGGGCACTCCGGGAAGGCTGGGCATCTGGTTGTAGTCCTGATCGAATTCGGCAAAAACCACCGTGTCCCTGGAGACAGTGAAAGGGCATACCGAATAGCCGTTGTACCTCTCAGGAAGAGCGGCTCCTCTTTGTGCTGCCACCAGGTTCTTCGCCAGGACTTTGACCTGTTTCCGCAAGGCACCTCCTGACTTGGAATTGGTTGTTGCCGCCGCGTCACCCAACGACCAGACTTCCGGATAACGGGGGTGTCGCAATGTCCCGGGGTCCACCTCCACGAAGCCGCCGTCATCTCCGGCCGCCGGCAGATCCGTACCCTTCAACCAATCAGGAGCACTTTGTGGAGGTACAGCGTTGAGGACGTCGTACTGCAGTTTCTCCACTTCGCCGGTGGGGTTGTGCCGGATGCTGGCCGTTCTGTTGGATGCGTCCACCGAGACCAACTCGCTGTTGGTGCGAAGCTCGATGCCGTACTCCGCCATCTTCCTCTCCAGCTCCTGGTCCACGTGCGGGACACCGAACACAGACGGATACGGCTGAACCATGACAACCCGGATGCTGTCCAGGACTCCGGCTTGCTTCCAGTGATCGCACGCAAGATACATGGGTTTCTGGCTCGCTCCAGCGCATGTGACCGGCTCTGACGGCATGGTGAAGATCGCCGTACCGACGTCCAGGCTGCTCAGGAGGGACCATGTTTTGGGCGCGAGCTCAAACTCGTAGTGCGAGGTGCCGTAGGGGGAATGAACCGCCTCAGCCAGGCCGGGGACAGCTTCCCACTGGAACTGGATCCCCGGACACACCACCAAGTTTCCATAGGACACTGATTCGCCGGAACCCAGAGTTACGGTCCGTGCCTGTGCGTCCACATCAGTGGCCGTGTCCTGGATCCAGTGGATCCCCCGGGGGATGACGGAACGCTGACTGCGGACAGCTTCTTTGACCGATGCTCGACCACCGGCAATATGTGAGAACAGGGGCTGGTAGAAGTGCTGGTCCCTGGGCTCAATCAGGCCGATGTCCTTGACGCCGTAGCGTTTGAGGCGCGCGGCAAGTGAAATGCCCGCATTGCCGCCCCCGATCACCAGGACGTCGTGGCGGCGGGCCATGACGCTACTTCTTTTCGGATGGTTTGCCGGATGCTTCCTTCAAGGCCGAGGCCTTGTGTGCCGCCCGCGCGCCGGTATTCTCCGACTCCACCACATACTGCGGCTCGTCGTCGCTGGCGCGGTGGGTGTTTCCCTCGAGCTCAAAGTCACTGGTCTTCTTTTCCACGATCTTGCCGTGGGTTTTGCCTTGCGGGGTGTTCCATTCCACCCTGGTTCCCTTGCTCAGTGCCATGTCCGCTCCCGGTGTGGTTGTTGGGCTCTTGGGCCGATCCCCAATAGTAAGCATGATGATGATTTTCTGGGTACCCTGGCCGCGGTGCAGGGCACTCCCACTTTTCTGTCATGCTTAAGGGTCTCCATTTTTCCGCGCAGCGAATGCCGCGGAACATAGAGGCAAGCCAAACCCGCCAGCGCACACAGCGCAGCCGGGCTTGGAACTGCGCTAAAGGGGTACAGTCACCGCATGCATGTGGGACAGAAACGAACAGGGGCTTGAATTGGCAGGGAACGCAACCTTCAGGCACAGCAACACCGCTCTGCTGTCGGTTAGTAGCGTCGAGGCTCCGCGGGTGGTCAGCTCATCGGACTTTGACCGGACGTTGGCTTCAACCCTTAAACGGCTGAAGTTCCCTCCCCGACTCCTGGAGCGGGTTGCAGGCGTGACACACCGCCGCTGGTGGGCCGCAGGGACGTCCTTTGACGACGCCGCCGTTGAGGCCGGCGCAAAAGCCCTGGCCGACGCCGGCATCGAGCCTTCCGAGGTGGGTCTGCTGATCAACACCTCGGTGACCCGCAGGAACCTTGAACCGTCTGTTGCGGTGAAGATCCACCACGACCTTGGCCTGCCGTCGTCGGCCATGAACTTTGACTTGGCCAACGCCTGCCTGGGCTTTGTCAATGGCCTGATCCTGGCCGCCAACATGATTGACTCCGGGCAGATCAAATACGCCGTGATTGTCAACGGAGAGGACGCCCAGGTCACCCAGGAAGCCACTCTGGCCAGGCTCCAACGCCCCGAAACAACACGGGAAGATTTCAACCGCGAGTTTGCGACGCTCACACTGGGCTCGGGAGCAGCAGCGGCCGTCCTGGGACCAGCCGACGAGCACAGCGGCGCGCACCGCCTGGTTGGCGGCGTCATGAGGGCCGGAACCGAACACCACGAATTGTGTGTTGGCGGCATTGACGGCATGACCACGGACACCAAAGGGTTGCTGGATGGCGGCCTGGAACTGGTGGTGGATGCTTGGCACGAGGCGCAGCCGGAATGGAACTGGGGCGCCATGGACAGGTATGTCACCCATCAGGTCAGCAACGCCTACACCCAGGCCATCATCAGCGCCGTGGGGCTTGACCCGGAAAAGGTACCCATCACGTTCCCGCACTGGGGCAACGTGGGCCCGGCTTCGCTGCCCATGACCCTCGCCGAAGAGGCCCAGTCCCTGAATGCCGGTGACAGGGTGCTCTGCATGGGGGTTGGTTCCGGCCTCAACGCCGGCATGTTGGAAATCATATGGTGAACGGCCCCTGGCCCGGAGTGGATCCGCGCTGGCCGCGGACCCTCAATGTCCCCTCCACGTCCGGCGTTGACGCTCCCGGAACGGTACACCGCTGGCACTTCCTGGACAATGGTCCCGAACTGGCCGAGCGTGGCCTCACACCCGTTGGAACGTTGCTGTGCGTCCACGGAAACCCTACGTGGTCCTATCTTTGGCGCAGCCTGCTGGCCGCCGGAGTGCAGGAGTCCCAGCCGTGGCGGGTAGTGGCCGTGGACCAGCTGGACATGGGTTTCTCCGAGCGTACAGGTACTTTCCGCCGTTTGGCCGATCGGATCAACGATCTTGGCGACCTCACCAGTGCGCTTAATATTGACGGGCCCGTGATCACCGTGGGCCACGATTGGGGAGGCGTGATCAGCCTCGGGTGGGCTTTGGCCCACCAGGACCAGCTTGCCGGCACAATCCTCACCAACACGGCCGTCCACCAACCTGCGGACTCCCGCATCCCCGCAGCCCTGCGGCTGGCACTCCACCCCGCCGTCCACCGATGGGGTACCACCACAACAGATTCCTTCCTGCGGGTAACCCACGCGTTGGCTCACCCGCCGTTGCCTTCGACGATCCGCGAAGCGTACATGGCACCGTATCTGCGCACTTCGCAACGCGGCGGAGTAGGGAACTTTGTGGCTGACATTCCCGCCGACCCCACCCATCCGAGCTTCCCTGCTTTGGACGCAGTGGCAGAAGGAATCCGCAGCCTGAAACTGCCGGCGCTGATGCTCTGGGGCCCCCGGGATCCCATCTTCTCCGACCGGTATCTCAAAGACCTGGTAGGCCGTCTCCCCCACGCCGATGTCCACCGCTTTGAAGGTGCAGGCCACCTCGTTGCCGAAGACAGGGACATCGCGGGACCCATCTTCCAATGGCTGCGAATCAACGCGTTTTCCGGAGAGTCCCCCAAGGCCGCGGCGGCAACTGGCGAGCGTCTCAATCATGCTGTGCCCTTCCGTCCCCTCTGGCATCTGCTCGACCAGCAGGCTGCCGGTCCCATGGGCCCTGAGACTGCTGTTGCAGAAATGGCGGACGACGGAACCCTGGGCCGTTCACGGACGTGGAGAGAGCTGCAGAGCGAGATCGCCAACCTCGCCGCAGGTCTGCAGGATGTGGGCGTGGTCCGCGGCAACCGGGTGAGCCTCATGGTTCCGCCTGGCGTGGATCTCACCGTTGCGCTGTACGCCTGCCTGCGTGTGGGAGCAGTCGTGGTGGTGGCCGACGCCGGATTGGGAACCAAAGGTTTGAGTCGCGCCGTCAAAGGGGCTGCTCCGGATTTCATCATTGGAATCGATAAGGCACTCATGGCAGCTTCCCTTCTTGGCTGGCCAGGCCGGAAGATCAGCGTCAAGGATCTCCCGGCCAGCCGCCGTCGAATGCTCGGTGCAGTGGCGTCCCTGGCCGAATTGTCCCGCCGCGGCGCCGGCCGGGGTGCCACTGCCGGACATGACACGGACCCTTCCGCGCCCGCTGCTGTGCTGTTTACGTCCGGATCCACAGGTCCGGCCAAGGGTGTTCTCTACACCCACGGGCAGTTGGCGTCGACGCGGGATACGCTGGCCGAGACCTTCGGCATCAGGCCGGGCGCGCGGTTGGTTGCCGGATTCGCACCTTTCGCACTTCTGGGGCCAGCACTGGGAGCGGTCTCGGTGACACCCGCAATGGATGTGACCGCGCCGCGGACGTTGACTGCCTCTGCCTTGGCCGAGGCCGCCGCCGCCATTGAAGCCACCGTGGTGTTTGCCTCGCCGGCTGCGCTCCGCAATGTGCTGGCCACCAGGGACACCCTTGGTCCTGATTCCACAAACGCCTTGGGCACAGTGGAGATGCTTCTGTCCGCGGGCGCGCCCATCTCCTCGTCCCTGCTGGAGGAAGTTCAGGACCTGCTTCCCCTGGCCCGGCTTCACACCCCGTACGGCATGACTGAAGCCTTGCCGGTGACCGACATCAACCTGGCAGACATCCACAAAGCAGAAGCAGACGCTGCCGCCGGAGCCGTCCGTGGAGCTGGTCACGGCGTGTGCGTTGGCATGGCGGTGCACGGTGCGCAGATCGCCATCGCCCCCTTGGCCCACGATGGCACGGCGGCGGATAATGCCCTGGTCACCGCGGCAGGCGTCTCTGGGGAAATCCTTGTCAATGCGCCTCACGTCAAAGACTCCTATGACAGGCTCTGGTTGACCCAGCAAGCCGGGAGCGGCCCCACAGGCTGGCACCGTACCGGCGATGTGGGGCATCTGGATGATCTGGGCAGACTCTGGGTTGAGGGCCGCATGCAGCACGTGGTGACCACTCCGGATGGCGCACTGACACCAGTTGGGGTGGAACAGGCCATTGAACGGGTCGAAGGCGTAGGTCTGGCAGCGGTGGCCGGTGTCGGACCAGCCGGCACGCAAGCCGCGGTGGCGATCGTCGAAACCGTCCCCGCAACCCGCACCGCGGGCCCCGCACCTGCGGGCCTGGCCCATAAGGTGCGGGAAGCCGCAGCAGGAGCGGGAGCAGCTGTTGCTGCGGTCCTGGTGGTGCCTGCCCAGCCGACGGACATCCGGCACAACGCGAAGATTGACAGGACCCGCCTGTCAAGTTGGGCAGCCAAGGTATTGGCCGGCGGGCGCGTGGGCAAGCCGTGAAGGTCCTTGTTACCGGCGCCAGCGGAATGCTGGGCCGGGAAGTTGCCCGGCTGTTTGTGGAGCACGGCCATGAGGTGGCCACCTTCCAACGGCGTTCCTCCGGAGTGGACGGAGCAACCGATATTCGTGGCTCCATCAGCGAGGACCAGCCTGTCCGGAATGCCGTGGCCGGAGTTGAAGCGATCATCCACTTGGCTGCCAAGGTTTCCTTCACCGGAAAAGCGGCGGAGTTCCACAAAGTAAACGTTCAGGGAACCCGTCGTTTGCTGGCACATGCACGCTCAGCCGGCGTGCGGGACGTGGTGTTTGTTTCCTCTCCTTCGGTGGCCAATTCCGGGCGGGCAATCATCGGGCTTGGGGCAGAACCTGCAGACCCATCGAAGGCGCATGGTCATTACTCCCGGACCAAGGCAGAAGCCGAGGTTTTGGCCTTGGCCGCGGATTCACCTGAATTGCGAGTGGCCGCCGTGCGTCCCCACATCGTGTGGGGACCGGGCGATACACAGTTGGTGGAAAGGGTCATGGCCCGCGCCTCCCAGGGGCGCCTTCCGCTGCTGGATGCCGGTGCCGCACTGATCGACACCACCTATATAGACAACGCGGCCTCGGCGATTGCCGCAGCCCTGGTCCGGATGGAGCATATCCACGGCAAGGCGGTGGTAGTGACCAACGGTGAACCCAGGCCTATCGGCGAATTGCTGGCCGGGATCTGCGAAGCCGGAGGAGTTCCGGCTCCGGCTTGGTCCGTTCCGGGCAAGCTCGCCAGGGCAGTGGGATCCGTGGTGGAACGGCTGTGGATCACGGCGGGCCGGAACGACGAACCGCCGATGACCAGATTCCTTGCCGAACAACTCTCCACCGCACATTGGTTCGACCAGCGCGAAACACAGGAGCTTCTGGCGTGGAAGCCCGAAGTATCGCTGGATGAGGGCCTGGTGAAGTTGGCCGAGCACTACCAGCCAAGGAGCTAGGGAGTGCAGGCTGATTCCGGTCCGTAGCGGAACCAGCCAGGAAGGGCTGCGGTGAAGGCATCCCGAACTGCCGGTGTATTGGTCACCGTCCAATCCACCCGTCCCTTGACTTCACTTTCGTTCTTGTCCCACTCAAACCAGTTGATCATTTTCAGCTGGGGAAACCGCTGCGGGATGGACGGGTCAAAAAGCTGCTCCCACCAGGCTTCCTTGATCTCCAGCTCGGCGGGTTGTTCAGCACCCGGAGTGGGCTTCACAGCTCCCGGAGCAAAAAGCGCTGCAGTCTCGGGCACGGCCACAGGCTTTCCATGAAGTTCGCCATAAACGCCATAGAAATCGGGCAGAAGGGTATCGTCCCCGTTCGCGCCCGCGTAGTGACCGGTCAACTGATCTGCGAACTTGTTGGGCTCCGGACGCTCATTCTCGCCCCACGGATAGCTGTTGCCCCAGTGGTAGAGCGACATGCCTACCCAATCCACGGCGTCGTCCCCCGGGTAGTACGGTGCATAGGGATCATCGGCCATGGTCAGGACGCCATCGCCGTTGGTGTCCAACGCGGAGAAACCGATCGTGCCGGGCTTGGCTTCATACTGTCCGCCGGCAAAAGGGTATCCGCCACCGTAGTTGGGGGCCCACATGGTGGCTGAACCGGGAGCAATAGCATGGATGGCTTTGGCCATGGTTTGAAATGCAGAGACGTATTTCTGCGGCTGCTGGGACCAGGCGTACCAGGAGCCGTTCATCTCATGGGCAAACCGCACAATCACAGGCACGCCCTGGCTGTTGTAGCCTGCCAGGTCCCTTGCCAGTGCAGCAGCGGTCTCGTCAGTGACACCCTCCAGGCCTCCAGTGGGCTCAAGAGTCAAAAGCATCATCTGACCATCTGCGCGGATCTGCTCCACTGCCCGCCCAAGATCTTCTTCATCTTTGGACGTCAGGGGGAATCCGGTGAAGGAAACACTCACGGCGGGCTTATGGCCAAGATCGGCGGCAAATGTTTCCAAGGACTTGGAATGCCAATCCAGGTTCACGCCGAACAGGGCGCCCGTGTCCGGAACAAGTCGCTCCCTGGGCAGGACCTGACAAGCGGCCGCTGCTTCGCTGTCATTGTGCTTCTGCGCCAGGCCGCCTGCGAAGTTCACTCCCGCAACACCCAGCACCGCCAGGCCGACAACCACGGGGAGGGCGAAAGCACGCCATAACTCCGTACGGTTCGCATTTTTCGCCCCGCGATCGCTTTCGTGTTGCTCCCCCACAACGGACACCAGACCCTTCCTGAGCAGCGGCTCCGTCCCATCATAGGTTGGTGCCGGTCAAACAGTTCACGGCTCGCCTGCCCGACGTGATGACTTGGCAATCGGTGAACGGGATGACTACTCTGGAATCCATCAGTATGCTTATTAGATAGGTTCATGGCCTCGCCGCAGGAGGCGGTTACCCGCTACCGGAAGCATCGGAGGCCCGAAGCCGGATGGATGACGTGAAGGAGCTTGCAGATTCTTTCGACCAGACGCCAGACTCACAGACCCACGCCACACCTGCGAACCAGCCCGGGTGCTCCCATGACCACTCCTGACGTGGGACGGTGGCCCAATACGCGCCTGCTCTCCGCCGCTGCCCGGCTGGTGGAGCAGCACTGGACAGAACGACTCAGGGCTTTGGGGCTGGGAATGCAGGCTGTGACGGTTTTGGACGCGTTGGACGCCGGCGGCCCAGCGAGCCAGGATGATCTGGCCACCGCACTGAGGCTCCAACCCCGGCTCATTAACGCATCCCTGCTCAGGCTGGAGCTCAGGGGTTGCGTGACCCGAAGGATGTCGGAACCGGAGCGGAGCAGCCAGGCGATAGACATTACGACGGCGGGCAAGGAACTTTTGCAGGAATGCCGGGATCTGGAGGGGCAGGTCCTCGAGGGACTGGCCGTGGACATGGACGGGCTCCGCGGGGACCTTGCGGCCATCATCAGGAAGGCCTCAGGAGCTCCCGAATAGGATTTTGTCCTAGTTGTCGAACACCGTCCGCGGACTCGTGTCGCCCACGGTCTTGGCTGAAATGATGTCCTCGGCAACACCATGCAATTTCTGGTTGCGGTTTTGGGAAGCTTTCAGCAGGAAATCGAACGCCTCCTCCTGCGAACAATTGCTTTGGGCCATGATGACTCCGCAGGCCAAATCAATGACGGTCCTCCGGACCATGGCTGCCTTGAGGTCTTCGGCGAGCAAATCCGCCGTCGCGATCCGCAGGGCGAGCCTGAGCGCCTGCGCGGCGATATCTGCAAAGACCATGGCCTCTTGGACAGCCACCTTCGAAAAGGCGTTCCTGGCGGGAGAAAAGAAATTGAGGGCCGCAGCGGCGTCATTTCCCAAAACCAAGGGAACTCCCAAGGCGCTGTGAACCCCTGCCACCACGAGGTCCTTGGCGTACTTGGGCCATCTGTCGTCGGCGCCGGCGTCAGCAAGCAATATCGGCGCCTCAGTGGACAGGGCTGCCTGCGCTGGACCTTCTCCTATGCTTTGTTCAACACCGTCAAGAAGGATGGCTTCATCGCTGCTGCCCGCAACGGTCAAGGCGCGCTTGCGCCGCCAGAGGGTAACTGCACACTCCACCGTGGCGCCGGTGGCCCGGCTCATGGTGGTGGCAGCGTAACGGGTCATGCCGTCCAGGAAGCCCTTGACATCGTCAGTGCTGGTGATCAGGTGGTGAAGCCGCTGAAAGTCGTCGGCTTGCTCGTCAGTGGGCACGGTGAGCGACCCTCCGGATGAAGGATGGATCGCCGGGCTTCTTCAGCGTGAATTTTCTTCTTTACTATGCGTGATTTGCCGGCATTTTTACAAGTTGCCACAAGGGCGCCTTGGTAAGAATTGGGGTCTACGCCCCGCTTGCACTAGGTTCCGCAGAAGGTCCGGTAAGGGCCCAAGGCCTCCGGGGCGGGGGTGGCGTACTTTTCCCATCCCGGCCGTTCCTCGAAAGGGCTCGCCAAAACGTCCAGCAAGAGTTCCGTGGGCGCCATATCGCCCTCCGTCGCCGCTTCCAACGCCTCTTCCACCAGATGGTTTCTAGGGATGTAGGCCGGGTTGATCGAATCCATGGCGTCGGCATCGGGACCGAGGGCACGCCATCGCACGAGCCATTCGTCAAATGCGGCCAGGTCCACAACTGCTCCGCGGGCCGGCTCAAGGTGGCCCCGCGCAGCTTTGGCCAGGCTGCGGAAGAAGGAGGTGTAATCGACGCGCGACTCCCGCATGAGGTCAACCAAACCGTCCACCAGGGCCGAGGCCTCCCCAGGATCACTGTCCGCGCGCAGACCGATCTTGGCTTTCATGCCGTCAAACCATGCGGCGCTGTACTGGACCCGGAACTCGCCCAGTGCGTCCACCGCCAAGGACACCGCCTGCTCCTCGTCATCGTGGAGCAAGGGGGCCAGGGCTTCAGCGAAGCGTGCCAGGTTCCATTCCGCCACCAGCGGCTGGTTCCTGTAGGCGTACCGCCCCGCTTCGTCAATGGAGCTGTACACCGCTGCCGGGTCGAAGCCGTCCATGAATGCGCAGGGACCGTAGTCGATGGTCTCGCCGGAGATGGTCATGTTGTCCGTGTTCATGACGCCGTGCACAAAACCGACCAGCATCCACTGCGCCACCAGCGTGGCCTGGACCCTGATGACACCCTTCAGGAGTCCGAGGTAGCGGTTGCCGTCTCCTGCCGCCGGCCGGTGGTGGCGGTCAATTGCGAAATCGGCCAGGCGACGGAGCAAGTCCATGTCATTGGTGGCCCGGGCATATTGGAAACTGCCCACCCGAAGATGGCTGCCGGCCACTCGTGTCAGAACGGCGCCGGGGAGCATCACCTCCCGCTGAACAGGGCGCCCGGTCCCCACCACCGCGAGGGACCTGGTGGTGGGGATTGCCAAAGCATGCATGGCTTCGCTGATGATGTACTCGCGAACCATTGGTCCCACAACCGCAAGCCCATCACCGTTTCTGGCAAAGGGCGTCCGGCCGGAGCCCTTGAGGTGAATGTCCCGGATCGCGCCATCGGTGCCGGCGACCTCACCCAGCAGAAGCGCCCTTCCGTCCCCCAGCCGTGGTGAGTACCAACCAAACTGGTGCCCTGCATATGCCTGGGCCACCGGCGTCGTACCTTCCGGCAGGCGGTCTCCAATCAAAAGCCGCACGCCCTCCGGGCTGCCCAGGAAGTCCACATCAATACCAAGCTCGACGGCGAGTGGCTGGTTCAGCATCAGAAGCTGCGGTTCAGGAGCTTCCGCAGCCTGCCACGGGACCGACAGTTCCGGAAATGCCGTGGCAAACCGGGCCTCGAACGTGATGGTTTCCCGCGCGGTGTCACTCATCTTCAAAGACTACCGGCTGCGAAAAAACCCTTGGCTGCCCAACCGGCCCCACGTCATGAAACGGCCAGCCCCCGTATACTCCGATCATGCCGATCACGCATTCCCGCCATAAACCCAGCGCCCCCATCCACAACCTCCAGCAGCAGGAGTGTGCCCGATGAGTGGCGGCCTGGTTGCCCTCTTGGACGATGTCGCGGCACTGGCCCGCATAGCTGCCGCTTCGGTGGACGACATCGCCGCCGGCGCCGCAAAAGCGGGAGCGAAGGCTGCCGGCGTCGTCATTGACGATGCCGCCGTCACCCCGCAGTACGTCTCCGGCGCGGACCCTTCCCGCGAACTGCCCATGATCAAAAAGATCTTCTGGGGTTCCCTGCGCAACAAACTGATCATCATCCTGCCTGCCCTCCTGTTGGTGAGCGCCTTCATTCCCGGCATCATCCCGTTCATCCTGATGTTGGGCGGCACATACCTCTGCTATGAGGGCGCAGAAAAGGTGTGGCACAAACTACGCGGCCATTCCTCCGCCGGAACGGCTCCTGCAGTCCAAAGAGGCCCCGAGGCCGAGGCCAAGGTCACCAAGGGTGCCATCACCACCGACTTCATCCTTTCCTGCGAGATCATGGTCATTGCCATGAACGAAGTAGCCACCGAATCCCTGTGGGTCCGGGCTTTCATCCTGGTGGTGGTGGCGATCGCCATCACTGTGCTGGTGTACGGAGCGGTTGGGCTGATCGTCAAGATGGACGACATCGGCCTCCACCTGACCACCAAGGATTCTGCCGGATCCAAGCGCTTCGGCCACCTGTTGGTCAAGGGAATGCCCAAGGTTTTGGCCGTCATTACCCTGGTGGGAACCATCGCCATGCTGTGGGTAGGTGGACACATCATGCTGCAGGGCGCGCATGACCTTGGCTGGTATGGCCCCTACGACCTGGTCCACGCCTTGGAGTCACCTTTCGCGGCAATTCCGGTAGCCGGCGGCTTCCTAGCCTGGCTGGTAAACACGCTGTGCTCGGCAGTTCTGGGTGCTGCATGGGGGTTGCTGGTCATGGTGATCATCCACCCACTGCTCAAGCTGCTGCCGTTTGCCAAGAAGAACGACCACCACGAAGAAGGCGACGTACGCGCCGCCATGGCCGGACATCGAACCGGCGTGCCGGACAAAGACCCTGAAGCATAAGGCTGGTAAATGTACATCTCCATTCCTGCCGCGGACGGCACAGCGGAGGCCTTTGTTGCCCGCCCCTCCAGCGGCGCGGGCACATCGCCCGGAGTCATTTTTTACATGGATGCGTTCGGCATCCGGCCCCGCATCGAGGACATGGCCCAGAGAATCGCCGACTGGGGCTATGTGGTCCTGGTGCCCAACGTTTTCTACCGTGAAGGGTCGATCTCCAGCCTTGCACCGGCCGCTGATATGTCCACTCCGGAAGGCAGGGAAGCAGCCGGCAAAGCTGCCTTTCCGCGCGTCGGCCGGCTGACGTCGGACAAGGCCCTGCCGGACATCCAGGCATGGGTCTCCGCGCTGGCGGAGCTGGACGGCGTGGACTCCGGACCCATGGGAACTACGGGTTACTGCATGGGAGCCCGGTTGGCTGTGCGCACCGCGACGTCATTTCCCCACAAGGTTGCGGCCTGTGGCGGCTTCCACGGCGGTGGCCTGGCCGGCGACGCACCCGACAGCCCGCACCGCGAACTCGGCAAAGCGCGGGCCCGCTTCGTCTTTGGTCACGCGGACCATGACCCCAGCATGGATCCCAAGGCCGTCGAGGTCCTGGGCGCGGCCCTGGCAGAGGCGGGTCTTAACGCAACCAATGTGATCTATAGCGGTGCACCGCACGGGTACACCATGGCGGACACCTCGGCCTATCATCACGAGGCCACGGAACGGCACTTCCGTGAGCTGCGGGCACTGCTGGACGGCACGCTCAAGAGCTAAGCATCGCTGCCATGCTTTGTCCGGTGTGACTTTCGACCCTGTTGCTCCCCCTCCAGCAGCGTGACGCTGGAGGGGTGAACAGGAGGCCGTCCATGGAACTTTCACCTTCCGATAAACAGGCATTGGACACTATCGCCGCAGGACTGGAGGCGGACGATCCCGCATTCGCAGTCCTCATGAGCACCAAAGACCTGAAGCGCGCCCGCAGGAGGATCTATCTCCGTGGGGTGGTGGTGGCCTTCTGGGGCCTGGGACTTCTCCTGACCAGCTTTCCCTTGGGCAGCCTGCCCCTGGGCGTCCTCGGTTTCATGATGATGGGCGGCGGAAGCTACTGGGCAACATTGTTCATTGACGACGTATTTGCCCGGCTTCGGTGACGGCGATCCTGAACACCCCCAGGCCGTCCATCTCTCAATAGCGTCGGAGTGCAACCGGCTGTTGACATTCCCCAAGTAACGCGCGTAACCTGAATCACATGTTCCGGTAACGCGCGTTACCCACAAGGTTGGCGAAGCACCGGGACTCTTTCAGAGCCCACCTATTCTGGCTAGCCCAGTGTCGAAGAAGACCCGGAGCATTCGATGGCGAAAAGTACTCCTTCCCCCGCTGCAGCACCCGTGCGGCAGCGGGGAGTCACCATGAATGACGTTGCCAAACACGCCGGCGTTTCCCGCACTGCGGTTTCCTTTGTCCTCAGCAACCGTGAAAACGCGAGCATCTCCGAGGAGACCAGGGCGCGCATCAACCACGCCGTCCAGGAACTGGGCTACCGCCCCAACGCCGGAGCCAGGGCCCTGGCATCCCAGCGAAGCGACTGGTATGGGATAGTCACCGAGATCGTGACTGCACCCTTCGCCGTCGACATCATCAAAGGAGCCCAGGACCAAGCATGGCTTGACCGTAAGTTCCTGCTCATCGCGCCCTCCGACCAGGCCGATGCTGTAGGACCGAACAAAGGTTTGGAGGACGCCGCCACGGAGAAACTCCTGGAACAACGGGTGGAAGGACTCCTGTACGCGGCCACCTTCCACCGCGCGGTCCACGTTCCGGCCAGCGCCAACGAGGTACCAACCGTCCTCATCAACTGCTTCGATGCTGACGGGAAGTTGCCTTCAATCGTCCCGGACGAGCGAGCAGGCGGCAGGATCGCCGTCGAACGTTTGCTCCGGGCCGGCCACCGCCGGATCGGAATCATCAACCTGGACCCGAACATACCCGCCGCCGTCGGGCGGTTGCAGGGTGCACGGGACGCGCTGGAAGCCTCCGGGCTGACACTTGATCCTGAGCTGGTGGTTTCCGGAAATGCCACCGCAGACGGTGGCTATGAGGCAGCATGCCGGATACTTGACCGCTATCCGGCAGGCGCGGGCCGGCCAACAGCCCTCTTCTGCCTCAACGACCGCATGGCGATGGGCGCCTATGACGCCATCAAGGAGCGGGGACTGACCATCCCTGCCGACATCGCAGTGATCGGCTTCGACAACCAGGAACTGATTGCTGCCTACCTCAGGCCCAAACTGACCACGGTTGCGTTGCCCTTTGAAAAAATGGGTGCCCTGGGAGTCCAGACACTCGCCGCTCTAACAGCAGGACAGCCGATCCTTGCCGACCAGCAATTGGTCGACTGTCCGCTGCTAGAACGCTCTTCGGTCTGACCGCTAAATCATTACCCGAAGAGCAAACCCCTTACCCACCCCTTCACCTTGGACGATGAAGATAGGAAAGAGATAACCATCATGACACAACCCCGATTCCTGAGGGCTGCCCGCGTCACAGCGGCCAGCCTGGCAGTTGGCGCGATGCTGCTGACCGGCTGCGCGGCAACGGTCAACAAGACCAGCGGCACAGACGCCGCTGCCAACGCCAACGCGTTCCTCACCATCCCCCGCGAAGACATGGGAACGTTCGTCCAGAACTTCAATCCTTTCGCACCAACCGTGAACCCGATGGTTCAACAGTCCATTTATGAGTCGCTCCTGATCTTCAATCCGGCCAAGGGAGATACGGTTCCGTGGCTCGCCACCGAATGGAAAGCCGCGGACGACGGCAAGTCGATCACCTTCACCCTGCGTGACGGAGTGAAGTGGTCCGATGGGCAGCCACTGGTGGCGGACGATGTCGCGTACACCTTCGAGCTCCAAAAGAAGTTCAAGGGCGGCTACGAGTACCTGGATACCGTGACCGCCGACGGCAACAAGGTCACGTTCACTTTCAACAAACCCTGGTCCCCCGCCCTCTATGATGTGGGCCAGCTAAGCATTCTGCCCAAGCACATCTGGTCTGCACTGCCTGACCCGGAAAAGGATGCGAACGCCAAGCCCGTTGGCACCGGTCCGTACACCGAGGTGGACAGCTTCCAGGCCCAGTCCTTCGTGCTCAAGAAGAATCCGAACTACTGGCAGCCGGACAAGCAGAAGATCGCCGGCATCAAGATGCTCGCGTTCGCCGGGAACGACGGCGCCAACCTGGCCGCCGCCAACGGCGATGTTGACTGGGCGCCCCAGTACATCCCCAACATCGAGAAGACCTTCGTCTCCAAGGACAAAGAGCACCGCCAGTACTGGTTCCCTGCCACCGGGTCCATGATCAATTGGCAGCTGAACACGGCCAAGGCACCTTTCAACGATGTCGATGTCCGCAAGGCGCTCAGCATGGCTGTGGATCGGGACCAGGTCACCAAGATCGGCATGAGCGGCTACGCCCAACCGGCCGACTGCACGGGCCTGTCCGGCAATTACGAGAAGTGGAAGAACGCCTCGATCAAGGACAACTGCACGTGGACCAACCACGATGTCCAGAAGGCCAATGAGCTCCTGGACAAGGCCGGGTACACCAAGGGCGCTGACGGTAAGCGGACCCTCAAGGACGGCAAGCCCTTCGAATTCAAGATCTCCGTGGGGGCGACGTCATCGGACTGGCTTTCTGTGGCCAACGTGATCTCCCAGAACCTGGCCGACGTGGGCGTCACCGCGAAGGTGGACTCCCCCGATTGGGCTGCCGTGGTTGCGGGATACGAGTCAGGCGATTTTGATTCCGGCATTGTCTGGTCCGCCAACGACCCCAGCCCTTACAAGTACTTCAATACCTCCATGGGCTCAGCCACGGTGAAACCGGTGGGTACCAAGACGTTCGACAACTACCACCGCTTCGGTGACCCCAAGGCAGACGCCCTGCTGGCGGAGTTCGCTGCCGAGGCTGACGAGTCCCGGCAGAAGGACCTCGCCAACAAGCTCCAGGAAGAGTACAACGACGTCGCGCCGCTGGTGCCGCTGTTCTCCGGCCCGGAATGGGGCGCGTTCAACGACACCCGCTTCACCGGTTGGCCCACCCAGGACAACGCGTATGCCACCCTTTCGGTCCGCGCTCCCACCACGGTCCTGGTGCTGACAACGCTCGAACCGCGCAAGTAACGCGCCTCTGACTGCGCGCCCGGCGGGCACCACCCGCCGGGCGCTGCACCCACACTTATCCCCACTTCCCGAATGGAGGGAACCGTGCGCTTCATCCTGCGCCGTCTGGGTTTCTATCTGATCGCCTTCTGGGCATCGATCACCCTGAACTTTATGCTCCCGCGCTTCATGCCGGGCGACCCCGTCTCACGCATGTTTGCCCGCTCCCAGGACAGAATGCAGCCCGAACAGATCGAGGCGCTCCGCAAGCTTCTGGGGGTGGACGATCGCCCTTTGTGGGCGCAATACGTCGACTACATGCACAACATCTTTACTGGCCAGATGGGCGTCTCCATCTCCCGGTTCCCCACCCCTGTCACCGAAGTGATCTCGTCGCAGATCGGCTGGACCCTCCTCCTGGGCGGAACAGCACTTGTCATTGCCGCCGTGGTTGGCAACCTCTTGGGCATCCTTGCCGCGTGGAGGAGGGGCGGGGCGATCGACTCCGCGCTTCCACCGTTGCTGGTGTTCATCGGCTCCTTCCCCTACTTTTGGCTCGCCATGGGGGCGCTGTACCTGTTCGGCGTCGTCCTGGGCTGGTTTCCCATCCGCCATGCGTTCACCGACGGCCTGGAGCCGGCTTTCACTTGGGAGTTCATCGGCGACGTCGGAGCGCACCTTGTGCTGCCGGCGTTGACGATCGTCCTGGTCTCCATCGGTGGCTGGATGCTGGGCATGAGGAACACCATGATCGCCACCAACTCCGAGGACTACATCACCATGGCCGAAGCCAAAGGGCTGCGACCAGGCCGCATCATGCTCCGCTACGCCGCCCGCAACGCCATGCTCCCCTCAGTGACCAGCTTTGGTATGGGCCTGGGCTTCGTGGTCGGTGGCGCCCTGCTCACCGAAGTGGTGTTCGCCTACCCAGGGGTTGGCTACCAACTCCTCAACGCCGTCCAAGGCCTGGATTACCCGTTGATGCAGGGACTGTTCCTGACCATCACCGCCGCGGTTCTCCTGGCCAACTTCCTGGTGGACATCCTTTACGTCCGCCTCGACCCGCGCGTGCGCAGCAACTAGGGGCCACCATGACTACTTTCATTGAAGAAACCGCCGCTGCACCTGCGGGCGGGCCGGTAAAGGCCCAGCGTCCCGGAGGAACCCGGCGCAAACCCAACCGCAGCTTTGTCCATGGCCTTGTCACCAACAAAAAAGCCTTGGTGGGAATGACGGTGATGGTGCTTTTCATCGCCATCGCACTGCTGGCACCCATCCTGTTCCCCGGCGATCCATCAAGAATCACTGCGATGTCCTCTTTGGAACCGTCTCCTGAACACTGGCTGGGTACAACCGCCAAAGGCCAGGATGTCCTTGCCCTGACGGTTCACGGATCCCGGAGTTCCTTGTTCGTCGGGCTCACTGTCGGCCTGGCGTCCACGTTCATCGGCATCCTCGTGGGGCTCGCCTCGGCCTACTTCGGCAAGTTCATCGACGAGGCATTGTCCCTGCTGACGAACATCTTCCTGCTCCTTCCCGGCCTGCCGCTGCTGGTCATCCTGGCCGCCTTCCTTCCGCCTGGACTGGGCACGGTCATCCTCGTCCTTGTCATCACAGGCTGGGCCGGTTCAGCCCGCGTCCTGCGATCCCAGGCCCTGTCCATCCGATCCAAGGACTTCGTAGCCGCAGCCGTGGTCTCCGGCGAGCGCGCTGGCCGGATCATGTTCCGCGAGATCCTCCCCAACATGGCCTCGATCGTCATGGGGACCCTGCTGGCCTGTGTCATCTACGGCATCGGCGCGCAGGCGGGGCTGGAATTCCTGGGCTTGGGAGACGTCAGCACGGTCTCATGGGGCAACAACCTCTTCTGGGCCGGCAACGAAGGTGCACTCCTCACGGGCAGTTGGTGGGTCTTTGTTCCCTCCGGCGTCTGCATCGCACTGGTGGCCTTCGCCCTGGCCCTGATCAACTACGCCGTGGATGAAGTCACCAATCCCCGTTTGCGGAAAATCAAGGCACCAAAAACCAACGAACGGAGCGCCGCCAAATGACTGTTTCCCAAGTCTCCTTCGGTTCCCATGAGCCGGTCCTGGAAGTCAAGAACCTTACAGTCAAGTACATCGGCGACACCCGCTCCACCACCGCCGTCGATCGTGTTTCCTTCAGCATCGGCACCGGCGAAGTCTTTGGCCTGGCCGGAGAATCCGGGTGCGGGAAGTCCACCATCGCCAACTCGATCATGCGCCTGCTGAAAGACCCGGCCAAAATAGCCGGAGGCAGCATCTCCTTCGGCGGCAAGGACGTCCTGGCCATGAGCCCGGAGGAACTGCGCCGGTTCCGCTGGCAGGACGTTGCCATGGTGTTCCAGTCGGCCATGAATTCACTGAATCCGGTGTTGACCATTGGCGAACAGATCGTGGACATCTTTACTACGCATGCAGGGTACTCACGCAGGGAATCACTGCGGCGGGCCGGGGAGCTCCTGGAGATCGTCAGGATCGATTCCGCGCGGCTGAAGTCCTACCCCCACCAGCTTTCCGGGGGCATGCGGCAGCGGGCGGTGATCGCCATGGCCGTTGCACTGAAGCCCTCGCTGCTGATCCTGGACGAGCCCACCACCGCCCTGGACGTGGTGGTGCAGCAGGAAATCATGGCCCAAATCAAGGAACTGCAACGCGAACTGGGCTTCTCCGTCCTGTTCATCACCCATGACATGTCCCTCATGGTGGAGCTCTCCCACCGTATGGCCGTCATGTACGGAGGGAGGATCGTGGAAACGGCCAAGGCACAGGACGTCTATTCGCAGCCCCGCCACCCTTACACCAAGGCCTTGATGGGTGCTTTCCCGCCCTTGAGCGGGCCCCGCGTTCCCCTGACCGGCTTGCCGGAGGGCGTGAAGTTCCTGGACATCCCGGATCTCACGGAAGTGGCGCCGGGTCACCTGGTGGCCCCTGTGCATGCCGGGGCATCCGCCAATCCCACCCACCTCCCCTTGCCCTTGGAAGGAGCCACCCCATGAGCACCCTCGCAGCACAACCATCAACCACCTCCGCAGGCGGGCTGGGTCCCGCCTTGGAAATCCGGGGCCTGGGTAAAAGCTTCCCCATCGGCGGGTTGTTCTCCCGGCAATCCGTCCGTGCCCTTCACAATGTGGATCTGAGCATCGGCCGCGGCCAAATCGTGGCCTTGGTGGGTGAATCCGGTTCCGGGAAGAGCACTCTGGCCCGGTGCGTGGCCCGCTTGGAAAAGCCAAGCACAGGTTCCATCCTGCTGGACGGGACAGACGTCCTCAAACGGGACCGCTTCCAGGCCTCGCGCTCCTATCGCTCCAAGCTGCAGATGGTCTTCCAGGACCCCTTCGGTTCGCTCAACCCCGCACACCGGATCGAGCACTTCCTGCGGAGGTCCTTGGCGATCCATCACAAGGGTGGTGCGTCCGAGGAAGCAATCCAGCGGCGGCTCGAAGAGCTGATGACAACCGTTGGCCTGCAAAGCGACATGCTTAACTCCTACCCGCATGAGCTCTCAGGAGGTCAGCGCCAACGCGTCGCGATCGCCCGGGCACTGGCCGTGGAGCCCCAGGTGATCCTGGCGGATGAACCCACCTCCATGCTGGACGTCTCCGTTCGGATCGGAGTCCTGAACCTGATGGCCAAACTCCGGGACGAACAGGGCATCTCCATGCTTTACATCACCCACGACCTCGCCTCGGCCCGCTACCTGGCAGACCGGATTGCCGTGATGTTTGCCGGCGAAATCGTTGAAGAGGGCGAGTCGCTGGATCTCTTGGCCAACCCCGCGCACCCGTATACACAGCTTTTGGTCTCCGCCGTTCCGGACCCGGCCCGGGCAGGTTCCTATGACCCGATCCGCCGGGCGGAACTGCGCCAGGCGGTGATGGCGTCCACGCACTGCGCTTTCGACGGCGACCCGCACCAGCAGTGTTCAGCGTCCGGGCCTGTCCGGCACCACGTGGGCGAAGCCGAAAACGGTCACTGGGTGCGCTGCCACCTGTACCGGCCCCAGCCCGGCAGCAGCGGCCACGCCCTGGCTACGGAGCCTTTGACCACCGAACCGCAGGCGATCGAATCAACAGAGAGCAAGGCCTCCGCATGACTGAGCAGATCCATCCCCTTGCCACCGTTCCCCGCGACGAGCTCGTGTCCCGCGCAGAGGCCGATCCCCTGCGTCCGCGATTCCATTTTGTGTCACCGGGCGGATGGCTCAACGATCCCAACGGTGTCAGCCACTGGGACGGCACCTATCACCTGTTCTACCAATACAATCCTGAGGGCGCCTTCCATCACAGCATCCATTGGGGCCACGCCACCAGCACTGACTTGGTGACCTGGACGGACCAGCCGGTCGCTCTCAGCCCGTCGGAAGGTCCCGATGCAGAGGGTTGCTGGTCCGGTGTGGTCGTCAACGACGGCGGCGTACCCACCGTGGTCTATTCGGGCCGATCCAACGGAAGGGAACTGCCTTGCGTGGCGGTGGGCTCCCCCGATCTCTTGGTCTGGACCAAAGATCCCGGCAATCCCGTCATCGCAGCCCCTCCGGCCGGCGTCGACATCACCGCCTACCGGGACCACTGCGTCTGGCGCGAGGGCACCACCTGGCGTCACCTGGTGGGCTCCGGTATCCGAGGCCGGGGTGGTACGGCCTTCCTGTACGAATCCGGGGACCTGCGGTCCTGGAACTATGTGGGGCCGCTGTTCATCGGCGACGCATCCCAGGGGGACCCCGCCGGCACGGACTGGACCGGAACCATGTGGGAATGCGTGGACCTTTTCCGGGCCGACGGTGCTTCCTTGGGCTCCGTCCCAGCCAGCGGCGCACCGGATGTGCTGGTCTTCTCAGCATGGGACGACGGCGACACCCGCCACCCGCTGTACTGGACAGGACGCTACTCCGGGGATAGTTACACCCCCGCGGAACTCCATCGCCTGGACTACGGAGGACGGTTCTTTTACGCCCCGCAATCCTTCCTTGACGACTCCGGACGCCGGATCATGTTCGGGTGGCTGCAGGAAGGCCGGTCCGATTCTGCCATGGTGGAGGCCGGTTGGTCGGGGGTCATGAGCCTCCCCCGCGTCGCCACACCGGCCCACGATGGAACCCTGGCTTTCGCACCGGTTCCGGAACTGGAGAATCTGCGCACCAGGCACGTGAACGTCAGCGGGAGGGTCCTGGTGGCTGGCGGAACACCGTCAGTGACGGGGGTATGCGGCAACCAGCTTGACCTTGAACTGGACCTCCAACTGGCCCCGGGTTCGACACTGCAACTCGGAGTGCTGGGAACTGCCGACGGCACCGAGACCACGCTCATTGAACTCATCCGAGCACAAGATGACTCCCCCGGCACCCTCAGGCTGGACCGCAGCCGCAGCAGCCTGGACCTGTCAACGGATGCCGAAGAGAAGACCGGACCGGTCCCCCTGCCGGATGGGCGTGTTCACCTAAGGGTCCTCATTGACCGCTCGGCGATCGAGATCTTCGCCAATGGCAAGCCCCTCACGGCCCGCGTTTATCCCACTCTGGGTGGCCAGCATGTCAGTCTGGCAGCCTCGACGGGCACGGTCCGCTTGGTCTCCATGGACGCTTGGGCAATGCGGGACGTCTTCAACGGTCCGCGGCCCCTCTTTCCATAGATATGCCCCACCACCATCCACCCGGCAGGCACTGTGCTGCCACACAACAAAAGGGAACCAATGAAGGACTCACCCTCTGTATCCCGTCGTTCACTCCTGACCGGTGCGGGCGCCGTCGCCTTGGCCGCCCCTCTGGCCGTTTCAGACGCCGGCGCCGCTTTGGCCGCTCCGGCCTCACCTGACAACGCCCCAAGCGGACAATCCCCGAAAGGACGGACCCGCATGCGCCCCGAATACCACTTCAGCGTGCCCGACAACTGGAAGAACGATCCGCAGCGCCCCATCTACCTCGACGGGGAATATCACTACTACTACCTCTACAACGCCGACTACATCAGCGGCGGCGGCGGCACCTCCTGGCGCCGTGCCACCACCACCGACCACGTCACGTTCCGGGACCGTGGAGTCGCCATTCCGAAGTTCAGCAACAGCAATGGGGACTGCTGGTCCGGTTCCTTGGTGGTGGATGACCGGAACACTGCCGGCTACGGGGCCGGCGCGGTCATCGCCATCCTCACCCAGGCGCCCGGGGGCCGTCAGGCACAATATCTCTGGTATTCCACGGACCGCGGCGCCACTTTCAAGCCCGGAGGAACTGCCCCGGTGCTCCCCAACCCCGGTACGGCAGACTTCCGGGATCCCAAGGTGATCCGGGACCAGGACCGGAACCGGTGGCTTATGATCAACGCCGAGGGCCAGAAACTTGGCTTCTACGCCTCGTCTGACCTCCGGTCCTGGCAGCGGGTGGGTGAGTTCGTCCGGGCCGACCTGGGTGTGCTCGAATGTCCGGACATCTTCAAGATGACCGCCGACGACGGTACCTCCCATTGGGTCTTGGGCACCAGTGCCAACGGCAAAGGCCGCGGGTTGCCCGCCACCTATGCGTACTGGACAGGTACCTTCGACGGCAGCACCTTCACGTCCGACCGGCCGGAGCCGGAATGGATCGACTACGGCTTCGACTTCTACGGGGCGGTGACGTACCCCCACCACAATGCTGCGGGAGCCGAGGACCCGACGCTTCGCCGCGCCATCGGCTGGGCGAACTTCTGGGACTACCCCCACAACACTCCCACGCTGGCAACAGACGGATACAACGGCGACGACATGATCGTGCGCGATCTGCGATTGAAACGCGGAACCGGCGGATACTACCTCGCCTCCGCTCCCACCGCCGCCCTGGCCAACCACGTCAAGCGCACCCACGAGCCGGGTGATGTGACGGTCACAGGGACGCGCGACCTTGACCTCCGTTTGCGGGCCTACGATCTTTCCTGCGAACTGGTGTGGGATCCCGCTGCCCCGCCGGCCAACATCGGATTGGAGGTTTGCCGCGCCCCGGGCGGCGGCAGGCATGTGGCCGCAGGGGTCTTCCTGCGGGGCCCGTTCGCCTATGTCAACCGTCGGCCAACGATCAACCCCACCGCCGGAGAAACCCAGACGCCGGTAGACCCTCAGTCCGGTCGCCTCTTGCTCCGGCTCCTGGTGGACAGCACCAGCGTCGAGCTGTTCCTGGGCGACGGTCGTGTTGTGCACTCGCACCGCGTGTTCCCCCTTGAAGGCGACGACGGGATCCGGCTGTACGCCAATGAAGGCACGGCGACGTTCCGGAACCTCCACATCAACGAGATCAAAGCAACCCCGTAGGAGCCGGTAAGAATGGGACCCGAAACAACCAGCGAGACCGAATCTGCCCTTGACGTGCTCGTCATAGGCGAGTCCCTGATCGACGTGGTCATCAGCCCGTCCGGCCAGGTAGAGCATGCCGGAGGATCTCCAGCCAATGTGGCCTACGGCCTGGGCCGCCTCGGCATCTCCACCGGGTTGCTGACCGCTATCGGCGATGACGACCGCGGCACCGCCATCGAAGCCCATCTACGCAGCGCCGGCGTTACGGTTTTGCCGGGGTCCCGTTCACTGGCCCGGACATCCACGGCGAGGGTCACCCTTGCCGCGGATGGTTCGGCCGATTACGACTTCGACGTCGCCTGGGACATGCCCGTCACTGCGCTGGCGTCCCTTCCCAAGCTCCTGCATACCGGTTCCATCGCGGCGTTCCTCGCCCCGGGCGCCGGGACCGTCAAATCCATCCTCGAACGGGTGCATCACCACTGCACCGTCACCTACGATCCGAACATCCGGCCGGCCCTGCTGGGAAGCCATTCTGAAGCGGTGGCCAGCTTCGAAGACGTGGTTCCCGCCACGAACCTGGTGAAACTCAGCGACGAAGACGCACGATGGCTCTACCCCCTAAAGAGCCTTCAGGAAACAGCCGCGTATGTTCTTGGGCTTGGGGCAAAGCTTGCCGTTGTGACGATGGGCGCCGGTGGCTCCCACCTTGCCTCCGCCGACGCGACCATGGACATCCCGGCCACGAAAACGACGGTGGCTGACACCATCGGGGCCGGTGATTCGTTCATGTCTGCCTTGATTCTGGGGTACCTCAACGAGGACAACGTTAGCCCGGAGGCCATGAGGAGGATGGGTGAGGCGGCCACTGCGGCGGCCGCAATCACCGTGGGCCGGGCGGGAGCGAATCCGCCCAGTGCGACGGAGCTGAACGAGGCCCTGCGCCGGAATCATCCTTATCAGCGGCGAATTCGACCCAGAATGAGCAGCAGCGCAGGTAACCCAGGCAAGTCGGAGAATTGCCCCGTCCATGCGGCACCGTCCCACCATTGAAGCCTCATCGTTCCTGCCGGGTCCGCGTACCAGCCAGGTGGCGCAGCTACGAGGTTTGGTGTCTGGCTAATGGTTGTGAAGTGTCTCAACCAACGCGGGGAGGGTTTTCTGAGCCAGACCAAGGTCTGTTTCCTGAGGATGCACGGTAAAGGATCGGCTGAGGAACTGCCCTATCTCCCCGGCGACTGGGTCCTCGTTACTTGGTGACCCATCACTGATCGGGGATGGCGGATGGTGAGGGATCCCTGACCGTCCGCAGTACAGTGCCGCGCCAGATATCCGGGCGCAAGGTCTTGAAACGGCGGCCTGTGACGGAAGTCGGGATGAGCCGCAAATAGGAACTCTTACTTCCTGCCTGCCATGGCTCGAGGTTCAAATCATCGGCCGCAGCCATTTCCTGGGAGTCCACGATCAACTGCGACTGGCCCCGCACGACGACGCTCCACGCCATCTCTGTAGAGGAGCTGTATCCATCGATTTCCAAAGCGCTCGGATCCGTCACCGCGCTCTGATACTTGGTGCCCAGGTCGCTACGGAAAACAATACTGGCACCACTAAGGACGAAGTTCACAGGAAAAATCTCAGGATGCCCATCAACCGGGACAGCCAACCGACCCACCGTGGTCCCGTTCAGGAGATACCAGCACTCGCCCGGGTGGAGGCGTTCAACGGCAGCGCGTGATTCGGCGTTCATGTCATCGACGCTAACGGCAGCATCGCGTCATCGTTAGGGCCATTGGTCCCGTCCTGACCGCGGGCGCCTTCACCATGCGGCGGAGGGGGCGTGACTGCCAGCATCTCCCTGTCCGTTAGCGGCCAAGGCTATACGTTGGGCTGCAAGGCCTGTCAATGCCGCTACAGTGACAGCCATGAAAATTCCCGCCAACGCATAGCTCGCGAACAGCACGGGCGCTGGAGTCATTTCGTCAATGAACGGCGACGGGGCCAACGTCCACAGGATGCCGATAGCCCACGCACCAGCGTTGATAGGGATCCATTGAAGACTCTTCCGAACCACCCGCCGGAGAACAAGCCACTGCAGCGTCGGAATCGAAACCAATAGCAGTACCGCTCCGACGACAACCTCTGGCGTAATCCAAAGGTTCCCCAGGTCGAAACCAGCAATCGTACTGGGCAACATACCAATCGCCCATGCCACGGCAGCGCCCACAGCGGTAGCGGCAACCCACACGGGCCGCGGCACGACCAACGGTCCGAAGCCAATCGATTGCCCAAGTCCAAGCAAGGCTCCCTCGCAGGCACCTGCGACAACCATCACCGGATAGACACCCCATCCCTGCACTGCCGCTAAGGCGAGGAACCCGCCAACCGCAGCTGGAATCATGAATCCAACCGCCTCGCACGCTGTGACAGCCAGCATCCAGCGCCGGATAAATGCGGTGCGCACACTCCTCTGCCTCCTCTTATGTACTCACAGGACCATGACCGCCGCGCAGGTTCCCGAGGCTGCCTTCACCAAACCTCCCTGGCTCGACGTTGGCTCAACGGGCCCTTGTTGCAAGGTGCACCACGAAAATGCCGATGACCTGCATCTCCGGCGTTAATCGAAGTGGATTTCGGCCGCGGCTTGTCGGATGGATTCCAGACGCCGTTCTTCAATCAGTCCCAGAGCGTCAAGCTCTTCCGCGCGGTCTGCGCGTTCTTGGCAGGCCTGAGCGGAAATCTCATCCAGGATCACTCCCACAAGATGGGCCAAACCTGACTTGAGTTCCGCGAGGTTGGTGTTGCTGATCAGGAGTCGACGGTCCGAGACGCTGATTTCAACCTCGCCGAAGCCGGCCCCAGCGAAGCGGTGGCTGCTATTGACTGCGTGAAGAAGGTCGATCTCCCTGGGTTGGGGGCGGCGGGAAAATACTGCCGGGACGGTGTAGCGGGCGGGGCCTTGGACCGTGCCCAGGTCATGCGGCAAGGCAGAGGCGAGGACGCCGCTCAGTGTCAGTGCTGTCTCGACGCGAACAGGGAATTCGTGAATGGTTGTCATGGCGCTGTGCCAACGTTCTATTAGGTGCACTGTCGGACCCGCCGGAACGTGGAACGGCTGTGGCTGGTTCAGGGACCCGGGTCCGGGTCGGCTGGGTGGGAGGCGCTGGCATGCGTCCGGCCTGCCTGAGCAGGTTGGTCATGGCCGCCCTCAAGTCTACGCGCCCCACCCGCGACGGGAGGCCTGGAACAAGTGACAAAACCTTGTCAATCATGACGTCTGCGCGGGATCCGGGCCGTCAGGTCCCAAAGGTCCCATCATCAGCCGGGCAGAGCAACCCGAGCGCGGCTCAACCAAGCTCACTATCCTCCACCCGGTTCAGAGGGCCTGCCTATTGGGGAATTCATGCCGCTTTGATGGGAGTCTTGCCGTTGGAGGATGCTGCGGCCAGGTTCTCTCGAGCCAAGAACGCGGAAAGTTCACCGATGGTGCTCATCAGTGGGGCGGGAAAGACCACTGTGGTGTTCTTATCGACCCCGATTTCAACCAGAGACTGCAGATTCCTTAGCTGTAGGGCCAAGGGGTGGGCCATCATAGTGTCAGAGGCTTCGCCGAGCGCTGTCGCGGCGATGGCTTCGCCTTCAGCTGCGATGATCTTGGCCCTCTTCTCCCGTTCCGCTTCAGCCTGGCGGGCCATGGCACGTTTCATACTTTCCGGTAGCTGGATATCTTTGAGTTCCACCAGGGTCACCTCTACGCCCCACTCCACGGTGAGGACATCGAGGATTTCACGGATGTCAATATTGATCCGTTCGGTTTCGGACAGGGTTTGGTCCAGGGTGTGCCGACCCACGACCTTCCTCAGGGTTGTCTGGGCAATCTGGTCAATAGCGGAGGCCACATTCTCGATGGCCACCACCGACTTCACAGCGTCCACCACCCGATAGTAGGCAACGGCGGAGACATCCACGCTCACGTTGTCCTGAGTGATGATGCCTTGGGACTGGATGGGCATGGTCACGATCCGCAAACTCACCAACGGCAACCGATCGATGACCGGGATGATCAACTGCAGACCAGGCTCCCTGACACCAAGAACTCTGCCAAGCCGGAAAAGCACACCTTTTTCGTATTGACGTACGACCCGGATCGACGATTTCGCGGCGATCAGCAACAGCACCAAAACAACGACAAGGACGACAATAGTGGTGGGGCCCATCAGGATCCCCTCCTGAATGTGAGCGGGACGTGCCGGGGCCGGACACGGCCCCGTGACATGTGTCCGTTATCCCATTGTCCCACCAAAGGATACTAAAAGCCCCACTCTCTGCTCCCCGGTAAATCCCGTGACTCAGGGAACTTCGCGGGGCGGGGGTGAAGATCATCAGTGGTCTTCTTTGGGGCGCCGGATAGTTTCCCGGCTGTGGTGAAGCGCGATGCACGGCGGCTGATGTGGTGGGTCGACCGGCGTCGGGGGATTTTCATGGCGGGTGACTCTTGCTTGGAGCGGGAGAAGAACCAATGTTTGGCGAATTCGACCATCACCAGATAAATGATCACCATGCTGAGGAGGGCAAGAAAGAACGGCACCGGCAATGGATCAAAGCCAAGCCACGGTCCGAGGGGTGACAGCGGCAAAGCGACTCCCACGGCGACGACCCCCAACGAGGCAACGGTTAGCCCTGCCGAGGGTCTGCTGCGGAAGAAAGGCACTTTGCGGGTGCGGATGGCGAAGATAATCAGGGTCTGGGTGGCGATTGATTCGATGAACCATCCCGCCCGGAACTCGCCAGGGACGGCAGTAAATACCGTGAGCATCAATGTGAAGGTCGCAAAGTCAAAGATCGAGCTGATAGGCCCGAAGAGGAGCATGAAGCGTCGAATAAAGGCGATATTCCAGTGGGTGGGAGCACGGAGTTGTTCCTTATCGACCCTGTCGGTGGGGATGGCCAATTGCCCGGCATCGTAAAGCAGGTTATTGAGCAGAATCTGGCTTGGCAGCATTGGCAGGAAGTTCAACACCGCTGAGGCGGTCGCTGCGCTGAACATGTTCCCGAAATTGCTGGACGTTCCCATGAGGACGTATTTGATGGTATTCGCGAAGATCCGCCGCCCCTCCCCGACACCTGCTGCAAGGACACCCAGGTCTTTATCGAGCAGGATAATATCGGCTGCGTCCTTGGCGACGTCAGTGGCCGTATCCACTGAAATGCCGATGTCTGCTTTGTGCAGGGCCAGGGCGTCGTTGACCCCGTCTCCCAGAAATCCTACGGAGCCGCCACTCTTGCGGAGCGCAGTGATGATCCGTGCCTTATGTTCCGGGGACACCCGGGCAAAGATGGAAGCGGTCCGTGCTGCCGAGACCAGGTTCTCATCAGACATCCCATCAATGTCGGCCCCGTTGAGGGTGCCACCGGAAACGATTCCAATCTCAGCGCAGACTTTCTCGGCCACTTTGGCGTTGTCGCCGGTGGCGATCTTCACTGTGATCTGCAATGACTGAAGGTGGTCAAGTGAAGCTTTAACGTTCGCCTTGGGGCGGTCCAGGAAAATGAGAAAACCAGCAAGGGTGAAGTCGCGTTCGTCTGTGTCTCTAATCTTTTGCAGTCCAGGAACGTCACGGTATGCAACCGCCACAACGCGCGATCCTGCTCCAAACTGCTCATCCAACGTCTCCAATGCGCTTTGGGTTGTTGGCCGACACAGGGAAAGGACGTCTTCAGGGGCGCCTTTGGTGATCAGCTGCTCACCATGTGCCGGGTGTCGGACGAGCACGGAGGTACGGCGCCGATCATGGTCGAAACTGATGAGATCCAAACGTGTAAATTGCTCAGGGCCAAGCCGCGCCGCTGAAAGGCTGGTCCAGAGTGCCCCATCCAGCGGGTTTTGTCCGGCGACGGAGTCTTTGGCCGCGGTGTAGTCCGCCTCTGTGGCCAGCAGCCCCAGGGTGAGCACCTGGTCCTGGGTTGTTTCGGGCCCTACCGGCAGCGCTCCGGTATAGCTGATCCTGCCTTCGGTCAGGGTGCCGGTCTTGTCCGTGACCAAGATGTCCATGTCGCCCAGATCTTCGATGCAAACCAAACGTTTGACGAGCACTTTCTGCTTGGCCAGGACGCGCGTTCCGGTGGCCAGGCTGGTACTGACGACGGCGGGAAGAAGTTGAGGCGTGATGCCCACAGCGATGGCGAGGGAGAAGAGCAATGATTCAATGATCGGCCGTTGAAGCAGGACATTGATGATGAAGATCAAAGTGGTGAGACCTAAGGCGACTTGCAGCAAAAGGAAAGAGAATCGTCGAAGACCGAGTTGGAACTCGGTCTGAGGTTGGCGTTCTCCCATTCCCGAAGCGATACGTCCGAACTCCGTGCCCCTTCCGGTGGCCACAACCACTCCGGTTCCCCCACCGGAATGAACCACCGTGCCCATAAACGCGCACGATGTCCGATCACCAAGGGCCACCCCATCGAGAACCGGGGATGGGTCTTTTTCCGTGGGCAGCGACTCCCCGGTAAGAATGCTCTCATCACAGAGCAAACTGTTTGTTTCCAGCAACCGCAAGTCGGCGGGAACAATCGTCCCGAGTCCCAATTGAACGACGTCGCCGGGCACCACGTTTGTCACGTCCACGGCCAGGGTCCTGCCCTCGCGAAGTACCAGAGCACGATGGCTTATTTGCGAGTGAAGGGATTCCGAGGCGCGCTCGGCCCTGAATTCGTTGCTGAATCCGAGCCCCACACTGACAAGAAGGATGCCCCCGATCACTATCGAGTTGGTCGCATCCCCCAAGAACAACGACACCGACGCAGTGACGAACAACAAAACCAGGATGGGACTGGCGAGCTGACGCCCCAGTACGCCCCAGGCACTGGCTTTATGCGACAGGACCGCGTTCGGACCCACCATAGCCAGCCGGGCCGCCGATTCCTGGTCCGATAGGCCAGACGGGGCGGAAGACAGCTGGTGCAAAACCTGTACGGTATCAAGTCCGGCTGCCGTCGCTGTGGAAAGCTGGAGGGGGTTCATTTACCGGCCGTCGCCGGAGGGCCGGGATTCCAACCTTCAGTCCACACCCACTCCCTGATTTCGGGAAGATCCTCGAAGTGCTCGCGGATGTACTGGGAGTGGGCTTCCAACTGCGTCCCGCAATGCTCCAGCAGTTGGTCTTCTCCTGGGTATCGCCCGTGGGCCCGCCGCAGGGCTTCCATGACCAGGTGGTAGCGGCTGACCTTGTTCAGGACCACCATGTCGAAAGGTGTGGTGGTGGTACCTTGCTCGGTGTAGCCGCGGACATGGAACCGCTCGGGATGCGGGCGGCCGTGCAGAAGTTGATGAAGGGCCCTCGCGTAGCCATGCCAAGCCATCACGACGTCCACGCCATCGGTGAAAAGTTCCTCAAATTTTTCACCAGACAGCCCATGTGGGTGCGCATCCGGCGGTGGCAAGACCATGGCGTCCATGACGTTGACCACCCGGACTGACATGTCTGGGACGTACTTCCGCAACAGCCACGATGCCGCCAATGTCTCCTGCGTGGGAACATCACCGGCGCATGCGAGGACAATATCCGGGCCCTCGCCGGCCCGGGTTCCGGGCACCTCGTTGCCGGCCCAATCCCAGATGGATGCGCCCACGGCAGCATGCTTCCGCGCCTCTTGAAGCGTCAGGTACTGGGGATGCTCCTGCTTGTCGATCACCACCAGATTTACGTAGTCCTTGCTTCGGAACATATGTTCCGCGGTGACCAGCAAGGTGTTTGCGTCAGGAGGAAAATAGACACGGATGACCGTGCTGGAGAGGGACAGGACCGTATCGATGAGGCCGGGGCCTTGATGGCTGAAGCCGTTGTGATCGTTACGCCAGCACGTAGAGGTCAGCAGGATATTCAGGCTCGGGACGGGTTTCCGCCACTCCAGTGACCGTGCGTGCTGGAGCCACTTGGCGTGCTGGATGGTCATGGATGCGCTCACCATCGCAAACGCCTCATAGCTCGCGAACAAGCCGTGCCGGCCGGTCAGCACATATCCTTCCAGCCACCCCTGGCATAGGTGTTCTGAAAGGACTTCCATCACGCGTCCGCCAGGGGAAACGTGATCGTCTGCGAGCGCCGTTACCGGGTTCGCGGCCGGTTCCATAAGGCAGCGATCGGTGGCTTCAAAGACTGCCCCGAGCCTGTTGCTGTTGGTTTCGTCGGGGCAGAAGAGGCGGAACCTTGGGTCTTCGGCGGTATCGATGTAGATATCCCGAAGCATCTCCCCCAACGGTCTGGTGCTCTCCTGCATCACCGCACCGC
Source organism: Paenarthrobacter ilicis (assembly GCF_016907545.1). Classification (NCBI taxonomy): domain Bacteria; kingdom Bacillati; phylum Actinomycetota; class Actinomycetes; order Micrococcales; family Micrococcaceae; genus Paenarthrobacter; species Paenarthrobacter ilicis. The sequence goes on along the minus strand of NZ_JAFBCD010000001.1, from coordinate 1,884,706 downwards.
GGGGCACGGCCTCGATGGCGTAGTGATCCAGCGTGGGAATCACCAAATCATGACTTCCAGCACCACGGCTGGCCGGCAACGTACCCATTCGAAGATCGCCTGTCGGGGCGAGTTGGGCGAGTTCGTCAAGAAGCCGTCCACCGCCGTCGAACAGTTCTTCCGGGCGGTAGGAACGCATCCATTCTTCCAGTTGCTTCAGGTGGCCGGGGTTTTCCCGGACCCCGGCCAGAGGGACCTGGTGGGAACGGTGGGTTCCCTCAACGGGTTTTCCGTCCACCATCGCGGGTCCCGTCCATCCTTTGGGGGTGCGCAGGATGATCGCCGGCCATCGTGCGGGACCGGTAACTCCCTCTGCGCGGGCGCGGGACTGGATGGTCCGGATCGATGCGTAGGCTGAGTCCAGCGCCGAGGCGAGGGCTGGGTGCACGATGGCGGGGTCGTCGCCGGAGACGATGACGGGATCCCAGCCGTGGGCCTCCAGCAGTGATGCTACCTCCAGGTTTGAGCGGCGGCCCAGCACGGTGGGGCCGGAGATCTTGTACCCGTTGAGGTGGAGTATTGGAAGCACAACACCGTCCCTGAGCGGGTTCAGAAACGAGGGCGCCTTCCAAGAGCCCTCCAGGGGACCGGTTTCGGCTTCCCCATCGCCCACGACGCAGGCAACGATCAGATCCGGGTTGTCCATGGCTGCGCCGGTGGCATGCATGAGGGAGTAGCCCAGTTCGCCGCCCTCGTGAATGGATCCGGGCGTAGCAGGACCAACATGGCTGGCGATGCCTCCCGGCGTCGAAAACTGCCGGACGAGTCTCCGAAGCCCCTCCAGGTCTTTGCCTATGTCCGGATAGACCTCCGAGTAGCTGCCTTCCAGGTAGGTATTGGCGACGACGGCGGGACCACCGTGGCCGGGACCGGCCACGAACAGGACTTCCGAACCTGTGCGGCGGATGAGCCGGTTGAGGTGTGCGTAAATCAGCGACAAGCCCGGACTGGTGCCCCAGTGTCCCAACAGCCGGGGCTTGATGTGCTCTGCTTGCAGCGGCTCTCTGAGCAGGGCGTTCTCCTGCAGGTAGATCTGTGCCACGGTCAGGTAGTTGGCCGCGGACCAATACCGGTGAATGAGGGCAAAGTCCTCCTTCACCGGTTCTCGCTCAGTAACTGTGGTGTTTCTCTTCAAACTCATGTCGCGGTCAACCTTCCGTGGGGGTGGCGAGCAAGGCCGCCGTCGATTCTGCAATGGCGCGTTCTTCGTCGCAGGGCACTGCCAAGACAGGAAATGTTGATCGTCTGGTACTGATTTTGCGGATGCCTTCCTGGAGAGACGCATTGAGTTCCTCGTCAAGCCCGATCCCCAGCGGTCCCAACCAGGCGACCACTTTGTCCCGGAACAACGCAGAGTTCTGGCCCACGCCGCCGGTGAACACCAAAGCGTCCGGCCGGCCAACCACCATGGCGTAGGCCGCGATGTACTTGGCAAGACGGTAGGCAGCGATGTTCAAAGCGAGGATCGCAGCCGGTTCGCCCTTGAGGGAAGCGGCGCCAATGTCACGCATGTCTGCTGTTCCGGCCAGAGCCAACAGCCCCGAACGGTGGTTGAGTGTGTCAGCAACTTCCTCCGCCGTTGCGCCCGCCTGCTGCATCAACAACACGATGGAAGGGTCCAGGTCTCCCGATCGAGTCCCCATGACCAGGCCTTCCACTGGGGTCATTCCCATGGAGGTGTCCACGCTGAGCCCCTTCCTGACAGCGGTGACGGACGCCCCGTTGCCAACATGGGCCACGATCGCGTTCACAGATGCCACGCTGAGAAATCCTGCTGTGTCACGGCACGCCATTTCCACAGAGATTCCATGGAAGCCGTAGCGCCGGACTGGATAGCCTTCGCATGCGTCCTCCGGAATGGCATAGCGGGCCGCGAAATCCGGAATGGAGCGGTGAAACGCCGTGTCAAAGACTGCCACTTGTGGGAGGCCGGGCCACCGTTTGCCGGCGGCGTTCATGCAGGCAACACTGGCCGGGTTGTGGAGGGGGGCCAACGGGTTTAGTCCTTCGATGGCTGCTATCACGTCCGCCGTGACGCGAATCGGGGCGCTGAATTGCCGGCCTCCATGGACCACGCGGTGTCCAATCGATTCCGGGCGCGCGGATCCGAGGCTCTTCATGTTCTGGACCATCTCTTCAAAAGCCGCCTGAAGACTGCCGGGGATGAAGCGGTCTTCCGCTGGCCAGTTCACCTGTCCTGAGGCAAGAATGCCCGCAGCCGGGTTGGTAGCTGTGGTTTCACGCATTTGATACTTCAGCGATGAGGAACCGGGGTTCAGCACGAGAACGCGCATGTTCTCCTTTCCTTCCGAGGGGCGGGCTGCGGTCGGTTGGCTCTCTTGGCACTGCGGCGCCCCACCCCGTGTGACCCGACCCTAGCCAGAGGCGCCGGGCAGGAGTTCCTGGGTTTCGCCGTCGGGCGCCTCGGAGCCAGTCGGATCCAACGGTGGCCACCACTTCGACGGCGGGCTGATGACAAACCGGCGTCCGCTGATCTCCGTGGGCGTGACCCTCACCAGGATGTCCTTGGCGCCGGGCTCCCACGGAGACAGGCCAGCATCCACCGCTTCCTGGATGTCTTCCGGCTGCGTCACGAATTCCGGCTTCCCCTTGAGGATGACGCTCCACGCAACGGTTCCGTATCGGTTGAAGCCATCGGCTTCCAGCGCGATCACGGCCCCTTCACGGATAGTGTCGTGCTTCGTCCCCGGTCCGGTCCTGAAGAGAACAGTTCCGTAATTCGGCACGTAGTTCACGGGAAAGATCTCAGGTTCCTCTCCGTTGATGAGGGCAATCCTGCCCATGGACACCGATTGAAGGTACTTCCAGCAGTCGTGGATACTGAGCTCTTTAATGTCCTGACCCGTCGATGTAATCTCCATGGGGCCGAGCCTATGCCCTCCGGCTACGCGCAAACAGGGCAGAAAGTCCCTCCCCAACAGAGCCATTTGGGCGGGAGTGAATCACCCGTGCCTCTTTGTCCTCGGGACCTTGGACTCTATTGGCCGCTGAGACCCGACCATAGGCTCGGGAACACAGAAACCAGCTGCGACGTGGCGATTCGCCCACATCCACCGCCCACAAAGGAGACATAGACAATGGAAACCGACGAAAGACCCGGAACCGTCCTCTCCGAAGCCGACTCATGGAAGGTCCTGGAGCGTACCCAGCATGGTCGTTTGGCTGTCAGCGTCCTGGGTGAACCGGACATCTATCCACTGAATTTCATAGCCCACAAGCAGCGGCTGCTTCTAAGGACTAATCCGGGGACAAAGCTTGCTGAACTGACCGTCAACGAAAAAGTCGCCTTCGAAGTGGAGGAGATCGTCGACGCCGAAGCTTGGAGCGTTGTCCTTAAGGGGACTGCCAGGGTGATCGAGTCACAGTCTGAGATCGATGAAGCGGACAAACTGCCCCTGAAGCCATGGATTCCCACCCGCAAGTACACATACGTGGAGATCACTCCTACCCGGGTCCACGGCCGCCACTTCGAACTCGGTGATGAGCCTGAGCGGTACTGACGGCCCTGGAACTCCTGGAAGCCACGGACCGTCCGGGGCTCAAGGCTCTGAGGGCGTTAAGGATGGTTGCCAGATCCACCAGTTCCTGGAGCAGCGCTCCGGCGACGGCTGGAATCATCCCAAGTGAGGCCATCACCATCAGGCCGAGGCTCAGAACTATCCCCGTCCATATGCTGGTACGCGCGATGCGAAGAGTGCGCTGCCCAATGCCAACTGCCATCGCAGCTCTGGACAGGTCATCGACCATGACCACCACGTCCGCCGACTCGCTGGCCGCAGTGGCGCCTTTGGCGCCCATGGCGATGCCGACGTCGGCCGCTGCCAGTACCGGGGCGTCGTTGACACCATCTCCCACCATCATCACGGGCCTGAGCGGAAGCGCGGCGACGGCAGTGACTTTGTCAGCAGGCAAGCATTCGGCCATGACGTTGCTGATGCCCGCCTCCACGGCGATATGTTGGGCTGTCGTTGCAGCGTCTCCGGTCAGGAGCATCGTTTCCACGACCCCGAGCCTCCGAAGTTCTGCCAGCGTGTCCCTGGCATTTGGCCGCAGTGGATCACTCATGATCAGAGTTCCGGCAAACCGGCGATCCACGCCGACGTAAATCCCGAGATGCCCGGTGGGCAGCGCCTCTTTCTCGAATCCGCTCACCAAGGAACCGACGTAGGCAGGTTTTCCGACCACAACACGGTGGCCTCCGCAGTCTGCCGTCACTCCGTTGGTTGCATGTTCACTGGCGCTTGTTGCCGCTATAAGTACCAAGCCGCTGGCACGGGCGGCACACATGACTGCGGCGGCCAGGACGTGGGTGGAATACTGCTCGGCGGACGCGGCCAACTGCAGCAGGGTGGCTTCGGACAGATTTGATTCGGGGGCCACACGGATTCCGGCCAAGGACGGGTTGCCTAGAGTGAGGGTCCCTGTCTTGTCGAACACGGCCGTCTTGACGCCGCTGAGTTGCTCAAGCGTCCCGGCGTTCTTGATGATAATGCCCGCATGTGCAGCCCGGCTTGTCCCGGCGAGAAACGCAACGGGAGCTGCTATCAGCAGAGGGCACGGGGTGGCTACTACCAGCACCTCAGCGAACCGACCCGGATCCTGGCTGAAAAACCAGGCAACAGCGGCCAACACCAAGGCGACCAGAGTGAACGGCACAGCATATCTGTCAGCCAACCGCACCGTCGGCGCCCGGCTGGCCGCAGCTCCCTGAACCAAGGCAACTATTTGGCTGTACTGGGAATCCACCGCCGTGGCTGTGGCCGTCATTCGCACGGCATCAGCGCCATTAAGCGAGCCGCTGAGCAGCATGTCGCCCTCGGTTCGCTCAGCGGGCAGGCTCTCGCCTGTCAGCGCGGACTCGTCAAAGATTCCGACGTCGGACAGCAGGGTTCCGTCCACCGGAACCAGCTCTGATGGTTTGACCAGCAGCACGTCTCCGGGAACCACTGCATCCACCAGGATGTCTTCCACAGGCAGGCCAAACCGTTCTCGGTGCGCATTCCGCGGGGAGCGGTCCAAGAGTGCACGGAGCTCCTTGGTAGCGCGGCCTTGGGCAAATTGTTCCAGCGCTTCGCCACCTGTCAGCATCAGCACCACGATCAGGGATGCCAGGTACTCCCCCACCGCAACAGTTGAGCAAATGGCCATCACGGCCAGAAGATCGATGCCCCAGCGTCCATGCAGGAGCCCTTTGACCATGGTGCTGGCCCGGTAGAGGGCAACACTGAGGGCGAAAATGCCCGCCAGCCATTGAGCTGCCGGCGTGAGTCCGGTGACTGTCAGGACCGCAAAGGTGACGAGCACCCCCACGGTAGCCGACACCAACGGATAGTGCACGGCCGAATGCAGCAGACGTTGCGTCATGACCGATGGTCAGTCATGGGGGTTTCGGCTAAGAACCACCTTCAGGGCCCCTGTCTCCGCCGCTCGCGAGAACGTGTCGTAGGCATCCATGATCTGTCCCAGCTCGAAATGATGAGTCGCGAACTTATCCGCAGGGAGCTTATGGTGGGTCACCAAGCGAAGAAGCATCGGGGTGGTGTTGGTGTTGACCAGGCCCATGCTGATGTTGATGTTTTGAATCCACAGATCCTGGAGCGGCAGTTGGACGGGTTTTCCATGAACCCCGATGTTGGCAACGTGCCCGCCGGGACGGACCACGCGCAGGGCCATGTCAAAGGTCTCTGGTACTCCGACGGCTTCCATGGCCACGTCCACCCCGGCGCCATCAGTGAGGGCAAGGACATCGGCAATCCATGCGGGGTTGGTGGGATTGACTGTATGCGTGGCACCGAAGTCGCGGGCCTTGGCGAGACGGCCCTCGTCCGGATCCATGGCCACGATGGTGGCTGCACCGTGGAGTCCTGCTGTTGCCATGGCCGCGAGGCCTATGGGTCCGGCTCCAATGATGGCCACGACGTCCCCCGGGGACACATGTCCGGCTTGGACTCCGATTTCGAAGGCCGTGGGCAGTATGTCGGAGAGCATCACGGCTTCATCGTCGGTGACGCCCGCGGGCAATTTGTGCAGGGAGTTTTCGGCATAGGGAACCCGGACGAATTCGGCCTGAGTGCCGTCGATGAGGTGGCCGAAGATCCAACCGGTTCCGGATTGTCCTTCGTCACCGAGGCAGTGGGAAAAAAGGCCCTTCCTGCAATTGCCGCAATGCCCGCATGACTTGATACAGGAGATGATCACCCGGTCGCCGCGGCTGAGTGAACTGACCGAACTCCCGACGTCGGTTACGGTTCCCACGCCTTCGTGCCCGAGGATGCGTCCTGGCTGGACTGCAGGGACGTCTCCCTTGAGGATGTGCAAATCCGTTCCGCAAATGGTGGTGGTGTCGATGCGGACAAGAGCGTCTGTGGGTTGCATGATGACGGGATCCGGAACGTCCGTCCAGGACTTCTCGCCGGGACCACCGTAGACGAGAGCCTTCATAGTATTGTTCCGGCCTTGTTCAGCCCGTCTGAAGCGCCGGGTGTGGGTCTTAGTGGAAGTCGTCCAGTCGGGCATCGACGCCGGCCTTTCCCTGCCGTCCGGGGCAAGACGTCGACGGCGGCACTCGGCCCGGCAGTCATTCCAGACCCGCGCGGGTGGCGTCATCCAGGGGACTCCACCACGTCAAGGGGGGCGTCACTTTAAAGCGGCGTCCTGTCAACAAGGTGGGAACGATGCGGACAAAATGATCCTTCCGCCCGGCCTGCCAAGGAAAGAGCAGCAGGCCCACGGTGTCCAGCACATCCTGTGTCAGTTTGATGCTCTCTGCAGTACCTTTGGCCACCACACTCCACGCGACTCCGGCGTTTGTGTCTACTCCGTCAGCTTCCAGCGCTACCGGCGTGGCGCTGAGGGAGGCATGGAGCTTACTCCCCTCCCCGGTGCGGAACACGAGCGTGCCGTGGTCTGCTTTGTAATTGATGGGGAAGATGTCCGGGTGGTCCTGCGCCCAGACTGCGAGTCGGCCCACCGACACGCTGCGCAGCAGCTCCCAGCATTGCTTATTGTCCAGGATCTCGACTTCCGGAACGGTCGGTGTGTTCGTCATGGTTTGACCGTAGGCCCGGCTGGGCGGGGACAACAGGGCACAAAGGCCCACATGAGCGCCGTGGTAGCCGGTAAATATGGGTCAGAGTACTCTGGCTCCAAGGGCCCCCTGCGGGGCCCACCACACGTTGTTCGGCACTCTTCGAAAGGTACTAGTGAACGAATCCGAAGCCCCTGGGCCCCGTCGGCCGAAGCCAGAAGCGCGGATCCCCATCGATGACCTGTTGAAGGACTTCGTAGCGCGCGCCGGGGAGCTTCTGCAAGCTCAGGAAAGAACCCGGGGCCTGCTTGAGGCAGTTGTCGCCGTAGCGGAAGACTTGAGTCTTGAAGCGGTGCTCGACCGCGTAGTGACCTCCGCATGCCAGCTGCTTCAGGCACGCTACGGGGCCCTGGGCGTCATCGGCGAAGACAATGCCCTCAGTCATTTTGTCACCGTAGGGATAGACAGCGGGCTGGCCAAACGCATCGGCCCGCTCCCGACCGGTCACGGCGTACTTGGCCTGCTCATCACCGAGCCGGCACCCCTTCGCCTCCATGATCTGGGCCAACATCCAAAAGCCTACGGGTTTCCGCAGCACCACCCGCCCATGAAGTCGTTCCTGGGAGTTCCCGTGCGGGTAAGGGACGTGGTGTTCGGGAACCTCTACCTGACCGAGAAAGCTGGTGGGGGCGACTTCACCCCGGAGGATGAGGACCTTGCCGTGGCATTGGCCGCGGCGGCCGGCGTGGCAATCGAGAACGCACGGCTCTATGAAGACGCCAGACGCCGGGCAGCCTGGCTCGAGGCCTGCATGGACGTCACGGGGAAGATGCTCGGCGCTGAGCAGCCACAGCAGGTTGAGAACTCAGCACTGGACCTGATCGCTGGACGGGCCTTGCAGGAGTCGGCATCCCATCTCGCCTTGATCCTGGTCCCCTCAACACCGGGAGGGCCATACGCAGTGGCGGGCACGGCAGGGGAAACCGCCTCCGACTTCGCCGGCATGTCCTTGGTCATGGAGGCCGCCGAAGTCCGTGGAGTCGAACGAAACGGGAAGCCGGTTTGCCTTGACGATTCCAAGGAACTCCTCAATATTGCTGGAGATGCAGGGCCCGCAAAGCTTTTGGTGATCGACCTCAGCGCCCAAGGAGCCCATCATGGCCTTTTGATCCTTGCCCGTACTGCAGGCACAGGCACTTTCTCCAAGACCGATGTGGAGATGGGGGCGGTCTTCGGCTCACACGTAGCACTCGCTTTGGCCCTGGACAGGATCCATCGGCTCCGGGAGCAAGTGGTGGTGTTTTCGGATAGGGACAGGATCGCACGCGACCTGCACGACCTGGTTATTCAGAGGCTGTTCGCGGCCGGGCTGAGTATACAAAGCCTCAGGCGCTACACGTCGGGGGAATCCGCTCTAGGCAGGATCGACTCCATCACGGAAGAGTTGGACACCAGCATCCGCGATCTCCGCAACACCATCTACTCCCTTCAAGCCAGCACCCACGAACAAGAACCGTTGAGCTACCGCATTCTCCAGTCGATTCAAGCCGGCTCCAAGTCCCTGCCCTACGCGCCTCATCTCATGGTGTCCGGCCCGGTTGATTCTGTGACTGACGAAATCGTCATTAATCATCTGATAGCTGTTGTCTCAGAGAGCCTCAGCAATGCGGCCCGCCACTCAGCAGCCCAGTCCATTAATGTTTCGGTGACCGTGAACGATGACCGACTGACCCTGGAAATGATGGACGATGGATGCGGATTCGAGGACCCCGTTCCGGGGAACGGACTAACGAACATGGCTCGCCGGGCTGCAGAACTGAGAGGAACTTTTACCATCACCAGCCAACCGGGCAAGGGCACGTCGCTGATATGGTCTGTGCCGTTGGATTGATCCCTCAGCGCAGTTTCCCAACGTCATCATTGGGGGGTTGGGCCATAAAGACCGCGGCCTGGGTCCGGCGTTCAAACCCGAGCTTGGCCAGCAGTGATGACACATAGTTCTTCACTGTCTTCTCTGCCAGCAGCATTTCCTCCCCAATCTGACGATTGGTCATGCCTTCTCCAACGAACTCCAAAACCCGGCGCTCCTGCGGCGTGAGGGTTGAGACACGGGAATCCTGCTTCTTTGGCTCCGTAAGGCCCCGAAGTATCCGGGTTCTGACGGCCTCATCGAACAAGGACTCGCCTCTGGCTGCCTTGCGCAGGGCACCCAGCAGGTCCATGCCTCCGATTTCCTTCAGAATGTATCCGGCGGCACCGGCAAGGACAGCCCCGCGAAGTGCCTGATCGTCGTCGTAACTGGTGAGAATGAGGCAGTTCAACGCGGGGTCAACCGAACGTACGTCCCGACAGACCTCAATTCCAGTGCCGTCAGGCAGCCGCGCGTCCAAAACAGCTACATCGGGCCGCAAAGCGGGAATGCGGCGGGTCGCTTCTTCCGCTGAACCGGACGTGCCGACAACAACGAAACCTTCGCCTTCCAATAGTTCCTGAAGGCCTCTGCGAACCAACTCATGGTCATCGAGGATGAAAACACGGATTGGTCCTCCAGGGGAAACGCCGGTGCCTTGACCGGCTGTTTCTGGGCGATCCATGATTCTCCTGTCCGGCGGCTGTTGGCCTCGATATCGAGCACTTTGTGATGGCGGCTCTGCCAAATTCTTGCTGACTGCTGGCCATGCCCACAAGGGCCCAAGGACCCTGCCGATGCGTATGCCGCTATAGCCCTCCCCCTGCCGCCACCAAGGTGCCAGCGCGATCGCCGCCCAGGAATAAGGACTTCCGGCCCTAACCGCCCATATGAAGCCCGGTACAAACTGACAACAGAACCCGTCGGAAGTCGGGGAACCCATCAACGAAGAACGGGCCAAGCCATGCAAGAAGCAATTGTCGTCGGCGTCAACGATTCACCCAGCAGCGAGGCCGCCATGGGGTGGGCAGTGCAGCGAGCAGCCGCCGTGAAGCTGCCGATACTGTTGGTCCATGCAGTGGACGACCGATGGGTGTACGACGCCGTCGGGTACAACGACTGGATCCGGGAGTCCGGCGTCACCTTCCTTGCTGCTGCCAAGGACCGTGCAGCCAAAATGGAACCCACCGTCTCCGTCACCACCGACCTCGTCTCCGGTGGAGCCGGATACGCATTGGGCAAGAGGTCCAAGAAGGCAGCCATGGTGGTTATCGGTTCGGGCCATGGTTGGGCCGGCGGTTCCCTGACCGATCGCGCGTTACAGGTTGCTGCCGTTGCACGTTGTCCCGTAGCAGTGATCGGCGAGCACGACATGGCACACCGCAAAGGGATTGTGGTGGGCGTGGATGGTTCCGAAGAGTCAACACAGGCCGTCGCGTTTGCTGCAGCAGAAGCGGACCGCATAGGCCAGGAGCTGACTGTTCTCCATGCCTTCCCCACACCGGAACCCTGGGTTACCCGAGGTGTTCCGCATACCAACTACTTCGAGGTCATCACGGAAGAAGAGCGCGTCGTCCTGGCTGAAACTGTCGCCGGTTTGGCAGACAAGTACCCGGATCTAGTGGTGCACCAGGTCCTCGACACCCACACGCGGCCAGCCGAAGCACTGCTCGCGGCAGGGGCCACTGCGCAACTGCTGGTAGTAGGCAGCCGGGGACGGGGAAGTTTCAAACGCCTCCTGTTGGGCTCAACAGCGCATGCAGTTCTCACCAAGCTGCCGTGCCCCACGATCATTGCGCGGCTGGCAGGTCCGCATTTAGGCGTTGCAGCTAAGCGAGAAAGACGTGCTTCCCTGTGATGATGGCGGGTTGGATACAGATGAAGTGGCCCCTGTCCCCACCGGCCCACGGTTCTGCCGTCATATGGCCCCACAGGCGCGTGAGCAGCTCCCGGTCAACAACATGGGATGAAGACCCGCTGGCCAACACCGACCACCCTTCGCTTCGATCAGCCCTGGCGTCGTCGATCTGGAATGATGTCTGCGTTCTGGCCGCCGGACCGCCGATCAAGCCTTCCAACGAGGTTCGGAAGTAGATGGCGTGATCGTGGACCAGATAGTTGACTGGCAAGATCATCACTCTGCCGTGGTGGACAAAACCTATGCGCCCCGTGTCCTGCGCTCGCAGCCTCTCCCAGCATTCCGCCTCACCAAGGTCTTCACTGACGTGGCGGGCACCATCGATGCGTACAGGTTCATGCCCGGGAACCATCATTTCAGGCCTCCTTTTCGGGGGTGTGCACAACAAGAACAGGGCAATGTGCGTGGGCCACGCAGGCAGAACTGACCGATCCCAACAGGAGACCGCCAAATCCGCCGTGGCCACGCCTGCCCACCACCACCATTCCTGCTCCCCGGCTGGCGTTGATCAATCCTTGCCGAGGATGGCCTTGTTCCAGATGGGAACGGACATTATCCGGCACGTCGACGCCGAAGGCCTTCTCTATCGACTCTTTCAGTACTTGACCTGCGGCCTCCTCGAAGCCGTTGATGCCGACGGCAACGTAGCCATCGTAGACCCGTGGGAAATCCCAGTACGCTATGGCCTCAACGGTTGCCCCGAGCGGGACCGCCAAACGTTGGGCATCGCGGAGCGCCTGGATGGACGCCTCCGAACCGTCCACACCTACAACGATCCTGCCCCATGATCCGTCCTGATCCATGCTGCCCTCCTGGCGTTTGTGATGGTCCGTCCTGCCAGAATGCTGCGAACCGCCTGCATCCAACAGGGCCGAAGGTCACAGTGGCCCAAGCTGCGGCCACCATTTTCGGAGGACTGCCGACCGAGACCCCGACACCGCCCATGCCTGCTAGCCTCACTCCATGCGCACAACGTCGGCTCGAGACCCGGATACCGGCCGTGGGGAGCGCGTCTTGATCCTGTCTGCAGGTGTGGGGTCCGGTCACAACAGCGCCGCGGCCGCGATCCAGCAGGCGTGCGCGGCCCGCCATGACATAGCCGAGGTCGAGGTGCTGGATGTGCTGGACGTCAGCAGCCTGCTCTACCGCACACTGTTGGGGAAAGGCTACTTCGTTCTGGTCGAGGGCTTGCCTTGGCTGGTCGAGTGGGGTTACGACATCAGCGACCCACCGTTCCGGCGCCGCGGCCCAATTGACCCCTGGACGCGGTTGAACGCCAGTCCGGTGGTCAGTGCAATCAAACGGTTCAAGCCGACCGCGGTTGTATGCACCCATTTCCTCCCCGCCCAGCTCCTGGCTTCGCTGCTCCTTCGAGGCGTGGTCGACGCGAAGACAGCCGTAGTGACCACAGATTACGATTTCCAAGGGCTGTCGCTCACCGGTGCTTTCCACAAGATCTTCCTGGCCAAGGAGGAAGGCCGCATGGAACTGATGGCGCTCGGTCTGCCTCCGGACCGCGTCGCGGCCACCGGGATCCCGATCACCAAGCAGCTCGCTCCCTTGCCCATCCGCGACGTCAACAGGCCGCCGATGTTGCTGATCTCGGCTGGCGCCACGGGCGGCGACTATGCCGTCTCGGTGGTTCGGCAGACGATGCACATGCGCTCGGAGTTCACGGCCACGGTGGTCTGTGGAAACAACGCTCTATTGCGTCAGCGCATCGAGGAACTGGTGGCGCCGGCGGGCAACCGCTACCGTGTGCTCGGATTCACGACGGAGATGCCGCAACTGCTGGCCCGCGCGGACCTTTTTGTGGGCAAGCCGGGCGGCCTTTCGTCTTCGGAGTGCATGGCTGCGGGGTTGCCGATGGTGCTTGTGAACCCCATCCCTGGGCAGGAGACCCGCAACGGCGATTACCTGATGGAACAGGGAGCAGCCATCCGATGCAACAACGCCGCAACGATCGGGTGGAAAATCGATGAGGTGCTCCGTGAGCCCGGGCGTTTGCGGAGCATGCAAGCAGCGGCGCGGAGAACTGGCCGCCCCAACGCTGCGGCGGACGTTCTGATCGGCCTGTTGAGCGGGCCGTCACGCCCGTTGGTAGTGACCCGTGCCGCGCAGAGAACAATTCTTGCCGCAAGCGAGCAGCGCTTCGTCGCTACCGATCTGACGGGCCCTTCCTCGCTGGTCCGTCTGGTGGACCGGTCCGCAGGCAGCACGGTCGCGCTGCTTCAAGCCGAGGAGCTGGAGGGGTTGAAAGAACGCTATTCGACGACGAACGAGGGCATCGTGATACAGCGGGGTCAAGCGCCACTGTTGCTTCGCTGGGAGGAACGGCGGTTGGTTCGCGCGATGCTAAGGGACGACGATGGGTTGCCCGTCCGCGTCGTGGGACCGTCGGCGCCGTTTAGCCTCTCCCCCTGGTGATCCGCGTTTACCCTTGAACTAAGGGTGCTTGATCAGCTCCATGAAGCCCTGGAGATGATCGGCCATGTCCACTGACTCGTCGTAGAGCCAGGCCAGCTGGATTCCATCCACGAGCGAGGTAATCTGACGGGCCACCACAATGGGCGAGATGCCGTCCCGTAGGCGTCCAGCCGCGAGCTCGCGCTCCAGTTCGGCACGGACTGAGTCAACGAAATCCTGATTGCGTCGTAATAAGAAGTCGTGAGCCGGGTGGTCGGGGTTGATGGCCTCTGCCCGCAGCGTCGCATCGAGTTGAATAACTCCCCGGATCCCCGCATTGTGCCGCATAACGGCAGGCACGGTTTCAAGGAGACCTTTGTTGCTGATCAGCTCAGTCCTCCATGGCCCTTCCCGCTCTTCGCGGAGGACAAGCACGGCCTCCAGTAGTGCTTCCTTGCTCCCGAAGTGGTGAAGAAGCGCAGTATGGCTGGTGCCCACCGCCTCCGCTATCTGGCGGATCGACAGGCCCAGGTAGCCCTTTTCAGCGAATACCTGGAAGGCTGCTTCCACCAATTCAGCACGCTTCTTGGCTCCGTTGGCGTAGGGGGCACGCTTGCCCGTGCGGGCGGGCCCGCGGGTTTCCTGATCCATGGGTGGACCTCCTCTGAGAAGAGGCTACCAAGTTTCTTTTCCACTTTGGAAAAGAAATCTTTAAGAAAGTATTCCAATGTGGTCTAAGTTTGGTTAACGTTGCTGGAAAGGTCCGGCGGTTGCCGCTCGGAGCCTGCATCACCGGTCACAGGGAGCCAACGGTGGCTCTGGTCCAAAGGAGGATTTTCATGGGTGACCCCACAGCCCAGGCGCAGGTCATGGAACCTGCCGGGAACGCAACACTTCACTCACCATCCGCTGCAACGCCGACGTCGGGCGTTGCAGCGCAGCAGCCAATCGCACAGCAGCCGATGTCGCCCCGGAAAACCATGGCATTGGTACTCATCGCTGCTTTGGGCATGTACATCATGAGCCTGACGCTGGGAACGGCACTCTCGCTCCGTCTGGCCGTCGTCGACCCGGCCAGCAAAGAGACGAGCTATGGCATGGCCGTTTCCATCAGTTCACTGCTTCTGATCGTCACCGTCCCAATCACCGGTGCACTCTCCGATCGCACCGCGGGCCGGTTCGGCCGGCGTCGTCCGTGGATCATCGGCGGACTGGTCCCTGCCCTGCTCGCAGCAGCTGTCATCGGCACAGTGCCGTCCACACCCGTGATCATCGCCGCGTATGTCATCGCCCTGGTCTCGGCGCAAGCCGCCTTCAACGCCTACGCAGTAATTCCCATCGAGGCCCTTCCGGACAACAAGCGGGCACGGGTCATGGGCGCCATGGGCATGGCCGGCGCACTGGCCATGTCAGCGGGTTCCTACCTTGCCGCCTGGTTGGTGGAAGCCCCTCTGCTCATGATGTGCGTACCCGTTCTGCTGGCCATCGCCTGCAGCTTGCCGCTGCTGGTCCTCTACAAGGACCCCGCCAAGACCCGGGCTGAACTGCCCGTCTTGGACCTCAAGGGATTGGCGAAGTCCTTCCTTGTTGATCCGAGGAAGCATCCGAACTTCGCATGGGCTTGGGTTTCACGGTTCCTTGCCGGCATTGCCATGACGGCATTGTTTGCCTACTTCATCTTCTTCCTGATGGATGGACTCCACATGCCAATCGCCGAAGCGGGGAAGAGCGCGGGCCTGCTCACCCTGGTATCGGCTCCGGTCAGCATCCTTTTCTTCACGGTCTCGGGCTGGCTTTCGGACAAGATCGGACGCCGCAAGCCGTTTGTCATTGCCGCGGCTCTCCTCATGGCGACGGCTCTGGTTTTCGGCGCCACGGCAACGTCCTTCGAACAATTCGTTGTGGCCTGGATCGTCTTCTCCATGGGCCAGGCGATGTACCTCACCGTCGACCTCGCCCTGTGCGCAGCTGTCCTCCCGGACGCCCGCGACACCGGCAAGGACATGGCCGTCTTCAGCCTCGCCCTCAGCATCCCCAACATCATCGTTCCGGCAGCCGCACCGGCCATTCTCGCCATCGGCAGCGGGCACAACTACGGTCTCCTTTGGTTCGCAGCCGCAGCCCTGTGTGCCATGGGCAGCATCACCGTCACGTTTATCAAGGGCGTCCGCTAGACAGCGGCGACCATTAGTCAAGCTTCGATAAGGAAAACCATGACAAAGTCCCCCTCTTTCCCTGGCGAATTCCTCTGGGGAGTCGCCACAGCTGCCCACCAAGTTGAAGGGAACAACGTCAACAGCGATACCTGGTTCCTGGAGCAGTTACCCGGCACAATCTTCGCCGAACCCTCCGGTGACGCGATCGACCACTACCACCGCTACAGCGAGGACATCGCCCTCATTGCCAGTCTCGGTTTCACCACTTACCGCTTCTCGCTGGAGTGGGCGCGGATCGAACCTGAGGAAGGTCAGTTCTCGACGGCGGCCCTCAACCACTATCGTCGCGTCCTGGAAGCGTGCCACCAGCACGGCCTGACTCCCGTAGTGACCTTCCACCATTTCACCTCTCCGTTGTGGCTGTTGGCCGCCGGGGGTTGGGAAGATGCAGCGACGCCGGAACGGTTCGGTCGCTACTGCGATCGCGTCACTGAACACCTTGGCGACCTGATCGGGGTTGCCTGCACACTGAACGAGCCCAACCTTCCCTGGCTGCTCAAGGAAATCGGAATCGGTGGCGGCCCCGCAGAAAGCCGCGGGCAGGTGCCGGTCTGGGCCGCCGCAGCCGAGCGCCTCAACATCGAGGCAGCAAGGGTGGCTCCTTTCCAATTCACCGTCTCTGATGCAGGCTTCGACGTGAAACTTGCAGCGCATCATGCCGGCCGCGACGCCATCAAGGCCCGGTACCCCGAGCTGATGGTTGGCTGGACCCTGGCCAACACGGACATCCATGCCGCGCCAGGCGGAGAAGTCAACGCCGACCGTATCCGCCGGGAGGTCAATGAGAGGTTCCTCGAAGCCTCCCGTGGAGATGACTTCGTGGGCATCCAGACGTACGGACGCACGGTGTTCGGAGCCGATGGGCTGGTTCACGCCGAGGATGGAGTTCCCACCAACCAGATGGGCGAGGAAATCTACCCTGAGGGCCTGGAGGCGACCATCCGCGAGGCCGCCCGCGTTGCCCGGATCCCCGTCATCGTCACTGAAAACGGCCTCGCAACCGAAGACGACGCCCAACGCCTGGACTACCTCCGCACGGCGGTCGCCGGTGTCGCGTCCTGCCTGGCCGACGGCATTGATGTCCGCGGCTACATCGCCTGGACTGCCTTCGACAACTTCGAGTGGGTATTCGGCTACGTTCCCAAGTTCGGACTCATCGCGGTGGACCGGACCACCCAGCAGCGGACGCCGAAACCAAGCGCCCACTGGCTGGGAAGCGTGGCGCAGAGCAACGGCGCCTCGTTCGACGGGGCCTTCCAAGCTGTTTAGACCGGCCTCCTGGTCCAGTCAACCCTGCAATTGAACCCGCAAGAACTTTGGAGATCACCCTGATGACTACCTGGCACGCCCGCATGATCGCTGCGGACAAAGAATACGACGGGGCACCCCTGCTGCGCGGCCAATTCACGCTCGACGAAGGCCATGGCGACGTCGTGTCTGCCACCCTGTTCCTGTCCGCGCTGGGCGTGGTGGAGGCATGGGTCAACGGCAGGCGCGCCTCCGAGGACCTGCTCACCCCGGGTTGGTCCAGCTACGAATGGCGGGTCCGGTACAGCGAACTCGACGTCACAGACTTGATAGGCCCGACGACGGTCATTGGACTTGCGCTCGGCAACGGCTGGTACCGGGGACGGCTGGCGTGGTCCGGTGGTTCGAAATACTACGGTGAGGAGCTTGGCGGGTTTGCCGAGTTGCGGGTTCGGTTCGCCGACGGCCACGAACAGGTAATCGGCACCGATGAATCGTGGACTGCCGGGCCGTCGGCCACCACTGCCAACGATCTCTACGACGGGCAGTCAATAGACGCCCGGCGTTTCGATGACGCGTGGCTCGCCCCAGGGTTCAGCTCCGCCGAATGGTCGGCGGTCCGCGAACTCGACGACGACCTCAGCCGCCTTGAGCCATACATCGGACCTCCCGTCCGGCCCCAGCTGGAGCTACAGCCCGTGAAAGTGTGGACGTCGCCGGCTGGCAAGCTCTTGGTGGACTTCGGCCAAAACCTGGTGGGCTGGGTGCGGGCGTCAGTGACCGGTACTTCCGGCGAGGTGGTGACCCTCCGTCACGCGGAAGTACTGGAGCATGAGGAGTTGGGCACCCGGCCCCTGCGTTCGGCGGAAGCGACGGACCGTTTTACGCTCTCAGGCGGGGCAGACAGCTTCGAGCCGACGCTGACATTCCACGGCTTCCGATACGTGGAAGTTGAAGGTTGGCCGGGAGGCGCCGAAGCCCTACAAGCCAAAGGCGGCCTGACCGCCGTCGTCATCAGTTCGGACATGAAGCGGATCGGCACCTTCCAGACGTCCGATCCACTCTTGAACCGCCTGCACGAGAACGCCGTGTGGGGCATGCGCGGCAATTTCGTGGACGTTCCCACCGACTGCCCGCAGCGCGACGAACGTCTGGGCTGGACCGGTGACCTCTCGGCCTTCGCACCGAGTGCGGCGTTCCTGTTCGACAGCCGTGACTTCCTGAGGGACTGGCTGCGCGACCTTGCTTTGGAGCAGAGCCATGATGAGGATCTGGTGCCTTTCGTCGTCCCCAATGTGCTCAAGTACATCGAACAACCGGCCGAGTTCGGAGCCCCGGATACGGCAGCGGTGTGGAGCGACGCTGCCGTGTGGGTACCTTGGGCACTGTGGGAGGCCTTCGGTGATCGACGGGTCCTCGAGGAGCAATTCGAGTCCATGACCGGGCACGCCCGGCGGCTCCGCAGCAAGCTCTCGCCCAACGGTTTGTGGGACACCGGCTTCCAGTTTGGCGACTGGCTCGACCCCGACGCGTCCCCGGACCAGCCGTGGGCGGCCAAAGCTGACAAGCATGTGGTGGCAACACTGTGTGCTTTCCGCTCGGCTTCCTTGGTTGCTGCTGCCGCCGAGGTGCTCGGGGATCACGCTGAATCCGCAGAATTTGGCGACATGGCGCAGGGACTGCGGACCGCATTCAAGGCTCATTATGTTGGCGACGACGGCGTGATCACCAGCGATTGCACCACCGTCTACGCCCTGGCCATCGTCTTCGGGATTCTTGGTGAGGGCGACCGTGACTTCGCGGGCAATCGGCTGGCCGAGCTGGTGGAAAGGTCGGGCTTCCGCATTTCCACCGGCTTTGCGGGGACACCGTTCGTCACCGATGCGCTGACAGACACGGGCCACCTCGATGCGGCATACCGGCTCCTGCTCCAGACCGAAAACCCCTCGTGGCTCTATCCGGTCACCATGGGCGCCACCACCATCTGGGAACGCTGGGACTCCATGCTTCCCGATGGCAGCATCAACGCCGGCGAAATGACCAGCTTCAACCACTACGCCCTTGGCGCGGTGGTCGACTGGATGCACCGGACCATTGGCGGATTGTCCGCGCTGGAGCCAGGCTACAGCCGAATCCTGGTTGCACCGCAGCCTGGCGGCGGACTCCAGTGGGCAGAAACCAGACTGGAGACAGCGCTGGGGATTGCTTCGGTTCGATGGGAGATCGTTGACGGTCGGCTTGAGGTTGAATGCACGGTCCCGGATGGCAGCGAGGCTGTACTGCGGCTACCAGGAGTGGACGACGAGATTGTTGGTCCGGGCCGGCACGTCCGGAGTGGCAGCGCCGCCGAGCTCTCCTTCCAATGATTGAAAACGCGGCCCTGCGCCGCGGGTGCAATGAGCAAAGCTAAGAAGAGGCACACAGCCCCATGAAGGAAAGAAGGATCATATGTCCCTCAGCGTCGAGGAAATCACCAAGACACTCCCCCTGGCCAACACGCTCCCGGGTGACGCGGTTCCCTATTACATGGCTTCCGGCGATGGTGCCCGCTACGAGGTCAACGGTCAGTTGATCACTGTGATCGCCCGCGCGGCGGACACGGGCGGTATCTTCAGCGCAGCCTACATTTCGGGCGGCATGGGAGCCGAGTCTCCGTTCGTCAGCCACGCAGTCGAACACAAGACCCTCTACGTGTTCGACGGCATCCTGCATGTCTGGTTGCCCGGTGAAAGCCGCATCCTGACGCCCGGTGATTCCGTGGTTATTCCGCCGGGGACTCCCCATGCCTACCGTATGGCCAGCCACTACACCCGGTTCCTCAACTGGATGACTCCCGGTGGCGCCGAGGCCTACTACCAGCGTGTCGGTACACCCATCGACTCGCACGTTCCTCCGGCCCACGCCGGCCACAAACCTTCGGTTAAGGAACAGGCAGAGGTCGGTGCTGAATTCGGCATCACGTTCCCGGACGTCGAACGTGTCCAGCCGGGACTGCAACAGAACGCGGGCCTGCCGTCCACGCTGAGCCCCTATTTCCTCAGTGCGGGGGAAGGCGAGCGTCTGGTCAGCTATCAGACCATGTTCTCTTATCTGTCACGGCCGCAGAATACCGGGGATAACTACTTCGCGGTCCACACCAAGGGCGCAAAATCCCCGTACATTCCGCTGCATTTCCACTCGGAACACACAGAGAACTTCCTGTGCACTGAGGGACGAATGTGGCTCTACGCCAACGGCCGCGAGATGCTGCTGACCAAGGGCGATTTTGTCCACGCCCCGGCCGGGACTGTTCATTCCTTCGCGTTTGATGCACACAACACCCAGATGGTGGGCTTCCTGACACCGTCGGTCTTCAATGGTTTCTTCGAGTACTTCAACAAGCCCACTGAGGACTATATCTACACGGAAGGTGGCGAGCCCTACATGGACATGGAAGGTTTTGGCCGGGCGCAGGCGGAGCTGGATCTGACCGTCGTCGGTCCGCCGCCGCAGCGGCGTGTTGCCTTGGATATCTAGGCTGAACCGCAAAGGGTCCGGACTCCCAGGGAGGCCGGACCCTTTGCGTTTGGTTGCGATTTCAGGCAAGCCCGACGGCGGCAACGGCGGCATGGTCACCGCGGCGAAGTGTCAGGAGATCCAGAAAGTTCTCCTCGATCATCAGCCCTGCCCTGCGGCAGAATTCCGTCGGTTCCGCTGCGGCGTCGGGCTTTTCTGCAACCACCGTGCTGACGGCCCCGCACGCCACAAGGTCGTCGGCCGTGATCCGGAGGCTCCGGGCAAGTTCGGACGCCCTTGAGCTGTCGCGATGCAGTATGGCGCTGGCTCCTTCCGGGGCCAGCGGGGCGAGCCATGCGTGCTGGGCACACATGATCTTGTCAGCCGGGATCAGCGCGATGGCGGCTCCCCCGGTTCCCTCCCCCGCAATGAAGGCCAGCGTTGGCACAGAGAGGGTCGGCAACAGGGCGAGGCATCGGGCAATTTCGCGGGCCAACCCACCTTGTTCGGCGTCAGGACTCAACTCCGCTCCCGGGGTGTCAATGACGGTCAGCAGGGGAAGCCCCAGCTGTTCGGCGAGCCGCATGCCACGCCGTGCCGCAGCCAGGTGCCGCGGTCCGATGAGCCGTCCGGTGTACTGCTCTCGGCGATCCTGGCCCACAACAACGCAACGAACTTCCCCGACGGAGGCCAGGGCCACAGTGATGGGACCCCGGTCCAACAGCACCACGTCATGGGCTGCGGCGGACAGGAGCTCCCGAAGGCCCGGACGGTTCGTGTCGCGGGAACGGAGGACAACGTCCCATGCTGTGTCCTGGTGCACCTCAGGCGACCGGGCAGCGAAGAGGTTTCTCAGTGCAGCGGATGCATGAGGGGAA
Source organism: Paenarthrobacter ilicis (assembly GCF_016907545.1). NCBI lineage: Bacteria > Bacillati > Actinomycetota > Actinomycetes > Micrococcales > Micrococcaceae > Paenarthrobacter > Paenarthrobacter ilicis. Next base: position 1,863,549 of record NZ_JAFBCD010000001.1, on the reverse strand, counting down.
TCAGCGCCGGCATCTGGCGCTGCGTTTTGGTGGCCGTATCGGAGACTGGCCACCAGGACAGAACGCAGCCCGTCCACGGGCACCACAGCATCAACCACACCGTGCCGTGCCAGGTTCTCGGCCATCTGGACCCCTGAAGGAAAGGGCTCCCCGTGCAACGACTCGTAGACCCGTGGGCCGAGGAAACCCAACAGGGCACCGGGTTGGGCGAACGTGACATGGCCCAATGAACCCCATGAGGCCATGGCTCCGCCGGTGGTGGGGTGTCGAAGGTAGACGAGGTAAGGGTTTCCGGCGGATTTGTGGCTTTCCACCGCTGAGGCAATGAGCGCCATGGCAAGAAACGCGGGAGTTCCTTCCTGCATGCGGGTTCCACCCGAGGATGGGCTGGCCACCACCGGCAGGCCCTCAGCCGTTGCCCGTTCCAAAGCACCGATAATCCTCGACGCGGTAGCCAAGCCGATGGAACCGCCCAAGAACGCGAACTCCCCGGCGATCACCACCACGGTCCTGCCCTCGATGGTACCTACCCCCGTCAGCACCGCTTCATCCGTCCCGCTGCGCTGACTCGCGGATTCAAGTGCCTCCAAGTAGCCAGCCCCGTGGCAGGCGTGCAGTGGTGGACGGTCCCATGATTCATAAGAGCCGGGATCCACGACGGCTGCTATCAATTCCGACGCAGCAATGATGGGAGCCTTGGCGCCTGGCTGAAGACCATGGACCGTCATGACCGGTATGGAGTTTCAGTCGCCAGCCAGCTCCGGATACTCTCGCCGTGCCGATTCAAGAGCGGGGGCGCCGTGTGCGTGACGGGCGTTGTTTCGCGCTCGCCGTCGAGGGAGGCGTCGAAGAAGCGCAGTGGAGGACCGGGCAGCGTGATCTTACCAAGGACGTCGTGGTCAACCTCCACGGTCAAGCCCTGCGAGCGCACTTGGTCCCAGGCGTAGACCTCGTCGAGGGTGCGGACTTTCCCGGCAGGAATACCGGCGAGGCGTAGCTTCTCCAGCAGTCCGGCAGCGGCGCAGTCCGCAAATGCCCGTTCAACCACTTCGATGGTCCGTTGTCTGTTCCGCACCCTGTCAGCGTTTGATGCCAGGAGGGGATCCTCCGCATCCAGGCGGAAAGCAGCACAGAATTTCCGCCACAGGGCGTCGCTGCCCACGCTGATTTGCACCGCGCCGTCGAGGCAGCGGAACAGCCCGTAGGGCGCGATGGATGGGTGGTGGTTCCCCTGGGCTTCGGGGACTTCACCGGCGACGGTCACCCGGGTTCCCTGGAAGGCGTGGACACCTACGACGGCGGCCAGCAGCGAGGTGCGCACCACCTGTCCGCGGCCGGTCCGTTCCCGCTCAAGGAGCGCAGCGAGGAGCCCGTAGGCACCGTACATGCCTGACAACAGGTCTGCGATGGGAACACCAACCCGCTGCGGGTCATCGGGGCCGTTTCCGGTAACGGACATGAGTCCGGCTTCGCCTTGGACGATCTGGTCATAGCCAGCCCGGCCTCCTTCGGGTCCGTCATGGCCGAAGCCGGTGATGGAGAGGATCACCAGCTGCGGGTTCAGTTCCTGCATGGCAGCGGTGGAGAAGCCCAAACGGTCCATGACTCCGGTCCGGAAGTTCTCGATGACGATGTCGGCCCTGCCCAACAGTTCCTTGAGCACTGTCCGGTCGGCGTCCGACTTCAGGTCCAGGCTGATCGATTCCTTGTTCCGGTTGCACGAGAGGAAGTAGGTTGCCTGGAGGTCATCTTCGGGCCCAACAAAGGGCGGTCCCCAGCCACGGGTGTCGTCACCGGTGCCGGGAACCTCAACCTTGATGACGCGGGCGCCCAGGTCTGCGAGCATCATTCCGGCGTGGGGGCCTGCGAGTGCGCGGCTGAGATCGATGACGAGCAATCCCTGCAGGGGGCCGCCGGACTGTTGCTGCCGGGTGTCCGGCTGCGCTGCGTTGGTAAGTTCCGCCGTCGTCATGATTTATCCCCGTCCGCGTGGGCGGCCGCTTGTCCCAGCAGCGCCCGTCCGTAGTCGTTACCGTTGGGCGTCCGCACTACCGTGTGCATGTGGAAAGGCGCCGGGGTGTCGTTGTTGAGGAAAACGCCGGTGTGGTGGTCCAGTTCCAGGATGACCACGGGGCTTTGGATCCGGAAGTAGAAGGCTTCCCCGGCATCCCAGCCGCCGATCCATGAGAACCAGGTGTCCTGGTAGTGTTCTTGGATTTCCCGGAGGCGGGCAGCGCGCGGTCCAGCAGGCAGGTAGGCAATGGAGTCCGCTACGAGTCTGTCCAGGAGGGCCAGGGCGGCAGGGGTCATGGACGGGACTGGAATGCCTTCATAGGGAATGACCCGGTTGTCCTGGAAGCAGCCTGCCAAGTGCCGTTCGTCTCCGGAGTGCAAACGCCCCTGCGGCATGGCGGGGTCTTGCATCTCTTGGTACACGGTGGCTTCGTCGCGAAGCTCAGCCGTGAGGGCGGACATCAGCTCCCGTGCCCACTGGATTCGTTCTTTGAAGACCTTGAGGCCTTGGAACGGTCCATCGTCAATGGTGTCTGGTTCGGCGCCGAGGAACACTGGAGAGATGACCATTTGGCTGCCCACAACCAGGCAGTTGAGAGCGACATGGTGGCCGAACAACTGCCAGCCCCACGGCTCCGTTTCCGAGGGAGTTCCGTAGAGGGCAAAGTTGTAGCTGTACTCGTTCATGAGCAGCGGCAGGTCCACCAAATCGCCCAGGAAACCGTTGATGCGCATGAGGTTGCGGGTCAGCGCATACCCTTCCGGGCTGAGGCTGGCCTCCACCACGGCCAGGGCGGCATCGCGGACTGGGCCGTCGCATTCATCCAGGCGAAGCCCGGTATCGTGCTGCATGAATTCCGGGTTGGCCCAGCTCTGCCACTCGTGGGCGTCGACGGCGTAGCAGAGGCGGTCCAGCTGCCCGGACGGCAGCTGTGCCAGCAGCTTCCCGGCCGCGGCCACCATCCCCGACGTCTGAGCCTCTTCCCCGGGCAACGCTTCAGTCAGTGTGAACAGCCCTTCACGGACCACGCCATCGTTGGTCACGCCGACGAAGGGTGCGGGATACAGCTTCTTCCATCCCTCGATCATGGGGCCGGCAAAGGAATCGGCTTTGGCGGCTTCGGCGTAGGCCCGCGCGTCCAGGCCGCGGAGTTTCGCCACGCGGGGGTGGTCCGGTGTGTACAGGTAGTCACGAAACGACGGCGTCGACATGGGTGGCCTCCTCGCTTTCGGGGCTTTCGGTGGGTACCCACCCCGCGGCGATGCGGAGGGCACGTGCTGCTGAGGCAGCGGACGAACCCCGCCACGCGACGTGTTGATCGGGGCGGACCAGCACAGCGTCGGCAGCCCAGAAGTCGGACATCGAAGTCCCCCGGCTGTCAGGTCCTACTGCATGCACCGTCAGGGGTACGCCCAGTTCGGCAGCGGCGATCAGGATGGGCGCGTACGTCTTTTCGAGGTCACCATCCGGGTGGGATCCAGCGTCCACCAGCAGGGAGAACCCAGCCCCCAGGTGGTCGTAGATGGAGGTGGAGTCCGGCATCCATGCGTGGGGAAGCAGGGCTCCGGGGGCGGCGGTGGGCACGTACCGGATGGGATCTTCTACCGGCACGGGTGATCCGTCAGGGACCACCAGTGGCGAGGCGGCGTAGTTGTAGCCAAGCACCAGGCCCAGGGAATCGAATTCGCTTTGCTTGACACTGAGAGATTCGTGCGCGCGCGCCCGGGCAGCGGCACCGTCACTTTCTTCCCGTTCCAAGGCAGGATCCGCGAAATGGTATGCCAACGCCTTTCCGTTGGCCGCGGCGTCGTTGATGGTGCGTTCGGCAACGGGGCGCCGTTCCAGGCCGTAACTGTCCAGCAAGGCAGGACCTGCCCACCCCTCCACCGCGGCTGCGATTTTCCATGCCAGGTTGGCGGCGTCTCCGATGCACGTGTTGAATCCGTGGCCGCCCCATGGTGGGTTCTGGTGAGCGGCATCTCCCACCAGGAATACGCCATCCTGCCCGTAGGAGGGCGCCAGGAGCATGCGTGCAGTCCACGGGTCGGTGGCAATGACGTCAACCTCGACGTCGGCACCCACCAAGGAGCGCACCATCGCCACCGGGTTAAGTTCGTGCCCTTCCGAGGATGCGTCGACGCCCTGGATAATCGCCCACCACGTCGTGTCCAGGTTCATGCGCCCAACCATCCCGGCTGTCCCGGGTCCAAGGACCCAATACTGGACAGCTGGATCCAGGCTGATCGTTTCGGCCAGGTCACTGGAGCGGAAGAGGATGCTGATGTTGGAGAGCGCTGCGGATCCGCCCTCCATGCGGATTCCCAGCCCTCGGCGGACGGTTGACGAACCGCCGTCGGCTCCGGCCAGGAAGCGGCACGCCAGGGTCCGGGTGTTGCCTGCATTGTCAGCCACTGTCACTGACTGACCGACGTACCCTTGGGAGGCAAACTCCTCAACCCGCAATCCTGCCAGGAGAGTGGCGTGTGGTGATGCGGCCACGGCTTCACGGAGCACCGTCTCCAGCACCGGTTGGGGTACCTGCTGCCCGCACTCCGGCTGCGGCCCGTAGCGGCCTGTCTCGAGTTGGAAGGCATTCGGGAAACGACGTATCTCGCGTCCGGTCAGGGACGAACAGAAGATGACGTCCTGGGAGAAGTCCACGGGCAGCGGCGCCGCTTCCCGCAGCTGTGACGCCAGGCCCAGCCGACGCAGGTGCGTCATGGTCCGGGCATTCGTTGTCTTGGCGCGCGGACGGGCCGGGTCAATGCCTGTGCGGGGCTCAATGACCACGCTTTGAATACCGCGGTGAGCCAGATCCAGGGCCAGGAAGAGTCCGCTGGGACCTCCACCGGAGATCAGGACGGGAACCTCGTGGGGAAGGTCAACCAAGCGCGCCTGGTTGATGGCGGCCATCAGGCCCTCGCCCGGAGTGATGGCTCACCGATGGGGGTCACCAGGGTGCCAAGCTTCTCAATCTCCACCTCGACTGTGTCTCCTGCCTGGAGAAGCCACTGCGGTGTTCGTGCGTAGCCGACTCCCTCGGGAGTTCCTGAGGCGATCACATCGCCGGGGTGGAGGGTAAGGGTTTCACTGATCAGCGAAATGATGGCCGGGACGGAAAAGATCATGTCGCGGGTGTTGCCGTTCTGAACCTCGGCGCCGTTGACCCGGGTGCGAAGCTGCAGGCCCTCGCGAAGATCACCGACCTCGTCGCGGCTGACCAACGGACCCAAGGGGCCGGTGAAGTCGCCGTTCTTGCCGAGTGTCCACTGGGACGTGAGTTTCTGGGCACGTCGTGCAGTGATGTCGTTGAAAGTGGAGTATCCAAACACGGCTTCGGCGGCTGCAGCCTCGTCAGCGGACTCCACGCGTTTGCCGATGTACGCAGCTACCTCGCCTTCCCAGTCCAGGCCCGCCTCGCCGCCCGGAACCGGGACGGGAACGTGCCCCACGGACAGGGACGCCGTCCACCGGCCAAACAGCGTGGGATACGGCGGGAGCTCCTGGTCCTTGTAACTGCCTTCCGCGGCGTGGGCCTTGTAATTGAGACCCACGCAGATCACTCGTGCCGAGGCAGGAACCAGTGGTACTTCGGTGACGTCACTTCGCTCGAAACCTGCGCTGGCGTCAGTGACCACCGCCGCCGCTTTCTCGTGCCACCGGGCTGCATCGGCCCAAAAGTCCGTCACGGTCGCCAACGGAAAAACGCGCGCGCCGCTGAGGGCAGCAACCCACGTGTCGCCGTCGTGGTTAATACCTATGTACTGCATGGTGGGCCTTTCAGCTTCGCCCGGAGGCGGTTATCGGTAGGAGGGCACGGCAAGGAGACCCCAGGGGGTGACGCCGGGCTGGGTGGGAAAACTAGCGGCTGGCCGCTTGGTGCCGGAAGAACGCGACCGTGGCGGCCAGCGCCCTCAGGGCAGCTTCCGGACTTCCGTCCGGGAGCGACCACATGTGGTCGGCGTCGTCGACCAGAAGAAGTTCGACGTCGGCGCCTGCCTTCTCCAGTGCAGAGGCCAATGACTCCGATTGGGCGGCAGGGACGAAGCGGTCGGCGGTGCCGTGAATCAACAGGAAGGGCGGAGCGTCGGAATGGACGTAGCTGATAGGGCTGGCTGCTGCCGCCTTGTCAGGGTTCGCCGCCAAGACCGCACCCACCAGCAGCTCTTCGCGGGATCCGGGATCGCTGGCGCGGGCAATTGCCTCAGGCAGGGCTTGTTCCCCCATGTGGGTCAGGTCCGTTGGCGGGTACCACGCGGCGACGGCAGCTACGGCTCCAGCGCCCTCTCCCGTGAGCCCAACCAAGCTGGCCAGGTGGCCGCCTGCAGAGTCACCCCAGGCGTAAAGGCGGTCCGGATCCACACCGTACTGGTCTGCGTGGTCCCTGAGCCACGTCACCGCGGACAGCGCATCGTGGAGCTGGGCCGGGAACAGCGCTTCGCCGCTCAGACGGTAATCGGCCGAAGCCACTACAAAGCCGGCATCGGTGAGAGCGTCGAAAGGCGCCAGGCCGAAACCGTCGCACACAGGGCCCAACGAAGAACGCTCGCCTGTGCGCCAACCGCCACCGTGGAAATGGACGACGGCGGGACGAAGGTTTTCGGGGCCGGCGTCCCCCGGCGCTGACTCCGGAAGCACCGCGGTCTCCGGCAGGTGGAGGTCGAGCAAGAGCGGGCGGGAGCCGTCATCGCCGGTGCGGGCAAACTCGATGCCCTTCAAGTGGCGACCGTTCGTCATCGTTGACTCCCTCTGCTTCGTAGGCCTGATCCGTGATTTTCCCGCGCTTCTCTCCAAGGATGTCGAACACTGACCCGGACCAGAACCGGCGATTTCATTCATTGAAACCTTAGGCAGTGGCAAGCCGGGAACCACGGAGGCGAGGCTCATTGCTGCCCGAATTCACGCCGGAAGAAGTCAACGGATGTCTCCAGGATCCAGTCCACCTCATCTTCGGCAAAAAAGAAGCAGTGGTCGGCGCCGTCGATGGTGATGAGCTTGTTCTGTACGCCTGCCCGCTCCAGGGCATCGGCCAGCAGTTCGCTTTGGGAGTGGGGCACCAGGCCGTCCCTGTTGCCATGAACCAGCAGGAAAGGAGGCGCTCCGGCGGTGACGTATCCAAGAGGGCTCGCTGCGTGCAGCAGGGCCGGATCCGGCGCCCCTCCCACCAACATGGTTCCGGGATCAAGGGAAGCTCCCGGGGGGACGGCCGCAGTCAGTGGACCATTCAGGAACGACTCAACTCCCAGCCGGCGTGAGACATCATTGAGCGAAGAAATGCCGTAGAAGTCCACCACCGCGGTGACTGCGCTGGACTGGCCTTGCACTCCGAGGCCGCCTTCGAGGTCCTCCCGGGAGCCGGTGAGCCCCAGGAGTGCGGCGAGATGGCCTCCTGCCGACTCGCCCCAGGCCCCGATCCTTTCGCCATCGATGCCGAGGACATCCGCGTGGTGCCGCAAATAGCGGACGGCTGCCTTGATGTCGTGGAGCTGCGCCGGAAACGGCGCTTCCAGGGAGTACCTGTAATCCACCGTCGCACAGGCGATGCCGGCTTCGTTGAGGCGACGGAACACCGAGTCAGGGACGAACGTCGGCGGCAGCTCCCGACGGTCGCCCAACTGGAACGCTCCCCCGTGGATCCACACCACCAACGGGACAACAGCCTCGGCAGCTTTCCTAGGCAACCACACGTCCATGGAAAGACGGCGGAAGCCGACGGTGATGGCGTAGCTGAGCTCACGGTGCAGCAGCGACTCCTCCGACACCTCTTCAGGTTTCCCAGGCGCATGGAAGGCGGGAAAGGGTGGCGGTGTGGGTACGCGGTGTGGATCGATGCTGATCCCGGCAGTCTCCGCTGGTGTTTCAAGGGTCATTGCTTGCTCCTGGAGTCTTGGATAGAAAGTCAGGCGTAATGGCAGGCGACGTCAGCTTCGCCCACGCGCCGGAGGGCAGGTCGTTCGGAGGCGCAGAGTTCGGTGGAGAGCGGGCAGCGCTGCCGGAAGGGACATCCACCAGGAGTCGCGGCCACGGCTGCTGCCGTCTTGACTCCCAGGGACTCCCGGACAGCGCGGCGCTCAGCTTGCTCTGCCGGGCGCGGCACCGGTGATGCCGCAACGAGAGCCTGGGTAAACGGATGCTTGGGTGATTCAGTGACTGCTGCGGTTGGACCGGATTCCATCACCTGCCCTCGATATAAGACCACCACCCGCTGGGCCAGGAACTGCACCACGGAGATGTCATGCGCAATGAACAGGTAGCTCAGTCCGCGCTCGTCGCGCAGATCGGCCAGAAGGTTCAATACCTGCGCCTGCGTCGAAAGGTCCAATGCGCTGACAGCCTCGTCGCAGACCACCAGTTGAGGTTCGCAAATGAGTGCGCGGGCCACCGAAATACGTTGCCGTTGGCCACCGGAAAACTGGCTCGGATACCGGTCCACGGCCTCCCGTGGCAGGCCAACCCGTTCCAGCATGTCCTCTGCCCTAATGCGGGCCTCGCCGCTGGCGACACCCCGCACGCGCAGGGGTTCTGCCAGTGAGGCGCCAACGGTCTTCCGGGGATTCAGCGATGAATTTGGGTCCTGGAAGACGGCTCTCAGCTCGCTGCCAATGGCGCGGCGTTTGCCCGAACCGGCATGCGTGATGTCTTCTCCCTTGAATTCCACGGAACCGCCGGATATCTTCTGGAGACCCAGGACCGCTTTGCCAATGGTCGATTTGCCCGAGCCGGACTCCCCCACCAGACCCACCGTTTCACCGTGCTGGATGGTCAGGCTGACACCGTCGACGGCGGGCGTCGCGGCAGCGGCCTTCCGTCCCCTTCCGTAGCGGACCACAAGGTCCTTCACTTCAAGCATGGGCAACGGTCGGACAGTACCGACGGGTGGACTCAACAGAGGGATTTCGATGCTCATGCCATGTCCTTTTCAACGATGTCCAGGCGGTGCCGGGAGGGAATATCCGCCGGAACCGGATGTTCTGATGGAATGTCGGTGGGTACCCACGCAAGACCTTCGATGGCCAGTTCATCGGCCTTGACGCAGCGCACCACCCCCGATTCTGTTCCCGAGGGAAGGAGGGGAACCGGTACCTGGCAGGCAGATCCCGCGAACTGGCAGCGGGCCGCGAACCGGCATCCGGTGGGCCAATCCTTGGGCTGGGGAACCTGTCCCTTGATGATGGCCAGCCGCTCGGGCATGTCGTGTGCAGTGTTCGCATGGGGATCAGCCGCGAGGAGTGCCAGAGTATAAGGATGCCGTGGGCTGTCCAGGATGCTGGCCGTACGGCCGTTCTCCACCACTTGGCCGGCATACATGACGGCAACGTGGTCGCAGATGTCGGCCACTACTCCGAGGTCATGCGTCACCATGACCACGGACATGCCGGTGTCCTTCACGAGCGTCCGCAGGAGGGACAGGATTTCGGCCTGGACAGTGACGTCCAGGGCGGTGGTGGGTTCATCAGCCACCAGCAGGCGTGGATTACCGGATAACGCCAAGGCTATGGCGACGCGCTGGGCCATGCCGCCCGATATCTGGTGCGGGTAGGTCTTGAGGATGCGCTTGGCGTCCACGATGCCCACCTTTTCCAGCAGGTTCAATGACTCCGCTTTGGCTTGCTTCTTTCCCACTGACCGCAATCTGCGAATGGCCGAGGTCAACTGGTAGCCCACGGTGAACATGGGATCGAGTGCCCGCATGGGCTCCTGGGAGATGAGGGCGATGTCGCGCCCCCGGATGCTTTCCATGTCCTTGTCCGTGGCAGCGGCAAGGTTCCTGCCGTTCCAGAGAAGTTGGCCGCCACTGACTGCGACGCCGGACGGCAGCAGTCCCATGAGGGACAGCGCGGTCATGGTCTTACCGCAGCCGGACTCGCCAACCAGTCCCAGAACGGTGCCGGGTTCGACGTCGAAGGAGACGTCCGTGACCAAGGGAGTTCCGCCGTCGACCGCTACCGAAAGGGAGCGGACGCTGAGCTTCCCGGCCTCCGGAGCGTCGTGGACAGCAGGGGCAGCTGCCGCTGCTGCGGCAGCCTGAACTGAACGCCTGCGGCGGACGGCGGCAGATGGAAGATGGGAAGCCGTAGCATTGGGAGCCTTGCCCAGGGCGTTGCCGATCGCATTGGCGGACAGCACCGTCAGGGCCAACACCACGCCGGTGGGAACCATCAGCCACGGAGCGTCATAGACATGCTGCGAAGCACTTTGGATCATGCCGCCCCAGCTGGGCTTCGGGAGGGGAGGTCCGAAACCAATGAACGCGAGGCCGGCTTGGATCAGGAGGCCCACAGCGAAAATCAGCGCAGATTGCACCACGATGGTGGTGGCCAGGCCCGGCAGCACATGGCGGGCACTGATGGCCAGCGGGCTCAGCCCGTCCACCTTGGCAGCATCAACATACAACTGGCTTTGCAGCGACTTTGCCTGGCCGAGCATGACCCGGTAGATGCCTGCCGAGATCAGTACGCCCAGGATGGCCATGATCAGGGGGATGTTGGTACCGACTGCGCCAATAACGGCGAGGATAATGACGGTTCCAGGCAACGACATCATGATCTCGGTGACCCGGCTGATGACACCTTCGGCGCGCTGGCTGTTGGCAGCTGTCAGCGCCAAGAGGGTTCCGAGTCCGACGCCGACAATCACCGTAATGAAGGACGTCCCCAGTGTTTCGGCTGCTGAGGCGAAGATGCGGCTGAGGATGTCACGGCCCAGTTCATCCGTGCCCAGCCAGTGCGTGGCAGTGGGTCCGGAAAGGACGGAGGTGAAGTCCTGATCTTCGGTCTTGAAGGGCAGCCACCACGGGGCCGTGAGCGAGGCAAGAACCATCGCCGCCAACCACAGTGTTCCGGCGACGCCCCCTGGCGAGGTAAGCAGTCGATGCCCTGAGAGCTTCGTCAGGGCCGTCCGGCGCTGGGATGCCGGCGTTGTTGCTGGAAGTGTGGGAATCATGAGGCACGCAACTTCGGGTCAAGGAATTTGGTAGCGAGTTCGAGCACCAGGTTCACGGCGACCACAACCACCGTAGCGATCACCACTACCCCCTGAACGGCCGGGGCGTCGTGGGTGCTGACGGACGTTTGAACAGCCTGGCCGAGACCCGGCATGGCAAACAATTGTTCAGCGATTACGGATCCCCCGAACAGGCCGATGAACTGCAGGGCGATGCCTGCAACGATCGGCAGGCTCGCATACCGGAGGGCATGGATGTAGAGAATTTTCCACGTGGGAGTGGCTGTGGCCCGGAGGGTCCGGATGTGTTCCTGCTGCAACGCCTCAAGCATCGAAGCCCTGGTCTGCCGGGCAATGAACGCACCGCCTCCAACGGCCAAGGTGATGACCGGCAGGGCGAGGGACATTGCCCAATCCTGCGGGGAGACTTCGAACGGGACGTAGCCGGTGGCCGGGAACACGGAGGACTGGACGGCAAAGAGATAAACGAAGATGACGCCGATCCAAAAGGCTGGCAGTGCCACGAGCAATCCAACAAACCCGCCAATCATTTGATCCAGGACACCACCACGCACAGCTGCGGTGACACCGAGGATGATGCCGAAGATTGCACTGAGAACGGTGGCACCGGCGGCGAGGGAAGCTGTGACCGGAAGCCTGTTGGCAAGGTCGGCGCTAACGGACCGACCATCGATGAGGGAGTTTCCGAGGTTGCCTTGGACGGCATCGCCCAACCAACGAAAGAACTGGCTTACCAGCGGATCATTCCAGCCGAGCGTTTGGTTCAACTGGTCGATGGCCTCTTGCGAGGCTCCTGCCCCGAGAGCTACCGCACCTGGGCTGCCGGGCATCGCGTGGACCAGCAGGAATGCCAGTACCGCCACCACCAGCACGGTGGCGAGCGCCATCAGAAGGCGCTTGGTGACGAACATTGCCATGGTGACCTCCATTGGTCGGACCGGGTGCCAGTTCCGCAGAATTGGCACCCGGTCATTGGTGGATCAGTTGGTGGGTGCGTACGAGGACAGCAGCGGGTACACGTTGCTTCCGGCGAACTTCACCTGCTGGACCTTCTTGGTGTTGTAGCCCTGGTTGGTCAGTGACTCATAGAGCGGGATCATCCAGCCGGACTCCACCAAGCGGGTGTTGAGCTTGGTGAGCGCGGCCTTCCTGGAGGCGTCATCCTTGGCAGCGGCAACCTCTGCGGTCGCTGCGCTCAGTTGCTCGTCCGTTGCTTTCTGAACATTGGTGAAGCCATTCAGGATTGCGCCGTACATGAGGCCGACCGGGTTGTCCCAACCCAGCGGGGAGTACCCCAGCGGCGTGGTTGCCACCGCGGCGAATGCCTCATCCGTGGAGGCTGCAAGCTTCACGTTCATGGTGATTCCGACGGCCGCCAAGTCCTTCTGCACTGCTTGAAGATCCGTTTGCGTCTGGGCTCCGGCAATGATGGTGAAGTCAAAGCCGCTCCCATAACCGGCCTCGGCCAGGAGGCTCTTTGCCTTGGCGGGATCATAGGCATACTTGGTATTCAGTTCATCAGTGAACCCTGCCGAGTCCTTGGGCAATGCGTTCCACGCCGGGATATCGCCCTTGTGGAGGGCATCCACCAGTGCCTTGCGGTTGATGGCGTACTGGAAGGCCTGGCGCACCTTCTCGCTGGCGAAGGCCGGCGCGGTCTTCCCGGTCTTGTCGAAAGAGATCATGGTCTGGACGGTGCCGCCGATTTGGGACACGCCCACACCCTTGGACTTTGCGAAGTCCACGGTGGGCGAGGTCAGGGATGCAACATCCGCCTGGCCGGACACCAGCGCGTTGGCACGGGCCTGCGGGTCCATGATGACGCTGAACGTGATCTTGTTGTAAGGGTACTTGGAGGCATCCGTGTTCTTCTCGTTCTTGGTGAAGACGTACTTGTTGCCCTTGACGGTGGTGGCACTGTCCAGCGTGTAAGGGCCGGAACCGTCCGGTGTCGTGGCCAGGCTGGCAGTGTCCGTCACAGCGTTCTTGCCCACGATCATGCCCAAGGTGGAGGTGAGGTTCTTTTCGAAGCCGGGCTGGGCCTTGGCGAACGTGATGGCCACCTGGGTGGGATTGACCACGTCAACAGAGGCAATCTCCTGCGCTCCGCCCTTGGCGATTGCTGAGTAAGCACTGAGCGCGGTATCGCTGCGTCGATCCAGGTTGGCCTTGACCAGCGCGGCATCCAGGGTGGAGCCGTCCGTGAAGGTCACACCTTCCTTGAGGGTCAGCGTGAGGACTGTATTGTCCGCGTTGTAGCTGAAGTCCTTCGCCAGGCCCGGACCCACACTGCCGTCAGGCTGCAGGGTCATCAGATTCTCGTACAAGCCTTCGAAGAACTGCCGTTGGGCATCCGAGACCCGCAAGGGGTCGTAGCCGAACGACGCGCTGTCGCTGTCTGTGGCAATGGTCAGCGTGCTCTTGTCCACGGAGGACGTTGCTGCTGTACCGCCGCCGCAGGCTGTCAGGGATCCGAGAAGGAGCGCCCCGGCCAGGACGGCCGCGCTCCGACGTGCAGGTGAGGTGAGGAGATTCATGTGCTGCGCCTTCGCATTCGTGATGGAATCGGAATCGAGATGTGGGACCGGGGGCCTGAACGTGGTCGGCTGTGACCTGATCGGGCCGATCCGTCGGCGCCCTCTCGTCAGATGGCTTCCGGTAACCGGCTTCTTCAAGAGTCGTAGGCGGGCAGCACTTACCCCCACGTGAATTTCATTGGTTGAAACAGTATTGTGGTGGAAGTCACTCGCACGCTTGAAAGGATTCATCGCCCATGGGGGTCAACGATGGGAACCAGACGGAAAAGCCGCTCCGCGGCAAGCGTCCCAAGCAGGGCGAACCTGTCATTGACCGCGCGCTGAGCCTGCTCGCCGTCTTCAGCGACCGGCGTCGCGCCTTGACGCTATCCGAAATGGCGAGACTCGCCGATATGCCGGCCCCCACTGCGCTGCGCCTGATCGCCCGCCTTGTGGCTTGGGGGGCCTTGGAACGCCTTGAGGACGGACGGTACGTTGTGGGGGTCAGATTGTGGGAGGTAGCGTCGCTGTCACCGCGCGGGCACGGTGTCCGGGAGATCGCACTGCCATACCTTGAGGACCTCTTCGCCGTGACGCGACATCACGTACTTCTTGCCGTGCGCGATAAGAACGACGCCGTCCTGATCGAGCGGTTGTCGTCCAAGGAGGCAACGGAAGTCGCCTACCGAGTCGGTGGACGTGCTCCCCTAAGGTCGACGGCGGTGGGCCTGGTCCTGTTGTCCGGCGCGGACGCCGACTTTCAGGAGTTGGTCATCAACCAGCCGCCCGACGCCGAAGTGGGCGTCGACTCGCTGACTGAAGGGGAGCTGCGACGCACGCTGTCCGATGTCCGCAGAACCGGGCTGGCCATGATCCGACGGTCAGCACCCTCGCGTACCGTCTCCGTCGCGTCGCCGATTTTCGGTGCCGAAGGGTCCGTAGTGGCGGCACTGTCGATCGTGGTTCCGGATGGCGCAACGCCACCCAACGCGTTGGCTCCTGCGGTACGGGCCACCGCGAGGGCGGTGTCGCGAAACCTGGGACACAACCCCGGCCCCAGCGAGAGTGTACGGATGCGCTAAAGAGCGTTGGCGCCGTCCACGTGTTCCGGCGCCAAGAGTGCGCGTGCCAACCGGCGGGAATAGTCACGGACGGCCTCCACGAGGTCCAACTGCCCCCCTGAGAGTACCCACTGCAGTTGCAGCCCGTCGCTGACGGCAATGATCTCCCTGGCGCATCCACTGACGTCCGTGCCGGGCAGCAGGTCACCCCGCTCTACACCCGCGGCCAGTCGTTGCGCCGTTTCGTCCACGGCGCGCTGGTACCACGAGGCGTACAACTGGTGCGCAGGTGTTGTGGCATCGGCAGCCTCGGCCGAAATCAGGACAAACAGTTCAATGAGCCCAGGTTCCTTGGCCAGCTCGCGCGTGGACTCAACCATGCCCCTGAATACCTCCAGGGGATCCGGGGCACCCTCAGGCCGCCGCCTGCCCCACCATGTGGCAGTCTGTTCCAACCGGCGCTCCGCCACTGCCAGCAGCAGGTGCCTTTTGGAACGGAAGTGGTGCAGCAGGCCGCTTTCACTGAGCCCTACGTCCGCAGCCACCTGAGAGAGGGGCACCTTGTGGTAGCCGGAGCTGCCGAAAAGACGGGAGGCGACGTCCAGTATCTCGGCACGTTTGGCACGCCCTACCTCATAGCTTCCAGTTTTTCGCCGAACCCGCATCTTCACAGGGTAGCCATTACCGGCGAATCAGAAAAACAGTGCATACTCGGTTTTTATGGTTTAGCATGAGCGGGAAGCAGCAAAGGTGCCTGCTTTTCACGGAGGAGTTTCCTTGACTGACCCTTTCTTTGCCCCCTCGCCGCAGGATTCGCTCCGTGACGCCGTGTGGATATCACCTGCAGAAGAGCACCCCGCGAAGCCCGGCGGGCGTCCCGCGTACTGGCTTCGCGGGAGGTTCACGTGGACCCGCGAGGATGGGCGGACAATCATCCATGCGACCGCGCACGGCATTTACGAGTTGTTCGTCAACGATCATCGCGTTGGCGACCACGAACTCACGCCCGGCTTCACGTCGTACCGGAGGCGCCTGCAGGTCCAGTCGTGGGACGTCACCGATCTCTTGATCCATGGCGACAACACCGTTTCCGCCCTGATTTCAGACGGGTGGTTTCGTGGCAGGCACGGCTTCGAGCGCCGGGCAGACGGTTTTGGCGCTGAGACGGCGTTCCTTGCATCCGCCCTCACACCCAGGCGGACCCTCTTCACAACGCAACCGACGTGGGAGTCCCGCGAGAGCCACATCATCCGCGCCGACCTCATGGACGGTCAGGGGGTCGACTTCCGGCTGCCATCCACTCCGGGAGACACCCGGACGCCGGGAGGTTGGTCACCCGTGATACCCCGCAGCGGCGGGCTGTATGAGAACAGGGCAAGGTTTGTGCGGCACATGACACCACCTGTTCGGCGTATCGAAGAACTCCCACCAGTGTGCTTAACATTTCCTGCGCCAAACCGCACGGTGGTGGACTTCGGCCAGAACATCAACGGATGGATCCGCTTGAAAGAACTCGGCCCCGCAGGAACGTCCATGACGCTGCTTCACGGAGAATTCCTTGACCAGGCCGGGCTGGTGTCCACGGATCATCTCCAAGCCTTCGACTTCGCCACCAAGACACTCCTCCCCGCAGGGCAGCTGGACGTGGTGACCTCGGCAGGCCGGGAGGGCGATGTCTTCGAGCCACGCCACACCACCCACGGTTTTCGCTACGTCCAGGTGGAAGGCAATTCCGTTCCGTTGACCGCCGAAGCGATCACCGCCGTCGTTGTCCATACCGACCTGAAAAGCACCGGCACGTTTGAATGCAGCGATCCACGGTTGAACGCCCTTCACGATGCCATCCGCTGGAGCTTCCGGGGCAATGCTTGTGATGTCCCCACGGACTGCCCGCAGCGTGAAAGGTCCGGTTTCACCGGTGATTGGCAGGTTTTTGTAGACACCGCTGCGTTGATGTTCGACGTTTCCGGATTCAGCGCCAAGTGGCTCCAGGATCTTGCTGCCGACCAGTGGCCCGATGGTCGAGTGCCTACGATAGTTCCCAACCCCGCCGGCAATGGTCCCTCCGGAAATTTCTTCGAAGACCTCGCCACCGGTTCGGCAGGCTGGGGTGACGCCGCAGTTTTTGTTCCATGGTCACTTTGGCGGGCCTATGGAGAAAAACAAGTCCTGTCCGACGCCTTTCCCTCCATGTGCTCATGGGTTGACTACGCGGCCGGAGCAGCCGCCAGTGGGCGTCACCCCCAGCGGGCGGCAGCACGCCCCGCACCCCTGGCCCACGAACGCTATGTGTGGGACACAGGCTTCCACTTCGGTGAATGGCTTGAGCCGGACACCCCGCCCAATCCGGACCCTTCGCGGGACCACGGCATCGTAGCCACGGCCTACTTGCACAGGTCCGCTCTCCTCCTGTCAAAGGCGGCCACCGTCCTCGGTGCCTCCGGGGCCGCAGCCCACTACGGCTCGCTGGCCACCAACGTCCGCACGGCCTGGCAGGCCGAATACCTCGACGCCGGAGGCCGGCTGTGGGAAGAGTCGCAAGGGCACTACGTCCGTGCACTGGCCTTCGGGCTGGTTCCCGATGGGCTCGCTCCGTTGACCGCCGGCAGGCTTGTGGAGCTCATCCGCGCGAACGGAAACCGGCTGGGCACGGGCTTCCTCGCCACCGGCCTCCTGCTGCCCACACTGGCCCACCACGGCTACCTCAACGTCGCCTACGATCTCCTGCTTAACGCCGGAAGTCCCTCCTGGCTTGGAATGCTCGACGCCGGGGCAACCACCATGTGGGAATGGTGGGACGGGGTATCCGGCGGCGAGGCCCGCGGTTCACTCAACCACTACAGCAAGGGCGCCGTCGCTTCATTTTTCTACACCCACATAGCGGGCATCCGCCAGCCGGAGCATTCAGCGGCATACCGTGCAGTGACCATTGCACCGCGGCCCGGCGGCGGCATTACCTCGGCAAGCGCCGCCGTCGAGACCGTTAGAGGCCGCATCAGCAGCGCCTGGACCCTGGATGGGGATCTTTTTGCCCTGCACGTCGGGATCCCGGAAGGAGTAACGGCTGTCGTCGACCTGCCGGATGGAAGCTCTCATGCGATGCCCGCCGGTGCGCATGATTTCCGCACAGTCTTAAGTACTCAAAGGCGCTGACGACCTTCAAGACCCACACGGGTATTCCAACCAATGAAAGTGCCGATGGGGCGGGAGGTGTGCGTTTGTAGCGTTGGAGTCGAACTCCGTCGCCGGACGGACCCCAGGCTACAGACGGAGCATCAATGGTGGAGAATGCGATCAAACAGGTTCAGTGGGACACGCGATCAGCGGCCACAACGCCAGTCATTCCTGGTTTCCACCCCGATCCCACCATCTGCAGGGTGGGCGACGACTATTTTCTTGCTGCATCAAGCTTCGAGTATTTTCCGGGCGCACCGATATTCCATAGCCGGGACCTTGTAACGTGGGGCCACATCGGGAATATCCTCACCCGCAGGAGCCAGTTCGCAGTTGGCGACGGGCGCTCCTCCGGCGGAATCTTCGGATCCACGCTGAGGCACCACGGTGGTGAATTCTGGTTCGTCACCACCAACATGAGCGATCTTGGGGGCGGCCACCTGCTGCTGAGGGCTGCATCAGCCGCAGGTCCATGGAGCGAGCCCGTTCAGATACCGGGAACGTTGGGCATTGATCCGGACATTGCCTGGGATGCCGACGGCACGTGCTATCTCACGTGGGTGGGGTTCGGTCCTGCAGATAATGAGTCCGGAATCGTCCAGGCGCGACTGGACCCTGACGCCGGCCGGCTCCTGGAGTCTCCCCGAAAGCTGTGGCAGGGGTCAGGACTGGCCTACCCCGAAGGCCCGCATCTCTATGAGATTGACGGCTGGTGGTACCTGCTGTTGGCCGAAGGCGGTACTGAACGCGGGCACGCCGTTACGGTAAGCCGGGCAAGCAGTCCTGCGGGCCCCTTCGAGCCCCACCCGTCCAACCCAGTGTTCAGTCATCGCAGCACGGCGGCGGCCGTTCAGAATGTTGGTCACGCCGACCTGGTCCAAACAGCCGACGGCGACTGGGCCGCCGTCTATTTGGGCGTGCGCCCCCGCGGCGTTGTTCCTGGATATCACGTCCTGGGCAGGGAAACGTTCCTCGCCGGCATCTCATGGGAATGCGGCTGGCCGCACTTCCTCCAAGAACGCTACCGGGTACCGGCCAACGACCTATCCTTCACCGACACCTTTCCTTCCGGGGGCCTGCACCATCGATGGATCGCACCCGGCCAGGATCCAGCGGCGTTCACGGCACCTTCTCCCGGCGGTCTGGTGATTGGCCACCATCAGACCAACAGCACTCCCCTACTGTCAACACGGGTCCTCAGCCACACGTGGAGCGCCCGCGCATCAGTCATCATTCCGGAGGATGCGGGAGTCCGATTCATTCTGAGAATCGACGAGGCCCACTGGTACGCCCTCGAAGCATCCAACCGCCAGGTCCGGGTCATGGCCCGGATCGGGCCTCTTGAGCAGGTGGTGGCTGCAACGGACATTGCACCGTCCGCTGAAGCACTGCACTTGGTCATCAGCTGCAACGACTCACCATTTGCGGGCTTGCCTGGCAAGAATACGGGCCCCGACCAAGTCACTCTTGGCTTGGAACAGGATGGGCATGCTACCGCCCTGGCCACAATTGACGGCCGGTACCTATCCACGGAGGTCGCTGGCGGTTTCACGGGCCGTGTTCTGGGACTCGCGGCCAGCAGCGGCAGCATCGTGATCGAACGCTTTGACTACTACCACCAGGATCGGTGATGAAGTAACGACTGAAGTGGGCAGGAATAATTTCTGAGTGGATTCACTTATGAGTATAGTCAGTCAAGAATCCTCGAAAGAAAGTTCGTGAAATGCCTTCACTCAATGGAGCAGTTGTCCTCGTTACCGGTGCCAACGGTGGAATCGGAACCCACTTCGTCCAGACGGCCTTGGCCCGGGGGGCCAGCAAGATCTATGCCACCGCGCGTACTCCGCGGACGTGGGAGGACGAGCGGATCATCCCGCTGACACTCGACATCACGGATCCGGCGTCAATACAGGCCGCTATCGCCGCCGCCGGCGACGTCACCGTCTTGATCAACAACGCTGGAGCGTCCGTGGCAACCCCAGGCATCCTGAGCCACACCGACGAAGAAATTCGGGCCAATGTGGAGACAAACTTCCTTGGCCCGCTCTTTTTGGCCCGTGCGTTCGCGCCGATCTTGTCAGCCAAGAAGGACTCCGCAATCGTCGACATCCATTCCGCCATGAGTTGGTACGCCGTGGGCGGAATCTACAGCGCCACCAAGGCCGCCCTCTGGTCAGCCACCAACTCACTGCGTCTGGAACTCGCCCCCGAGGGCGTCCATGTGGTGGGCGTTCACGTGGGCTACGTCGACACAGCGATGGCGGCACATACCACCGATCCCAAGATGGACCCGGCCGAGCTTGTTGCCACGGTGCTGGATGCCGTGGAGGCCGGTGAGTACGAGGTTCTGGCCGACGAGACATCGGTACAACTCAAGGCCGGCCTCAGCGCCCCGATCGAGGCGCTCTATCCCCAGCTTGCGGCCGGCAAGTCCATTCAGGCTTAAGGGGCAGCAGGCTATGCAAGCATTCGTCATCACCAAGTACGGTCAACCACTGCGTGCTGCGGAGGTGGCTGAACCTGTCACCGGGGATCGGGATGTGCTGGTGCAAGTCCACACAGCCGGACTGAACCAGCTGGACGAGAAAATCCGCCTGGGCGAGTTCAGGCAGATCCTTCCTTACAAGCTTCCCTTGATCCTCGGCAACGACGTAGCCGGTACGGTATTGAGCGTCGGGAAAGAAGTAACAGGGTTCAAACCCGGCGACGAAGTCTGCGCCCGCCCCGACCAGGGCCGCATTGGCACTTTCGCTGAACGTATTGCCATTGCAGAGGAAGACGTGGCGCTCAAACCCTTGTCGGCCAGCATGGAAGAGGCCGGCTCGCTGCCTCTTGTGGCCTTGACTGCCTGGCAGGCTCTTGTCGAACAGGGCAACGTGCGCCCCGGGCAGAAAGTTCTCATCCATGCCGGCGCTGGCGGGGTGGGTTCCATCGCCATCCAGCTCGCCAAACATCTCGGGGCCACCGTAGCAACCACCGCCAGCAGCTCCAACACCGGCTTCGTTCGGGAACTCGGCGCCGACGTCGTGATCGACTACCGCACCCAGGACTTCGGGCAGCTACTGAGCGGGTACGACCTGGTCCTCGATAGCCTCGGAGGGGAAACCCTGCAGAAATCCCTGCGCATCCTCAAACCCGGCGGGAAAGCGATCGGGATCGCAGGCCCGCCCGATCCAGCCTTCGCCCGCCGAGCCGGCCTCAACCCCATCGTGCGCCTGGCAATCACTGGCCTCAGCGGCAAGATCCGGAAGCAAGCCAGAAAACTTGGCGTCAGCTACGAATTCCTCTTCATGCGCGCCAGTGGAGACCAGCTTCGCCGGATCACCGCCTTGGTTGACGCCGGAGCAGTGCGCCCGATCGTCGGAAAGTCCTTCTCCTTTGACCAAGCTCCGGAAGCGCTGCAGTCCCTGGCCGCCGGAGGTTTCCGCGGAAAAGCAATTCTCTCCGTCACCCACTAAGCCCCCGCCACCCAGCTTCACCCCAGAAACCCAGGAGAACGTACCATCATGGAAAACGCCGAAACTCCCAATAATCCGGTCATCACGTCCTATGCAGTGGCGCCGACCCGTACCATTACCGCCGGCGGGGTCCGCTATGCGTACCGCGAACTGGGGCCCAAGGGCGGCATTCCCGTTGTTTTCTTCGTGCACCTGGCAGCCACCTTGGACAACTGGGATCCCAGGATCATCGATCCCATAGCGAAAAACCGCCATGTCATCACCTTCGATCAGCCGGGAGTCGGCACATCCAGTGGCCACGTGCCGAACACCATCGAAGCGATGGCTGACGACGCTTACACCTTCATCGAGGCTCTGGGGTTCGACAAGGTGGATATCTTCTCCTTCTCCCTCGGCGGCATGATCGCCCAGGACCTGGTCACCAAACACCCCACCCTGGTCCGCAACCTCGTGCTGACCGGAACTGGTCCCCGGGGCGGCAAGGACATCGACAAGGTGGTCGCTACCACCTACTGGGATATCCTCCGCGCTACCGTGACCAGGTCGGACCCCAAAGAGTTCCTGTTCTTCAACCGCAACACCAGCGGCAAAGCCGCTGCGAAAGGCTTCATCAAACGCCTCGAGGAACGCACCGGGGACCGCGACAAGCCAATCAGCATCCGCGCATTCCGGACGCAACTGAAAGCAATCCGGAAATACGGCCGATCCGCCCCTTCCGACCTCTCCAAACTCACCCAACCCACGCTCATCGCCAACGGTGACAACGACCGCATGGTCCCCTCCACATTGTCCGAAGACCTGCACCGACGCATCAACGGATCCCAACTCCTCATCTACCCCGATTCCGGCCACGGCGGTATCTTCCAGAACCACGCAACGTTTGCACCCGCCGTCGTGGACTTCCTGGCTCCCTGACCACCAGCGCACCAACCGCTATCCTTATACTCACTATTGAGTTCAGTCAGTTTGATTCCGGAGAAACCCATGCCTGTCACATCCAAGCCGCCGGGCCGGCGGGAACGGAACAAGCAGGAGAAACTGGACCGCATCACGGCTGCAGCCAGCGAGCTGTTCGCAGAATACGGGGTGGAAGACGTCACCACCCAACAGATCGCGGACAAAGCAGACATCGGCGCCGGAACGCTTTTCCTCTACGCCAAAACCAAGGGAGAACTCCTTCTCCTGGTCCAGAACACCCACTACGCAGAAGCCCTGGAAAAGGGCCGGGCAGCCGCTGAAACCCTTCCGGGCGCCTTGGACGCAGTGATGGCAATAGTGCGGCCTGTGGTGGAATGCAATCGAAAACAGATTGACAACGGACGCTTCTATCTGCGGGAAATGGTCTTTGGCGACCCAACGGAACCACACCACGGCGAGGCCCTCACAATCGTGGCACAGACCGAGGAAGCGATCACCGGCATCCTGGCCCGGGGTAATCCAGCGGATGCGGTGAACGCGGCGACGACGGCCCGTATTGTCTCGGCCATCATGTTTGTGAGCATGGCGGCAAGTGTCAACGCCGGATTGGATATCGATGCGGTAGTACAGGACATCAAGGCACAGATCAGCGTCCTCATACGCCGCTAACCCACAGGTGATCGTCGTCCGCCCACCAGAACCCCTCAGATGGTGGGGAGCGCCTGGCGAAGTTGGGCGACGATCGCACCCTACCTAGGTTGCCACCCTGGTGGGACCCGAATCCACCATCGCACCAGTCCGGCCGGGAATGGCTGAAATGAGGGCCTTCGTGTATTCCCCGGCAGGGTTGACCAAGACGTCCCGTGTACCGCCGATTTCCACCAACCTGCCGGCCTGCATGACGGCCACGCGGTCGGAGATTTGCTGCACCACGGCGAGGTCATGCGAGATGAAGAGGTAGCTCAACGACTCCTGAACCTGCAATTCAGCCAACAGCGTCAGGATCTGCGCCTGCACGGAAACATCCAGTGCCGACACCGCTTCGTCCAGCACCACGAGTTTGGGTTTCAGCGCCAACGCCCGGGCGATGGCGATACGTTGCCGCTGCCCACCCGAGAGTGCAGCCGGACGGCGCGTCCCGTAGTCCGCGGGAAGGTGAACCTCCTCAAGCAGAGCCTTCACCCGGCTCTTTCGTTCAGCCGGAGTGCCTTCCGCGAAGGCCCGGAGCGGCTCGGCGATGATGTCCTCCACAGAGAACCTCGGATCCAGCGATGCATAAGGACTCTGGAACACCACTTGGAACCGACGTCGGAGTTGGCGCAGCCTCTCCCCTTTCGCGCTGGCGAGGTCCACGCCGTCGAACGTCACTGAACCCGAGGTTGGCTTGTCCAACCTCAGCAACAAGCGGGCAACTGTGCTCTTTCCGGAGCCGGACTCTCCCACCAACGCCAACGTCTCACCGCGCCGGATGTCCAACGAAACGTCGTCGACGGCGGTCAGCGACCTTGCGCCGCCGGCTGTCCGGGGCAGGGTGAACACCTTCCTCAGGGACTTGGCCTCCACAAGAGGAGAAACGTGGACAGCGCCACCACCCGTCGTCGTGCTTGGGTTCTGGACCGAAAGCGATGGCCGCAACCTGCGCGGGCTGAGTCCCGGAGCCGCCGCAATGAGTTGCTGCGTGTAGCTGTGCTGCGGGTTGCCCAGCACATCGGCGGCGGACCCTTCCTCCACAATCTCGCCGCCGCGCATCACGATGATCCGGTCGGCACGGTCAGCTGCGACGCCGAGGTCGTGCGTGATCAGCAGGACGGCGGTCCCCCGCTCCGCGGTCAGGGCAGCAATGTTGTCCAGGATCTGCCGCTGGACCGTCACGTCAAGAGCACTGGTGGGCTCATCCGCAATGACCAGTTTGGGCTGGGCAGCAAGCGCTGTAGCGATGAGTACACGTTGCCGCATGCCACCGGAAAACTGATGGGGAAACTGGCGCGCCCTGGAGGAAGCGTCGCGGATCCCGGACTCCTCCAGCAACCTGACCGCACTTTGCCGTGCAGCCCTTTTGGGCTGAAGCCGGTGAATGGTGAGCGCTTCCGCCACCTGATCGCCCACCCGTTGGAGGGGATCCAACGACGCCGTAGGGTCTTGCGGAATCAGCCCAATTTCTTTGCCGCGCACCCCCTGCCACTCCTTGCGCGTCAACTGCGTCAGGTCAGTACCGTCGAAGGTCACGCTGCCGGAGGTAACCCGGGCGTTTCCGGGGAGCAAGTTGATGATGGACTGGGCAGTGGTGGTCTTCCCGGAACCGGATTCGCCAACGATCGCCACCACCTCACCGGGATGAACCTCAAAGCTGACACCCGCCACCGCGTTGCGCGGCGATCCGTTCACCAGATAGTCAATGCGGAGATTCTCAACCCTTAGTAGTGCAGAGCTCATCGCCCGTTCCTTTCAGAGTCTTGGAAAGCATGCGAAATACGGTTGGTGGACAGCACGACGGCGGCAATCACCACGCCCGGCAACGTCACCAGCCACCACGCAGCCACCAGGTAGTCGCGGCCTCCGGCCACCAGTGAACCCCATTCCGCGGAGGGCGGTGGCGCGCCGAACCCGAGGAAGCTCAGCGATGAAATCGACAGGACTGCCATGCCGAACTCCAACGCGGACAAGGCAAGAACCGGGCCGGCAGCGTTGGGGAGGACATGTCGGAGCAAAATTGAGTGCCACCGGACTCCCGAGGACCGCGCCGCCTCAACGTACACAGCAGTGCTCACCCGGAGGGTTTCAGCCCGCATGATCCGGGCGAAGTTGGCCACACTGGCGATGCCCACCGCGATGGCGATGTTGATGGTTCCGAAGCCGAGCACCGTGATGAGCGCCAAGGAAAGCAACAAACTGGGAATGGCCAGCAGGACATCCATGACGCGCATGATGGCGTCATCCACCCACCCCCTGATGGAGCCGGCCAGCAAGCCAAGTGCCGACCCCGCAACCAGGCCGACGGCAACGGCCACAGCCGTAGCAGCCAAGGACGTTGCCGAGCCGTGGACCACCCGTGAGAACAGGTCGCGACCCAGGCTGTCCGTTCCGAACCAGTGTTCCGCGGATGGTGGTTTGAGCCGCGACGACGGAACACCCGTGTCCGGAGGCCACTGGGTAAAGGCCTGGGGAACCAACGCCCACAGGATCACCAAAGCAAGGACCAGCACGGACAGCACCAAGCCGGGCTTGGCCAGGAACCTTCGGGCGCCAGCCCATAGGGAACCAGCCCATCTAGCTGAAGCCTGGTGGTCGGCCGGCGGGACGGGAACTGCCGCCTCGGGTGCGGCGGCCGAGTGCCCAGCCGCAGGGTCTACGGAGTGCGTCTCCCTCACAAGTTGCTGCGTCATGATGGCCCTCCTAGACCTTGGCCCCGCGCGCTGTGTTGATACGCGGGTCCACGAGCGGATAAATCAGGTCAACGATCAAGCTGGTGATCACAAAGATGGCGGCGGCCAGGACCACCAGGGTCTGAACTACCGGGATGTCCCTGCTGTTGACGGCCGTGACAGTGAGCCGCCCGATGCCTGCACGGGAGAACACTGTTTCGCTCACCACTGCCCCGGCCAGTAGGTTTCCCACCAGGATTCCGAGCATGGTGAGCGTGGGAATGGCTGCGTTCCTGAGGGCATGGCCAAAGTTGATCAGTGCTTCGCTGGCTCCCTTGGCCCGGATCTGTTCGATGTACGGTTCGCCCAATGTCTGACGCAAGCTGCGCGTCAACAGCTGGGCGATCACCGCTGAGGTGGGTATGGCCAGAGTCAGGGCTGGAAGCACGAGGCTCTGGCCGCCGTCGTTCCCTATCGCGGGAAACAAGCGCAAGCGGAACGAGAAGAACTGCAGCAGCAGGAGGCCGATCCAGAAGGTGGGCACCGCGATGCCCAAGGGCGGCAGGGAGGAGAAGGCCTGGCGGATCCAGCGGTTGCGGCTGAACGCCGCAACCACTGCCAGGGCGCTGCCCAGGAGCACCGCGAGTGCGAATCCCGCTACAGCCAACTTGATGGTCTCCGGCAAGACTTCCGCCACAGTCTGGGTCGCAGGGACACCGTTCTTGATGGACAGTCCGAAGTCCAGCTGGAGCGCCTTGACCAGGGCAATAAAGTATTGCTCGTAAAGAGGCCTGTCCAATCCGTACTCGGCGCGGAGTTTCTCCACGAGAGCCGGATCCACTGCGTTCTGTTCGTCGCCGCTGGCCATGATGCTCACGGCGTCGCCGGGCAGCAAGTACAGGATCAGGAAGGACACTGTGTAGGCGGCCCAGAGGACGAACGCGCCCTGCAGCAACCGTTGGCCGATGTAGCGGATCATGGGATTCCTACTTGCTCAGCCAGGCGTCGTAGAAGTCCAGGCGGCTGGAAGCTTCGAAAGTGAGGCCCTTGACTTTGTCGCTGGCGGAAATGGTGGTGGACAGCTCATACAGCGGGATGGAGTGGGCGTCCTTAATCAGGATTTCCTGTGCTTCGTCCACCAGTTTCTGGCGTGCGTCCTTGTCCAGTGCCGCGGCCTGCTCGCCCAGGACATCGTCCACGGGCAGCTTCTCGCGGAGGTTGCTTCCGCCACGGGCTGTGGTGGAGGCGAAAACGGTGCGCAGGACGTCCGGGTCGCTGCGGGTCAGGTTGCCGTAGGAGAAGTCATAGGTCTTGTCAGCCTGGGCAGCCGTCACGTCCGCGATGGTGGTGAACTTCAGTTGCAGGTCCACGCCAATCACTTTGAGTTGCTGCTGCACGAGCTCCAGTACTTCCTTGGGTGACTGCCAGTAAGTGACCTTGAAGGACAGTTTCTCGCCGTTCTTCTCACGGACCCCATCCTTGCCAACCTTCCAGCCGGCATCGTCCAGGAGCTTCTTGGCGCCATCGGGATCATTCTTCAGCAGCTCGCTGTAGTCCTTGAAGTACGGCGTGGTGTGGGAGAGGACGCCCTTGGCCGGCTGGTCCGCTTCGGTCAGCAAGGTCTTGGTAATTTCCTCACGGTTGATGGCCTTGGAGATGGCCTGTCGGACGGCAGTTTCCTTGAGCTTGGGGTTGGACTGGTTGGCGTACAGGTTGTAGACCACACCCGGGTTGGCGCGTGTTTCGTTCCAGAAGCCGTTGCCGTTGAACAGGCTGATGTCAGCCGCGGAGATCGCCGCCGTGGCATCGATCTGACCGGACTGAAGGCTGCCCGTGCGGTTCCCTGCCTCGGGAATGATCTTGAACGTCACAGTCTCCAGGTAGGCCTCGCCCTTGTTGCTGTTGGTGGCGGCGGGCCAGTTGTAACCGGCCCGCCGTTCCAGGACAGCTTCCTTGTCCACGGTGTAGCTCTTCACGCTGAACGGGCCGGAGCCGGAGAACTTCCCGGCGCAACGGTCCGCCTCGGAGAGCGTGGCAGATGCCGGGGACAACAGGCCGAGGGTGAACGTGGACGTCGCCTGGAGGAACTGCGCGTTCGGCTTGGAGAAGTCCACCACCACTGTCTGCGGATCCTTCACGGTGATGGCGCTGACATCGCTCAGGTAGGTGGAGCCCAGGGTCGCTTTGGCACCGAGCGCCTTGATGGCCTCGAAGTTCGTCTTCACCGAGGCAGCATCAATCGCGGTCCCATCTGCGAACGTCGCACCGTTGCGGAGGGTGAACGTGAAGCTGGTGGCGTTGGTGTTGGTTTCGAACTTCTCCGCGAGCCACGGAACGATCTCTCCCGTCGTCGGATCCTGCGACGTCAACGACGCCACGGTCTGGCGGGCAATCGCGATCGCATCGTTGTTGCCCACCTGCTGCGGGTCAATGCAGCCGCGGTCAACGGACACCGCGAAGTTCAGGTTGCCACCGGAGACCGGGGTGGCGTCGGCACTCTGCTGGGTGCCGGCGTCGGCCCCTCCAGCGCAGGCTGAGGCCAGGAGCGCAAAGGCTCCCAGGACGGAGACGACGGCGGCTGGTTTCCGCAGCTTGCGCGCTGCGGTTGGGGTGGGGACGCTCATGCGACTTCTTCGCTTTCAGTGAGTTGGGTGCTGGTGAGGGATCCCCGGCGGGTCAGCGGGGCGCGGAGGCCGAGGTTTTCGCGGAGGTTGGTGCCTTCGTATTCGGTGCGGTAGACACCGCGGTCCTGCAGGCGGGGAACCAGTTCGTTGACGATGTCATCCAGCCCGCCAGGGACAATCCACGGGGTGATGTTGAAGCCGTCAACGGCACCGGTGTGGGCGTACTCGGCGAGTTTGTCCGCAATATCGTCGTAGGAACCCACAAGGCCGCGGCCATTGAGCCGGGAACGTGCAGCAACGAACTGGCGGATCGACTGGCCGTTTTCCTTGGCGTCCGCGCGCCACTGGGCGGCGAGGTCTTTGGCGCTTTTCCCGTGGAAGGCGTTGCCGCGAGTGGGGTTGGTGAGGTCCACAATGGGGTCGATATCCGGCAGCGGACCGTCGGGGTCGTATTCGGTGAGGGTGCGTCCCCAGAACTGTTCCAAGTAGGCGATTGCGGTTTCCGGACCCACTTGCAGCGAGCGGACCCACTGGTGCTTTTCTTCCGCTTCAGCAGCTGTGGCACCGAGGATGAACTCCTGGCCGGGGAAAATTTTCACGTCATCTGCCGGACGCCCGGCCTTGAGGGTGCGGGCCACGATGTCGTCGCGGAATTTCTTGGCATCCTCCAATTCGGGGTGTGCCGAGAAGATCACGTCGGCGTTCCGCACGGCGAAGTCACGGCCGTCCGGCGAGTCCCCTGCCTGGAACAAAACAGGGTGCTGCTGGCTGGAGCGCGGAAGGCTGCCGGTGATGTCGACGTCGAAACTCTCGTCCTGGCGCTTGACTGTGGTGATGGCGTCCTCGCGGAGCCAGCGTGGATCATTCCGGGACCCGGCGATTGCGCCGTCAGCCCAGGAATCCCAGATGGCTTTTGCTGTCTGAACGAACGCTTCGGCCCGGACGTAGCGGTCCTCGTGCTTGAGGAACCCGCCGCGCCTGAAGTTGGCACCGGTCCATGCGTTGTCCGTGGTGACGATGTTCCATGCCGCACGGCCGCCGGACAGCAGGTCCAGACTGGCCAAGCGGTGGGCGAGGTCCGCGGGATCGTTATACGTGGTGTTCTGCGTCGCCACCAAACCGATGTTGGTGGTGATGGCTGCGAGAGCGGCGAGGGCGGTCTGCGCGTCGGGACGGCCCACGACATCCAGATCGTGGATCTTTCCAAGGTGTTCCCGGAGGCGGAGTCCCTCTCCGAGGAAGAAGGCGGAGAAGAGGCCGCGTTCAGCTGTCTGGGCGACCCGGCGGAATGATTCGAAGTCCGTTTGCGAGCCGCTTTGTGCGTCCTTCCATACGGTGGTGTGGTTGACGCCTTGGAAGAAGACACCGAATTGAATCTGGCCGTTGCCTGCGATGCGGTGATGGTTGGTCATGGTTCTGCTCTCTGAATGTGGCTCTTGGGAGTGTGGTCTGGGCGCAGCTCAGGCCGCGGCGAAGCGGTTCACGGGACGGGGAAGTCCGAAGCTTTCCCGCAACGTGCTTCCCGGGGCCGGCGCTACCACCAGCCCGGTGCGGCGCAGTGCGGGGAGCACCTTGTTGGCCAATTCGGGGAGGTCCACATCCAGGACCGCTGGTTTGAGGCGGACGCCGTCGGCTGCTGCGAACAGCGTGGTGAGCAGTTCCACCAGCCCTTCGGCGCTGCCCACGTAGCGGGCTCCGCCTGTCCATTCCTCGTACGAGTCCAGTTCGGCCAGACGGCCCGCGGCTGCCTGTCCACGGGAATCGAGGATGACGTCCAGCTCCACCAGGGTCCTCGGCGCACCCGCGGCAGCTGCTGCCTGGGCTGCTTGCGGGAGGGCGTCCGTGGTGGCTGCCGAGACCAAGGCAACGTCAGCTTCGACGGCGGGAATCAGCTCGGCGGGCGCGAACACCACTACCTGCCCTTGGAGTGGGCGCGGGATGATGGACGGTCCCTTGACGGAGAAGCGCTCACCCTCAAAGTCGGCGTAGTGCAGCTTGTCCCGGTCCACGTATCGGCCGGTGGCGACGTCACGGATCACGGCGTCGTCTTCCCAGGAGTCCCAGAGCCGGCGGCTGGCTTGGACCACATCTGCGGCTTCGCTGACTGCCTCGCCTTCCGGCAACTGACTACGGCCAACAGAACGGGCCTCGGCACGGAGGTTGTCCGCGTTGACCAGCCAACCCGCCCTCCCCAAGGAGGAGTAGTCCAGGCTGGCCAGCTGCGTGGCTACATGGAACGGCTCGGTGAAGAGCGTTCCGGCTTCGGGGACCAGGCCGATGGAGCGGGTGATGGGTGCCGCGAAAGCTGCCCGCTGGATCGCGTCGATCCGTCCGGCGATTCCAGTGGATTCGGTGTCCACCACGCGGGTGTCCTTGAAGGTTGCTACGTGGAAACCGGCGATGTCCGCTGCCTGGACAGTTTCACGGATCCGTTGGCCCCCCAAGAGCGCCTGCGGATCATGGTGGGCCTTGCGCCACGCAGCTGGGTGGGCGCCGCCGCCGTCGAGCTCCAACGCGATGACGCGGGAGCGGAATTCGGGTACAGGAGTGGAAGGCATGATTCTCTCTTTCAGAGGCCGCACAGCGGCCGGGACGACATTCACTTGCCGCAGATGCGGCCTGGTCTGTTTCCGGAGCACCCCGCCACGTAATGCCTGAGGGTTGCCGCAGCACGAGCCGGTCCTTGGCGTGCTGACTCTTGACCTGAACTTGAATCTAGGAGGCTGTCCAAGGAATGTACAAACCGCTGGACTTGCGGCGTCAAGGCGGGAAATACCACGTCAAAGGGCTGCTGGAATCGTCATTTTCGGGTTTTGGAAGGGTCGGTTGTGACGGCCCGTTTCGCCGGATTTCGCTGGATTTACTCCGGTTGAGCGGGGTGACGGATCGGCTTTGGCCTCTGCGCGGGGCTCCGTAGTGTCGTGCCATGCCGAAGCCTCCAGTTACTCCCCTGTCCGTCCTTGACCTGAGCCCGGTATCGGCCGGTCAGACTCCCGGCGATGCCCTGCGGAGCACCCTTGCCCTTGCCGCCGCTGCCGAGGCTTCCGGCTACTCGCGGTATTGGCTGGCCGAGCACCACCTCAACACCGGCGTTGCCGGGTCAGCCCCGCACATTCTGGCCGGGTTGGTTGCCTCCGCCACCAAGACCATCAGGGTGGGGACCGCTGCCACTCTGCTGGGGAACTACCGTCCCCTTCAGATTGCGGAGAGCATTGGAACACTGGCCGCCGTGTTCCCGGACCGCGTGGACTTGGGCTTTGGCCGCTCCGGCCCGCCCAAATCCCCCAGCGATCCGGCTCCGGGAGTGGTACCCGCTGACTCTTCGGAGCCCACCGATCGAGTGGTTGACGGACTGCTGATCCCCGCGCCGCGCCCCATCTTCGGCGCTGTCCTGCCCAGGAAGTTCCGGCTGCAGGGTGAACTGCTGGGCCGCTTCCCCGGGGACACGGACAACTTCGAGAACGACATCCAGGACATCATCGGATTTTTCACCGGCGAGTACAGGACCAAACACGGCGAGGAAGTCACGGCTACACCCGCCCTCGGCCAAGCGCCGCAGTTCTGGGTCCACGGCTCAACAGCCGGACCCAGTGCACGGTTGGCCGGCAAGTTGGGCCTCCCCTTCGGCGCGAACTACCACGTGGCACCGGCGGGGGTTCTGGACTCCATCGCCGAGTACAGGGCTCACTTCGAACCCTCCGCGGCTTTGCCGGAACCGCATGTGATCGTCTCTGCGGACGTGCTGGTGGCTCCGGACGAACGCCAGGCCCAGCGCCTGGCCCGCGGCTACGCCCAGTGGGTTTACGGGATCCGCAGCGGCCAGGGTGCCATCCCGTACCCGTCACCGGAGGATGCGCTGGAGCTTTTCTTGGACGCCGAAGCCGGGGAGCTCATCAAGGATCGCCTGGACACACGGTTCGTGGGTGACCCCCACCAGGTCAGCGAAGGACTCCGCACTTTGCAGCGGGCCACGGGTGCCCAGGAACTTCTCATCACCACCATTGCCCATGATCCCGCCGACCGGCAGAACTCCTACCAGCTGCTGGCCGAGGTATGGGGTCTCTAGCTTTTCCGATTTTCCAACCACCACCTATATAAGGGAGCACCATGTCCATCGAAACCACAGTCCGGGAACCCGTCCAGGACACCCAGCTGATCACCGCCGATGCCGCCGCCAAGCTCATCGAAGAAGGCGCCCTGCTGATCGATGTCCGCAGCGAAGGCGGCCGCGCCAGCACCGGCGCAGTCCCCGGCGCTGTGGTGGTGAACCGCGAGCACGTGGAGGAGGACTTCAGCCTTGAATCCGCCCACCGGCTGCCCCAGGTCACCGGCAAGGACCAGAAGATCGTGGTGTTCTGCGGCTCTGTAAACGGTTCACGACCCGTCGCGCAGAAGCTCCAGGTTCTCGGCTACGCCAACGCTGTCCACGTGGACGGCGGCTTCCCGGCCCTCCGCAACGCCGGCGTCCCCACCACCGGACCCACCGCACCGCCCGTCGAAACGGCACCGCCCGCCGCCACTACTCAGGCGTCCAACGAATCGGTGACTTCCGAACGCTGAGTACCTGCCGCCGTCGGGCCTTCCGGCGCCAGCACCACCGCCGTCGTCGCGGCTTCCCTCCCGGAAGTCACGACGACGGCACTCGTCTTTGTGCGGTCCCGCGCCTCGCGCAGCCAGTCGATTCCGCCGGCGAGCAAGGCGACACCCAGCAAGATGCAGCACATGACGATGCCTTGGTGGAAGGCGTTCTTGGAAGCTTGGCCGGTGGCCGCGCCCTGTGCTTGAAGGAACATTCCGGCTGCCGCGGCTGAGCAAAGCGCGGCAGCGAACCGCTGGCTGAGTTGGTAGAACCCTGCGGCCACTCCGGCGGCGCCCACGGGCGCATGGGCGAGGGTGAGTGTCTGGTTCGGTGCAACCACCAGGCCTGTTGCCACACCTTGGAGAAGCCCGACGGCGGCAACCGCAAGGGCCGCTTTTCCGCCGTCGAGCCCCTGCACAAAAAGGTCCTTGGCAATCAGGCAGGCCAGACTGCCGAGAAGCGCGTAGACGATCCCGGCCCGCCCGTACCGGGCCACGAAACGCCAACTGAAACTGGACGCCAGCAGCATGCCGGCGGCTTGCGGCGCAAGGATCGCTGCGGCAGCCAAGGGAGCCATCCCGGTTCCGGAGAGGAAATAGAAGGCGGTCACGGCCGCCATTCCGGCACCGACGCCAAACTGGCAGAGTGCCACCACTGTGCCCAGTGCGTAACCCTTGGATTTCGCCAGCGATGCACTGAGCAACGGGGTTCGGCCACGCCGGTGGTACAGGATCTCCCAGCCGGCGAAGGCGAGGAGCGCACCGGCACCGACAGCCAGCGACGTCACAGCAATGGTGCCGGCGCCGTAGATGGTGGGAATGAGTGATGCCACCACCACTCCGCCCAGCAGCAGCGCGCCCAAGATGTCGATGGACGGCTTGGCGTTTCCGGGGTGTTTGCCTGCCGGCCGCGGGATGAGCCGGAAAGCAAGTGGCACCAGGATCAGCACCAAGGGAACGTTCGCCAGGAACAGGATCCGCCATCCGATCGCGGGGTCGCCCAGTGAGAGGACGAGCCCCCCGATCAGTGGTCCGCATACTGCAGCGGAACCACCCGCGGCGGCGTAGGCGCCCAAGGCCTTCGCGCGGTCGTGTCCCTGATAGATGTCCTGCAGGAGTCCGAGAACCTGCGGATTCAGTGTGCCCGCGCCGAGTCCTTGGAGCAGCCTGGCAATGATGACCAGCGAGGGGTCGGTGGCCAGTCCACCCACCAGGCTGGATGCCCCGAAAACGGCAATACCGGCGATGAAAAGCGTGCGCCTCCCGACGATGTCGCCCAGCCTGCCGGCGGGAACCAATGCGACGCCGAACGCCAGCGAGTAGCTCGCCAGGATCCACTGCACGGACCCGGAGTCGGCGTGGAGGGAAGCTGACATCGCGGGAACGGCCAGGACGAACATGGACTGGTCCAGCAGCGTGATGAATCCGGCACCCAGGCAAAGCCAGAGGGCGGAACGTTTAGCGTGATTTCCGTGGCCCATGATTGTGGACTCTAGGCGGGTTGTCCCGGGGGCCGGGCATCGCGAGACACCCGGTTAAGGGGCGTTAATCCGGGTTACCGCAGGTGACTTGTTTATGACCCTTTGGTTCGTGTTCGCCGACGATGCAGTCACGGAACGACGCGGCGGGAAACGCTTTTTTATGGGGCGATGGCCACGTCCTAGCGTGGGCCGCATGACCGTGTATGAATCAGTCCTGGAGGCAATCGGCGGCACTCCCCTGCTTCGGCTGAAGCGCCTGGGCGAAGGTGTCCGGCCCCGTATTTACGCGAAACTCGAGTTCCAAAACATTGGCGGGAGCGTGAAGGACCGGGCAGCACTTTCCATGATCCGCGCCGCAGAACGGGCCGGTTTGTTAACGCCCGGCGGGACCGTGGTGGAAGGAACCAGCGGCAACACCGGCATCGGCCTGAGCTTGGTGGCCGCGCAACTGGGGTATCGCTCGGTGATCTTCGCTCCGGCGGCCACGGCTGCGGAAAAAATCCGCCTCTTGTATGCTTTCGGAGCCGAGGTCCATCTGGTGGCCGATTTCGTTCCGCGCTCCGATCCCGGCCACCTGGCCAATCGGGCCGCGGCCTTCGCTGCCTCCACTCCCGGGGCCTGGCTCGCGCTGCAGTACGACAACCCGGCCAACCCTGCGGCGCATTGGGAAGGTACCGGTCCGGAGATCTGGGCCGACACCGCGGGGTCGGTTACCCACTTTGTGGCCAGCGTCGGGGCCGGCGGAACCATCAGCGGAACCGGCCGGTATTTGAAGCAGGTCAGCGACGGACTAGTGCAGGTCATCGCCGCTGACCCCGAGCACTCGCGCTACGGCGGTGGCAACGGTTC
Source organism: Paenarthrobacter ilicis (assembly GCF_016907545.1). Taxonomy (NCBI): domain Bacteria; kingdom Bacillati; phylum Actinomycetota; class Actinomycetes; order Micrococcales; family Micrococcaceae; genus Paenarthrobacter; species Paenarthrobacter ilicis. The sequence goes on along the minus strand of NZ_JAFBCD010000001.1, from coordinate 1,828,550 downwards.
GCTCAAATACACGGAGGGCGCCGGCCATCCCCTCCACCCTGCATCCACGGAGGACATCTGGCCCGAGGCGTTCGACACCGCGCTGGTGGACAAATACATCAGCGTCAGCGATCGCGACGCCATTTTCACCGCCCGCCGTGCAGCCCGCGAAGAAGGACTCCTCATCGGTGCCACCGGCGGGACCGCCCTGGCAGCAGCCCTGAACCTCGCCGAAACCTTGGACGAGGAGCACACCATCGTGGTGGTCCTGCCGGACTCAGGCCGGAACTACCTCTCCACCTACTTCGACGACCACTGGCTCACCTCGCTCGGCTTTCTGGAACCCACGACGCCGGAAGGAACCATCCGTTCGCTTCTCACCGCTGCGCCTGCCGGGGTCCATCTGGTGGCGAGTGGCCTGACTGCGGCGGAGGCCGTCGTCGAACTTCACTCCCGGGGAGTGGCGCCGAACGAGCCGGTGTTCCTTGTCCTGGACCGGGGCCAGAGCTTCGGGACGGTTCACCCCCGCGAAGTAGTGGGAGTGGTGACCCTTCGTTCACTGGCTGATGTTGAGCCTGCCTCGCCGGCGGTCACCGCTGGTATCCCGTACCGTACGGTTGCCGCGGGACTGCCAGCATCGGAGGCTGGAGCCGCCGCGCACCCAGAAACCGGTGCTGGTGCGACCCCGGAGGGCATCGCGGTTCTGGTGGACGGCCGAATCTCCGCCACCATCCCCTAACCCCGACGCTCTCTCACATCCCACACCAATCAACCAAACCCTCTCTCACATCCCACCCCCTTCAACCAAACCCTCTCTCACATCGAGAATGACGAAAGCATCGGGGGGACTGTTCGCTTATCGGTGGATCCGGCTGTCGACTGGGAATGCCGGGTGGCATGGCGACTGAAAGGAAGGCGGGACATGAGAGAGCGACCGCGGGAAGCACGCGGGACGTGAGAGAGCGACCGCGGGAAGCACGCGGGACGTGAGAGAGCGACCGCGGGAAGCACGAGGGACGTGAGAGAGCGACCGCGGGAAGCACGAGGGACGTGAGAGAGCGTTCACAGGAAGCACGAGGGACGTGAGAGAGCGACCGCGGGAAGCACGAGGGACGTGAGAGAGCGACCGCGGGAAGCACGAGGGACGTGAGAGAGCGACCGCGGGAAGCACGAGGGATGTGAGAGAGGGTCAGGAAGCGTCAGCCAGGACCCGTGCCCGGGCCGCGGCTTGGCCCGCCCGGAGTTCCTCGGCGGTGCGGCCCTGCTCGCGATGCGCCACCTCCTGCTTCAGCTGCGGAATGACGTGCTGGCCAAACTCCAGTGCATCCGGGACGAAGTCGTAACCGCGGAGGCCGAAAATCTCGAACCCGAGGTCGTGATAGTCCAGGATCGCCTGAGTGACGGTGTCGTAGGAGCCGACCAACGCCGTCGCGCTTCCTCCACCGCCACCCGCGGCTTTGGCGAGGGCCGTCCAGAGGGCGCGGTCGTGGAGGTCGCCACGTTCCGCGGCGGCCAGAAGCCGTTGGGTGCCGGCTGCTTCGGCCTTGACCGTGTAGTGACGCACAGGATCAATGACTTCACCAGCAGACCGTCGGGCCTCAAACGTTCCAAGGATGGCGTGCGCTTTCTCCCACGCGAGCTCATCAGTCGCTGCAACAATGGGCCGAAACGCGATCTGCCAGCGCAACGGCTCAGTCCGCCCAACAGCAGCAGCCCGCGCGAGGATCTGCTGTTGCTGCGACGCGGCGTCGGCCAGCGGCTCACCAAACAAGGCATAGATGTCCGCCTCGGCGGCGCCCACAGACCACGCAGCCTCGGAGGACCCGCCAAAGGAGATGCCCGGACGCTTGCCGGCAAAGGGCCCCACCCCCGATGCGAAATCCGAGAAGCGGTAGTGCTCGCTGTCCCAACTGAACGACTCCCCCGACCATGCCCGCCGAACGATCTGCATGTACTCCTGCGTCCGTCCATACCGCGCATCCTTCGCCAGGAAATCGCCCTCGCGGGCCTGGTCGGCTTGGCTTCCGCCGGTGATGAAGTGCACGGTCAGCCGACCTTGCGCGATGTGGTCCAGCGTCAGGAAGGACCGGGCGGCGAACGTCGGGTGGGAGACGTTGGGCCGGTGTGCCAATCGCAGCTGGATTCGCTCCGTGTTCGCAGCGACCCATGCCGCATGGACTGAGGGATCCTGCGTGGTGGAGTTGTAGGCAAAAAGTACGTGGTCCCAGTTGTTGTCCTCGTGGATCCGCGCAATCCTGGCGGCGTACGCAGGATCGAAGAAGGGCGTGGTGGCAGGGGACGTCTCCGTGGAGTCGTTGCCGGCACCCATGCCGAGGAATTCGATAGGCATAATAATTCTCCGAAAGACTTAGCGGCGAAGGATGCGCTGGGCCAGGAAGTTACCCAACAACTGCGCGGCCTGGACCATGACGATGATGATCAGGACTGTCACCAGGGTGACTTCCCAGTTGAACTGCTGGTAGCCGTACATGATGGCGAAGTTTCCCAGTCCGCCGCCGCCGATGTACCCGGCCATGGCGGACATGTCCACGATCGCGATGATCATGAACGTATAGCCTAGGATCAGCGGTGCCAGCGACTCGGGAATCACCACGGACCACAGGATGTGCAGCCGGCTGTCACCCATGGCCCGGGCGGCCTCCACCACACCGGGATCGGACGCCACCAGGTTTTGCTCCACTACCCGCCCAATCACCACACCGGCCATCAGCGCCATGGGCAGGATCGCGGCAGTAGTGCCAATAGTGGTGCCCATGATGATCAAGGTCAGCGGCGCAATGGCCGTGATGAAGATGATGAACGGGATGGGCCGGATGATGTTCACCAGGAAGTTCAGGAACGAGAAGACGGCCTTATTGGCGAACAGGTTTCCGGGCCTGGTGGCGTAGAGGGTGACGCCCAACGCCAGTCCGGCGATGCCGCTGAGCAGGACGGTGATGACCACCATGTAGATGGTCTGTTGGAAGGATTCGCCCAGGACGGGCAGGAGGGTTGTCCAGTCGGTCATGGCTATTCTCCTGCGTTCGCGGGGACGGGAAGGTGCGGAACGGCACTATCGGCGGGGGCCGCCGTCGGGAATTGACGTTCGACGGCGGCAACGTCACCTAGCTCGGCGAGCGCGGCGTCAATCGCGGCATCGCTGCCTGTGAGCTCGTACGTGAGTGTGCCCAGGATCTTATTCTGGATCTCAGTGACGCCCCCGAACACCACACTGGATCCCACGCCGTGGCGCTCAAACGTGGCCGCCACGAGAGGCGTGGGCGCTGCCTCGGAGATGCCAATGGAGACAAGCTGGCCCGGGTGCGCGGCGGCGAGCCGGCTGACGGTGTCCGATCCCGGAGTGCCGTGGACGGCCGTGGAGACGAAACGCTGGGTGGAGTCACTCTGGGGGTCGGCGAACACGGAGTAGGTGGGTCCGGCTTCCACTACCCGGCCGGATTCCATCATCACTACCGTGTCGCAGATTTCGCGGACCACGTGCATCTCGTGGGTGATCACCACAACGGTGGTGCCGAGTTCCTTGTTGATGCGCCGGAGCAGGCGGAGGACGTCTCGGGTGGTTTCGGGGTCCAGGGCGCTGGTGGCTTCGTCGGCGAGGAGGATGTCCGGGGCGTTTGCCAGCGCACGGGCAATGCCCACGCGTTGCTGCTGTCCGCCGGAGAGCCGGCGAGGGTAGGAGCCTGCCTTGTCCGCGATGCCCACGAACTCAAGAAGCTCCTCCACGCGCGGCTTGATCTTGTCCTTAGGCCAGCCGGCCACCTTCAACGGATACGCGACGTTTCCGAAGACGGTGCGGGACTTCAGGAGGTTGAATTGTTGGAAGATCATGCCGATGCCGGCACGGACTGTGCGCAACTGGCCTTCGGGGAGCGAGGAGATGTTCTGGCCCTTGACGAAAACCTGGCCCTCGGTGGGACGTTCCAGGCCGTTGAGCAGGCGGACCAGCGTGGATTTTCCGGCACCGGAATATCCCACAATGCCTACTACCGTGCCCTCTTCAATGTCCAAGGTGACGTCATTGACGGCCTTCACTGCTTCGGCGCGTTGGCCGCGCTTGCTTCCTTGGACCGGGAACAGCTTGCTGACTCCGCGCAGGGAAACGATCGCGCTCACCGGAGCCTCCTTTGGGGTTGTTTGAATGCCCATTCCAACAGCGCGGAAGCCAGCCCATCGAACCCAATGACCCCCTGTGACCTGCGGTTTCTTCCCTTGACGGTGCGCGTCGGAGTGTTGCGGAGGCATTCGATTCAGACCATCCACCGTGCCTAGCGTGGGCCGGGGGAACACCCTGAACCTTCCATTCGCATCAAGACCCTTTGTTCGGAGAAGCATCATGAAGAACCGCCTGTTAGTCGCCGCCGTCGGCCTGATCGCCGCCCTATCGCTCTCGGCATGCGGGGGTGCGTCAAGTGGTTCCACAGCCTCTGGCAACACCAAGGTGGTCATCGGCGTCGACGATGGTGCCGAGGAACACTGGACCATCCTGAAGAACAAGCTGAAGGATCAGGGCATTGATCTCGAGGTTAAGAATTTCACCGATGGCGCACAGATCAACACGGCAACCCAGCAGGGCCAGGTGGACATCAATCTGTTCCAGCACCTGAAGTACCTGTCGCAATTTAACGTCAACAGCAACGGCACCCTGGTTCCGGTGGGCGCCACGGCCGTTTACCCGCTGGCGCTGTACTCGGAGAAGTTCAAGTCCGTGGAGGAGCTGCCAGCCGACGCTGAGGTTGCCATCCCCAACAACCCCACCAACCAGGCCCGTGCACTGTTGAACCTGCAGACCGCCGGCTTGCTGCAGCTCAAGGATGGCGGCAACTCCCTGTCCACCCCGGCTGAGATCACCTCGAGCAAGATCAAGGTTGTCCCGGTGGACAGCAACCAGACGGTTAATGCGCTCAAAGGAACAACTGACGCTGCCGTAGTCAACAACACGCAGGCACAGAAGGGCGGCCTGGGCGACGAGAAGATCATCTTCAAGGAAGACCTGAACTCGGAATCCCTGGCACCCTACATCAACGGCTTCGTGGTGAAAGCGGACCGTAAGGACGATCCCACGTGGAAGAAGATCGTGGATGCGTACCACTCCCCCGAGGTTGAATCCTCAGTGACCAAGCTGAACGACGGCAACCTTCAGTTCAAGGCTGACTGGACAGCAGCCAAGCTGCAGGAAGTCCTCACTGCCGAAGAAGCAGCCATCAAGAAGAGCAAGTAGCACGTGAACCAGACACTTATCCGTGAGCGCCAGCAGATCCATTTCTTCGCCTACCTCGTGGGCACCGGCATCCACCTGGCTTCATGGCGACACGAGACAGCGTTCCCTCCGGCGAGCATCGACTTCGCCCACCAGGTACAGCTCGCCAAGACTGCCGAGAACGCTAAATTCGACGCGATCTTCCTGGGCGACTCCCTCGCGATCGACGAGACGTCCAATCCGGGCATCCTCAACAGGTTTGACCCCATAGGCTTGGTCACGGCCCTTGGCGCGGTCACCAGCAACATCGGCCTCATCGCCACGTCCTCCACGTCCTATGACGAGCCCTTCAACTTTGCCCGCGCTGCCCTCACGGCGGACCACATCAGCGGCGGCCGCGTTGGCTGGAACATCGTCACCACGCGGGACCTCACCAACAGCACGGCCGGCAACTTCAGCGCCGATGAGCACTTCGACCACAGCCTCCGCTACCGCCGCGCTGAAGAGTTCGTGGAGGTCACCCAAGGGCTCTGGAATTCCTGGGATAGGGACGCTTTCCTCTACAACAAAGCGCAAGGACGCTTCTTTGACCGGCGCAAACTCAGCCGGCTGGACTATCAGGGCCAATTCTTCAAGGTCGCCGGGCCGCTGAACATCGGTCCCTCCCCGCAGCACTCCCCCTTGCTGGCCCAGGCAGGAACATCCGTCCCCGGCCAGAAGCTGGGGGCCCGCTTCGCCAACGCCCTCTTCGCGAGCCACCCCGACGTTCCGCAAGCGCGGCAGTACCGGGAGTCCGTCCGGGCTCAGGCGAAGGCTTTCGGCCGGAATCCCGACGAACTCTACGTTTACCAGGCCATCTCCCCGGTTGTGGCGGACACCCGGGACGAAGCTCTGGAACGCATCCGGGAGCTGGACAGCCTCATCACCGATCAGCAGGTGCTGGATTTCCTGCAGGAATACTTCGCCGGCCAGTTGGACTTCACGGGGCTCGGAGCAGATGCCACCGTAGCCCAATCCGGCATTCCCACCATCACGCAGCCCAGGACGGATTTCCGTTCGGCCGGGGAGCAAATCCACGGCCGGGAGGATGAGGTCACGCTCAAGGACCTCTACTCGATCCTCACGGGCGACAAACGGAATCACGACTTCATCGGGACCCCGCACCATGTGGCCGACTCCTTGGCACGCTGGCACGCCGAAGGCGCCGCGGACGGCTTCAACCTCATGTTCTCCCTCCTGCCCCAGGACCTGGAACGCTTCGCGAGCGGCGTCATCCCTCTGCTTCAGGAACGCGGCCTGGCGCGCACTGAGTACACGGGCACCACCCTGAAATCGCACCTCGGACTTCATCCGCAGCCGAAAGGACAATCATGACCACGGAACAGATAGTCGCCACCGGCACCCACCTGATTCGCCACGCCCGCCCCGAGGAGTACGACGCCGTGGGGCGGCTGACGTACGAAGGCTTCGGCCATCACCTCCCCGGCGCGCGCCAGCCCGACGAACAGCGTCTGGAACTCTTGCTGGATGCCGCGGCCAGGGCCCGGGAAGGCGTGCTGCTGGTTGCCGAGGACGTGGAGACCGGACGCCTGGTGGGCACTGCCAGCCTTCTGCCGTTCGGCTCCTACCTCAGCAGGCAGGCGCAGGAAGGCGAAGTGGAGTTGAGGCTGTTGGCCGTGCTCCCGGAGGCGCGCCGAACGGGTCTTGGCCAAAAACTCCTGGACGAGTCCGCACGCCTTGCCGCAGGTCAAGGTGCCGAGCGCGTGGTGCTGGATACCGCCGTCGACAACGAAACATCCCAACGCCTCTACAGGCGGCTCGGTTACGTCAGACGACCCGAGCGGGAGAAACCGCGCCCAGCACCAAAGGTCCAACTGGTGGTCTACACCCTGGGCCTCACCGAGGGCTGACACTTCCCGGCCCACCACCGCCAGGCGGCATTCCCCCGCCGGGGGCACCGCCCGCGGCCGGAGTTGTCGATGTGTCCACCCCAACGGTGAGCGCCACGGCGTAGCCGGAAGCGGAGTCTCCGGTAACCTGCGCGAGCTGCAGGGCTCCCCCGTCATCGCCAAAGACGTTGTCGGAGGTCAAGCTCACTTGGGCAAGGTTCGAGCTGGAGCCCGCGTATCCGGACAGCGCATAGACCGTTTCGCTGATGTCCTGCGGCAGGGCTACCTGGGACGTTGCGATTGCCTTTGATGAATCGGTGATGTCACCCACAGCGGGGTACACCTCGAAGTGGATGTGCGGCCAACGTCCCGTGTAACAGGCCGGATAGATGGACGAGTAGGTGACTTTCCCGTCGGCGTCCGCCACCTGCACTCCGCGGAGGTAGGTTTCGTTCTGAATTCCCTGGGAGTACATCGAATAGCCTCCGGCAGCATCGCAATGCCACACGTAGACCGCAGCGTCTTTGAAGGGGACATTGCCGTTGGCCATATCGAGGACCGTCAGGGTGAGCGTCATCGGAACCCCGGACGCTGACGTCCCGCCGTCGATGCTGGAGCGGATGTCGCTCCTCACGATGCCCGACTGTTCAAGAACATCCGCGCCGTTGGAACCATCACCCGGGTAGGGGCCTGCGGTCTCGTCGGGGATCTCGGACAGGACCGTGCCGCTCGCCGTGGAAGTTGCGGTGGCACTTGCGGTGGCGCTCGGACTGGCAGCGCTGCCTGTTCCGCCGGGCGAGCACGCAACAAGGGCAGCCGCGCCCACTCCGGCTCCGAAAATTCCCAGGAGAGAACGTCGGCTTACCAGCGTTCCAATGTCGAAGGCAACGCCTTGATCCACCACTTCGTCGTCGAGGCGATGGAGCGCCCGCCCCTCATAGACGGGACCATTGGGTGTGTACTCAGGTTTAGGAATTCTGCTGCTCATGATGCCTCACATGACTGGGTTTTAGGACTGACTTAAGCCTGAACCACTGATCAAAGGTACCGCTGTGGCGAACCTGTGCGCTGCCTTTGAAGGCACGGAATTGCCCGGAGCATGCGGCTGGACCGCTCAGTCGAGAAGCGCCACGCCGAACTCAGCGACGACGGTCCGCAATTCCCCCAGGTAGCGCTGCGCCTGGTCGGTCAGCGGAATGGCGGCGTGACCAATCCAGCCGATTTCGATGCGTTCGTCTACGTCAAGCGGGATGGCGACGATCTCCGGGTCGAGCTGCCCGCTGATGATGCCGGTCGATATGGTGTAGCCGTGGAGCCCGATCATGAGGTTGAAGATCGTGGCACGGTCCGATACCCGGATCTCCTGCTTGCTGGACAAGGTGGAGAGAATCTCCTCGGCGAAGTAGAAAGAGTTGTTCGCCCCTTGATCGAAGGTCAGCCGCGGCAAGCCGGCGAGGTCGTCGAGGGTCGCCCGTTTTTTCGAGGCGAGCGGATTCCTCCTGGAAATGAAAATGTGCGGATCGGCGAGGAAAAGCGGATTGAAGGCGAGCCCTGATTCCCGGAGCAGCTTGTCGATGACCTTCCGGTTGAAATCGTTCCGGTAGAGGATCCCTATCTCGCTGCGGAGCGTCCGGACATCCTCAATGATGTCCCAGGTGCGGGACTCACGCAGTGAGAACTCGTATTCGGCCACATCAGTGGCCTTGACCATCCGGACGAAGGCGTCCACCGCGAACGAGTAGTGCTGCGTTGACACCCCGAGCAGACGTCGCCGCGGTGGCCTGCCAAGGTATCGCTGCTCGAGGAGGGCGAACTGCTCCACCACCTGCCTCGCGTAGCCAAGGAACTCCACCCCGTCGGCGGTGAGGGTGACTCCGCGGGCGGAGCGAACCAGAAGCGCGCGGCCAACCCGGGCCTCAAGGTCCTTCATCGCGGCGGACATTGTCGGCTGCGCCACGTAGAGAAGATCGGCGGCCGCGGAGATCGACCCCTCAGCTGCAACTTCTATGAAGTAACGGAGCTGCTGCAGGGTCAATCCGCTCGAAATCTGGGCCATAGGAAAAGTCTATATGAATGCATAGTAACCACTAGTTACTTGATACCCCTCGGAAGGCTGCACCATAGAGACATCACCTTCTGAAAGGCCGTCTCCGGCCCATCAACGGATTGGCAGCACATGGCAGACGACTTCACCTTCAGCATCACCACCACCCCCTTCAACGAGGACTACTCCCCCTCGGAAGGCTCCCGCATCACCACCAATTTCGCCAACCTGGCACGCGGCGAGCACCGCCAAGAGAACTTGCGCAACGCGTTGACCATGATTCGGCGCCGCTTCAATGATCTCGCAAGTTGGGACAACCCGGACAGAGACCGTTACACCCTCGAGCTTGAGATCGTTTCCGTGCAGATTGAGTTCACTGCCGAAGGTACGGATCAGCAGTTCCCCCTGTTTGAGGTTCTCGACATCCAGATCGTCGACCAGCTGAATGGGGTCCGCCACCACGGAATCGTCGGGAACAACTTCTCCTCCTACGTCCGTGACTTCGACTTCAGCGTCGTACTGCCAGCGGCGTCAGCAGCCTCAGGCAAGCCCACTGTTCCCGCGGACTTCGGCGATCTGCACGGCAAATTGTTCCAGCAATTCCTCGATTCCCCGGCATGCCAGGAACGCTTCCCGCAGCCGCCAGTGGTGTGCATCAGCGTCTCCACGAGCAAGACGTACCGGCGAACGGAGAACCGTCACCCAGTCCTGGGCGTCGAGTACCAGCAGGACGATTTCTCGCTGACGGACGCGTACTTCGCGAAGATGGGGCTGCAGGTTCGCTACTTCATGCCACGCGGCAGCGTAGCGCCGCTCGCCTTCTATTTCCGCGGCGACCTGCTCAACGACTACTCCAACCTGCAGCTCATCGGCACGATCAGCACCATGGAGACATTCCAGAAGATCTACCGCCCGGAGGTCTACAACGCGAACTCCGCCGCCGCCGTCGTCTATCAGCCGAGCCTGGGAGAGCAGGATTACTCGCGGACCCAGATCGATTACGACCGCGTCGAGCGCAGTCAGCTCGCGGTCATTCAGGCGAAGTACACGGAGGAACACTTCATCACGCCCCACAAGGATCTATTGGACCAGTGGACCGCCAAATACCCCGCCCTCGTCAACTGACCCACGGAGAAACGTCAATCATGAACACACTTTTGCCCACCACCGTTGTTGGAAGCCTGCCAAAACCATCGTGGCTCGCACAGCCGGAGACACTTTGGTCCCCGTGGAAGCTGGACGAAGATACGCTGATCGAGGGCAAGCAGGATGCGCTGCGCATTGCCATCCACGAGCAGAGCCGACGCGGTATCGACATCGTCAGCGACGGCGAACAAACCCGCCAGCACTTCGTCACCACCTTCATCGAGCACCTCAGCGGCGTCGACTTTGAACAGCGCAAGACCGTGCGCATCCGCGACCGCTACGACGCGAGCGTGCCGACCGTCGTCGGACCGGTGCGCCGCGAGCGGCCGGTATTCGTTGACGACGCGAAGTTCCTCCGCGCAACCACCGACAAGCCGATCAAGTGGACCCTCCCCGGCCCCATGACCATGGTGGACACTCTTTTCGATGACCACTACAAGAGCCGCGAGAAGCTGGCCTGGGAGTTCGCTGCGATCCTCAACCAAGAAGCGAAAGAGCTGGAGGCGGCCGGCGTGGACATCATCCAGTTCGACGAGCCCGCGTTCAATGTCTTCCTCGATGAAGTAAAGGACTGGGGTGTAGCTGCGCTTGAGAGGGCGGCAGAGGGACTGCGTGCCGAAACCGCCGTGCATATCTGTTACGGCTACGGGATCAAGGCGAACACTGACTGGAAGGCGACGCTCGGCTCACAGTGGCGGCAGTACGAGGAAACGTTCCCGCTGCTCCAGAACTCCAGCATCGACATTATTTCGCTGGAATCCCAGAACTCCCATGTGCCCATGGACCTCATCGAGCTCCTGCGCGGCAAGAAGGTCATGCTCGGGGCGATCGACGTGGCAAGCGAGACCATCGAAACCCCGGAGGAAGTGGCCGACACCCTCCGCAAGGCACTGCAGTTCGTTGATGCGGACAAGCTCATCCCCAGCTCCAACTGCGGTATGGCACCGTTCCCCCGCGATGTCGCCCTGGCCAAACTGAGTGCCCTCAGCGCAGGGACGCGAATCGTTCGCGAGGAACTCGAGCGCTCCACCCCCAAGGCGTCTTAGCGATGTTTCACGCCTATCCCACCGACACATGGCTTGGGACTCAGGAGAGAACCTTCCCACAGTCCCTCTCGGCCGACGAATTCAAGGCACTGTTTCGTGGCCACCCGGGCGGAGTCGCCGTCATCACGGCCGACGCCGGCGAAGGACCGGTGGCCCTGACGGTGTCGTCGGTGGTGTCAGTGAGTGCGGATCCGCCGCTGCTGATTTTCTCAGTCTCGGCACTTTCCTCAGCGTCCAAGGTGCTGTCGCGGGCCGAAACCGTTGTGGTGCACCTGCTGGACGCGCACGACGTCCATTTGGCGAAGTTTGGAGCGACCCCCGGCGCCGACCGCTTTGACCAGACGCACCGCTGGTCGGCCCTTGCAACCGGCGAAGCGGTTTATGACGATGCCCGCGCCTGGGTGCGCTGCGCCGTCATCAATCGCATGGAGGTGGGGACCTCCACCATCATCGCCGTTCACGCCCTGGAGTCCCGCGTGATGCGTGATGTTGGAGCAGGCGAACCCGGCGACGCTCTGGTCTACCACAACCGTTCATGGCATCGTCTGGGCGAGCATTCCAAGCTTGAAGGCTGAGCGCCGTACCGACAATGCGGCGCATATGGTTGAACGAGGCCGACGGCGGGAGGGTACCTCCCGCCGTCGTGCTCCGTTAAGGGGCATGCCGTGCCCGAAGTGGGACTCGAACGGGATTCCAGGCCTTGTCATTGCTGGGAAGTGGCGGAAACATGCGGAAACCGGGCCAGACCGGTAGGTGTACGAGACAGTCCGAAGCGGAAAGTGTGGACATTGTCCACACTCTCTTTTTGTACACGTGATCGACCTCGCTTCAACTTCTTGGAGCAAGGGAGGGCAATGTAGAACGCCGCTGTCAGCGCTGACGACACGCAATCCTCGGTTGCCGGATATGCCCTCGAGCGCTGGCCAAGACCCGTTCATCAGATTGCCTCCTTTCACACGTTCATAGCGGTTCGACCTAGGCTACGACATGACCTTCTCACCCCCTTTGAAACACTTCGGTAGAGATGCCAAACGGCTGCTCCTAGAAAATTGACTTGGAGAATGTGTGATCACAGCCCCTCAGCCCGTCCGGTCCGCCGCACCTGCTGGTCTCTTGAAGCAGCCTGGTCCAGTCGTTTGCCCTGGTGTCCCCCTGTGTCGGTGAAAGTTTCTGGCACAACTCTAAACGGTGCCCCGGAGGTCCTCGTAGGGCGCCAGACGGCGATCTCGGCCACTAGCGCCGCTGCCTCTTGGGGGCAACAACATGGGCCGCCTGCAGGAACTGGCGTGAGAAGCTGCCAAACCATGCGAAGGCTGGCGAGAACCTGTCCAGCACACGGCTTCGGAGCCGGCGTGGTTCATTCGCCTCTGCCCCGGTGCTGCCGATAACGGTCGACAGGCCCGGCAGGATGGCGATCTCCTCGGGCCGCCGGCCGAAAGTCGTTGCCGCGCCGTTGATGTACCGCCGGAATGCAAGGGCTTCGTAGAGTGTCTGGGCCGCGGTGAAGATGACCTCCGCGTGTTCGTCGGCGAGACGGATCCCTGCTTTTGGAGGCGCCCGCCTGGACTACCACCGGGCGTGGGGGACCCGGGCAGGCCATGGGACTCCGCTGTGCCGGCCCAGGCCGCCACGGCCTTCGCTGTCACCTCACGCGCACGGTATTAGCGGCCGGGTCGAAGTTGGCGGCGGCAGCGGCCCCCGCCGTCGTCACGACGTTCCAGCCGAACCGCCACGCTGACGGCGTCCAGTGACGCCAGCCTCGACGCGAGCTCGCCGGCGTCGTCATAGCTCGAGGAGAACGGCAGACGCTAAGACGCGGAGGACTCGAAGCTGGCAAGATCAATTTGTTGGACGGCGCCGCTCCTGGTTGCCTTCCTCATCAACCACACCGATGCCGACGCCGAGTACCCGGCAACAGGGCTCAACCTGCTCTCCGGCGAAGCCGTCAATGGGATTGCAACCGTTCCCGCCGGCAGCACCTACATCATTCAAACACCACAGAAGTGCAGATCAACGGGCACCCTCCAATAAACGGTGTGGGCCTGGTCGAACTCCTCGCGCGCAACTGGCTACGAGCATCCGTCTGCATCGCTAATTACGGACACAACAAAATAGGTCGACGTCGCGGGACTTACCCTCGTTTTGAGGACATCTTGCCGTCTGCCATGTTTATGGCCGGGGTCAATGCACGGCGAGTTCGATGGCGAGCACCCCCAGCCCGAGTGCGCCCATGATGGCAAGTACCAGTACCTTCTGCCACGGCTTGACCCGCAGTTTCCGCACGGCGAACAGTGTCACGACCACCAGCGTGCCAACGAGGATTAGCGCTATTAGCCTAAGTCCCGGCCCCACACCGACTACACCAAGGGCGCTGAGCCCGAGGACAATCATTGGGGCGACTATCACGGCCAGGGATCCGAAGCTCACGTACATGAGGTGGGCGAGTTCCGGCCGGGATGGCAGGGCGCCGTCCCGGATCATGTGCGCGATGAGGTCTGCCACGAAGACGGCGAGCAACGTGCCAAGCACAGTGAGGAGAAGTGTGAGCGCGGCGCCACCCACTGAGGCATGCTCGGCGTCCCTTTCGAAAGCGATTGTGACAGCCAGCGCCGTAAAGGTTATGTAAAGGCGTTCTTTCAGTGCCTCTGCCCGCTGATGTGCGTTCTGTCCCCGATGGCTCATCGCGCCGCATCCAGGCGGCGTTCCATCCCCGCGATGAAGATGTCTATTTCGAACTCGAACTGAGCCTGGATGTCCTGGGGTCCATTGATCTCCAGGGCAATAAGTCCCCGGAATGCTTCGTAGCCTCCCGTGTCCTCAGCGTTCTCGAGGAGCCGACGCACTTCAGGTCCCTGCGGGTGTTCGCCAAGCTGTTGCTCCATGATGATGTCCCGGCCCACAGCCATGGCGAAGTGGGTGACGAACGCAAGCCCCCTGCCTGCGGTGGGGAGGTCGAATCCGGCACGGATCATGTGCTGCAGGACCAGTTCAGCAGGTTCGAAGACAGCAAGATTGTCGCTGTTGAGCCGGAAGTAGTTACTGACCACGTTGGTGGAGACCATGCTGTCCCGCACTGTCACCGCCCAGGCCCGGATGGCCGTTTTCCAGTCAGCGTCGACGGTTCCCCCGGCGGCATCAAAGTATGCACCGAAACCCTCTGTGAAAGTTGATTCGAAGACGTCTGCGGCCAGGAGCCGGAGAAGTCCTTCTCGGTCCGTCACGTGGTAGTTGAGGGCCTTACGGTCCACGCCGAGCTCGTCGGCGACGGCCTGCATGGTCAGCGTCGCCGGGTCCATGGTGCGGGCAACCCTGAGGATCATGCCCTGATTGATGCGCAGCGGGCCTCCGCGTTTGCGTCCCTTCGAACTCGTGCTGTCCTGAGCCTGAATAGTCATGGCACCTTTCCCAAGAATTGGTCTTGACGTGATTCGGGTTACAGTCTAGCGTTTCCCCTACGGGAAACAAGTTTCCCGCCCGGGAAACTCAAAGATGAAGGTGAACCCGTTGATTAGAAATTCTTTCGACCGTGACTGGTACGTTCTGCGCGATGGCTCGGCGCCCGACGCTGTTGTGGGTCCTGTGACGGTCCCGCATGACGCCATGCTGTTCGAGCAGCGGGACCCCAACACACGCAATGTCGGCAATACGGGCTATTACCCAGGCGGCGTTTACCGCTACAGCAAATCGTTCGACGCACCCGAGGAGTGGCGCGATAAGACGGTCACCCTTGAGTTTGAGGGTGTCTATCACCGCTCCGAGGTCTTCGTGAACGGAATACTCGCCGGAGGGCGGCCATCGGGCTATGCCCTGTTCCACGTAGCTCTGGATGAGTTCCTCAACTACGGAACCGCGAACACGATCGAGGTCATCGCGCACAATGCTGATGAGCCCAATGGACGCTGGTACACCGGCAGCGGCATCTACCGTCCAGTCCACCTCCTGGTTGGCGAACAGACCCACATCGCACCGACAGGGCTGCGGATCTCCACCGCTGCCCTGGTCGGAACGACGGCCACGGTTCTTGCCACGACCACGGTCTTCAACCGCGAGGCCACCGCACGAACGCTGGAGGTTGTGACCGATCTCTTCGATCCGCAGGACGCTCTCGTGGCAACCTCCAGGAGCAGCCTGGCCGTCCCGGCCAACGGTTCAGCCACTGCCCGCCAGTACATGGAGCTCTCCAATGCAGCACTATGGTCTCCATCGACCCCCCAGCTGCATCGGGCAACGTCGCGCCTCGTCTCTGATGCGACCACAATCGACAGCGCCGGCGAAGACTTCGGGATCCGTATGGTCACCGCAGATGCCCGCCGGGGACTGCGGATCAACGGCACCCCGGTCAAACTCCGCGGAGCCGCAATCCATCACGACAACGGTGTGATCGGAGCTCATACTCTCGACGCTGCCGATGAGCGCAGGATCCGCATCCTGAAGGAAAGTGGCTTCAACGCCATCCGCAGCGCCCACAACGCCGCCTCGCGTTCACTCCTGCGGGCGTGTGACCGCCATGGTGTGCTGGTCATGGATGAACTCACGGACGCATGGTTCCGTCCCAAGGTCCTGAACGATTACAGCCAGAACTTTGTCGACTGGTGGGAGCGCGACCTCGAAGCCTTGGTCGCGAACGCGTTCAACCACCCCTCCGTGATCATGTACTCGATCGGGAACGAAATAGCAGAGACCGCAACACCGCGCGGTACTGAGATGAACCAACGCATTGCCGACCGCGCACGGGAACTGGACTCCACCCGCCTCATCACCAACGGCATCAACGGGTTCCTGAACCTCATCAGCCCACAGGACGAAGAGAAACTGGCACAAAAGGCCGCCGCGGCGCGTGAGAGCGGCGAGAACCCGAACAAGAACCTGATCGGAGTCCTGAACCTCATCATCGGCATCCTGGACCGCATGCTGGATCGGATCGTTCGGCTCCCCGCCGTCGACAAACGAACCCGGGATGCGTTCGGCGCCCTGGACGTCGCCGGATACAACTACATGACCGGCCGGTACGAGCTCGACGCGAAACTGCATCCCAACCGAGTGATCGTCGGCAGCGAAACCCGGGCCGCACACACCGTGAAAATCTGGAAGCAAATCGAGAACCTCACCCACGTAATCGGGGACTTCGCCTGGACAGGCTGGGACTACATCGGTGAAGCCGGGCTTGCCACCAAGCAATACGGCACCACCAAACGCTCCATCTACCACCCGTACCCTGCACTGCTTGCCGGTGAACCAGTCATTGACATCACCGGATTCAGGCAGACCCAGTCCTACCTCAATGAAATCGCCTGGCACCTGGCAACCGGCCCGCACATCGCGATCGAACCCGTCAACCACTCCGGCGAGAAGGTAGTCAAAACCGGATGGCGAGCGACGAACTCCATCCCCAGCTGGAGTTGGGAGGGCTGTGAGGGCCGCGAAGCAACTGTCGAGGTCTACGCCGACGCCGCCCTTATAGAGCTGCAACTGAACGGCAGGACCATCGAATCGGCGAAATCGGGCCGGGACGGTGACTACCTGACCAAATTCACCCTTCCATACCAGCCCGGCGAACTCACGGCCATCGCTTACGACGACGACGACACCGAAATCAAGCGCCACACGCTCCGCAGCGCCCGGGAAAGCCTTCGCCTCCAGGTACAACCGGAGACAACAACGCTGGTTGCAGACGGCCATGACCTCGCCTACGTTCCCATCGAACTGACCGACAACGACGGAATCGTGAGACCGCTGGCCGATCGCACCCTCGAAGTGACCGTCGAGGGCCCCGGCACACTGCTCGGCTTCGGAACCGGAGAGGCGATCACCACCGAAGGATTCGCCTCTTCCACCCACAGGACCTTCAACGGCCGTGCACTCGCCGTCATCCGCGCAGGACACGAACCCGGCGACATCACCGTCACAGTTACCGCCGCCGGCGTTGAACCCATGCAGGTACGGATCCACACACTCAGCCCCGAGGCTGAGGCATCAGCAGACACTCTTCACACAACCGCCTCACCCGCGCTGCCTACACCTACCCACTAAGCACGCACCGTGCAAGGCTCCTGCCATGCACGAAGAACAAAGGAGTTCCAAATGTCAGAGACCATCACCGTGGTGAACCCGCCGCGGATCAAGTCCCCACGAGGCTACGTCGGCTCGTTTGCGCTCTCGTCCTTCGGCATCTACGTGGCGTTGCTCGCCCCCGTCTACGGTGGCCTGTCCGTCAAAATCCAGGAAATGTCGGGCATCGACAGCGCACCAGCACTGCTGGGCCTGCTCACCGGCGCAGGTGCGCTTTTCTCCACCGTGGTGCAGCCCGTCGCCGGCCGGCTCTCAGACCGGACCACGTCCCGCTTCGGCATGCGACGACCGTTCATCCTCGCCGGGGGCATCGGTACAGCAATCTTCCTTGTTCTTAGCGGCCTTGCCCCGACTTATCCGCTGCTGCTGATCTCCTGGTGCCTGGTGCAACTGTGCGCCAACTTCGCTCTGGCCGCCCACCACACCACCCTTGCCGACCAAGTCCCCGAAGCTAAGCGTGGTGGCGTATCGGGCATCATCGGTGCCGTAACACCGGCCGCAATCCTGGGTGGCGCTCTCTTCCTGACCCTGCTGCCCACTACCTTCCTGCGCTTCACGGTTCCTGCAATCTTCGGCCTGATCACCATCATCGTCTTCGGCATCGTCCTCAAAGACAAAGTCCGCACCGATAAGCCCGCCACGAAGATGGACCTGAAACAGGTTCTCGGCTCCTACGTGTTCCACCCCCGGAAGTTCCCGGACTTCGGGTGGGCCTGGCTGAGCAAAGCGTTGGTGCTCCTCGGGTTCGGCGCAACCTCCACGTACATCACGTTGTTCCTCGGTGCCGAGTTCGGGATGGACACCGACGCCCAGCTGAAGTTCAACGCACTCGCCCAGGCAGCCAGCATCGGCACCCTGGTGGTCTTCAGCATCCTTGGCGGATACCTTTCGGACAAAGTCGGACGCCGGAAGCCCTTCGTCCTCGCCTCCGGTCTCGTTCTCGGCCTCGGCGTCATCCTCATCGCCATCTCACCGAACTTCGGCGCCTCCGGCCTCACCGTCCTGCTCATCGCCCAAGGCGTCATCGGCATGGGAGCCGGCACCTTCTTCGCCGTGGACCAGGCCCTGTGCATCTCCGTCCTGCCCCACCAGGACGAGATGGCCAAAGACCTCGGCATCCTGAACCTCGCCGGTACCCTGCCCGGTGTCCTGGCGCCGCTATTCGCCGGCGTCGTCTTCATCCCCCTCGGCAACGCCCTCTTCGGAGGCGGATACGGGCTCTGGTTCACCATCGCCGGCGTCACAGCCATCATCGGCGGCCTGCTGGTCCTCAAGATCAAGTCCGTCAAATAGTTCTAGTGCACACCAGAGAGAAAGGACGCATCATGCCACTCGACCCTTACTTCGCAAACAAGATGAAAGTTCTTGAAAAGTTCGCCTCCGTCGCCGACGCAATGTCCAACCCGGAGACGGCCAAGGAACTGGCCATGGCATTCAAAGACACCGAAACCACAGAGCCCCCCGCCGGTGAAGTCCAGGTCACCGTGGTCGATACGCGCGAAGGACCAGTAGGCGTGCGCCTCTACATGCCAAAGAACCTGGATCCCCGCACACCGGTATTCGTGTGGGTCCACGGCGGCGGGTTCGCCGGCGGAAGCATCGACATGCCCGAATCCGACACCGTAGCCCGGGAACTGGCATTCCTTCACGGAATCCCTGTCGTCACGGTCGACTACGCGCTCTCGAACGGCACCACCATCACCTACCCCGTCCCGCACCGGCAGGTCGCCGACGTCGTCAGGTGGGTCCGGGATCACCGTCGCTTGTGGGGCTCACCCGACCGCGCATACTGCCTTGGCGGCGCATCGGCGGGGGCCAACCTCGCCGTCGGCTCGGTACTCGAACTCCGCGAACAGAACGAGGAACTTCCTGCCGCGCTCCTGCTGGTGTACCCGATGGTCCACCGCCAACTGGTGATCTCGGAGACTCTGGAGACGGGCTTGTCCGAAGCCCTGGGTCTCACCCGAATGAACCAGGGACTGGTTGATCACATGTTCAGCCTCTACACGGCCGGACAGCAGGCTCCCTACGCTTCCGTGGATGGCCACGACCTCGCCGGATTCCCGAGAACTCTCACCCTCGTCTCCGAATACGATGACCTACGCCCTTCCGGGGAAGCATTCCACGCCGACCTGCTGGCCGCTTCAGTTGACGCCGAACTCTACTTAGCCGAAGGCATGCCCCATGGTCATTTGGACCGCACCCGGCTGGTTCCAGAGGTAGGGCAAACCGTCAAACGCATGGCTTCCTTCCTCACAAGCAACTAGCCCCTCAGCCCTCTTCCACCAACCCTGACCTCGAAACGGCAGCGACATGACAACCAACGCCTCAACCACGACGTTCCCATACCAGGACCCATCCCTGAGTATCGACCAGCGCATCGAAGACCTCCTTTCACGCATGTACCTGGAGGAAAAAGCTGCGCTGATGTTCCACCCAATTCTGCCGTTCGGTGATTTCGACGCCCCCGGCATCTTCGGCCTGCCGTCGGCCCGCGTCCTGCTGGAACGCCAGATCACGCACTTCAACATCCTTCAGGCCCCTTCAGCCCAGGAAATCGCCGAGTGGACCAACGCCGTGCAGACCATCGCACGAAACACGCGGTTGGGTATCCCGGTAACGTTCTCCACCGACCCGCGGCACGCTTTCAGCGACAACCCGGCGACATCACTGCTGGCGGGCCCCTTCTCGCAATGGCCCGAAATGCTCGGCTTCGGGGCCTTGGATGACCCTGAACTCGTGGAGAAGTTCGCGGACATAGTCCGTCGTGAGTATCTCGCGGTCGGTATCCGCACCGCCCTGCATCCGCAGGTGGACATCGCCACCGAACCGCGCTGGTCTCGTGCCAGCACCACATTTGGCGCCAGCGCCGACGTCGTCGGACGCCTGGGTGCCGCGTACGTGCGGGGATTGCAAGGCAGCAGCATTGGATCCGATTCGGTATCCGGCATGGCCAAACACTTCCCAGGCGGCGGACCACAAAAAGACGGCGAAGACCCACACTTCTCCTACGGACGCGAGCAGGTGTACCCGGGCGGGATGTTCGATTACCATCTGGAACCGTTCAGGAAACTCATTGCGGCCGGCGTCTCGCAAATGATGCCGTACTACGGCATGCCGGTAGGCACTGAATTCGAGGAGGTCGGGTTCAATTTCAACAAAGTGATCCTGACCGATATCCTCCGTGACCAGCTCGGGTTTGAAGGCATCATCTGCACCGACTGGGGCATCGTGTCCCGCCAGTTCTGGGGAGTCGAAGACCTCACCGAAGAGCAGCGGATGATCAAATCGATCGACGCCGGCGTGGATCAGTTCGGCGGGGAAACCGAACCCGCACGACTCGTAAACCTCGTCACGGCAGGCCACATCACCGAAGCCCGTCTCGACCAGTCCGTCCGCCGGCTGCTGCGCGAGAAGTTCCGCCTCGGCCTGTTCGACAACCCGTTCGTCGACGTCGACGCAGCCGAGGCCATCGTCGGATCCCCCCAAGCCCGCGCCGCGGGCATCGAAGCGCAAGCCCACGCCCAGACACTGCTCAAAAACAGTGCCGGCACCGCCCACCTCCCGCTAAGTACCGACCTGCGCGTCTACGCCGAGGGAATCGACCCGAAAGTACTGCGCAAATGGGTCACTGTCGTGGCAACACCGGAAGAAGCCGACGTCGCTGTCCTGCGGCTCGTGGCACCGTGGGAGGAACGCGGCGAACCAGGTGAGCTGGAAAACTTCTTCCACGCCGGGTCCCTCGACTTCCACGACGAGGAACTTCAACACATCCGCAGCGTCGCCTCCACGGTCCCCACCGTCGTTGATGTCTACCTCGACAGACCAGCCATCGTGGCGCCCTTCGTGAACGAGGTCGGCTCACTCATTGTGAACTTCGGTTCCCACGACGAAGCGTTCGTGAAGGTCCTCTTCGGCGAACTCGAACCGCTCGGAAAACTCCCGTTCGAACTTCCTTCCTCCATGGAAGCAGTCGAAGCCAACCAGGCCGATGTCCCCAACGACACCAGCAACCCCACCTATGCCTCCGGCTACGGGCTGCGGTACCTGAACTGGACACCGACCACACCTCCCAACCGGAAAGCGAACCCGGAGGATGAACCGGCCACAGGCCGTTGGGATCTGGACCGTTCCCCGATCGGCGAGATCCTGGACGACCCGGAAAGCAGCGACATCATCGCCCGACATGTACCCGAACTCGTGGGGAACCCCATGATTTCCATGGCCCGTTCAATGAGCCTGAACGCGCTCCTTGGCATGGCCGCATCCAAAGTCGACCCCACCGTCCTCGACGAGCTCCGGAACGAGCTCTCCGCCCTGAACTGACGCTTCACCCAGCACACTTTCGCCCTCTTCGCGGGGCGCTTCCAACCCACCACCAGAAACCCAAGGACACACTCATGGACACCACGTCTTTCCGCAACCCAGCCCTGCCACCCCACGAACGCGCCCAACTGCTGCTGGCAGAGATGACCATCGAAGAAAAGGCCCAGCAACTGACATGCATCATGCCCCAGGCCGTCCTCGGAGCCGAAGGCCTGCTGACCGATAACCTCGGGCCCGTGCTGGGACATGGCATCGGTCAGGTCGCACCGCTCACCTCCACGGGCGGCACCACACCGCAGCGCGTCGCCGACGAGGTCAACCTCATCCAGCGCCACCTCGTTGAGAACACCCGGCTGGGCGTCCCGGCCGTGTTCCACAACGAAGCCATCGCCGGAACCCAGGCACCCGGTCACGTCGTCTTCCCCACCGAAACCGGGGTCGCCGCGACCTGGAGCCCCGAACTGAGCCAAAAAATGGGCGAACTCGTCCGCCGCCAGATGCGCCGACTCGGCCTCACCCAAGCCCTTGGCCCTTCCCTCGACGTGTCCTTGGAACCGCGCTGGGGGCGAGTGCATGAAACCTTTGGCGAGGACCCGTACCTGGTCGCCGCGTTCGGAACGGCATACATTGGCGGGTTGCAGGGCGATGACCTGGCCGACGGTGTTGTAGCTACCGCCAAGCACTTCCTCGGCTATGGAGCCTCCGAAGGCGGCCTGAACTCCTCCAACGTCGAAGCCGGCTCGCGCCGCATCCGGGACGTCTTCGCGTACCCCTTTGAAGCAGCTATCCAACTCTCGAAGCTCCGCTCGGTCATGAACACCTACTCCGAAGTCAACGGCGTACCCGCAGTCATCTCCCACGAGCTACTCACGACATTCCTGCGCGGCACGCTGGAATTCGACGGCTACGTCTCTTCCGACTACATCTCCTTCCAGCACGCCGTCGACCGGGCACTGGCAGCCAAAGACGCAGCAGAAGCTGCCCGTCTCGGACTGGAAGCAGGCCTGGACCTTGAATTGCCGGCCCCCTGGTCCTATGGTCCGCTCCTGGCCACGGAAGTACGCAACGGCAACATCCCCGAAACCCTCGTCGACACCTCCGCCCTGCGACTGCTGACAGCGAAGTTCGAACTCGGACTCTTCGAACAGCCCTACGCCCAGGAAACAATCGACCTCGACGCCGTAGCCGCCGAAGGACGCGACATCGCCGAAGAAATGGCCGCCCGCAGCGTCACCCTCCTCAAAAACGATGGTCTTCTGCCCCTGAGCAGCACCAACACCCGCATCGCCGTCGTTGGACCCCACGCAAACGCGGCCGCGCTGCAATATCCCGCCTACTCCTACCCCGCAGCCCGCGCTGTTGGACTCTTCATGGCGCAGGGCGGATTCAACAACATGGTCGGCGTCGAGGACTACCTCCCCAGCGCTGACACCTCCGGCAACAAGCCGCTCCCACAAGAAGAATGGGTCCGCAAGGACTACAACGTGAGGGGATTGGCCGAGGAACTTTCAGCCCGGGGAGCATCGATCGTTACAGAACCGGGCACCGGCATTGCCGTTGACCTCGACGACGCCGCGTTCGATCGCGCCGTCGACGCCGCCCGGGAGGCCGACGTCGTCATTCTCGCCGTGGGTGGCGCCAGCGCCTGGTTCGTGGGCGACCGCACCGAAGGAGAGGCCAGCGACTCACTGAGCATTGAACTTCCGGAGGTCCAGCGCCGGCTGATCTCGGCAGTGACGGCACTGGGCAAACCCACCACCGTTGTCCTGGTCGCCGGCCGCCCGTACATCATGCCCGCTGACCTGCTCAAAGCCGATGCCATTGTCCACGCTTCCTTCAACGGTGTTGGCGGCATCTCAGCACTGGCGAAGGTCCTCACCGGTGAAGTGAACCCCAGCGGCAAGCTCCCCTACACCATCCCCCGGAACCAAGGACAGCTCCCGATCTTCCACCACCAGCGCAACGCCAGCGGATACCGCAGCCACACCCCCTTCGGAACTCATTACATCGACGGACCCGCCACCCCGCTGTTCCCGTTCGGATTCGGCCTCAGCTACACCAACTTTGAACTGGACGAACTGGCCATCACCCCCGAGACCATCAGCACCGATGAAGAGCTCACCATCGCAGCGATCATCCGCAACACCGGTGAGACCTCAGGCGCTCAGGTCGTCCAGCTCTACCTCGGCAACAAAACGGCAGGCATCACCCGGCCAGCCCAGGTCCTCGGAGGATTCGCGCGGGTGGAACTGGAACCAGGCGAGTCACAACGAATCACCTTCACCGTCTCGGCCAACCAACTGGGGCACTCAAACGCCCGCGGCGGCTTCTCCGTCGACCCCGGCACCACCAACGTCTTCATCGGCACAAACTCCGATGACCACGCGCTCACAGGCTCATTCGAGGTGACCGGCGAACGACGGGAACTCAGAAGCAGCGATCGCAGCTTCTTCTCCGACGTCACCGTCGAAACCCTGGTCAGCCACCACAACTAGCACCAGCACCATTCAGCCGACGCGGGGGCGCCCACAGCAGCATGAGGTGCGTCCCCGCCGTCCTACACCACCGCACAACAACATCCCACCGCAGTAGCAATCCGGCCGGCAAACGGCTCAACCAATATTTAGGAGAACCCCACCATGAGTAAGCGTCTGGAAGGCAAAGTAGCCATCGTGACCGGCGCCGGCAACGGCGTCGGCAAGGCGTGCGCCTTGTCCCTGGCAGCCCAAGGGGCCCGAGTCGTCGTCAATGACCTTGGTACCAGCGCCGCCGGCCAAGGCAAAAGTTCAGCCGCAGCAGACGCCACCGTCGAAGAGATCCGGGCAGCAGGCGGTGAAGCCGTCGCCAACTACGACTCGATCGCAGACCCACAGGGCTGCGCGAACCTTGTCGCCACAGCCGATGAAGCTTTCGGACAGGTCGACATCGTGCTTGCGATCGCTGGCGCCGTCATGAACGGGCAGATCGACATATCGGATGAACAGTACGACAAACTGATGGGCCTCTTCCTCGGCCAGAAGTTCTGGCTCGCCCGCGCCACCGTTCCCGGCATGATCTCACGCGGTTACGGCCGCTTCGTCTCCGTCGCATCCGAGGGCGCACGCGGCGGCGTGGGAAACCCAGTGTTCGCTGCGGCCATGGGCGGCACTGTATCGATGATGAAAGGACTCTCCACGGAACTCAAAGGCACCGGCGTCACCGCCAATACCTTCGCCCCCGGCGCCTCCACGCGCACCTACGAGCTAATGCTCCCCGAACTTGAGAAAGCCCACGCGGAAGGGCGTATGTCCGACGAGATGTTCGCTGCGGCCAAGAAGGGTCCCGGACCGGTGGAGCACGTACCGCCAATCGTGACCTGGCTCTGCACACCCGAAGCCGGCGACGTCACCGGTCAGGTGTTCCACACCGGCGGCGGCAAAGTCAGCATCTGGTCCGAGTACGAAGACCTCAACACCATCACTAAGGGCGACCCTTACGAGAACGACCCCTACACGCTTGACGAGCTCGACGTACTCGTACCCAGCAGCGTCCTGAAATAGGCAGCAGTGGGAGGTGCGGCAATTCTCTCTCGTACCTCCCACGATCGCGTGTGGGCGGAATTCCGTCCACGGTCCGAATCGGCCCGTAATCAAGGATCCCGAGACAGCCGACAGACGGCCATGCAAGGCCGCGAAGACGCCGAAGAACTCGAGGCCACGTGATGACGGTTTTCTTCCCCATTGCCTCATCTGAATTCGTCCCGGTCAAGGAAGACGTTGATTGATGTGTCCATGCCCTAGCCTGTGGCGCGAACACAAGTCAGACCTCGCGAAACCCAGCGTGACATCTAGGGGCATATCGGCAGACGGGTCGGCTTAAATCTACTCAGCCGAAGATCGCCTGAGCTGCCAATATTCCGGAGGATAGCTAGGAACTAGCACTCTGCGCCGGAAACGCTCGCGTGTTCATACGAAGCGTCGCGTCGCCAACGCCGACTAGACCATCCCGAAAGCACTTGGGACTGCCCCGGCTTTTGTTGACTCGGGGTCTTAGGCCGCAGTGAGCGCGGTCCGGTTGATTGTTTCATATTCGATGGGCGTGAGTTTTCCTAGCCGTCTTTGCCGTCGCCGGCGGTGGTAGGTCCTCTCGATCCAAGTCGTGATGGCCAGCCGGAGGTCCTGCCTGGTGAGCCACCGCTGACGGTCCAGTACGTTCTTCTGCAGCATCGAGAAGAACGATTCCATCGCGGCATTGTCCGCGCACGCCCCGACCCTGCCCATCGATCCGGTGAGCCCGTTGTGCCGGAGTGATTCGACGAATCGACGGGACCGGAACTGGGACCCTCGATCCGAGTGCACCACTGTCCCTGCCGGGCGGCGCGCCCGCACCGCGTTCTCCAAGGCGGCGACGGCAAGCGAGGACTTCATCCGCGAGTCCATCGAGTAGCCGACGATCCTTCCGGAGTAGACGTCCTTCACCGCGCAGAGGTAAAGCTTCCCCTCGGCAGTGGGGTGTTCGGTGATGTCCGTCAGCCACAGCTCGTTGGGGGCGGCGGCGGTGAAGTCCCGCTCCACCAGGTCGTCGTGGACCGGTGGCCCCGGCTTCCGGTTCAGGCCCCGCTTCTTCGAGAACACTGACCAGATGCCGTGGTCCCTGCACAGGCGCTGGACCCTGTTCTCACCCGCCTCGATGCCCTTCTCCGGGAGCTCATCGGCGATGAACCGGTACCCGAACGCAGGATCCTCGGCATGGATGTCCCGGGCGGCGTTGACCAGGTGCGCATCTACCCAGTCCCGTTCGGTCACCGGGCTGGCCCTCCACCGGTAATAGCCTTGCTTGCTGAATCCCAACACCCTGCAGGTCACCGCCACGGGAACACCGTCGGCGGCAAGATCCGTGACCAGCGGGTAGATCATTTTGGGTTTATGTCCCTGGCCAGATAGGCCGCGGCCCGGCGCAGAATCTCGTTCTCCTGCTCCAACAGGCGGTTCCGCTTCTTCAGCTCCCGCATTTCGGCCGACTCCGTCGCCGCCGGGCCGGCCCCGGATTCCTTACGGTCGGCGATGGCAATCCAGCGCTTGAGCGTCGTGACCGAAAGCCCGAAATCCTTCGCTATCTGCGCCAGCGGCGCCTCGCCCTTGCGGGCCACATCAATAACATCCTGGCGGAACTCCGCCCCATAAGCCGTGGGCATGGTCAACATCCTTCCACGAGCACAAGCTCGCTAGGTCAAGGAGTCAACAAAACCGGGGGCAGTCCCGCGGTTTGGCTCTACGAACAAGTTGACTCACTCGCCACGCTCGGAAAGCGCATGGGTGTGACGGCACATACGGTGCGGTCACGGCTAGTTGAAGCTGGCATCGAGATGCGAAGTTCATATGAGCATCTGCTGCCGCATGAGGCATAACTGCAGTAGATATTTAATGGAAGACAAGTGAAATGGATGGATCACGTTGAACCAACCGGCACACCAATGACGAAGGCCTCCCTGATCCGGCCGGTCCGAAGCGTGCCGTCTCATACATACGAGTATCCGCCCGCGAACAAGCGCAGCGAGATGGGCAGGTAGTGGGTTTAAGTATCCCGGCTGAACGCCAGGCCGCACGGCGCAAAGCCAACAATCTTGGGTCGTTCATGGTCACGGAATATGTAAAGCACAAACGGGGAGCAATAACAACCGGCCGGCGCATCAGACCATGCTTGCCTACATCAAGGTAACCCCAATATGCATATACGTAGGCCACCCGTCACCCACGCAAGGTGAGCATGGATGAACAGCAGATCAGGGAGGGGCTCGGCCCTACGAAAAAGTCGACTCGTTGGCCACAGTCGGAAGGCGCATTGGTAACGGCGCATACGGCGCGGTCACGACTGATCGAGGCTCGAATCGAGATGCGAAGCTCGTATGAACACTTATTCGAGACCCAAAGAACACTCAGATCCCCATCAGGGACAGTCACGTATGGTCGATGGTGGGTCACGAAGGTCCGGTTTCCGACGTCGAGTTCCTGCTGCGTATCGATATACAGGCAGTGCCGACACAGACGACAAGTTGAGTCGGGCCGCACGGCGTCGAGTATGGTCATAACACGTGGTCGTAAGGACTTTCCACCGGGAAATGGACATCCGAGCTGCCTGGGCACGCTGGTCAATTGAAGTGACTGCGCGATCTCTTCTGAACCAGGCTGCATCGAAGTGAGAAGGACGAAAGGACTATGAGTGGTGGTTCAGTTCAACCCGTTGGCGCTACAAATTGAGGCACACGTGACGAGCCTCGCCGAGCTTCGCTCGAAGGAGAGCGAACTAGTCGAACAGATTGCATGGTACGACGAATTCGATGCCGGTGTGATCCATAACCACATTGAGCACGAACAGACCACCGCCATGAACCGTGAGAAGCGCCTCAAAAACGTGGAAGCCTCTCTTGCCGAGGTTATGGTTCGCGTCGAGGCAATCCGCCCGGCAACTCGGGCCGGAAGGAATCCTCTGTACTGGTTCTCAGCGGCGCGCGCCGAAGCGCAGGGCGATCTGGAAGCCGGTCTTGCAAAGATCAAGCAGCTCAAGGCAGAAGGGACCAAGCTCGCTCGTGAACGAGAGGCAGCCCTTCAGCGCAGGGCTGATGCTCGTGAGTCGCTGGAGCGGTACTCCATGTTCAACCGTAAAAGCTTCGAGCGCACCCTCGCGGAATTGAGCACAGAGATACAGACTCGTAACGCCGTGATCGATCGGTTGAGTCCTCGCGCTGCAGCAATCGATGACGAGCTTAGGGCTCCTCTAAAGGAATACACAGTGATCCAAGATCGCATGAAGGAGCTTCAGGACGAGCGCGACCTAGCGGAGCGTTATGGGCAGGAGCTCGGCTGGGCAAGCAACTCATACGAACGGGCAAAGGTGCACGAGAAGTGCAAGAGCCACCTTGGCGAGGGGAGTCCCTCAAAAATCATCAGCAAAGTCGATCGGGAACTCAACATCAGACGACGCGACGCGGCGAAACTCGAGCGCCGTTTCCGCGACATAGCACGCCGAGGCTCACTCGATGTGCAGGCGCTGGTAATTGATGGAAGTAACTTATCCTACGAAGGCAGTAAGTTTTTGGGGCTTTTCGCGGTGCGAGCCCTATGCACACGGCTGGCATCGGAGTTCGAGGTGACGGTAGTGTTCGATGCATCAACACGCACAAAACTCGGCATTCCAACGGACGAGAAGCTGCGATCGCAGTTGCCCGGCGTGAATGTTCACGTAGTAGTTTCAGGCACAAGCGCCGACGAGACCATTCTCGATGTGGCTCAAGATCCGACGACATTCGTTGTGAGCAACGACCGCTTCGCCGACTTCCCCGATAAGGCCGTTGTCCGCGAGGACAGGATTATTCGGCACGAAATCATCAACGGCCGCGTGCTTGTGCGTGACCTGAAGATCGATATAGCGTACCGGCAGCATCAACCAGTGCCCAAATATTCGCAGGCCCTGAGCAGATGAGTATGAAGTGAACCCACTTCGCAAGGTCACCTGGTAGTACTTTGTTAGGTTCCTTGGCCGAGCACTTTGATCGGTTGCCTGATAAGCCGTAGTGTCATCGTCCTGTCTTTATCCGGCTGCGTTTCTGGTGTATGCGGGAAGCGCTGCCGATGCGCAGAAGTCCTTGAGGGTGTGGGTTCATCTACACGGCTCTAACTGATCGGGGCTAGGCTGCTCCCGAAAACGGGTTCGTGCACAAGAAGTAGAGCCTTACTGCGCCCCGACCTCGAGGAGGTCTGCTAGCGCGAGAGGTGCGGGGGGCGGATCGGGAGGATGATGCGGGGCGTTGTCACTCACGGCCCCAACGAACGACACCAAAGGGTCTTAGCTGATTTGCCGGCCCATAACGTGACCGGCTTCCCGCGTTGCCGGTACCGGCACCAGAAGGACTATCTAACAGGGCGCACATGAGTTGATGGGCTGCAGGCCAACCGTGCGCGTGCAGGAAATCTAGAGAGTCCAGGCAGAACCCGAGGGCATTAAGTCCGGAGGGTAAGCGCCGAAGGTCGTCAACACGATGTCACTCGTATCGTACAAACCCTTTAAACTTGTGGAGCTATTCAACATCAGGTCATAGCCACCCAAGCCCTTGGCTTGAGGCGCTTGCGTGGATGGAATGGCGCCATACCCGGTAACCCTGGTGTCGGTTGGCACTTCTGCCCATATGACGTGGGTTCGCTCCTCTTGAACATTTTGGGAGAAGAATCGCGCGAGTTCGTAAGCACCCTGGACATGAACTACCGCTAGACGGGCCCCGCCGCGGCGCATCACATCGAAATGCTTAGTCGGCAGACGACCATCCCACTCCTTCAACTTGGTGTTGTAGTCAGGCTTGAAGTAAGAGATCATCGCATGTTCTGCTACCGCGATAGCTGTCGCACTAGCCCTACCCTCTGCCCGTTGTCCGAATTCAGTAAACAGGAGGCCAGGGTCTCCCTGCGTATCGGCGTCATCGATGTGGTCGCCGAAAAGCGTCAAGGTCTCTTCTATTACGAGAGGCGTAACGAATATATCCCATTTAGAATGAGCGTGTTGCTCATAAATTCTTTGAATAGTCTTGTGAGAATCCAAACGCCTATTAACATCTTCCGCGCGGCCAACATACAGCACTTCGTGCTGGCACATAACTGAACTTCCACCAGAAAGGACGGTACTCAAGGCCCACACTTCGCCGTGTATAGCGCGCCCCTCAATATTCGCCTTAAAATAGGTCCCCGCCGCATCAGTAGTCAGTGAGTCTAGCGAAGCGGGCAACGGTATCCGATGGAGGTCATCAAGTGAGGCGCCGATCCTGACATGAAGTTCTCTAAGCCCGAAAGCGGACGTGCGGACACGCTCCAAAACCGTACGGGGCCTTCGTGAAACTATATATAGCTTCGACGGCCCCAATGCGCGTTGAAGTTCTTCGGTCGTAAACCGACGCTGATACGTATGAACCGCCGATGTACCAATAAGTACTGTCCCTGCCATCAGGCCAGAATAGCCTGTTTCACCGATCAAGTCCCTATACAGAACTCCTACGGAGAGACGCTGACTCCCCCAAAGAAGACCGCTGGTCTTGCTATCAAGCGATGCTTAATACGTTAATCATCCCGCCGTCATCTTCCATTGCTACTCTTAGCGGTGGCCGGGGTGTCCCGGAGCAGAACATTCGGAGTATCAGGACGAGCCTGATAATGGGAGTACTGCAACAACAGAGCCTTCGAACGCGACTCAACCAAGCGAGAAATTCGCCGAATACCGGTCGTTATCACGGAAGTGTTCTCATCAATATCAACAGAGATAGTGCCGTCTGTGAAACTTGAGCCAAGGGCGCGCTCATTGAGAGCGCACACGATTTTGTCGCGGTCCTTGAAGTCTTTCTTGGGCGGCAGAAGTTTTCTGAGAACCCGGACGTCTCTGACCTTCTCACTACGCCAAGAGTCGATCTTGTTCGGCATCGATTGCCAGCCGATCGGAAGTGCAGAGTAATCTCCATTGTATGAATTCTTGGACCGTAGTATCCCCCGCCCCTCAGCGTCAAAGACACAAGAGTCCAATACTTGCGGGGGAAGGTAGATCCGTTTAGCCAAATTGACAGCCCAGGAACGGTTGTCGCCGGACAGCATGGTGCCAATCGAGATCAGACGCTCACTATCGCCAGTAGTTGAATCCTCGGGGACCAGCCGGGCGAGGGTAAAACTGTCTGGAGAGTTAGCTCGCTTTCCCGAAGTTCTTACCATGAGGTCACATGGTTGCGCCAGCAAAATATAGTAAGTTGTCTCGTTCCCCCGTCCGGAAACCTCGTAGATGTCACCGACATCGGTTGGAACGTTGCACTCAGCGAGGTACTCCTGCGAATCAAAACACTCGTCGATTACGTGTGAGGCTGCACTTGGCGTCAGAGGGATCTGCGACGAGATCGGCTTGGTTGTAGCTTTACGGATGCGACCAAGAGCTTCGCTGGGGGAGCCAACTCTCAAATACCGTTCCGTTTGCTTTCGAAAATGATTTCTGGTCATCCTCAACAGCCCGTCGACTTCCAGTACACCCTCATCATGAGCACTGGCCGCGGAGGCCAGAATTGTGTAGAACCCAACGTCTCCCAGGTAGGCCTTTGCATCGTCAAAGGCGCTTTGAAGAGCTGTGACCACATGCGTCTTTACAGCTTGAAGACTTGTAATATGGAGAAAAACTTGCAGGCCAGCAATAAATGATTCAGGACTATTGGCCCGCCACTTACCGAGAACGGGCACGGCCTTACCGATCTCGTTTGTCAGCTCTTCCGATATTCCAATCTCCATAGCTTCGTCGGTGGCATCCTGGGTGAAGATGCCGGAGAAGACGCCCTGAAGGTTTCTCGCATAGAGCTTCCTAACCATATCGTCGCCACCTTTGTGACCCAGAGCGGCATTCGTAAGGTTCCGATCAAAGAAAATGAGCATCCCAGAACTACCGTCGCCGAGTAGCTCTTCGCTTGTCTCGAGCCACTCCGCGACGGTTAGAGGCTTGTGGGTGACCGTGGTCGGAAGTAGATGCAGGACAGATCGCAGGGCAGAGATACTGTGCCGGTCCGGCCCGTCCGTTTCGAGTTCTGCTCTGAGGGTGAACTTCTCTTCCTTGGACAAGCGACTCCAAATCGCTTGAAGCTGCTCGCGCAGTTCTTCATTTGCCAGCAACTCGCCGTCTATGTCCAAAAGATCATACTCATCGTGATCGCGGCCAAGTTCGTGGAGCTGCTCCCGAAGCGACGTGATATTTGCAAGGGCCTCAGCCAGTCGGCTGTCATCATCAGCGCCATCGAAGTCGTCATCGACAATGATGATTGTTTGAATCCCAAGCTGTTCCAACAACTGAGCGATGGCCGCTGACGCGGCGGTGGGATCGCCCACCGGCTCAGACGAGGCCCGTTCAACATTTACATCATCAACCAACGGTAAGTCCCCCTGCTACAGCTCGCAGATCTATGCGAAAACGAAAGCGATTTCCATACGTATTGCGCTCAAGATCGAGTGAAATCGATGCGCCGTCAGAGTCAAGAAGTTGCCGCACGACAAACAAACCCAATCCTCTGCCGAGACGGCCTGGTTTCCGTGTCACGAACGGATCAAAGATAAGTTCTTCGACCGAGGGATCTATGCCACGGCCGTTGTCATAGACAAGAACGAAGGGATCTTGGACTTCCACTGTGACGTGACCGTGGTCAACCACACCTGAGCGAACACTCTCCTTCATCCAGAATTCGCTGTTCAGCAGAAGGTTGTCGAGAACCTGCGAGAACTTTCCTCGACCGAGACGAGCCGAGAAATCAGACTTCACCGCAACCTCGCAGGACAGGTTTGAAGATGTCCAGCGATCATTGAAGTAGCTCGCTGAAGTCGAGACTAAATCGCTAAGACGAACCTGATCGCGCTGATCGCGGACGTAACGCAGGGATGAGTCAAGATGCGACACTTGCTTGGCCATGGAACGCGACGACGCCCGTACATGCTCTACATATTCGGCGACGCGCCTATCCTTGGTCTCGGCATCGTTGTATCTGGCTATCTGTACGCTTCGAGCGGTCAAGCGATCAGTGATATTCAGGACTTCATGCGCAACGGATTCCGCGGTGATCCCCAATGAGACCAGGTCCCAGACATCATTGACCTGTTGCTCCGCCTCTTCTAGCCTCCGAGCGAGCAAATCAATGATGCCGCGCCGGTCTTGCAGCTGCGCCGCAATGTCCTGGATTCGCACGAACTCACGTTCCATCCGCTCAACGGCAGCTGCGACTTGACTAACAGCTTTGTCATTGGCGTCACGAACCTCAGGAGGCATGAGAAGTACTTCAGAGAGGGCACCGCTGTTCTGCTGGAGAGAACGAACAGCCTCTTTGGCTCTACTAACAGTTCCTGTTGCCTCGGCCACGTTGTTGGAGACGACAGCCATCGAGTCGAACTGCCGGGACACTTCCCTGGCTAGCTCCCGCGGCGAGCTTGTTGTCGTCACATCCTGCTCACGACTGATCTTTTCACGGAGATAGTCGTTGTACCCGCGGCGGATGACCGACTGAAAGGACTCGGTTGTGCTCAACCACCGGGCAAGAAGCCGCTGAAAGTTCCTGTAGGCAGGGGTGTCCCGCATGTCTTCACGGTTTGAAGTCTCCTCCAGAGCCGCATTTCCTTCAGCGGTCAGGTTGATGTAACCCATCACGTTTTCGGGGCGAATTGTGTAGTAGGAAGTAGCCTTGGTCCATTGGGACGCTAGTTTGAGCCAGTCAGTTTTAAGCCTGATGCCAAAGCCGTTACGATACAGGCGAACACCGGAGACGGCATCTATCCACTTGGAGAAATCGGCACCAGAATCGAACACTTCGTTCCTCTTAGTGTGCCGTCTTTGAATTAAGTCAACACGGCCTTCAAATGGACCAGGATCCGCAATTGCATTCTTTTCATCCGAACTGTCGAGGAGTTCGACGCCCGCTTCAGAGGACAAGTAAACATCGGTCTCAAAAGTACAAAAGCGCTTATCATCGCCATGCCCGATCTGGAGATTCGCCGTCCTACGGGGCTCATTGGCAATCAGCCAGTCCAAAAAAGCAAAACCATTGTCCTGGGCAATAAATTCATTCCAAAGAGCAATTTTGTCCTGACCTTGGTCAGGGCGGAGGTAGGTGATGTTCATTCGTCCGCGAATTTTCAAGACACCGCGCTCGTAGTGGAGCGTGTACGTAACACCAGTACCATCGAGAACTGCGTCCGCTTGCCGGCGAAGATCAATCCCCCGGTTGTCTATTTTGAGTCTGATCTTGAATCCAAGATCATCACTGTAGGGAGAAATCATATCCGCCAGATCTCGTTGGAGCTCTGGATTCTCGCCATTCCATTGACTCGTGGAATTCAGTCCCCGGATTACAATCGTCGTCCCTTGCTTGGCTCCATCATCGATTTGAGCAACCGAAATCGGGACCCGGCTAAGGGCCTCGACAGCTTCAAAATCGTCCCAAAAAATCGATGTCACAAGCGTTAGCGGAGATTCTTTACGTCGTGTCCTGAGCTCCAAGACTTTGCCGAGTCGCTGTGCCCCAAGCCGGCCCAGCCCCTTATCGCCCAAGGGGGTCCGAGAATGCTTCTCAGTCTTCTCCCCTCGCTTCTTCATTTCACGCTTACGGCTGGCGGAGACGGTTAGCCATCCGCGCTCAATGTCTTCCATAGACATGCCCACACCGCGGTCCCGGACTTCCAATCTTCCGAGGATGGGCTCCCGTAACGTCTGGAGCTGCTGTTCAAGCTGTTCAATCTCGTCAGTGTCGTCCGCGTCGGAACCTAGCGCGGCAATCCGCTTCTCAAGCAAATTGCGCTCAATTAGAATCCGCTCGGCATCGTCCGCCTGGATCTCGACTCCGCTACGAAGATCAGTCCAAACTTTCGTGTCGATTCGGACTTCTACCCCTGCAGAGTCGGCGTCGTACGAATTCTTGATCAGCTCAGTGAGAGCCTGCACGTCATCCGTGATGAGATCTTCCCCCAGCTTGAAAACAACTGAGGGGTGGACCGTGAGAACAAAACTCCGCTCAAGTCCAAGCTTAGTGGTGGCACTCACGACACGGCCTTTTGCATTATCAAAATTTGCTCCGTGCCCATGGTCGCGCCGGTCCGGTTACGCACGGCCATTCTCTTTCGCTTAAGACGTCTTGTAACCGTCGTCACATGAGTGCTGCCATGCTTTTCTAAGGCCTCTTTAGTCAGGGCCACGAGGGGCATCTCGCTCCCATTTACGCGACGCTCTCCAAGAGTCCACAAACTGAACCCTCCAGGACGTAAGCGCTCCGATATTCGTCCAAGGGCCAGTGTGTAATCGTCCACGAAAGACACAACCTTTGACTCTAGATGGGGCATGTCAGAGATTTGGCTTAGCAGAGTAGCCATACTCGGGTATTCCCTCGGCAGATCCGCTGCGCGTTGAGCTCGATAGGCCCGGGATCCTCCGAGGCTTGCGGTGTCGAGTGCACTAGGAGTGGCAAACAGGCTTTTGTCTATATCTCCGACCAAGTCGGAACTGTCGATCCAGCAGAGCGGAAGATAGCTGTGCTGCCCATATGGAACCGTAGTGTGGTTGTCACCGTACGGCGGAGAGGTCATCACAATATCCACGGGAGAACTGGGGGCTGCTGCGTCGCTGGAAACGTCACCCCTTAGCAGTGTAGTAAAAGGCGTCCGATCGGCTTGGACGGAGCTGGAGAGCCGCAACCAATGCTCGCCGGCCCTCTTGGCGTTTGACCGCCCGACCGTTTCGAACATCTGGATTGCATTGGGTCGTCGTTGCTCCAACACTTCCTTGGCGTAGATATGAAGCTTGAACGTGGAGATCCTGGAATTGGAAACTAGGCGCACGGTCTCTGCCAGGCAGATCCAGAGAAAGCGACGCAGCTTCAAGTCCTTCTGCAGCATGATCGCAGCACGAAGGCGAGACAAGTCTAGAATCACCGCTTCAGTAAACCACTTCTTAATATGGAGGAAGTGATGGAGGGTGAACTCGGATTGTTCGTTTAAGTCCTTCAGGACGGAATCTAGGGCCATGGTGGCATCGTCGCCTGATGGTGGATTAGCTTTCACATCACACAGAAGGACAGCCATCGGGTTGATGTCAGTCCCATGAAAGGAGAGGCCCCTATAGCGAGCCTCCAGCATTACGGTTCCAGACCCCATAAAAGGGTCATAAACTGTCGCCAGGGAAGAGTCGGCCGCCATCAGATCATCAAGCAGGGCACCCTGGAGCTCAGGTACCATCATGGCAGGATACTGAAAGAGTCCATGGCCGCCGGATCGCGAAATAACGTCAGCGAAGTCCCAGTACTCGGCGTCCGACCCCGTATGTCCGGAAATAAGTTCCTTAAGCTTGGCCGCCGCTAGCAAAGGTCTGCTCGGTGTTATCGCGGTCAAAACTACCCCAATCCCCCGCCCTTGAGCGAGTACGACTTCTTCGATCGACCGCGTTTGCCATAACCAGTTCAATCCGTCCTCGGCGCTGTAAACCGCCTGGCAACCATGCTATCCGCTAGTGTGTGCCCAGCAGTGCAGGCCACGGCTTACGGGAGATCTCTTATCAACGACCTATCGGGGCCTGCATCTCCAAAGCGATCGCGAGGGCGTCCCCGAAGGGAACCCCTCGGTGGTGCGCATACGTGTGTCGCTGCCACCGGGATGGATGAAGTGGCCGTCCGGCGACAGTCCAAGTGGTGATACCCCGTCTGGATATTTCGCTGACCAACCAGTCAACCTGAGCCCGAAACAGCAGCCGAGCTGGGCCGGTTGGAACTTGACAACCATACGCCAGGAGGACGGCGTCTGCCTTTGTTAATGCCCTCTCAAGAATCACCTTCGCGGAATCCCAGCCCGGCGCGGTCGCACCCACCCGCGAGATTTCTCCGGTCCGATAAGTGGGGATCGAGAATAGGTTCACTACCTCAGCGGTGTCATACCCAAGGATAGATCGAGCTTGTTCAACTCGTGCCAGCGTCCTCAGCCCAGAGGTCTCCGCCGGTGGGTTCGACAGCACGCACAGGAGCCTCCCCGACTCAGATCCGTTGTTCCCGGGGGACCCACAGTTCTCAATATCGTTCTGCGGCACGCTGATATCGACTTCTTCTCCGTTCAAAGGCGGTGGTCGGTCGGGCTCCAGCACTTAGTGCACGGGGCTAACGCCACCGACTGTCCATGAACTCTGTACAAGTTTGAACTTATTACCCTACCGGGCCCGCCGCCCGGCAGTTTGCACCTTCGCCGCATCCGACAAGTCAAAACATCGCAGGTAAGGTTCCATGTTTACAATCGCCGATACAGCGGGAGTCGCAAACCCGATAGCACCTCTGGCGGCAGGTGATATTGGCGAGCGTCTCATTCTCGCGCCTCAGGCGATAAGCCCTCATGTCGAAGATGACCTGATACGTGCCAGAATCGCTGCCCTGAGTAGCCAGTACAACACCGTCGTACTAGTTCCGAGCAAGAAAGCCATGGATCGGTGGCCCACGGCTGACCGACGTGCGTTCGCTGCTTCAGCGGGCGGAGAAAATAATATTCAGGATGTCGTCAAGGAACTAAAATCTGGAAGCCACGTGGGCTTGGTATTGCTAGCCAACAAGTACGATGGAATTGATTTGCCGCAAGACGCGTGCCGGATTCTTGTGACAGATGGCTTGCCAGAGTCCTTCAGCGGCGAAGAAAGGCTCGGATCCCTACTCACCTCATACGAAGCCGGCGTCGACCTGATGCAGGTTCAACGTATTGAACAGGGAATGGCCAGAGGCGTTCACAGCAACGAGGACCACTGCGTGGTGATATTGCTTGGGCATCTCCTCGCCCAACTGACGGTGGACCCCCGGACGTTCGGCCTATTCAGCCCCGCCACCCAAGCCCAACTGCAGGCTTCTAAGGAGGTGGCAAACAGCTTGTCAAACCGTTCCCTGACCGAAATTCTGGACACAGCGCGGCAAGTACTGAACCGCGATCAGAGCTGGGTGACGTTTGCTAAGCGTGCCCTGAACGGAGTCGTAGAGCCGAGGCCAGTCTTGGATGCAGCCACTACTCGCCGCAAAGCGTTTGAAGCTGCCGTCTTTGGTGACTTGAAGACGTCGGTAGACCTCCTTCGAGAAGCCGCTCAAACTTGTGACGCCAAGACAAAGGGGTGGCTGCTCGAACAGACGGCCACATATCTCGATCAGACAAACCCAAGTCGCGCCCAGGACGTTTGGTCGAAGCTCGAAGATTAAATAATTACGTCGTCGTGCCCCTGGCGGGGATGGCCCATACCAAACTTAGATACATCGGGGCCCAGCCAGAACGCTCAGCGGGACTGCCCCCGGTTTTGTTGACTCCTTGACCTAGCGAGCTTGTGCTCGTGGAAGGATGTTGACCATGCCCACGGCTTATGGGGCGGAGTTCCGCCAGGATGTTATTGATGTGGCCCGCAAGGGCGAGGCGCCGCTGGCGCAGATAGCGAAGGATTTCGGGCTTTCGGTCACGACGCTCAAGCGCTGGATTGCCATCGCCGACCGTAAGGAATCCGGGGCCGGCCCGGCGGCGACGGAGTCGGCCGAAATGCGGGAGCTGAAGAAGCGGAACCGCCTGTTGGAGCAGGAGAACGAGATTCTGCGCCGGGCCGCGGCCTATCTGGCCAGGGACATAAACCCAAAATGATCTACCCGCTGGTCACGGATCTTGCCGCCGACGGTGTTCCCGTGGCGGTGACCTGCAGGGTGTTGGGATTCAGCAAGCAAGGCTATTACCGGTGGAAGGCGAACCCGGTGACCGAACGGGACTGGATCGATGCGCACCTCGTCAACGCCGCCCGGGACATTCACGCCGAGGATCCTGCGTTCGGGTACCGGTTCATCGCCGATGAGCTCCCGGAGAAGGGCATCGAGGCGGGTGAGAACAGGGTCCAGCGCTTATGCAGGGACCACGGCATCTGGTCAGTGTTCTCGAAGAAGCGGGGCCTGAACCGGAAGCCGGGGCCACCGGTCCACGACGACCTGGTGGAGCGGGACTTCACCGCCGCCGCCCCCAACGAGCTGTGGCTGACGGACATCACCGAACACCCCACTGCCGAGGGGAAGCTTTACCTCTGCGCGGTGAAGGACGTCTACTCCGGAAGGATCGTCGGCTACTCGATGGACTCGCGGATGAAGTCCTCGCTTGCCGTCGCCGCCTTGGAGAACGCGGTGCGGGCGCGCCGCCCGGCAGGGACAGTGGTGCACTCGGATCGAGGGTCCCAGTTCCGGTCCCGTCGATTCGTTGAATCACTCCGGCACAACGGGCTCACCGGATCGATGGGCAGGGTCGGGGCGTGCGCGGACAATGCCGCGATGGAATCGTTCTTCTCGATGCTGCAGAAGAACGTACTGGACCGTCAGCGGTGGCTCACCAGGCAGGACCTCCGGCTGGCCATCACGACTTGGATCGAAAGGACCTACCACCGCCGGCGACGGCAAAGACGGCTAGGAAAACTCACGCCCATCGAATATGAAACAATCAACCGGACCGCGCTCACAGCGGCCTAAGACCCCGAGTCAACAAAAGCCGGGGCAGTCCCTCATGGATTCGAACGTTGCTACCCTGTAGGCGCCTTGGCCCGCAAGCGAAGCGTAGGATCCCGCGTTTATGCCCGTTGCCTCGAACTCCTGGACCAACACGGCCAAAGGATTTGATCCGTCCGGGAGGACGAACCACCAACCTCGAATTCGAGCGTACACATCCGAATAGGACGAACTTCGGGTGTCCCAGCTATAAATGGCCACTGCAGCCGCGGAAGCAAGGGCACGATAATCGGCAGTGACAAGCGGAACGGCCGCAGGCACCTTAGAGAGTGGAGCTGACCTCGATGGCTTCGCCGTAGTAGTCGGGGAAGCGCTCGGTGGAGCCTTCCGGGTTTGAGACTCTGCCGATGGAATATTCGTCCCTTTCGCTGAAGGGGACTCCCGTGGTGCGACCAGAACGAGAATGAGAGCGCCTAGGATCGCCGCTAATGCCAGGCCAAACACCCACCGACGAGTAGGTCGCCCGCGCCTAATAGATTCCACCATGTTTGCCTCCCAGCGTGTTCATGGCTCCGCTCGCAAATGAGCAACATGACTCAAATAGCCGAATTCATTGAACTGCGAATGACTCTCCATGCCGTTTGGTACAGGCGACGGGCCGCGCCGATTTGAACTGCCACATATCGATCAGTCACTTTGTACTCCTCGGCAACAGCGGTGATGGCGACCTGCCTTTCGACGCCGTGATGTTCGGGGAGCACGATTGCTTCGGCCACTCCCCTCAGCAGCGGACTCGGTAGACAACCAACGGCGCAACGGCACAGGCTGGGCATGTCATGCACGATTACCGGGTCTACTTCCAACGCTTCGCTGATTGTCTTTGCAGTCTGCCGGACCGCCGTGACTGCATTCCAGCGGCGCCGGTCTTGCGGCGACGGAGGGGCGTGTCGTCGCGGCTCGGTAAGACTGCCCACCGCGAGGCGCCAAACCGGAGCCGACACAGCCGCCCGAGTGAGCCTAAGAACCATAAGGGCCCATTCTTGATCGATGAGCTCCTCGGCATCCCGGTAATCACGTGAGACGACCAGAGCCGTTAGCTGCTGAACATGCACCGGACTCTCACCGTTGCCCGGATCCAAAAGCAGCGGCAGCGTCTTGTGGCCGAGTTCCCTGCGGACGTGCGCTGCGCAGACATTCCCGGCGACGCCTTGCACCCACGCCTCGAAGGGAACTCCAGGGATCTGCCGGTAGTTACCGCGTGCCACCCCGTCCCAGACAGCCATCCTGATGTCTTGCATGACATCGTCCACATCGCACGAGCGGCCGATCCGAGCCAGGTGCGAGATGACGTAGCGACGCACACCTTCGACCGCTCCCATCATTTGGTCGACGGAAACTTTCAGGGTCGGTGTCACCGGATTCAGCAGCGAAATGTCCACCGTGGATGGGTTTGAGATCTCTTTTTCAGCGTTGCCCGCCGGGTGTTCCAGACTCATGGCTCTCACCGCTTTGACTAACGGATTCGAATATATCCAGCGCCACCAGATGTGGCGACTCAACGTGGCAGTGACGGCACCGACCACAACACAAGCTTCTAAAGAATATTGTCGAAGATAATTAAAGTATCGTCAAGATCCCAGTTCTTACTTTTTACATGTTGTTCAGCAAGAATGGAGCCATGCCACGTATCACGCAGCCTCACGACGACGCCTGGTCGCCTGACGTTGAAGACGCCGTGGCGACGTTCGGGAACCGCTCACGGAATGAGATCCTGAGGTTCCTGACGGCAAACGGTCCCGCATCCAGAGGTGACATTGTCGCTTCTGTCAGTGCCGGCGAGCCCAGCGTCGCCAAACACCTCATCGCCCTTGAACAGGTGGGCGCCATCGAGGTTGATGTGGAGGCCGGACGGCGCCACGGCCGCTCACCGCGCTACTCAGCGAATCCTGCCCGCATCAAGGAGTTGCTGGACGCTCATCTCCGCTACGTCTTGGAGGAGTAGCTGCGGCACGCTCGCCATTCGGGTGCAAGTTGATGTCTTTGTTTAGATACTCAGAGATTGCACGCAGCGTTTCCGGCGAGACGTCCCCGAGCGTCCTGGCGGCGAATGACTTCACCCGGGCTGCCCTCAGAGACTTCACGAACTCCAACTGCGAGTCGATCCGGCCGGGAACGTCGCCTTCGCCGCCGTTCAGCAAATATGAGGGATCGACGTGGAACATCTCGCAGATAGCCGCGAGCAGCTGCGGATCACTGACCAGGCGCCCTGTTCCATCCTTCATGTAGAACCACCTGGCCCTGGAGATCTTGACGCCTCGACTTCGGAGTCCGGATTCAATCTCCCTGAATGTGACGGGCGAACCTCTCTCGGCTACAACGACGTCGAGCAGCAGGTTCAGTCGGCGGGCGAGGGTCGCCTGTGGCGTCAACTCACCGTTGCGGCTAGCGTCTTTTGCCGGCATGCTCCACCTTTCGACCGCCTCGTTCGATGAGAAAAACTGCTGCGTTTCCCTCAGTATTCCGCGAGCGCCGAGGCTAGACAATCAGCTAGACGTTGAATCTTTTCCGCGATCTACATGAGGCGTATCCTGTTGCTGTAGACCCGTCTACAGCAAGCATCCCCTAAACCTGAGCCGTGGTTTTAATGTCGACATCCATCTTGATGAACCGAACACGGAGCCAGATCCTTCGCTTCCTTATCAGAAGTGGGCCATCGTCCCCTGTCGTCTTGGCGTCAGGACTACGGGCTTCCCGCGCGACGGTTCGACGTCATCTCCTCGTCCTTGAGTCGGCTGGTTACATTCAGGCTTTGGCCGACGAACGTTACTCCGCTCACGCCTCATTCGTCGAGTGTCAGCTCATTGACCTAGCGGCCCAGTACTCAGTGCAAATGACTCCTACGACTGCGCTCCCGCTTGTTCAGGACTATAACCAGCGAGCGGGAGACCGTAGAACCACTCCTCGACCGATTGCTCCCACTTTTCGGAGTCGACATTCCACTCCAGAGAGTGGCCCACAGATTCAAACTCCACCAATTTGACGAGGTCCGGCCGCAGACTGGCAGCCCTCTTTGATGCTTCGAAGGGCGTTGTGTCGTCCTTCTCTCCATGAAGTACGAGGACCGGTTTGTCCAGTTCAGCTGCTCGCGCCAGCCAGTCCAGGGAATCGAGACATATGGTTTCAGCAAGGCCGGTCACCCACCGGAGGGCCTTGGATCGAAGAATGGCAAAGCCCAGGTGCACAAGTGGCCGAGGAAGTCCGGCCGCCTTCGCGTTCGCTGCCAGGGTCCTTCGCCAGTCGAAGACCGGCGCGTCAAGAACCATCCCGGCTATTCGTGACGAACTCTGCGACAGGGCCGCCGCTTGAAGGGCTATGGCAGCGCCGAGTGACCACCCAAAAAGGACAATGCATTCCGCGCCATTAAAAATGGCGTAGTTGATGCCGGCCTCGACATCGCGCCACTCGGTCTGGCCAAGACTGTAGCGGCGATCGTACGACGGCGGTGCGTCGCCGTCGTTGCGGAACGAGACTACCAGCGACGTCAGTCCCAGACGCCTCGCGACG
This sequence comes from Paenarthrobacter ilicis, assembly GCF_016907545.1. Classification (NCBI taxonomy): domain Bacteria; kingdom Bacillati; phylum Actinomycetota; class Actinomycetes; order Micrococcales; family Micrococcaceae; genus Paenarthrobacter; species Paenarthrobacter ilicis. The sequence goes on along the minus strand of NZ_JAFBCD010000001.1, from coordinate 1,785,277 downwards.
GGTATTCCACGAAGAGTTCCGGCCCTCTTGCCCCCCATTCCGTGGATGTGGATGGCCCAGACACCGGATGCATCGACACTGACCGGCGGACCGAACCTCCACGCGGGGGCGACACCATTCTCGACCGGAATCTCGACGTCTTGGTACGGAAGACCAAGTTGCTCCGGACTCGAATAAACGTACCCACTCCAGATACCTGCCTTGGCATGTTTGAGGTCGCCAGAGTCCACTCGCTCAACCACCCGGGTTACTGTGCTCCTGTCGGGGTAGGAGTCAACGACCGGTCCGAGACATGCGTGCCCTGCCCCCTGCTCAAACCAAAAACTGTATCGTCCCGGCGATCTCGTTTGTTCCGTAGCGGGAAGTTCGATTTTCAGAGATCCCTCTCCGTCAGTGTGCACGGCCCGAACGTCCAAATCCTCACGACGGCCGTATTTCGGCACAACAACCTGACGAGCGAAGTAGGCTGCTCCGGCTGCGCCTGCGAGCAAAGCCCCTGATGCAGCAAGAACTCCAACCCTTATGGCCCTACGACTGCTGGCTGTCGGCATCGTCCACCCCCTCGGCCCTCTTGCGTTCATCGATCACTTGGCGGAGCCGCACCAGGGTTTCCGGAGAAATCCCCTGCAACTGACGAGCAGCGAAGTTCCGCACACGTGACTCACGCAGGGTGCGAAGAAGTTCCAGCTGAGCGTCTACAAGCTTTGGTATTTCGCCGGCATCGTCCAAGAGGTAGTCTCGGTCCACTCCAAAGAACTCTGCAAGATTGCGAAGCAGCATGGGATCGGTCGCCAGTGAGCTATCCCCGCTGCGCATGTAGGCCCAGCGGGAGCGGGAAAGTGGCGTTCCACATTGACTCATATGCCGATTGATCTCGGGGTAGGTCAACGCCTCCGATCCCTTGGCCTCATAGAGGTCAAGAAGAAGATTGAGCTTTCGCGCCAATCTGGTCTGAGGGGTCTCGGAAGAACTGGCATCATCCGTCATGTCCCCCGCTCCCCCTTCCGTCGACTAACTGGAACTTGACGCACGGTCGGCCCCGCCAGGTAATTCTCTGCAGCGTTCAGAACATTGAGGTCATGGATGTCCAAGGAGCTGCCCAAACCGGGCTCGACTAACAGTGCGTCCTGTACTTCAACAAGCATCCTATGGAGTCTTTGGGCCGGGTCCTGGTCGCTGATCACTTCGGTGCCTCGCACGAGCCGAACGTTTTGCCGTTTCTTTGTTGTTTTTTCCCAGATTTTCGTGAGGTCGCTAACCAGCTCCGCCTCGGTCGCGGATTGCTTACGGCGAAGAATTCGACGCGCCAGGGGCGGGATGGCCAGACCCATGCATAGAAACGCCATGGCAGCAACGACAGCCGCATCATAAATGGGCGACACCAAACGCATAGCTTCCAGCTGCCCTTGAAGGTGCAGCACGTCCATGACCAGCACCAGGCTTACAAGCAGAACGGCAAGGGCACAGCCAATCCCGATGAAGGTAAACGATGCTCGGAAGTACGGGCTCAACATGTAGCCACGGAATCGGAAACACGTAACACCTGTAACGCCAACCACGTAGCCGATGTACAGAAACTGGATGAATGAGTAGAGGGCAGCAGACCACTGGTCACCGTGATCCACCATGAAACGAGTGGAACTGCTCTGGGTAACGATGGCACTGAAGCTGGCTACGAGACCCATGATCACCACAGCCAAGAGAATCATGCCGACAGTGTCTCGTGCCTCGACCTTCTCGTCCGGCGTCGCCGCCCGAATGATTGCTCTCGAAAGGAAGTAGATCCCCACGACCATAGAGACGTTGGCCACGAGGTCCACGAAGTTGCGACCACCAAGTACTGAGTCCGTGCCCACATAGATCTGATCGATGTTCAGCGTCAGGGCAACTGCAATCGTGATCGCGGCCGTCAACACACTGTGATCCCGCCGCCTACCAACCCCGGGCAGCAGACAGATGACGAGAAGCCAAATCAGGACCGCAGCCACAATCTGGATCATTCGAAAACCTTCTCGAACGATCTTGGTTCCCTGGCGCTGTTCCTGATTGCTGCTGCGAAGAGATCCGCGAGCGATTCTGCGGTAGCTTCCAAGTCATCAGTGAAGCTGCTCCGGGCAAGGACGCGTGAGACAAGTCCCGCGGGAAGGTTCGGAAACAGGACTTCTATGTAGTCGGCCGGCACGACCAGTTCGTCGTGCCTCAAGACCATGTGCCCCAGCTCGTGAAGGACGAACTGCTGCCGGTGAAGCCCAGAAGGGCTGACTGCGTGCAAGATAATTTCAACTTCGTCCGTGGACAGCCACAGGCCGCAAATCGAACCGCCGTTCAGAGCTCCGGCAGCTTCGATCTGTATGGGCCGATTCCGAACGCCTTCGACTACCTCGATCAGGCGTTCCAGGTTGAGGTGAGTAGGGAGTTCCAGTCCGTCGAAGGCTCTCGCGGCACGCTTCGCCGGCGATTGTCCTGCGGGATATGCGTTGTCTTTCATGGGCATCCCCAGTGATGCGTTCTCCGGTTTGTTGGGTGGCTCAACGCGATATGACTAGTTAACCACTCGAAACCCTCATGTCCATTGAACTCCCGCCCTCTGGACATGTCCAGAGGGCGGGCCTCCAGATCCGAAGGTTCCTTATGGAGAGCAGCGCGATGTCATCAAGCCCACGTCTGGGGTGTGTGTTGAAAAACGTCGCTTTACGCTGGAAAACCCCGCAGGCCTATTGACCAAGTTCTATGGAACTCGTGTAGAGCTTGAGTAAGGCTTCCACCACCATGAGAAGTTGATAGGTCAGAAGCGTGGCGCAAACGCCCGTGGCCCATGGAGCAAGATTCGGACCCGAGACTAGGGCCCCAAACGCAGACCAGGCAGTGCTTGCAACACCGACAAGCACCGTCCAGATCAAGTGGGTACCCATCTCGTCTACCAACGCTTTCCGCTGCAAATATCCAGCCGTCTGCTTGGCGCTGCTTATGTCAACGCGTCGCTCCCAAAACCTCATTGCCATCGTGAACGTCAGGCCAGTGATGATCGACGTGGCTGTAAGCACGGCGCCGACGGCGATGGTGCTCACGTTCAGCAAAAGCATCAACGCACCCGGCAAGAGCGAGGCCCCAAACAGTGCTATTTCCGGCCATCGCAGTGATTTCCAACTTACCGGGCGTGCTTTGATGAACTGCCCGCGGAATATCTCCGTGGGGTTAAGGACTGTCATAGTACGTCACCTCCCAAGGCGTGCTCTGCGAACCGTTCCAAGGCTTGAGATCCGCCGGCGTTGGTAGCTTTTGCCCCGCCTGGACATCAAATTGTCCTGCAATGTCCTCGAGGATATTTTGGCAAACCCCGATGAACTCTTCATCCGTAGGATAACTTGAGGCACCGACAAGATTCCCATTGACTGTCGCACCGTTGACCGGATACAGGAGTGCCGGACCCATGCTGCCTAGCCGGAAAGTCCGTGGTTTACCGTTCGCCATGGTCACCGAGAGCAAGGCGTCCCACCCCTTGGTGTCCAAAGGGGCTTTTATGCCGGCTTCGGCGCCCTCCTCCGACAAAATACCAAAGACTTTCTTGGAATCGATTTTGCCGCCGTCGTCTGTAATGAGGTCACCCACGCGCCGCTGTCCTCTGAAACCGACGTCGATACGAACCCGGGAGCCGTAGTCGAGGAGCCGGCCGCTGGGGTCTCTTCGCTTTGGCGCTTGAAAAACCACCTTGTTGTACGTGGCTGCTTCTAGCGCTTCGAGCGTGCTCAAAGCGGGGATGCTGAACGTCAACGACGAGAAGTTGTCCGTCAGGACCTGCAGCAAACACGCTCTTAGGAATGAAATCGCCCCGTACTTTCCGTGCCGCTCGGCAAAAACTATGGCGGTGTGGCCGTTAGGCGGAAAGAAGATGAAGTGCCTGAGCGGAACATACTCGACATCACCAACGGTTCGGGATACAACACCACTCGTCTGCCGCAGAGTGCTTTGCAGGCCCTTCCGTCCGGGCTCAACCACCAACAGATAGGCAAGCCCTTCCTTCGCCGATACAGAGGACAGCTGGAACTGCTTATTGGGATCAGCTCGGTCTTGATAGTCCGTCTTCCTTTGGACCATCGAGGCAAGGACGTTTCCCACCGCCGTACTGAGGCTGGCGCCTCCTCCGTCTATGTTGTCAAGAGGCTTGGCCACTGCCGGGTTGGTTCCCCGGATTTTCGTCTGGAAGATGTAGGGCGCGATTTGATAGCTGGTCATGTTGTTCTGTTCCCCATACACAACGCTCCCACGAGGAACGTCTTTTTTACCTTCGCCATTGGGCTTGTCCTGGCGCTGAGTCGAATACCACTTTAGGGCAAGGAAGCCTGCCCCGGCGGAATGCTAACTCGAGGTCGCAGCCGTTACCGCCCAGCGGATGATTTCTTCCATTCTTCAGGAACCGGGAGGAACACTGTCAGCGAAATTTCGCCCGGTACTCAGCCATGACGCGGCATACCGTTAGCTCATCATCCGACGTTTCGGTCTCCTGCACCGCCGGAAGATAACGCAGTGAGGGACATGTTAATACTCAGGTACCGCCACCAGTACGGTCCGGGCCGCAGGCGTGTCCCAAACTGCACCTATGTCACCTTCTAGCGGCGCTTGGGCTGCTGCTACTGCTTGGCTTTCAGAATGTGTGTCTCCAGCCCTCGGGAGCGCCGACGGACCTTGGTTCGGCGCCAGCGCGTTCCTTCGGCCCTTGAGCGGAGATTCGAATAGCCCCATGGGACCATTCCGAGTCTAGTCATTGCGAATAGGCCAATATTTCACAGGCCTCCGATACGACCGCAACCGACGCCGCTCCTCGTCATATTTGGCGGCGACATACATCCCTCGCGCGCACGCTCGCGCCATCTCCGGCACCATCCGGTGCGACCGATCACTACCGGTAAGGGGGGCGCGCTCCGGCATAAGCGTTGGCCGGATCCCTAACGCCGGCCCCACCCAGTCGGACAGCCCGTAAACTCGAGCCGCTGAACCTCCACGTCCTTAGCACGCCGCTAGCCGCTAGCCGCTAGCCGCTTTGCGCTGGCGAGAGATCAACGTAAGTCGATCGCCTTAACAAGTGAAACAGGGCAGTGGAATATGAAATTGTCGGGCCGTTCACGCATGATTCTTCTATGGCCCAAGTTCTGACCTCTCACGCCGCACTGCGGCAGCGTATCCTGGCGGTTCTCGCGTCCACGGAGACCGGTTCCCTTCCTCCTGACGAGGCTCTCGACAGGATGTATGCGCAATTTAGATGGACGGAGGACGATGAATTTCCGCAGCCTTCACGGATGTTGCCTCCACGATGGCGATACCGGGCCACCAAGGAACGGAACTTGATGGCAAACGACGGATTGATTGATCGTGTCGACGTCAAGGAGTGGAAGTTGACGCCCGAAGGCTGGACTTCTGCCCAGACGCAAGCACCGAAGGCGATATTCCGGCAACGGGAGTATGAGCGCCGCGAACAAATGTGGTCCGCCCTCTTGGCCAGTGGCGGCCCCAAGGATGTGACTCCAGACCTTCTTCGGGAGCTCAAGATTTACGGTAACCAGGCGGGCAACTGTGTTCCGAGCGCCGAGACCGGGACCCCGGGAACGCCGCAAGGAGTGGCTCTCTCGTTCCTCCACACGGTCAAGAACTATGAAGACGAACTGACCGAAACTGGGGTCATCTGCCACTACCCGACTACCGGGGCGAACGAACACGAGGACTCCGAAATCGAGGCTTTTAAAGAAGCATACGAAGCGGCGGTCCCCGTGTTCGTCATCGAGCCCGGCTCCAAGTCCACAACTCACACCGTACACCGCGGCTTCATCGAGGACATAGACGACGACAACCGACTTCTCCTGATCACCTTCACCAGCGCACAATTTCCTTGGCTAACGGAAAGAGACGAGACGACCAGTCAGTTCAACTTGACGGCCGACGAAGGTGACGCAACCTACAGTCGGGTGAAGAATAGGCCTAACCAGGTCCGTTTCGCCTTCGAGGTCTATAAGAGGTACGGCACCGGGTGCGCTGTGTGCGGTCTCAACGTCAAGGGTCTCCTGCAGGCCGCCCACCTGCTATCCAAAAAGCTTGGCGGGAGCGACGACGCGCGGAATGGCCTGCCGTTGTGCGCTAATCATCACCTCGCCTTTGACCGCGGCTACTGGTGTGTTGACTCAGATCTGAGACTTCATGCCAAGGCAGACGGGCCGGCGCTGGACGATTTGGCGATCGTCCGCTCTGACCTTTCACACCTACCCGAAAAGCCACACACTGACGCCCTGACCCGTGTCTGGAGGAACTGGCAGGCAGAGCAGGAAGCGGACTCCTAACCTTCCGTCATTGTGCTCTGAGCCAGTTGACTAAGCATCTAGCTGGCCTCACGTGGCCAAGGGAATAGAAGGCGGCAACTGCAAGCTCACAGCTAGCACGGGCTACCCCCACCGTGTCCCCTAACTCCGCTAGTGTCAGCGTAGCCTCGCCCTGGCTGTTCTCGGCTGAACGCCGGGCCACGACGAGGGCCCCAGGCGGTCCGTCTGTTCTTTCGTTGCTCCACCGTCCCCCGTCCTCGGGAAGAGGACACCGCTGGACTTATCCCGGCAAAGACTCCCCTGGCACGTCCAAGGACCGAGGCTCGCAGGCCGACCCGGTGATAGATCTGGTCCTCAAAACCTGTCGGCATTAGGCTTCTGACTTCAGAACGTCTTGGGGACAGGAGCATGCAATGGGAATGGGCCCCACCGCGTGGCGGAACTGGCGAGCTTCGTTGGCGGCGGATGGATTCGGATCGCCACAATCTGAAGCGGTGCTGTATTCGGATGCCTCCTTCAAGGGGGAGCACCTGGCCTTGGGGCCTTACGATGTCATCACGACCGGCGTCCAAAATGACCTAATGACGCCTGCGCTGGTTGTTCGCGCGGAATCCCTGATCGTCGATATGCCCAGGTTGGTGGATCCGACGACCCGCGAGCTCATCCCCGCAGATTCCACGGCCTACCACGGAGGGACTTCCCTGGACGAGATTGCTGCACTCATCTCCCTCAGTTGCGGAGTACGGTGCCGGGCTGGAGGAACCACTCGAGTGTGGGGTCTTCGTGAGGATCCATATGGGTCCCCCGTTTACTGGGACATGCATCCAGTCAGGCGTCCAGGCCCATCAGACCTGGAAATTCTTCCCCTCGTTCCAGCAAGAATTGTCACACTTGCAGACGAAAAAGAACTGCTTTTGAAGTTCCCAAGGATCGCGGCAGGATCAGCCGTCGCCTTGATCCGCGCCGCCCGCCTCTATTCAAACGCACTATGGTGGTCAAACGAGGACCCAAATTTCGCCTGGCTTCAGCTCGTCGGAGCCATCGAAGTCGCTGCAAACAGACGACGGGCACGTACCCCTAAGGGCCACGAAGCATTGCAAGCACTTGAAGAACGTGATTCAGGTTTGTGGGAAGCCCTGAGCGGAGCGGCTGACGACGTCAAGGAACGCGTCGCCGGCTACATGCTCCCAACCCTTCGAGTGGCGCGAAAATTCGAAGAGTTTGTCACGCAATTCCAGCCCGGTCCGCCCGAGGTACGCCCGAGCAAGTACGGCCAGATTGAGTGGGACGAGATGGTCTCCCACATGAGGATCATTTACGGACATCGCAACAAAGCGTTGCACGACGGCACGCCTTTTCCCAATCCGATGCTCCGGCCTCCAGATAGAGACGATCGGAACAATTTTTGCGAGCTACCCTTGGGCACGTCCGCCAGCTCCGGCAGCTCGTCCTGGATGGCCGACCAATATCCACTCACGCTTCAAACCTTCGAATACATCGTGCGTGAGTCCCTCAAAACGTGGTGGGCTGCGTTATCCGAATCAGCATAGGCCATGCCGCCCTTCCTTTGGACGTGGAACGGACGCGGTGGGACACACCTCCAGGCATGCAACTCGTAGCAAAAGGTCATCAACCCGTCCCGGAGGCTTTGCCAAAAGGCACGTCACGAATGCTCTACACGGCGCAACAGCCAAACAGGACCCGGGGCGGCATCCGGATGCCGTGCGGCCTCCTCGCCCCTGCCTCGGACAGGCCCCTGAAACTAGAGTGTAGACATGGGCGCTAACGCTCCCAACGCGCTGACGTCAAGGTCAAGCCGCACAGGCTCCAGACAACCGTCAATATGAAAATCTCTGACCGATTGGAAAGCACAGGGGAGGGTCTGGTGCTCCTTGGACAGCGCGTAACCCGCGAGACAAGTCCGTCTTTGCAGTGATTGCCATACCGACCTCGAATCGGTTCGGTCGGGAAAGAGGTCGGAAAACTCTTCTGTGCGCTGCGGGAGAAGAAAACTCCGTTTCTCTAACATCATCAAAGCTGAGGTAACAACGATTGCCCAGCAGGCATGCGCCTCTTCCGTCGTCGTCATATAAGCAGGTCGGCGCGCTCTTCCCCCGGCATGATATTGGGTTTAGTCCAGTCCTCGAATAGCTCAGCCGCGCCAACGACCTCCCCTGGCACAAGGCACGTGGGGATGGCGTCAACTCCCCCTTAGGGCTTGATCCGGGAAAGGTCCGGGCAAGCTCACCGCCCGGCGCGCGATTCCTGCGTAGACAATCTTTACACCCTCGCATTTTCGTCATGTTCCCCCGGCCAAGTACAAGGATGAACAGCCAAGATGTACCAACGATGGGCATGTGTGACATGGATTTGGAATTCTTCGAACCGGCCGAAGCTGCAGCCCTCATGCGATGCAGCGAGGGTTGGCTGCGTGACGGCGCTGCCTCGGGACGCTTCCCTCACGCCTGCTGGGGTAAGGGAAAGATCGTCTTTACGTCAGAGCACATCGCAGAGATCGCCCGGCTCAGCGAGATATTGCCTGGCGCTCACCCTACATCCAACGCCCGCGGGGGAAGTGACGCCAACGCACGGCTCATTGGGACGAGAGCCCGCAACCGCATGGCATCGTAAGACAAACCAAAAAAACTCAGCGCGTCACCGCATGAACGCCGACACCGAACGCTCCGTGGCATCCGCCCCAGCCTGCAACGCTTCCGGCATGAGATGCCCATAAACGCCCTCTGTGGTCCGAGTCGACGCATGCCCCAACCGACGCGAGATCGTGAAAATGGGGACCCCGTCCTGAATCAACCACGAAGCATGCGTGTGTCGAAGATCGTGAATTCGTGGATTCTTGTGCAGCCCGCGAGCCTGGGCTGCTTTCACCGCTGGCATCCAGTAGTGGTGCCAGAACAACTTGTGCACGATCCGCTCATTCTTCGGCGTCGTGAACAACAAGTCGCTGCTCGGACGCCCAGCCACCAAGGGAATCAGAAGCTCAACCAGCGCCGGGTTCAACCCGATGGTCCGCTTGCCGGCACCCGTCTTCGTTGGCCCTATGTAGAACTGGTTCTTCCCATCCCGCTTCCACGCCTTGTTGATCCGAGCCGTGGCCGGCTTTCCCAGCAGGTCGATGTCAGCAACGGTTAGAGCAGTCGCTTCGCCAAAGCGCGTCCCAGTCATGACCAGGAAGTTGGTGAAGTCCCGGTACCGATCCCCCATGCCGTCCATAATTAAACCGAACTCGGCATGGGTGAGGAACATCATCTCGTCCTCGGCCTTTTCGACGCTAGGCAGTTGCACCCCTCGGCAAGGATTGCGCGTGATGTACCCGAGCATCTCCGCCGTGTTCATCGACGCAGAGATTAGGCCGTGCACATTCTTGATCGTCTTGGGTGACCGCCCTTTGGCCATCATCGACTTCACCCAGTAGGCGATGAGTCGATAGTCCAGCTTGTCGACAGGAACGTGGCCGATGACCTTCTTCACGTGCAGATCAAGCATCGTCTGATAGGTCTTCACCGTGCCGCTCGACGGCCGGATCAGGAGGTCGATGTGTTCTTGGATAACCTCACCGACAGTCGGCACGCGCTTCTGATTAATGAGGATCGCATGCTGGGCGATTTCGAAGTTCTGACCATTGGCATCGAGCAGGCGTTTGAGCGTTTCAGCTTCGGATTCAGTGGCAACAGTAAGGCCCTGAGCCTTGCCCGTCTTGGGTTCCCGCCAGCGAACCATAAAGGACGAGGAACCGTCCTTTTTAGTGCATGTGGAGATGCTGGCCATGCATAAAACGCTACGCCGCTGTACACACTTTTAGGGGTTTTGTACACAGTCAGGGGCCATGTAGGCCCCTGACCTGCGACAACACAGTGCCCGAGGTGGGACTCGAACCCACACACCTTTCGATACTGCATTTTGAGTGCAGCGCGTCTGCCAATTCCGCCACTCGGGCGCGGATTACCGGGAAGTTCGCGGTTCACATTTCTGTGAGCAACGCGATCCGTTCCCAGCACGCGGAATTACTCTACATGCAGATAGGCTGTTTCAAAGAATCGGGCGCGCTGATGCAACAGCTGATGCAACAAGAACCAGCCATCAATGAGTCCACACTAAGATGGACATGAACCCGCCGAACCTTTTCAAGGAGATCCCGTGACCGAACAGACGGAGTCCACGTCCACCAGCCAGCCGGCCCGCCGCGTTGTCGTAGCCGAGGATGAGACGCTCATCCGCTTGGACATTATTGAGATCCTGAAGGGCGAAGGGTACGACGTCGTCGGCGAAGCCGACAATGGCGAGAAGGCAGTACAGCTGGCCGAGGAATTGAAGCCGGACCTGGTCCTCATGGACGTCAAGATGCCGGTCATGGATGGTATCTCGGCTGCTGAGAAGATCGTCAAGGCTCGCATTGCACCTGTTGTCCTTCTGACTGCTTTCAGCCAGAAGGAGCTGGTGGAGCGTGCACGCGACGCCGGTGCCATGGCTTACGTGGTGAAGCCCTTCTCCCCCGCGGACCTCATTCCCGCAATCGAGATTGCTTTGAGCCGCCACGAGGAAATCAAGGCGCTCGAGAACGAGGTTTCCGACCTCCAGGAGCAGTTCGCCACACGCAAGCTTGTAGAGCGCGCCAAGAGCCTTCTGACCACCAAGATGGGCCTGACGGAGCCGGAAGCTTTCCGCTGGATCCAGAAGACCTCCATGGACCGCCGCCTCAGCATGCGCGAGGTTGCCGAGACCATCATCAACCAGGTCAACTAACACAAAGCAACGCACGACGGCGGCCGCTCACCTCACACGAGGTGAGCGGCCGCCGTCGTAATCACCATCAACACAGAAAAGCGGGCCCCACCAGAAGGCGGGACCCGCTTTTTTACAACCAAACAGACTATGCCTTGGTCTTGGACTTCTTTTCAGGCCACGGGCCAACAGGCTCCTTGCGCGAAGAGTCCACGGTGGTGGTGTCGGCGAGGTCGCCTACCTTGTGGACCTTCAGCGAGTTGGTGGAACCGGCTTGTCCTGGAGGGGAACCGGCCGCGATGACAACCAGGTCGCCTTCTTGAACGAGCTCCATGTCCAGCAGGCTCCGGTCCACCTGGGCGGTCATCTCATCGGTGTGGCCCACCATGGGGACCAGCACCGGCTGAATGCCCCAGGTGAGGGCAAGCTGGTTCCAGACGTGCTCCACGGGAGTGAACGCGAACACCGGCTTGACCGGACGCAGGCGGGACAGACGGCGTGCCGAGTCACCGGACTGGGTGAAGGTACAGATGTACTTTGCGTCCAGCTGGTCGGCGATTTCGACGGCGGCACGGGTGATTGCGCCACCGCGGGTCTTGGGCTTGGTGCCCAGCGGGGGGACGCGCTCGAGGCCGTGAACCTCGGTGGACTCGATGATCCGGGCCATGACCTTCACGGTTTCGATCGGGTACTGGCCTACGGAGGTCTCACCGGACAGCATCACTGCGTCTGCGCCATCGAGCACGGCGTTGGCGCAGTCCGAAGCCTCGGCGCGGGTGGGACGGGGGTTGTCGATCATGGATTCCAGGACCTGGGTGGCCACGATGACCGGCTTGGCCCAGCGACGTGCCAGTTCAATGGCACGCTTCTGAACGATCGGCACCTCTTCGAGCGGCAGCTCAACGCCGAGGTCGCCACGGGCAACCATGATGGCGTCGAACGCGTCGATGATTTCGGAGAGCTGCTCCACAGCCTGCGGCTTTTCGATCTTGGCGATGACCGGCACGCGGCGGCCTGCCTCGTCCATGATCTCGTGCACGCGGGTGATGTCCGAAGCATCGCGCACAAACGAAAGAGCGATCATGTCGGCGCCACGCTTCAGGGCCCAACGGAGATCGTCTTCGTCTTTTTCGCTCAGTGCCGGCACGTTCACAGCAACGCCGGGCAGGTTGATGCCCTTGTTGTTGGAAACCTTGCCGCCAACGGTCACCACGGCAACAACCTTGACGTCGTCAACCTCAACGGCGCGCAAAGCTACCTTGCCGTCGTCGATCAACAGTGCGTCGCCCACGTTGACGTCTTCGGTGAGGCTCTTCAGCGTGGTGGAGCAGATGTCCTTGGTTCCGGGGACGTCTTCGGTGGTGATTGTGAAGGTATCGCCAACGGCCAGTTCGTGGGGACCATCAACAAAGCGGCCCAAACGGATCTTGGGACCCTGCAGGTCAGCCATGATGGCTACGGGCTTACCCAGCTGCGCGGCAGCTTTGCGGACGTTCTCGTAGGTGTTGTCGTGTACGGAGTAATCGCCGTGGCTCATGTTCATACGAGCAACGTCGACGCCGGCCTCCAGCACCGCCAGGGTGTTGTCAAAGCTGGAGATGGCCGGACCAAACGTTGCCACAATTTTCGCGCGTCTCATATACCTACCCTAAGTAGTTCGTGCTGATTGAGTAAAAGAAAATTCCTGTCGGCGCTATAAGACCGCAATCGCACGGTCGGTGGGGGCGACCGGTGCCGGGAGAATAGTGCTTCCCATCAGGAATTTGTCCACTGCGGCCGCGCAAGCACGGCCTTCTGCAATGGCCCACACAATCAGTGACTGGCCACGTCCGGCATCGCCGGCAACAAAAACACCTTCGGTGTTTGTCATGTAGTAGCCGTCGCGGGCAACGTTGCCCCGACTGTCGAACTCTGCGCTGACCTGCTCGGTGATTCCAGCCGGCTCAGCACCGGTAAAGCCAAGGCTCAGGAACACCAAGTCGGCAGGGATGACGCGTTCTGTACCGGCCTTGGGCAGGCGCTTGCCGTCCACGAACTCGGTTTCAGCAACTTTTACGCCGGTGAGTTTGCCGTTGTCGCCGACGAACTCGACGGTGGAAGCGAGGTAGGTACGTTCGCCGCCCTCTTCGTGCGCACTGGCCATTTCGAACAGGGTGGGGAACGTCGGCCACGGCTGGTGCGCGGCACGTTCCGACGGCGGCTGCTTGCCGATCGCCAGTGTGGTCACCGAGGCTGCCTGGTGGCGGTGGGCGGTGCCGATGCAGTCAGCACCGGTGTCGCCGCCGCCGAGGATGACAACGTGCTTGCCGCGTGCATCGATGTGGTTCTCGGGGGTCTCCCCCGCCACTGCACGGTTGGACGGAACGAGGTAGTCCATGGCGAAGTGAACGCCATCAAGGTCCCTGCCCGGGATGGGAAGATCGCGCGGCACGGTAGCGCCGGTAGCAACAACCACTGCGTCGTAACGGCGACGCAGTTGCTCCCAGGTGACGTCGGTTCCCACCGCCACACCGGTGCGGAACCGGGTGCCTTCGGCCTTCATCTGCTCCAGGCGGCGGTCAACCTGTTCCTTCTCCATTTTGAAGTCGGGGATGCCGTAGCGCAGCAGGCCACCAATTTTGTCGTCACGCTCGTACACGGCCACGGTGTGCCCAACACGGGTCAACTGCTGTGCCGCAGCAAGCCCGGCGGGACCGGACCCCACAACAGCAACGGTCTTGCCGGTCAGACGCGTGGGAGGCAACGGCTGAACCCAGTCGTTGTCGAACGCCTGGTCGATGATGGAAACTTCCACCTGCTTGATGGTCACTGCGGGCTGGTTGATCCCCAACACGCAGGACGCCTCACACGGTGCAGGGCACAGCCGTCCCGTGAACTCCGGGAAGTTGTTGGTGGCGTGGAGGCGCTCAATGGCCTCTTCACCCTTGTCCCGCCACACCAGGTCATTCCATTCAGGAATGAGGTTGCCCAACGGACACCCGTGGTGGCAGAACGGAACGCCGCAGTCCATGCAACGGCCGGCCTGGCTCTTCAGGACACCCTTTTCCTGCGCTTCATAGACTTCTTTCCAGTCCATGATGCGAACAGAAACAGGGCGTCGCGGCTGCGTCTCGCGCTGCCGGACCTTCATAAATCCGCGTGGATCAGCCACCGGTTACCTCCAGGATTCGTGACCAAACTTCTTCGCCATCGGGGTCGAGTCCCTCTGCAATGGCATCCAGCCGGGTCTGCAGTACTGCAGCGTAGTCGCGCGGCAATACCTTGGTGATGCGGGCCGCGGTGTCATCGAAGTTCTCGAGCAGACGGCCGGCCAATACGGATTCGGTTTCCTCGGCGTGCTTGGTCAGCAGCCCGTGGACAATGTCGCGGTCCTCGGCGTCGAGCTCCAGGAGCTGGAGTTCGCCGGAGTCCAGGGCCGCCTTGTTGACGCGTTCCTGCTGCAGGTCCAGCACATAAGCCGTACCACCAGACATGCCCGCGCCAAAGTTACGGCCCGTCCTGCCGATGATCAGCGTCTGACCGCCAGTCATGTACTCACACCCGTGATCGCCAATGCCTTCAACAACTGCCGTGGCACCGGAGTTTCGGACCAGGAAGCGTTCGCCCACCTGTCCCCGCAGGAACATCTCACCGCTGGTTGCCCCATAGCCAATGACGTTGCCGGCAATGACATTCCGCTCTGCCTGGAACACATTGGTGCGGTCCGGGCGGACAATGATCCGTCCGCCGGAAAGGCCCTTGCCCACATAGTCATTGGAATCACCGAACATACGCAGGGTGATACCGGCAGGCAGGAACGCTCCGAGCGACTGTCCCGCAGTGCCGTTGAGGGTCACATCGATGGTGTCCGTGGCCAGAACGTCCGTGCCGAAGGTCTTGGTGACCACGTGGCCCAGCATCGTTCCCACGGAACGGTCCGTGTTGATGACGTCCAGGGTGATCTTGACAGGCATGCGGTCGCTGAGTGCTTCCTGCGCCATGGTGATCAAGCGCTGGTCAAAGTGCTTGTCCAGCTCATGGTTCTGGCCGGTCATGTTGCGCAGCGGCACGTCGTCGTCGAATTCCAGTCCATGCAGGATGGGATCCAGGTCCAGCCCTTCGGCCTTCCAGTGGTTGATCGCTTCGCGGGTGTCCAGAACCTCGGCGTGGCCGATTGCTTCTTCCAGGGTGCGGAAGCCAAGTTCGGCCAGGATCTCGCGAACCTCTTCTGCAAGGAACTCGAAGAAATTGACCACGAACTCGGGCTTGCCGTTGAACCTTGAACGGAGCTCAGGGTTCTGGGTGGCAACACCCACAGGGCAGGTGTCCAGGTGGCAGACCCGCATCATGATGCAGCCTGAAACCACCAGGGGTGCGGTCGCGAAACCGTACTCCTCACCGCCCAGCAGGGCTGCGATCACAACGTCGCGGCCGGTCTTGAGCTGGCCGTCAACCTGAACCACCACACGGTCGCGGAGACCGTTGAGCATCAGGGTCTGCTGGGTCTCGGCCAAACCGAGTTCCCACGGCACACCCGCGTGCTTAAGCGAGTTCAGCGGCGAGGCGCCGGTACCGCCGTCGTGACCTGAAACAAGCACGACGTCGGCCTTCGCCTTGGTGACGCCGGACGCCACCGTGCCGATCCCGACTTCCGAAACGAGCTTCACGTGCACCCGGGCCGAAGGATTGGCGCGCTTGGCATCGTAGATGAGCTGCGCGAGGTCTTCGATCGAGTAGATGTCGTGGTGCGGGGGCGGGGAGATGAGCCCGACGCCAGGGGTGGAGTGACGGGTCCGGGCTACCCACGGGTAGACCTTCTGCGCCATCAGCTGGCCACCCTCGCCGGGCTTGGCGCCCTGGGCCATCTTGATCTGGATGTCCTCGGCGTTGGTCAGGTACAGGCTGGTCACACCGAAACGGCCGGATGCGATCTGCTTGATGGCGGAGCGACGCTCCGGATCCAGCAGACGGTCAACGTCCTCGCCACCTTCACCGGTGTTGGACTTGCCGCCCAGCCGGTTCATGGCAATTGCCAGGGTCTCGTGCGCTTCCTTGGAGATGGAACCGTAGCTCATGGCACCGGTGGAGAAGCGCTTGACGATGCTGGAGACCGGCTCCACTTCTTCCAACGGAACAGCCGGGCGCACACCGTCCTTGAACTTCAGGAGACCACGCAGGGTCATGAGGTTCTCGGACTGGTCGTCAATGCCCTTGGTGTAGGACTTGAAGATGTCGTAGCGGCGTTCGCGGGTGGCGTGCTGCAGGCGGAAGACCGTCTCCGGGTTGAAGAGGTGCGGTTCCCCGTCGCGGCGCCACTGGTATTCGCCACCACTGACCAGGGGCTGGTGCGGGTGCTCGATGCCACCTTCCGGGTAGGCCATCTGGTGCCGTGCCGAGACCTCGGCAGCGATGACGTCCAAACCGACGCCACCCAACTGGGAGTGGGTACCGGAGAAGAATTCGTCCACGAGTTCCTGCGAGAGTCCAAGCGCTTCAAAGGTCTGCGCGCCGGTGTAGGAAGCCACCGTCGAGATGCCCATCTTGGACATGATCTTCAGGACGCCCTTGCCCAGGCCCTTGATGAGGTTGTAAACGCCATCTTCCGCGGTGACGCCTGTGACGTCGCCGTTGGAGATCAGCTGTTCCACCGATTCCATGGCCAGGTATGGGTTCACGGCCGATGCGCCGTAGCCGATCAGTACCGCCACGTGGTGCGTCTCGCGGACGTCGCCGGCCTCAACCACCAGCGCGGTCTTAGTGCGGTTGGCGCTGCGGAGCAGGTGGTGGTGAACTGCGCTGACCAGAAGCAGCGAAGGAATCGGCGCCCACTGGGCATTCGAATCACGGTCTGACAACACAACGTACTGAACGCCACGGTTGATGGCGCCGGAAACCTGCTCGCAGATTTCTGTCAGGCGTGCACGCAGTGCGGCTTCCCCGCCCTCGGGACGGTACAGGCCGCGCACCTTCATGGCGATGCGGTCGCCGTCAGGGCTTTCAATGTTGGCGATCTTGGCTAGCTGGTCGTTGTTGATCACCGGGAACGGCAGCGAAATCTGCGGCTGGCGGACCTGCTTGCCGTCAAGGAGGTTTCCGTTGGGACCAATGGCGCACTTCAGTGACGTGACCAGTTCTTCGCGGATGGCATCCAGAGGCGGATTGGTCACCTGCGCAAAGGACTGCACGAAGTAGTCGAACAACAAGCGCGGGCGCTTGGAGAGTACCGCTACGGGAGTGTCCGAGCCCATGGCGCCCAAGGGTTCGGCCCCGGTACGGGACATGGGTCCCAGGAGGATCTTCAGCTCTTCGTTGGTGTAACCGAAGGTGCGCTGGCGGATATTCACTGACGCGGCCGTGTGGACCACGTGCTCACGCTCGGGAAGCTCATTGATGTCGATCAGGTTGTCCTTGAGCCAATCGGCCCAGGGATTGGCGCCGGCAATTTCAGCCTTGACCTCGGTGTCGTCAATGATGCGGCCGGCCTCAGTGTCCACCAGGAACATCTTGCCCGGAGCTACGCGACCCTTCTTGACCACGTTGGACGGCTCAACCTCAATGACACCAACTTCAGAAGCGAAGATGATCAGTCCGTCCTCGGTGATCCAGTACCGTCCCGGGCGCAGGCCGTTGCGGTCCAGGGTTGCACCCACCAGGCTGCCGTCCGTGAAGGACACCGCAGCAGGACCATCCCAGGGCTCCATGAGCAGGGAGTGGTACTCGTAGAAGGCACGGCGGGCCGGATCCATGGTGGCGTGGTTTTCCCAGGCCTCCGGGATCATCATCATGATGGAGTGCGTGATGGGGCGGCCGGACAACCACAGGAGCTCGGCGACTTCATCGAAGGATGCCGAATCCGAGGCACCCGGAGTACAGATGGGGTACAGCTCTTCCGGCACGGAACCCAGCAAGGGGCTTGCCAGTTGCGACTGGCGGGCACGCATCCAGTTCCGGTTTCCCTTGACCGTGTTGATCTCGCCGTTGTGGGCGATGGTGCGGAAAGGCTGCGCCAAAGGCCACGACGGGAACGTGTTGGTGGAGAAGCGTGAGTGGACGATCGCGAGCTTCGTCTTGAAGCGCTTGTCCGAGAGGTCCGGGTAGAACGGCTCCAGCTGGGCGGTGGTCAGCATGCCCTTGTACACAATGGTGCGCGAGGACAGCGACGGGAAGTAGACACCGAACTTGTTCTGGGCGCGCTTACGGATACGCCAGGCCCGGGAGTCCAGCTCATTGGGCTCCAGGGTTTCGCCAGTTGCCGAAGCGAAGAACGGCTGCGAGAAATACGGCATGCAGGCCCGGGCCATGGCGCCAACCAGGTCGGCAACCACCGGAACCTCACGCCACCCGAGGACTGTGAGGCCCTCATCTGCGGCGAGGGCTTCAATACCGGCTTTGGCATTGTCCGCTTCACGGGACTCAGCAGGCAGGAAGGCTGTGCCCACCACGTACTGGCCCGGCGCGGGCAGTTCAAATTCGGTGACTGCCCTGAAGAACTCGTCGGGAACCTGCATCAGCAGGCCTGCCCCGTCGCCGGTTCCTTCATCGGCACCAACGGCACCGCGGTGTTCGAGATTGCGGAGGGCGGTCAATGCCGCTTCCACGATGTCGTATCCCGGTTCCCCGCGGAGCGTGGCAATAATTGCCAGGCCGCAGGCGTCCTTCTCCTTATCAGGGTTGTAAAGACCCTGGGCCTCCGGGAGCGCGGCGAAGCGCTTGAACGGAGACATGGCACCCTGCGGTTCGATGTTTTCGGACCAACCGGGGTTATGAAGATGGGTCATGGGAGACGTCCTTCCTCGAGATCGTGCGTATGGAAGGGACAACGTTGGCCCCACCTTGCCCTACCCTGTGACGGGCATAACAAAGCGCTAGTACTTGGAATTGTAGGCCAGCCGATCCAGCGCAACGAACAGTTACGCAGACCTCTGGCCCCGGCTTGACCAGTGAACATCGGTATGCTGCGATCCGGTTTCCGGGGTGCCACGACGCTGTGGACTGGGCCCTACGAGCGGTGACTCTGTTGCCCCTTTACCGTTGGCGACTACTTGGTGTCGTCGACCTTCGGAGAGGATCCGGGGTTCTTCTCTGCGGCAGTAGCGGTAGCCGTTGATTCGGCCGCAGACCCAGGGTCCTTGGCCGTTGCGGCTGCTGCATCCTGCGGCTTTTTGATGTGGCCCGGATCGCTTTGGTTATCTGGGAGATTACCACGCACACCACTATCTGAGACAGATGCGTCCACATCATGACTGGTGACGCTCGTCACCGCGACGGGCTCTTTCGCGCCTTCTTCCTGCGGCTCCTTGCCCGGAAGATACGGGGAGTCCGGCACTGGGCGTCCCATCCGGCCCAGGACCACAAAAATGATCAGCGCCGCCACGAAGACAAAGATGCTGGTCCACACATTGAGCCTGGTGGTGATTCCGAAGAGCGAGATTTGCTCGGCGTCGTCGATCCGGAGCGCCTCAATCCACACGCGGCCCACGGTGTAGTACATGGCGTAGAGCCAGAACAGGCGGCCCCGGCGGAAATTGAACTTCCTGTCCAGGATCAGGAGGATCGCGACTCCCAGCAGGTTCCACAGCATTTCGTAGAGGAACGTGGGATGGAACAGCGTGCCGGCAGCCATATCCGGCGGGAAGTTGGCGTTGGCCGGGTCAATTTCCAGGCCCCAGGGCAGCGTGGTGGGAGCACCGAAAAGCTCCTGGTTGAACCAGTTGCCCAGCCGTCCTATTGCTTGTGCCAGCAACAGGCCCGGAGCTGCTGCGTCCAGGAAGGCCGTCAACTTCAGTCCAGCGCGCCGGCATCCGATCCAGGCGCCCACAGCGCCCAACACCACGGCGCCCCAAATTCCCAGGCCACCACGTTGGATTTGGGGAATCAGGGAAAGGTCCCCGGTGCCGTCAAAGCCGGGCCCGAAGTAAGCATCCGGGGAAGAGAACACGTGATAGAGGCGGCCGCCGATGATCCCGAAAGGGATGGCCCAGATGGCAATGTCCCAGAGACTACCTTCAGGAGCACCGCGCCGCTTCCAGCGGGAGGAGGTCAGCCACAGGCCAATGATGATGCCCGCCAGGATGCAGAGGGCATAGGCGTGGATACGCAGCGTCCCCCACGGCAGCGGAATGTCGAATCCGGACCATGACGGACTCGGAATACTCAAGGGGACCATTGCCGCTGCGTGGAGGACGTTCTGCATGCGAGTAGCTGTTTCCTTTTTCTAGGCGTCTGCAGCGGCGCGGCCCAAACCGGCGCTGAGCTTCTTGGTGAGTTGCCCGACGGCGTCCACGCCGCCGTCACGGAGAGCCGCTACCAGGGCGGTGCCCACAATAACGCCATCGGCGTAGGCGGCGATTTCCCGGACATGGTCGGGGTTGGAGACTCCGAGTCCCACGCACACACGTTCGGCACCCGCGGCATGGGCCTTGGCCACAACATCCTCAGCACTGCTGCTGACGGACTGCCGCGTGCCGGTCACACCCATGATGGACACTGCGTAGACAAAACCCCGGCTGGCCTTGACGGTCATGTGCAAGCGTTCCGGGGTGGAGGACGGCGCCACCAGGAAGACCCTGTCCAGCCCGTACTTGTCCGACGCTTCAAACCACTCCGCGGCCTCGTCCGGGACGAGGTCGGGCGTGATCAGTCCCGCTCCCCCGGCCTCAGCCAGGCGTCGGGCGAATTCGTCGACACCAAAACGCATCACGGGGTTCCAGTACGTCATCACCAGCACGGCAGCATCCGTGGCGGCTGTGATGCCAGAAACCACATCAAAGACGTTGGAGACCCTGAAGCCGTTGGCGATCGCTTCCGTGGTGGCTGCCTGGATCACAGGGCCGTCCATCACAGGATCCGAGTAGGGAATACCGATTTCAATCAGGTCGGCGCCGTTGCGTGCCAGGGCAATTCCGGCGTCGATGCTTTCCTGCACGGTAGGGTAGCCGGCGGGCAAGTAGCCCACAAGCGCCGCGCGGCCTTCGGATGCTGCCCGATCAATGGCGGCAGCGGACTTGCTGGCAAAGTTCTCAGTCATCAGTTGTGGCCCTCTCCAGCCGTCTCGGAAGCACGGTCCGAGGGTCCCTTTGGCTTGCGGGTGGACAAGGTGGTTCCCCGGACGTTGCCTTCGTCGTCCAACATGTTGAACCAGTCCGCCGCAGTTTCGACGTCCTTGTCACCGCGTCCGGACAGGTTCACAATGATGGTCACCTCGGAGGGATCGTCCTTGCCCTCGGTGAGCCGCTGGCCGATCTTGATGGCGCCGGCCAGGGCGTGGGACGACTCAATGGCCGGAATGATGCCCTCGGTGCGGCAGAGGAGGCTGAAAGCGTCCATTGCCTCGGTGTCAGTGATGGCCTCGTAGGTGACGCGGCCAATGTCCGCGAGGTAGGAGTGCTCCGGCCCCACGCTGGGGTAGTCCAGCCCTGCCGAAATGGAATGTGACTCAACGGTCTGGCCGTCCTCGTCCTGCATGAGGTAGGAACGGGCACCGTGCAGGACACCGGGACGGCCAAGGGAGATGGCTGCCGCGTGACGGCCCGTTTCCACGCCATCGCCGCCGGCCTCGAAACCGTAGATTTTCACGGACGCATCATCAAGGAAGGCGTGGAAGAGGCCGATAGCGTTGGAGCCACCACCGACGCAGGCGCAGATGGCATCCGGAAGTTTCCCGGTTTGATCCAGGATCTGCTCACGGGCTTCTTCGCCAATGACCTCGTGGAAGTAGCGCACCATGGCCGGGAACGGGTGCGCACCCGCGGCGGTACCCAGCAGGTAGTGGGTGTGTTCCACGTTGGAGACCCAGTCCCGGAGGGCGTCGTTGATGGCGTCCTTCAGGGTTTGCGATCCGTTGGTCACGGGGACAACGGTGGCGCCCAGGAGCTGCATGCGTGCCACGTTCAGCGCCTGCCGGCGGCAGTCCTCTGCCCCCATGTACACCACGCACTCCAGGCCCAGCAAAGCGGCAGCCGTTGCACTGGCTACGCCGTGCTGGCCCGCACCGGTCTCGGCAATGACGCGGGTCTTGCCCATGCGCTTGGCAAGCAATGCCTGGCCCAGGACGTTGTTGATCTTGTGGGACCCCGTGTGGTTGAGGTCCTCGCGCTTGAGGAACACGCGGGCGCCTGCCGCGTGCTGAGAAAAGCGCTTGGCCTCTGTCAGGAGCGACGGACGGCCCGAGTAGTTTTTGTTGAGGTCCTTCAGTTCAGCAATGAAGTCGGGATCAGCTTTCGCTTTGTCGAAGGTGTCCTGGACTTCATCCAGGGCCGCGATGAGGGACTCCGGCATCCAGCGTCCGCCGTAGCTGCCAAAGTAGGGCCCCGATGCGTTTCGCAACGAGGAGGTACCTTGCAGGAATGCGTCAGCCGCATTCTCTTCCGAGCCGGCTGTTGGCGCGTCGACCATCAGTCCCACCGTCCTCTTCCAGTTAGTTCATTGGGTAGTTCCACCTGCTGCAAGGCAGCCTCGGGCCTAAGCCCGGGCTGCCTGTAGCTACATGCCGATTTTCCAGTAACTGTTTCAGTTCCTGACGGCGATGGCCGCAGCTCCAGCTGCTTTGAATTCAGTAATACGTTCACGCGGCGTGGAGTCGCTAACCAGCGCCTCCCCCACCAGGATGGCGTTGGCGCCACCGGCCGCATAATGCGAAACGTCATCGGCACTGCGCACGCCCGATTCAGCCACAATCACAGCGTCAGCAGGGATCGAGCCCGCCAGTGTTCCGAAGATGGACCTGTCAACGTCCAACGTCTTCAGGTTCCGAACGTTGACGCCGATGATTTTGGCCTTGGCCGCAACGGCACGTTCGATCTCTTCTTCCGTGTGTGTCTCCACCAGTACATTCATGCCCAGCTCATGGCTCAGGGCGCTGAACTCTGCGAGCTCCGCGTCAGACAGCGCAGCCACGATCAGCAGGATGAGGTCGGCACCGTGTGCACGGGCTTCCCAGATCTGGTACTCGTCCACCGTGAAGTCCTTGCGCAACAAGGGGGTCTCGACGGCGGCACGGACGGCATCGAGGTCAGCCAAGGACCCGCCGAATCGGCGCTGTTCGGTCAGCACGCTGATCACGGAGGCACCGCCGTCGGCATACTGCGCGGCCAAGGACGCCGGATCCTCGATGGGCGCGAGGTCGCCCTTCGAGGGGCTGCGGCGCTTGATTTCGGCGATGACCTTGAGGTCGTTGCGCGGCGAGTCGTTGCCGCCAAGAGCCACCCACGCATCGCGGGCGGGCTTCTGTGCAGCAGCGCGGTCCTTCAGCTCTGCGATGGAAATCAGCCGACGGCGGGCCTCCATTTCCTCCTTGACGCCAACAATGATGTCATCAAGAACGGTCACGATTAGTGACCGTTGTTCTGCAGCTTGCTGCCACCGACTCCGTAGCCTGCACGGCGCATGATTCCACCAACGATGAGGCCGATAACCATCACAACAATGCCGCCGATGAAGATCGGGGTGCTGGCGATGACAAAGGCAATGGAGGAAATCAAAGCACCAGCGAGCATGACGAAAACGCAGGTCCAGGCAGCCGGGCTGTTGCCGTGACCAATGGCGTCAGCGTGGCTGGCCATCTTGGATTCTGCTTGGACTGCGGACGCTGTGGTTTTGCTCATGTTAAATCTCCTCAGGATGAATACTGCTTACATTCTGCCATTTATTGGCCACTCCCGGGACATCGCCCGGAGCCGTGGCGCATGCGTGTGCTTTTATTGCGGGCAAAGCCACCCGACGATGCGCTGGCACTGTTTTAGGTAGGGTCTTCGCCCCGCGACAGGCTGTCCCAACTGTCGATCTCGTCCACGGGTTCCTTGCTGTTCTGCCGGCCCCTGGCCCGGGCGTCGTACTTGGTCCGTGACGTCCAATACCGTCCGGCCAAGGGAAGCATCACGGCGCACACTGCCAGCAGCACGCCTGCCACCACGGCAAGGACGGGAAACGCAGTCGCAGCAACAGTTGCCTGGCCCCCGGAGACGCCTGTGGCCGCAGCGATTGCTCCCTGGGCAGCACCCAGCGGGTCCGCCAGTACCGTCACTGCGGCCAGCACAATTCCCAGGGCAGACAACGCGATGATGACCGCAGTCACCCATCGGGCAATCTTTCCGGCAATCGAAGCGGCCAGACCGCCCGCCAGTGCCACCAATGCCAAGGCCGTGACGGCTGTTGCTGCCTTGTTGCCCGGCACATGGAGATTGCTGTTGGAGGCCCCGTTGGGGTCCAGTTGCACCTCTATCCACGTCTGGGTGGTGGTGCCGAACACCACCAAGGCAAGGATGGTCATGGCCAGCACCAGGTTGGACTTGCGCGCCCATCGCGGTGTCGGGGTGGCTGACGAGACGGAAGGTTCCTGGCTCACAGTGCTGATGTCCCGCCGTCGAGCGTTTCCGTTTCCGGAAGGGAAGCTGCAGCGATGTTGTTCAGCGAACCGGCCATATGGACGGCCCGTAGTGGCGCTGCTGCCTTGTTGACAGTTTCCAAAGCCTCGGCGGGCTTGTGGGAATCGGCCACGATGCCGCCGCCGGCCTGGACGTAGGCCCGGCCTTCGCGGAGCAGGGCAGAACGGATGGCGATGGCCATGTCCATGTCCCCGGCGAAGTCCAGGTAGCCCACCACGCCGCCGTAGATCCCGCGACGGTGCGGTTCCAGCTCGTCCAGCAGGCGAAGGGCACGGGGCTTCGGCGCGCCGGACAAGGTGCCGGCGGGGAACGTCGCCTTCAGGACGTCGTACGCCTTGGCGTGGGGGGCGAGCTCCCCCACCACGGTGGACACCAGGTGCATGATGTGGCTGAAGCGTTCAACTTCCATGAACTGGGTGACATCAACGGTCCCCGCGACGCACACCTTGGAGAGGTCGTTGCGGGAAAGATCAACCAGCATCAGGTGTTCGGCGCGTTCCTTCGTGTCCGCCAGCAACTCAGTTGCCAAGGCCTTGTCCGCCTCCACGGTCCTGCCACGGGGCCGGGACCCGGCAATGGGGTGGGTGATGACCTCGTTGCCGGTGACCGTAACCAGGGCCTCGGGGGAAGAACCCACAATGGTGTACTCGCGGCCGTCTGCGTCCTCCAGGCTGAAGAGGTACATGTAGGGGCTCGGGTTGGTGTTCCGGAGCACCCGGTAGACGTCCAGGGGGTCGGCCGGGCATTCCATTTCGAAGCGGCGCGAAATGACCACCTGGAAAACTTCGCCGTCAACGATCGCTTCCTTGCCGCGATCGATCGCTTCGAGGTACTTGGACTCTTCCCAGCGTTCCTGAACGCTGGAGGCGAAATCCAGGGCGGCTGCTTCCATGACGGAGACGGGCTGCGCCACGGGCGTGCTGATCTGTCCCAGCATGCCCTTGACCCGGGCAACAGCGTCATGCCATGCGTCGTCCACGCGTTCGGAGCTGTCATCAAAGTTGATGGCGTTGGCGATCAACAGCACGGTGCCGTCCACATTGTCATGCACAGCCATGTCGGTGACCAGGTTCATGGCCATCTCCGGCAACTGCAGGTCGTCTTCCGGCGGAGACGTCAGTTTTTCCCAGTGCCGAACGGATTCCCAGCCAAGGAAACCCACCAGTCCGGAGGTGAAGGGCGGGAGTCCTTCAAAACGGTCGGTCTGGAGTGCGGCGATGGTGTCCCGGACGGCTTCCACGGGATTCCCGTCCACGGGCACGCCAACAGGAGGCTGGCCGATCCAGTGGGCCTGCCCGTCCTTGGTGGTGAGGGTAGCGCGGGACTTGGAGCCAATGAAGGAATAGCGGGACCAGGCCCCACCAACGGCTGCGGATTCCAGCAGGAACGTTCCCGGCTGGCCCTTGGCGAGCTTGCGGTAGAGGCCGATCGGCGTCTCGGCGTCAGCCAGGACCTTGAGTCGGACAGGGATAACACGGCTGTGGACGGCGAGTTCGCGGAACTCTTCCAGGCCCGGGCTGATGATTCCAAGGTCCTGCATGGCTATTGTTCTCCGCCTTTGGTCGGGTGTGACTGTACTTCAGAGGTGAAACAGGTCAGGGGGTCAAGCGGGGGGAAGGGCGGGGCCTAACCGCGCTGGCCGGTGACGACGTCGAAGTCGCGGCCATCAAAGCAGGTCCTGGTGCCGGTGTGGCACGCGGCGCCCACCTGGTCCACGCGAATTAAAAGAGCGTCGCCGTCGCAGTCGAGGGCAACGGACTTCACGAACTGGGCGTGGCCGGAGGTGTCGCCCTTGCGCCAATATTCCTGCCGGGACCGGGAGTAGAACGTCACCCGTCCCGTGGTCATGGTTCGGTGCAGTGCTTCGTCGTCCATCCAGCCGAGCATGAGGACCTCGTGGGTATCGTGCTGCTGGACAATTGCCGCAACCAAGCCAGCGGAGTCCCGCTTCAGGGTGCTGGCGATTTCAGCAGGCAAAGGCCCGCCGGGGTTGCTGGAAAGCTCCGCGGCGGGAGAAGGGCTGGGGGCGGACTGCTCTGACATCAGATCAAGTCTAGTGCCTCCGGCCCGGGCGGCATTCTGCGGCGGTTCCACTGCGCAAGAACGGCCTGATCGTGCTAGTTTCACAAGTGATGCATTTCGTCGATCCTTCCCGAGAAGTCCTGGCCGAGACCCTTCTGGCGGCCGGTCCTGACTCCCCCACGCTCTGCGAAGGGTGGCGCACACGGGACCTTGCCGCACATTTGTTTCTTCGCGAACGCAAGATCGCCGTGGGTTTGGGACTTTTGATCCCCAAATTGGCCAAGGCGTCCGAGCAAGCCACTGCCAAGCTCGCGGACAAACTGAAGAGTCCCGAGGCTTATGCGGATCTCATCAAGACCTTCCGCGCAGGCCCTCCGGCGTTGTCGCCCATGAAGATCAAGGCCTTGGATGAGACGTCCAACCTGATCGAATACTTTGTCCACACCGAGGACGTCCGCCGCGCCGGCGATCGCTGGGCGCCACGGGCCTTGGACGAGGCCTACTCGAACGCACTCTGGGACGACCTCATCAAGCGCGCCGCTTTCCTTTACCGCGGCGTGGACCTGGGAATCGTCCTGGTGAGGCCCACGGGTCCGCGGCACGTGGCCAAGCGGGCACCGGTATCGGTCGCTATTGTTGGCGAGCCGGGCGAGCTCCTGATGCATGCCCACGGACGCACCAGCCAGGCGCTGGTTACCTTCGAGGGCCAGCCGGACGCCGTCGCCCTCTTGCAGTCAGCGGACGTAGGGCTTTAGCCCCACGTCCGCCAGGGCGTGGTTGGTCGGAGAACCGGCCTCAGCGAACTTCGAAGCCGGCGCCGCGAATAGCGGCTTTGACCTGCGAGATCATGTCGTCCGGGCCGAAGTGGAACACCGACGCCGCCAAAACAGCGTCCGCCCCGGCTTGAACGGCCGGCGGAAAGTGCTCCGGAATACCCGCGCCACCGGAGGCAATAATCGGGATGTTCACAGCAGACCGCACCAAGCGGATGAGCTCGAGGTCGAACCCGTCCTTGGTGCCGTCGGCGTCGATCGAATTCAGCAGGATTTCACCCACGCCGCGGTCAGCGGCTTCCTTGGCCCAGGCGATCGCGTCGATCCCGGTTCCCGTGCGTCCACCGTGGGTGGTCACCTCAAAACCGGACGACGTCGGCTGGTCACCTTCGCGGGTTCGCCGTGCGTCCACCGAGAGAACCAGGACCTGGGAACCGAAGTGGCGGGTGATCTCGTCAATCACTTCGGGGCGCGCTACAGCGGCCGTGTTGATCGACGCCTTGTCCGCACCGAACCTGAGCAACTTGTCCACCTCGGCCACACCGCGGACGCCGCCGCCCACGGTGAGCGGGATGAAGACTTCCTCCGCGGTGCGTCGGACAACATCAAACGTGGTTTCCCGGTTGCCCGAGGACGCAGTGACATCCAGGAACGTCAGCTCATCGGCACCGCCGTTGTCATAACGGTGGGCCAGCTCCACGGGATCGCCTGCGTCGCGGAGGCCCTCAAAATTGACGCCCTTCACTACGCGCCCGGCGTCGACGTCCAGGCAGGGAATGACGCGTACAGCTACAGCCATGTGCTGCTCCTCTTTTATACAGGTCCGCTGTGGGCCTGGGCTCTGCTGGTGGTGCGGATCAGATACGGCAGGCGTGGATGCTGCTGACCAGGATGGCCCTGGCGCCCAAATCATAGAGTTCGTCCATGATCCGGTTGGTTTCCTTCTTGGGAACCATGGACCTCACGGCAACCCACTCGGAATCCCGCAGCGGGGACACAGTGGGTGATTCCAGGCCAGGAGTCAGCGCGGCTGCATCCTCCACCAGGTCCTTACGGATGTCGTAGTCCATCAGCACGTACTGGCGAGCCACCAGGACACCCTGCAGACGACGGATGAGGATGTCGATTTCCTTGGCTGTCCCGTTCGCGGCACCACCGGATCCCGAGCGCCGGATGAGGACGGCCTCGGACTTCAGGATGGGATCACCGAAGATCTCCATGCCGGCGGCCTTGAGCGTATTTCCGGTTTCCACGACGTCGGCGATGGCATCTGCCACACCCAGCCGGACGGATGACTCAACGGCTCCATCAAGGCGGACCACGGTGGCATTGACTCCACGCTCTGCCAGGTAGTCGCGGAGGAGACCGTCATAGCTGGTGGCCAGCCGCTTGCCTTCAAGCTGCTCGACGCCGCTGAAGTCACCTACGGGACCGGCGAAACGGAAGGTGGAGGGCGCGAACCCCAAGGGAAGCAGTTCCTCCGCTTCAACCTTGGCGTCAAGCAGGAGGTCCCTGCCGGTGATTCCTACGTCCAGTGTGCCTTGGCCGACGTACACGGCAATGTCACGGGGACGCAGGAAGAAGAACTCAATATCATTGTCAGGATCAACCATGACCAGTTCGCGGGAATCGCGGCGCTGGCGGTAGCCGGCCTCGGACAACATTGCCGAGGCGGCTTCGGACAGGGATCCCTTGTTGGGGACTGCTACACGGAGCATTGGAAGGACTTTCTTTAGGAAGGGATGTTCAGGCACATCGGCCACGCGTCAGGCTCCGCAGGGAGCGGCGTGGCTAGAGATGCTTGTAAACGTCCTCCAGGCTGAGGCCTTTGGCGAGCATGAGAACCTGCAGGTGGTACAGCAACTGGGAGATTTCCTCAGCAGCAGCCTCGTCCGATTCGTACTCGGCGGCCATCCATACTTCGGCGGCTTCTTCAACTACCTTTTTGCCGATGCCGTGGATCCCGGAGTCCAGTTCGGCGACCGTGCGCGAACCTGCCGGGCGGTTCGCTGCTTTCTCACTCAGTTCTGCGAACAGCGTCTCGAAATTCTTCACGCCCTCCAGACTACTTGCTTCGGGGCGGCCGCCGCTTGTTGGGGCGTTGCATGACGAAGGGGATGTGAGTGAAGACACACTCACATCCCCTTCGGTGCCTGGTTTGGCTGGTGCCAGGGTCAGCTGTATTGCTTCAGCAGGACAGCTGTTGTCAACGCTGCGGTCACTGCTTCGTGGCCCTTGTCTTCGCTGGAGCCGGGAAGTCCCGCGCGGTCCAGGCCCTGCTGTTCGGTATCGCAGGTGAGCACTCCGAAGCCAACCGGAACTCCGGTGCGGACGCTGACATCGGTGAGTCCCGACGTCGCCGCCTGGCAGACGTACTCAAAGTGCGGGGTCCCGCCACGGATGACGACGCCCAGGGCAACGACGGCGTCGAAGTGCGGAGCGACCCTGGCTGCCGCTACCGGGAGTTCGAAACTTCCCGGAACACGCAGCACCGTGGGGGCTTCAATGCCGGCCTCTTTGGCGGCACGCAGTGCGCCGTCAACCAGTCCGTCCATGATCTGGGTATGCCAGCTGGCGGCAACAATGGCCAGCTTAAGCCGTGAAGTTTCCTCGGGATCGAGGGTGGTGAGGTCTATGGTGGGCGCGCCGTGTCCGCTCATTGGGTCTGGAAATCCGTTCAGTCGTGGTTCTGGTCGAGAGTGCTGTTGCGGGAAGTTTTGCCGTTGCTGACCGGCTGTACATCAAGGGCCAGCAAGTGGTCCATGCGGTCTTTCTTGGTTTGCAGGTACCGCAGGTTCTGTTCGCGGGAAGGCACTTCCGTGGGCACCATCTCCACCACCGCCACACCGGCCTGGGCCAGGCGGTTCTGCTTATCCGGGTTGTTGCTGAGCAAACGGACCGAACTCAGGCCCATCTCGGCCAGGATCCGGCCAGCAGCAGTATAGGACCGTGCATCCACAGGCAGGCCAAGCTGTTCATTGGCTTCGACGGTGTCGAACCCGGCCTCCTGCAAGGCGTAGGCCTTGATCTTGTTGGCCAGTCCAATGCCGCGGCCCTCCTGCCCACGCAGGTACAGCAGGGTTCCACCCTCGGCATGAATGAGCTCCAATGCGAACGCGAGCTGTTCACCGCAATCGCAGCGGTAGGAACCAAAAACATCTCCCGTGAGGCACTCCGAGTGCAGGCGCACCAGCGGCGCCTTCCCATCTTTGGGCGGGTTGGGAGAGCTTACAGCCAGGTGCTCATGTCCCGTTTCATGATCCGTCCAGGCCTGGGCCACGAAGTCCCCAAAGGCCGTCGGCAGTTGCACGATGGGCCCGCCGCTTACCATGTGCGGAGCGGAGTCCGTGTGGTCTCCGCTGCGTGTTGTCGATGCGGTCATCGCTTCTCCTCGTCTGCCTGTGAAACATGTGCCGCCCCGGATCCTACCTTCTCAACATGGGTAACCAGGTCCTCAATGGAGATGAGGGGGCATCCATGCTCGGAAGCGAAATCCCGTAGGCTGTCCAAGCGCATCATTTCACCGTCGTCATGTACCAACTCGGCGATCACGCCCACCGGGGCAAGCCCGGCAAGACGACACAAGTCCACGGCAGCTTCCGTGTGTCCCGGACGTTCACGCACTCCTCCCTTAACGGCCCGCAACGGGAAAATATGCCCGGGCCGGGTGATTGATGCGGGAGAACTTCCCGGATCAGCAAGAATCCTTGCTGTCAGGGCCCTGTCGGTTGCAGAGATCCCGGTGCTGACGCCCACTGCTGCGTCGCAGGACACCGTGTACGCGGTCCCCTTGGCATCCTGGTTGATGGCCACCATGGGTGGCAGGATCAGGGCGTCCGCGCGCTCATTCTCCAACGGCACGCAGATGACGCCCGATGAATAGCGGATGGTCCAGCCCATGAGGGCCGGAGTGGCGAACTGGGCAGCGAAGATGATGTCACCTTCGTTCTCGCGGTCCTCTTTGTCCACCACGATCACGGCCTTGCCCGCTGCCATGGCCGCCACTGCCGCCTCGACCGAATCCAAGCCCTTGGACACGGCTCCGGGTTGTGCCGGGGCGCTCATCGCTGACCCTCCGGCCGCGGTGCGAAGGAAAGGAGGCGTTCGGTGTACTTGGCCAGGACATCCACCTCCAGGTTGACGTGTGCTCCAAGGGGCTTGGCTCCCAGCCCTGTTTCTTCCAGCGTGGTGGGAATCAGTCCCACCTCAAACCATGGCGCTGCGTCGATGGCATCGCTGACTGCGGTCACCGTCAAGGAGACACCGTCGACGGCGATCGAGCCCTTCTCTGCGATGTAGCGCGCCAGCCCGGCCGGGACGCCAAAGCGGAGGCGGTCCCAGTTGCCCTGGGCTTCGCGTTCCAGCAGTTCGCCCACGCCGTCCACATGTCCTTGGACCACGTGGCCGTCCAATCGTCCACCAGCGGGTACACAACGCTCCAGGTTCACCGTGTCCCCGGGTACCAGTTCGCCGATGGTGGTGCGGACCAGGGTCTCCCCCATGACGTCCACGCTGAAGTCCCGGCCATCAATGGCAGTCGCGGTAAGGCACACGCCGTTGACAGCAATGGATCCGCCCAAGGCCAGATCCTCCGTGGTGCTGGGAGCCTTCAGCCGCAGGGTGGCACTTTCATCGCCCTGGCGCTCGATGCCGAGCACTGTGCCCTGTTCGGCAACTATTCCTGTAAACATCAACGTCCTCCTGTGAAAGGTTCCGCTGCTTCATCGCGCGGCCTCGAATTTTGTGCTGTTGTATCGCTGGTTTTGGGGGCTGTGGACCTTCTGGGGCGAAGGTGGAGGCGAAGATCGCTGCCCATGCGCCGCACCGATCCCCCGCCGGCGTCATCCCACGCCCAGTGCTGGGCGTCTGCCAGGGTGCCGATACCGAGGTCATTGAGCGCGGGCGTCCCGGATCCCAGCAATGTGGGCGCCAGGTAAACGATCAGTTCATCCACCAGGCCCGCGGCCAGGAAGGTGCTCAGGATGCTGGATCCGCCTTCCACCATGACGTGCCGGACGCCGTGGTCAAATAATTGGCGCAAGGCGTCCGCAGGGTCCCGGGTGGGCAGGTGCACGAAGCGCCCATCCGTTCCGCGAACCGCAGCCTCCGGCGGCACCTCCCGCAGGCCCATGACTGCACGCAGCGGTTGCTTCGCGGAAAGTTCACCGTCCGGTGTCCTGGCGGTCAGCCTGGGATCGTCCACCAGAACGGTTCCGGTTCCCACCACGATTGCGTCGATGAGCGCCCGCAAGCCGTGGTTGTCGGCCAGCGATTCAGGACTGGAAATCCATTGGCTGCTGCCGTCCACCGCCGCAATGCGGCTGTCCAACGTCTGCGCGATGTGCAGAGTAACAAAGGGCCGTTTGGCGGCAACGGCGTCGAACCATTCCTGGTTCATGGCCAAGGCCTCCGCATGCGCCAGCCCGGAACGGACATCCACACCCGCGGCACGCATCGTGCGGGCACCGCCGGCTGCCGGATCATGGGGATCGTCGACGGCGTAAATCACCGAGGTGATGCCGGCGTCAATTATCGCTTGGGCACAGGGCCCTGTCCGGCCGACGTGGTTGCACGGCTCAAGGGTCACCACCATGGTGGTTCCGGCGGTATCAACGCCCTTGCGGCGCGCCTCCGCGATGGCATCCGCCTCCGCATGCGCGGTTCCGGCTCCGCGGTGATAGCCCTGGGCGAGCAAGCCACCGTCGGGTCCCACAATGACGGCACCCACCAAGGGGTTCGCTCCCCGGGGGCCGGCCAGCGCGGCGGCCAATGCCGCCTCCATGGCCGCTTTCTCCGCCTGGGTGTACGCCCCGGCGTCCAGGGAATCGACCGCGCTCAACGGAGCACACCCGTTGGTATCGAGGCGGGATCAGCCACCACGCGTTCGCGCTTCTCTGCCCGCCACCAGACGAAGAAACCGGTGAGGGTGAAGAAGCCGTAGAAGAGGTACATCACAGCACTGGCGTAGTACCCGGCGCTGAACAGGAGCGGGACGCCCACAATGTCCACG
Organism: Paenarthrobacter ilicis; assembly: GCF_016907545.1. Lineage (NCBI taxonomy): Bacteria > Bacillati > Actinomycetota > Actinomycetes > Micrococcales > Micrococcaceae > Paenarthrobacter > Paenarthrobacter ilicis. The sequence goes on along the minus strand of NZ_JAFBCD010000001.1, from coordinate 1,752,066 downwards.
GCCACCCAGATGAGCCAGAACTCGGTCCATCCCCGGGCCATGCCGTAAGTGGCCAGGAGGGAACCCATGAAGGTCCATGCGTCGGCCCACACCGGCGGATAGGAACCCAGGGAGTCGAAGAGGGGCGTGAGGGCTGCGGTTCCTGCGATCATCGCCCCCACCAAGGAGAGGCGGACCTTGTTGCTGGCCCATCCGGGAACAACGGCGCGTCCCAGGCTGCTGGACTGCCGTCCCTGCCTCCACCGGTACCAGCCGTAAATGGCCACGGCAATGAACATGACTTGGCGTCCGGCCTGTCCCCACAAGGTTGCGGGTGCAGCGGCACCAAAGACATTTCCCAGGAAGACGGTCAGCAAGAGAATGTTGCCCACAATGCCGATTGGCCAGGCCCAGACTTTCCGGCGCATACCGCCGAGGGCGCTGAGCAACCCAAAGATGTTTCCAAGCACTTCGCGTAAGACAAGAGCAGATCCTCCAACGGGGATCTGAGCTTCGAAGAGCCATCGCAGTAAGTCCATGCCGTTCCTTCCCAGTAAGCCGCGATGACTCCGGGGGTGTACGACAGCGCAATGCCGGGCGTTCGCTGAAGGAACGCCCAAGGCATGACTGTACGTGCTTCTCCCATCCAGACTTTAACTGTCGGTACCGGAATTTCACCGATTCAACCGTTCGCCGCCGGCACCAATCTCTTGGTTTCCAGTGGCTTGCGGGTCGCGGACTATAACCGCCGGTTCGGACTTACACCGACCCCGGAGCACGTATGTGTTTTGTTATTGTGCCACAACTGCCGCGGGAGCCAAGCTATTCCCGACCCCCGCCGTAATATGTGGATGCCGCCGTCAGGACCGAGCGGACGCGGCCTGTCCCGCCTTCCGGAGACGGTCGATGGCAGCGGCCGGATCCTGGTGCCCGTAGACCGCTGAGCCAGCCACGAAGACGTTGGCGCCTGCCTCTGCGGCCCGGACGATGGTCTCCTCCGTGATGCCGCCGTCCACCTGGATGGCAACCCCCACGCCCGAACCCTCAATGGCCGCGCGCGCACGGCGGATCTTGGGCAGGGTGACGTCCAGGAACGCCTGTCCACCGAAACCGGGTTCCACTGTCATGATCAGCAGCATGTCCAGCTCGCTGAGCATGTCCAGGTACGGTTCCACAGGGGTGGCGGGACGCAACGCCATTCCAGCTTTGGAACCCCGCGCCCGCAATTCACGGGCCAGTTTGACCGGTGCCATGGCCGCTTCGACGTGGAATGTCACTGACGAGACGCCGGCGTCGGCGTAGGCCGGAGCCCAACGGTCGGCGTCGGCAATCATCAAATGGGCGTCCAGCGGAACCGGGCTGACAGCCTGGATTCGCTCCACCACCGGCAAGCCGAGTGTCAGGTTGGGCACAAAGTGGTTGTCCATGACATCAACATGCACGGCATCAGCGTTGCTGATGCGCTGCAACTCCGACTCAAGGTTGACGAAGTCAGCTGACAGGATGCTCGGATTGATACAGCACTGGGTCAAGGCAGGCCCTTCTGGTTGATGATGCACGGGAAATTCGCAACAGGAGGAGCCACTTGGCCACCTCGTGGGTCCGGCGGCTACGCCTTCTTGCGGATGACTGCCAGGAACATGGCGTCTGTTTGATGGACGTGCGGCCACAGCTGGGCCGTATTTTCGTGACCCGCCTTGAGGCTGCCAGTGAGGCTGACGCTGTCCAGGGCCAGCCCGGCGTCGAGCAGTTCCAAGTCCTCGCGCTTACCCACAACGTCACCCACAACAGCCGTTGTTTCCGCAGGGTGCGGTGAACAGGTCACATAGGCCACCACGCCACCCGGCTTGACGGCGTCGATGGCCGATTTCAGCAAGTCGCGCTGCAGCGGGCCGAGATCGCCGATGTCCTTGGGCGAGCGGCGCCACCGGGATTCCGGGCGGCGGCGCAAAGCTCCCAAACCACTGCAGGGAACATCCACCAACACGCGGTCAAAAGATTCGGGCTGTTCGGCGCCGACTTCGCGCCCGTCACCCGTCCGCACTGACCAAGCCTCGCCAGGAACGGCAGAGAGCGCCTGTTGAACCAACTTGGCACGGTGGGGTGCGGGTTCGTTCGCCAGGAGGGTGGCGCCGTCGCGGTGCGCCAGGGCCGCAAGGAGCGCTGCCTTGCCACCGGGGCCGGCACAAAGGTCCAGCCAACGCTCGCCGCCGGCAGTGGGACCGTCCACGGCCACTCCGGCCAAAGCGCGGGCCACCAGTTGGGAACCCACGTCCTGCACTCTGGTGGTGCCGCGGCGCACGGACTCGAAGCGTCCCAGGTCGCCTCCGGCGGAGAGCGCCGAGTCCTCCACCAGCTCGCCGGCGGTCGCTCCGTTGTCAAACGCCTCATCGAGGTTGCCCAGACCAGGCAACGCCACCAGGTTCACAATGGGAGCGGCATTGTCCGCTTCCAACAAGGCGTCGATCTCCGATTTTGGACGTCCATGGTTCACCAGCGACTGGCGAAGCGCCCGGACAATCCACTCCGGGTGGGCATGCCGCAAGGCCGCAATTTTGGTTTCGTCCGTTTCCTGGTCCAGCAGCAGGTCCAACCACTCCTCCATGGAGTGCGCGGTGACCTTCCGTAGCACGGCATTGATCAAGGCAGACGGTCCAGCCCCGATCACGGCCCGCGCCAGGCCAACAGTCTGGTCCAAGGCGGCATGGGCGGGAACGCGCATGGAGAGAAGCTGGTGGGCTCCAATCCTCAAGGCATCCAGTACCGCAGGATCCAGTTGCTCCAGGGGCCGGTCAACGCACCGGGCCAGGATGGCATCGTATGTGCCCTGGCCGCGCAACGCCCCGTAGCTCAACTCCGTGGCGAAACCTGCGTCGCGGCGGTCCAGGCGGTGCTCTCGGATCCTTGCAGGCAGGACCAGGTTGGCATAGGCGTCCTCGGATGCTACGGCGCGGAGAACCTCAAAGGCCACCAAGCGGGCGGGGTCTGCCCGGCGGGTGCGCTGGGCGGGGGCGCTGGTGGAGAAACCGCGCTGCGGCCCCCTGTTGCGCTCCCTGCCCTGGGCGTTCCTCCTGCTGTTGCTGTTTCCGGATTCACGGTTGCCACGGCCGCCGTTGCTGCTGGGGCCTTGCCGGCCGGACTCGCTCATTCGAATACCACTTTCTCAGGTGCTGCCAGGCCTCGGGCCCAATCGGCAGGCGACATCATTTTCTTGCCGGCGGGTTGAATCCTGCCCAGCTGCACAGCGTGGGATCCCGTCCCCACCAGCACGGACTTCGCCTCAACGCGAAGCGTGCCGGGAGCAAGATCCTTAACATCCGGCCGCAACGTCACAGGCTCAAGCTTGACCCGCTGGCCTTCAAGCATGGTCCAGGCACCGGGTTCAGGCGTTACGCCCCGCGCCCTGCGGTCCAGGGACAGGGCCGGTTGCTTCCAATCCAATTTGCCGTCCTCCAGCGTCAGCTTCGGCGCCAGGGTCACATCACCAACCTGGGGTTGTGCCACGGCTTGCCCTGCGCGGATTGCTGAGAGCGTTTGGCCAAGCAGCACAGCACCACTGTGCGAGAGCCGTTCCAAAAGATCCCCCGCAGTGTCGGTTGCCCGCACCGACTCGGTGAGGGTTCCGAAGACCGGCCCGGTATCAAGGCCTTCCTCGAGTTGGAAGGTGACAGCGCCGGTGACGTCGTCCCCGGCGATGATGGACCGCTGCACGGGCGCTGCACCACGCCAGGCAGGCAAAAGGGAGAAGTGCAGGTTTACCCAGCCGAAAGCGGGTACTCCCAGTGCGGCGCGCGGGACCAACCCCCCATAGGCCACGATCGCCGCAACATCCGGCGAAAACTCCGCAATGCGCGCGGTGGTGTCAGCATCCACTTTTGCCGCCCGGATCACATCGATTCCCAGTTCCCCGGCACGCATGGCCACTGGAGACGGTGTCATGACACGCTTGCGACCCAAGGGGGCGTCCGGGCGCGTAAGGACCGCCACGACGTCGAAGCCGGCGTCCACCAAGGCGTTCAGGGACGGAACAGCCACCGCAGGAGTGCCCGCGAAAAGGACCCTCACTCGGGCGCCCCGAAACTGCCGCCACCAAAGCTGGAACCCACGGAGGTTGCGCGCTTGGACGTGGTCTGTTCCGTAATCGACTGGTAGTTGGCGTTGCGGATGGCCCGGAGGGCTGCCTTGCGGTCATCGCCCTCCAGCCTGTCTGTGTAGAGGACGCCATCAAGGTGGTCGGTCTCGTGCTGGAAGCAGCGTGCCAGCATGCCCTCGGCCTCAACCGTCACCGGGTTTCCGTGCATGTCGACTCCCGTAGCCCGGGTGGTACGGAACCGGCGTACCGGGAAACCCAACCCGGGGATGGACAGGCATCCCTCGACCTCGTCCGGCTGGAAATCGTCGCTGTTCTCCAGCACCGGGTTGATGATGTGCCCTTCCACTCCCCCAATGCGGTAGGTAAAGACACGTTGGCTGACGCCCACCTGCGGGGCTGCAAGGCCTGCGCCTTCCACGTCCTCCATGGTTTCGGTCATGTCAGCAACAAGTTTGGCGAGCTCCGGACCGAAGTCGGTGACGGGGTCTGCCACGGTGCGCAGCACCGGATCCCCAATAATGCGGATACTCAAAATTGCCATGTGCTGTTTGTCCTCACGATCGTCAACCTTGGACCCGGGTGATAGGGAGCCCCAGCCAGTTTAGTGGAGGTCAGCGTGCTCCCGCTGTTTGCCGTCCTGCCGCAGGCGTCGCGAACACGGGCGGAGCTATGGGAAGCAGTGCCGGGCCGGCGGCCACGACGTCGGCTGACATCTCCCATACGCGGCGCAGGGCACAGAATTTCCACCAGTGATGTTTCAGGATTTCGGGGTTGGCGCGCTGGGGCCTGACTTCCGTCTCACCGACGGCCACTGCCAGCAACATGGGGTTGTCACCGTACTTCCAGGGCTCCCACGTTCCGGCCACCGGATCCACCAGGCTCTCCTCGGCCTTCATTCCGGCGGTCAGCTGCATCACTACTTTGTCGTCAAGTGCTTTGACGGTGCCGTCCCGGGTGGTGCCCTTGGTCTTGTAGTCAATGAGGCAGATCCTGCCATTGATGCGGGCCACCAGGTCCAGCGTTCCCGCGTAACCCACTGCTGAGTTCCACACTGTAATCTCCGGCGCCAGCGGCTCCACCTGGTATAGCTCCCACCACTCATCGAAACGGGAGGCAAATGCCTGCTCACCGTTTTCCGCCAACTCAGCCAGGCATTCCTCCACCCGGTGGGGCCGGCCCATGGCCCGCAGTGCCACTTGCTCGCAGTAGGTGTGGACCCTGTCCCCACGTGCCGCGGCCTTGTCCCGGTATTGCTCAGCTGCTTTGGATGCTTTGTTGACTGCCTGGCGGATTTTCGAGGGGCTGCCCACCAAGGAAGCGAGCTCAGGATCCGCCGCAAGGCTGCTGGCTCCCATGTAGCTGAACCATCCATCCAAACCGTGCGCTTGTTGGCCGATAACGGTGGTGATGGAAGGAACCGAATAGTGCTCCGTGGTGGAGCGGGCGTACATCCGGCCGTAGTCAGTAGCGTGGGCAAGCAGTGGTGCAGTCATATAAAGACTTTGTCACAGAGGGCCGACAGAATTCGCCTGGTCCGACAAACCCGGTCCAACAAATCCGGTGCAACAAACCCGGCGCAACAAACCCGGTGCAACAAAAGAGGCCCCCGGATAATCCGGGGGCCTCCTGGTTGGTGGGCGATACTGGGTTCGAACCAGTGACCTCTTCGGTGTGAACGAAGCGCGCTACCACTGCGCCAATCGCCCGGGTGCAAAGAAAACACTAACCGACGCCCCGCGTATTGCAAAACCCTCCACTCACGGCGACGGCACAGCCCCCTTACCCGGACATGGCTATGGTGACCGGCGTAAAGCACAATCGTGGAATTACAGTGATGAAATTCGCCAAGATCCGCGTAATGACGGGGATCCCGGAGGGCAGGCCAGCAAAAGCACGTGTGGGATTTGGACTTTGCTGGAACCTCCTATAGAGTTCTTACTCGTCGGAAAGCGACGGAATGCCTGTGCGGCTGCCCGTTGATGCGACACTGCGGACGTAGCTCAGCTGGTAGAGCACCACCTTGCCAAGGTGGATGTCGCGAGTTCGAATCTCGTCGTCCGCTCGCAAGGCACTGTCAAGGCAGGAATTCCACGGAATTCGGCCTACACGGTGGGTTGGCCGAGAGGCGAGGCAGCGGCCTGCAAAGCCGTATACACGGGTTCGAATCCCGTACCCACCTCGGTGAAAACCATGTCTTCCAGCGTCAAGCTGGTTGCATGGGCGATTGGCGCAGCGGTAGCGCGCTTCCCTGACACGGAAGAGGTCACTGGTTCGATCCCAGTATCGCCCACCAAAACAAGGCAACTTGTTTGTTGTTGATTGCCAGGCTGCAGCCTGGCAGGCAGCATGTGCGGACGTAGCTCAGCTGGTAGAGCACCACCTTGCCAAGGTGGATGTCGCGAGTTCGAATCTCGTCGTCCGCTCTCCTTTCAAAGGACCCGGAAACGGGCGATTGGCGCAGCGGTAGCGCGCTTCCCTGACACGGAAGAGGTCACTGGTTCGATCCCAGTATCGCCCACCAAAACAAGGCACCTTGTTTGTTGCTGATTGCCAGGCACCGGCCTGGCAGGCAGCATGTGCGGACGTAGCTCAGCTGGTAGAGCACCACCTTGCCAAGGTGGATGTCGCGAGTTCGAATCTCGTCGTCCGCTCCAGACGAAAAAGCAGCTCCTCGGAGCTGCTTTTTTTGTGCCCAACTCCTGCCACTTTCCAACACATCGGGTGAAGTAATCGATACCGCTCGGAATAAGTCGCTTTATCCAATGTGATTCGCCTCGCATAATGTACTGCGAGCTCATCACCGTTCCAGGCCAACCGGCAGGAGTACCCCCATGAATCAACAGACGGCTTCCAAGTCCGTCCTGAGGCGCAAGCCGATCGACGATATCGAGGAAGAAAGCAAACACAGTGGTCTCTTTAAGAGTCTTGGCCTCTGGCAACTGACAGCCATCGGCGTAGGCGGCATTATCGGCGTCGGCATCTTCTCCCTTGCGGGAGTGGTGGCGCACGGCGACGCCAGCAATCCCGGCGTCGGGCCGGCAGTACTGATTTCCTTCCTCGTCGCCGGCCTGGCCTCAGGCGCGGCCGCTTTGTCCTATGCGGAATTCGCCGGCATGATCCCCCGTGCGGGCTCTGCCTATACCTACGGCTATGTTGCCCTGGGTGAAATCATTGGCTGGTTCATCGGGTGGGATCTCCTGCTCGAGTACATCGCCATTGTCGCGGTGGTGGCTATCGGCATCTCCGGCTACTTCGATGCTTTCCTTTCCGGAATCGGCATCCATATGCCCACCTGGATGTCCTCCACCGTGGACGAGGGCAAGGGCGGCATCATCAACCTGCCTGCCATTCTGGTGTGCCTCCTGGTGACGTGGATCCTCAGCCGGGGCACCAAGGCATTTGGCCGATTCGAACTGGTGGCTGTGGCCATCAAGGTGGTGCTCATCCTGTTCATCATCGGGTTGGGGATCTTCTACATCAACACCGAAAACTACAACCCCTTCATGCCCAGCGGCTTCGGACCCGTCCTGGCAGGCGCAGCAACGGTGTTCTTCGCAGTGTTTGGCTATGACGCCATGAGCACCGCGGCAGAAGAGGCCAAAGACGGCAAGAAGCACATGCCCAAGGCCATCATCCTGTCCTTGATCATCGCCATGCTCTTGTACGTTGCCGCCACCCTGGTCCTGACGGGGATGCAGAACTACAAGGACATCGATCCCAAGGCCGGCTTCGCCTCCGCGTTCTCCGGAGTGGGCCTGCCCGTGATTGCCACCATCATCTCGGTCTTCGCTGTTCTCTCCATCCTCACCGTGATGCTGACCTTCCTCCTGGGCGTCACACGGGTGTGGTTCTCCATGAGCCGTGACGGCCTGCTTCCCGGCTGGTTCGCCAAGACGGACAGGAACGGAACACCTCAGCGTGTCACCTGGATCGCCGGCGTAGCCTCCGCGTTCCTGGCAGGGGTCTTCCCGATCAAGGAAGTTGCCGACCTCACCAACATCGGCATCCTTGCCGCGTTCGTGGTGGTGTGCATTTCCGTGATCGTGTTCCGCTACACCAAGCCCAACGCGCCGCGGACCTTCCGCCTGCCGCTCATGCCCGTCGTTCCGGCATTCGGCGTCCTGGCTTCGGCATTCCTGATGGTGCAGCTGCACTGGGAAACCTGGGTCAGGTTCGGTGTATGGCTCATCATCGGCCTGATCATCTACTTTGCCTACGGCCGCAAGAACTCCCTGATGAACCCGGACAGCCCGCGGCACACCCTGGAAAGTAAGCCCTTGGCGTAGTTTGTCCACAGGCCCTCCACCAAGCCTTGGCAGCTTCAATGACTGGTGTTAGGGTCAATCGCAGAGGAGCGAACTGGCTCCGCGATGGAAGGGAGGTGCCCGTGGGTTTAATTGACGACCTGAAGGGTAAAGCTCAGGGTCTCATTCAAGGCAACGAAGAAGCCATTAAGAATGGCATCGAAAAAGCCGGGGACTTCGTAGATGAAAAGACGGGCGGAAAGTACGCCGGTCACGTCGACAAAGTCCAGAATGCCGCTTCCGACTTCGTCGCCAAGCACGACGGTGAGCCTGGAACGGCTCCCGTCACGGATGAGCCGAAGCAGCCATAGCTGCCTGAGCCGCCGTACCAGTTACGTCAAGGGGGCACCGGTCCCGCCGCGAGGCGCCGCCGGTGCCCTTGGCGTTTAACCAGGCCTCTGGTCGGGTAATTTTGACCGTATGCCTTCCGCTTCATCGCCCACCACTGCACGCCAGGATCCGCAGAGGACCATTGGTCCGCAAGTGACGGCCGGAATTGTTACGGCCTTGGTGGGCTTCACGTCTTCCTTCGCCGTGGTGCTGGCCGGCCTCAAGGCCGTCGGAGCAAACCAGGCGCAAGCCTCCAGCGGTTTGCTGGCGCTCACCCTGACCTTTGGCCTGGGAATTCTCTGGCTTTCCTGGCGCTCACGGCTGCCCATCACCCTGGCCTGGTCCACGCCAGGCGCGGCGCTCCTGGCTTCTGCCGGGATGGTCGACGGCGGTTGGCCGGCCGCCGTCGGAGCCTTCCTGATGGTGGGGATCCTGATCGTCCTGACCGGCCTGCTCCCGGCGCTGGGCCGACTCATGGCATTGATTCCCACAGCGTTGGCCCAGGCAATGCTCGCCGGGGTCCTGCTCCCGCTCTGCCTGGCGCCTTTCAAGTCGCTGGGCACCGCACCGCTTTTCGTTGCACCCGTGGTCGCCTGCTGGATCCTCCTCATGAAGTTCGCGCCACGATGGTCCGTACCGGGATCCCTGGTGGTGGCACTGGGCGTCATCGGCATCCATCTGGCGATCAACGGCGTCGCGATTCCCTTGGATGGCCTGCTGCCGAAGCTGGAATGGACCACGCCGGCCTTCAGCCTGGAGGCGGCGGTGGGCCTGGCCCTGCCCCTGTTCATCGTCACCATGGCGTCGCAGAACATCCCCGGCGTGGCGGTCCTGAAGTCCTTCGGATTCACTGCACCGTGGCGCTCATCCATGGTGGTCACAGGAGCCGGAACCATGGCGGCTGCACCGTTCGGCGGCCACGCCATCAACCTGGCCGCACTGAGTGCAGCCCTGGCAGCCGGCGAAGAGGCCGGCAAGGATCACGGGCGCCGGTGGATCGCGGCCTTTATCTCAGGGTTTGCCTACCTGGTTCTTGCTGCGGCATCAGCCGCGCTGGTGACAGTTGTTGCCGCCGCTCCCCCGGGCCTGTTGGAGGCGGTTGCCGGCCTGGCCCTCCTGGGAACCCTGGCAGCGTCAATATCCTCGGCGCTGGCGGCCGTGGAGGAACGCATACCGTCCTGCATCACTTTCCTGCTGGCGGCCTCGGGGCTGAGCTTTGCTGGTGTGGGCGCTGCTTTCTGGGCGCTGGCTGCCGGCATCCTGGTCCGCTGGCTCCTGAAAACCAAGGAGCGTCCGCGGAAAGCCTGAGATCAGGCGGGTTCGTGGTTCTGCGCTTCCCGGGCCAGTGCCGTGAGGCGTGAAACAGCGCGGAAGTACTTCTTCATGTACCCGCCCGTCATCATCTCCTCCGTGAAGAGCTGATCGAAGGGGACGCCACTGGCGAGAATCGGCACATCTTTGTCGTAGAGCCTGTCGGCCAAGACGACGAAGCGCAGGGCAACTGCCTGCTCCGTGATGGTTTCGACGTCGCTCCACACCACGGCCTCCACACCGTCAAGGAGTTGCCGGTACCGGCTGGGGTGAACCGCGGCCAGGTGGTTGACGAGGGTCTTGAAGTCGTCCACAGCCACTGTCTTGCCGTGGAATTCTGCGTTCATGCGGCGCTTGAGTTCCTTGGTTTCCAGCGGCTCAGGGGCAGCAGGCAGGCCGCGGTGGCGGAAGTCCTCTCCGTCGATCCTCACAACATCGAACTGGTCCGCCAGGACCTGGATTTCGCGCTGGAAGTCCACCGCGGCAAAGCGGCCTTCGCCCAGGGAACCGGGCAGGGTGTTGGAGGTTGCGGCCAACTTCACGCCGGCGTCGGCCAGTTCCCGCATGAGGCGGGACATCAGGACCGTGTCGCCCGGATCGTCGAGTTCGAACTCATCAATGCACACCAGCTTGTAGCTGCTGAGGGCTTCCACCGTTTTACGGAAGGACAGGGCACCCACCAGGTTGGTGTACTCCACGAAGGTGCCAAATGCCTTGGGTCCGGGCGATCGGTGCCACAGCGAAGCCAAAAGGTGGGTCTTGCCCACACCGAATCCGCCGTCCAGGTAGATGCCGGCCCTGGCGGCAGGAGCCTTCTTGCCAAACAGTTTCTTGAAGAGACCTCCCCCATCGGCCGTCCCCACGCTGTCTGCGAAGGCGGACAGCAACTTGACGGCGTTGGCTTGGCTGGGCTGTGCCGGGTCCGGACGGTAGCTGTCGAACGACACCTCTCCGAATCGCGGAGAGGGGTAGAAACCCTTGAGGAGTTCTTCCACTGAGACTGCCGGCGTGCGGGCAGCCAGTTGTTCGATCTGTACCACTATGGTCCATTCCTTCGGTTTCGGGTCCCCAGCAAGAATACCGGCAACGGCGGCCACGGAACCGCCACGTGACCAGAGACATGTTTCACCATGTGACCGGTGGGGAAGCATTGGCCGCGGGCCGTGGTTAGTGTTGAAAGAAGCCGGGACACAAGGCAGGCGTTCCATACGCCCAGTGCCCGGCACCGTCCGTCGTCAGTGAAAGGCCAGCACATGTCCTACCCCGTTGAACAGAACGAAAAGTTTGCTGCATACGCAAACCCGGAACGACTCGTCTCCACAGAGTGGCTTGCTGCAGCTCTTGCAGACGGCGCCATTGCCGACGGCAAGCTGGTGCTGGTGGAGTCCGATGAGGATGTACTCCTCTACGAGACAGGACACATTCCGGGCGCGGTCAAGATCGACTGGCACACGGACCTTAACGATGAAGTGACCCGTGATTACGTGGACGGCGCCGCCTTCGCTGCGCTGGCCGCGTCCAAAGGCATCTCCCGCGACAGCACTGTGGTGATCTACGGGGACAAGTCCAACTGGTGGGCGGCCTATGCGCTGTGGGTCTTCACGCTTTTTGGCCACGAGGACGTCAGGTTGCTCGACGGCGGTCGTGACAAGTGGATCGCCGAAGGGCGCGAAGTGACCACCGACGTCCCGAAGCCTGCCGCTGGCGAATACCCGGAGGTGGAGCGGAACGATGCCCCCATCCGCGCCTTCAAGGAAGACGTTTTGGCGCACCTGGGCAATCCGCTGATCGACGTCCGTTCCCCCGAGGAATACTCCGGCCAGCGCACCCACATGCCCGCCTACCCCGAGGAAGGCGCCTTGCGGGGTGGCCACATTCCTACTGCGGCATCCGTTCCGTGGGCCAAGGCAGCTGCCGAGGACGGCACCTACCGCAGCCGCGAAGAACTTGAAGCCCTCTACCTTGATGGTGCGGGCCTGAACGCCGGCGACGACGTCGTTGCGTACTGCCGGATCGGTGAACGCTCCAGCCACACTTGGTTTGCCCTGAAGTACCTGCTGGGCTTCGACACCGTCCGCAACTACGACGGTTCCTGGACCGAGTGGGGCAACGCCGTTCGCGTGCCGATCGTCAAGGGTACCGAGCCGGGCACCGTTCCCACCCAGCTGGTCCGGAACTAGCTTCTCCGGGAAGGGCTGGCCGACTGCAGGCGCAGTAAGCTGGACATGATGACTACCAACACTTTGCCTACCGCCTTGGCGGAAATCGTGGACGACTTCCAGGCCCTGACCGAGCCGGACCGGCTCCAGCTGCTGCTCGAATTCTCCAGGGGTTTGCCTGAGCTTCCGGACCGGTTGAAGGACCACCCGGAATTGCTGGAGCAGGTAGTGGAATGCCAGTCGCCGTTGTTCCTGACCATCGAGTCGGAGAAGAACGACGGCGGTCCCGCCGCCACCGCTTACCGGCTGTACTTCAAGGCCCCGCAGGAAGCTCCCACTACCCGCGGCTTCGCTGGTGTCCTTCACGAAGGACTCGACGGGCTGACGGCAGAGGAAATCCTTGCGGTGCCGGACGATATGCCGGAGCTTTTGGGCCTCACCCGCGCCATCACTCCCCTCAGGATGCGGGGAATGACCGCCATGCTGGGCCGGATCAAGCGTAAGGTCGCTGCTGCCAGCCGATTGGAGCAGTAATCGTGGCGAAAAAAACCGCCTCGTTGGGAACGCCGGCCACGGCAGCTCTTACTGCCGCCGGCGTTCCCTTCACGGCGCACCCGTACCAGCACGATCCCGCGAACACCAATTTTGGGATGGAAGCCTCCCAGCTTCTGGGAATTGATCCAGCCCGGGTCTTCAAGACGCTCATGGTGGACATCGATGGCCACTTGGCTGTTGCCATCGTCCCTGTGTCCGGCAACCTGGACTTGAAAGCCGCTGCATCGGCGCTGGGTTCCAAGAAAGCAACCATGGCGGATCCGAAGGCTGCGGAACGGCGGACAGGCTACGTACTTGGAGGCATATCGCCGCTCGGCCAGCGGCAGCACTCCCCCACTGTCCTGGACGAATCCGCGATGTCCTTCGACACCATCCTGGTGTCCGGGGGCAGGCGGGGACTGGACATCGAAGTGGCCCCGGCTGACCTGCTGCGCCTGACCCAGGGACAGACCGCTGCGATCGGCACCGCCAAAGCCTAGCCTGCAGCGGGTGTTTCCAACGACGACTGACCCGGGTTCTTGCGTGGCGCGAGGAGCCTTTGCAGCCAAGACTCGACCGTCCGTTCCCATTTCTCCGGGTCAACGTTCCACTCCTTCGTGTGCCTGGCACCGTCAAAGGGCACGAAGGTCACCATCTCCGGATTCTTTTCTGCCAGGGTCGCGGACGGCCCGAAGGGTACGTAGTCGTCATCCACGCTGTGTATCAGCAGCGTGGGAGTGCGCAGCTCAACAGCCCGGGCTTCCCAGTCCATCGACTTCAAATCAACGGGTGCGGCCAAGCCGGTGAGCCGCCGCCCCAACGGGTGGGTCAGCATCAGTTGGCCGTAGCGTCCCACGGTGTAGGGAATGCGGTTCATCCTGGCATGGTGTGCCATTACATTCACCCAGTTGATGACCGGGGCGTCCAGTACCAGGCCCCTGATCAACAGCCGGTGCTCCGACAAATCTGCCGTTTGCAGGCTGATGGCGCCGCCCATGGACCAGCCAAACAGCACCACTTCTTTGGCTCCATGCGCTACGGCGTACTCGATGGCCGCCTCCACATCCCGCCACTCGGTGGACCCCAGCCCGTAGCGCCCATCAAGGGCCGATGGCGCCAAGCCATCGTTCCGGTAGGAAATCAACAGACTGTCCATTCCAAGCTTCCGCGCACTGGGAACTGCACGAAGTCCTTCCAGGCGGGTGGCTCCCCTGCCGTGGACCATGATGGCCCACACCGCTGAAGAAGCCCCTGCGTTGGCGCGGATGAGCCACGCAGGTGCCTTGCCGCCGTCGACCTCCAAGTCCACGTCCTCTGCCTCGAGACCCATGGCGGCCGGGTCCGGGAAGACGGCTCCACTCCACCAGGCCCGGCGGGCCTCGGACAGGTTGCCGCTGTAGACCTCTTCCACCTCGCGGAGGACTGTTTGTTCGGCGGGCGAGTAGGACACGATGCGTCCAATGCGCGCATGTCCCTTACCACCGGAGAAGAACAGGCTGAACACCCCGTTGATGGTGGAATCCGGCGTGGCTGCCAAGATGACCTGCAGCCCCGTTTCCGCGCGGATAACGGCCAGTACTTCCTGGTCCTCGTGCCGGGCTCCGGGCGTGATGACCCGGCGGGCAAAGTACACGGCGAGCGCAGAGGAACCGGCGGCCAGCATGCCCGCCAGGCTGCTTCCCGCGAGGAAGCCTCCAATGGCCCATTTGGTGCGGGGGCTCAGCGTGTTGTCCGGGGTTTTCTCTGGTGCGGTTCGCGATGCCATGGTTCCATTGTTGCCGTTCGGCGCCGCGGGGTGGTGCAGGCAGGGACCGCGCGGCGTGCGGGACGTACGGTCCGCGTCCGTGTTTGCCTGCGGACCGCGCGCTCCCGGGACTACGCTGTAGCCATGAGCGATCCCATAGTCATCCTGACTGAAGAGCCCCTTGGCCCAGACGACCGAGTCAACATCGACAGACTGCTTGATGGCGGTGATGCCCCGTTGGTTGTGTTGGTTCCTTCCAACACCGAGCGTCATCTCCTGGTCGATTTCCTGGAGAACCTGTCACTCCTTGATATTGCGAAGGCTTTCCGTGACTTGACCTCACAGACGCCGGATCCCGAGGTGGAGCGGGCCGAGGCTGCCCAGACATTGGAGGAATCCCTTGCTGCCCTGGACGGGTTGGGCGGGGGCGTGACCGGAGAGATCGTCGACGGCGGTGCCGTGGCCGGCTTGGTGGCCAAGGTCCGCTCGCTGGGCGCAGGGCAGGCCGTGGTGGTAACCCGGCCCCACGCCATTTCGGACACCTTCCACACCGACTGGGCCAACAAGGCCCAGGACCAGCTGGGACTGCCGGTTTTGCACTTGTACGCGGGTTCGGGATTTATCGGCGACTCGTAAGCGTTGCATAAGTCATGAACACTCCAGAAAACACCAGCAACACAACGTCGGTACCTGTGGAGAAGAGCGACGCCCAGTGGCGCGAAGAGTTGTCCCCCGAGGAATTCCGGGTCCTGCGCCAAGCGGGCACGGAGCGCCCCTACACGGGCGAGTACTGGGACACCCACACAGAAGGTGTTTACCAGTGCCGCGCCTGTGGTAGCCAGCTGTTCACCAGCCGCGAGAAGTTTGATTCCCACTGTGGCTGGCCTTCCTTCTGGGCGCCGTTGGCTGACGGAACTGTCCGTTACCTGCATGACCGCACCATGGGAATGGACCGTGTTGAAGTCCGTTGCGCCAACTGCGACTCACACCTTGGACATGTGTTCGAGGGTGAGGGCTATGACAACCCCACCGATCAGCGGTTCTGCATCAACTCCGTTTCCCTCCGCCTGGTCACCCCGGACCAGAGCTAGGACAGTGCCGGGCGGGCCCGAGGTCCGCCCGGCATCGCCCTTGGTCCACCCGGTCCCGCCCCTGGTCCCTTGAACGCGCGGCTCCCTTGAACGCGCGGCGCTGGATCTCAACGGCATCGCCCAGCCCCCAAGAACAAGAATTTCTTATCCTCAGCATCTTTTTGAATAAGTGATGCTTCTTGCTTGTTACGCTCAATCCAGATGCACACCACCTCCGGAAAGGGCAGAGCCACATGACTTCACTTGCCACCGCCACACACCAGATCGTCACCGCCGACGACGCGGACTGGACCTCCCTCAAAGCAGCCGCCACTGCACTCCAAGCCCACCAGGAACAGGACGGATCCATTGCCGATCCGGCCATTCATGCCGAAGCCGCCACACTCGTGGCTGCCATCACCGAAGCGATTGCCGCGCTGGCACCGCGCTTCCCCCACGATTCTGCATACCTGGACCTCCTGGTCCAGGATTTCGAGCGCTGGGTCTCCACCGGCTTCGGAGTTCCTGATTTCCTTGACTCCCTGTTGGCGTTCCAGCCCCAGGAGCAGCGGATCAATGGTCTCCAGCACTTGGTGGTGTTCCCCATGTACACCCAGAACGGCAGCACCAACAGGTACGTCGAGGCTGTCCTCATCGAGGTCATCTGGCCGGAGTTCATCGGCGGCCTGGAAGCGGGCGATTATTCCAACAAGCTGTTTGTTCCGATTCGGTTCATCGACTTCACCCCCGGCTATGACACCAACTCGGCCGTGCTGTTCCCCGAATCCGTGGCCGTCCGTGAAACCCCCACGTTCACGTGGGGCGCCATTTTCGCCGACCGCGAAGCTGCCCGTTTCCGCCGGGTCCTCAAGGCAGCCGCGGAGACCACCTCACTCCAGCTGCCGGAGGATGCCGCCCAGCTGATCGACCACCAGGACCTGACACAGCGAACCTTCGTGATGTGGGACCTGATCCACGACCGGACACACATGCGTGGAGATCTGCCCTTCGATCCATTCATGATCAAGCAGCGCATGCCCTTCTTCCTGTACTCCCTTGAAGAGCTCCGGTGCGACCTCACGGCGTTCCGGGAATCAGTCCGCATCGAAAAAGATGAGAACGCTGATCCGGATGCCCGGAAGCACGCCAAGCTGGTGCAGTACGCAGTGATCTTTGACCGCATCTTCCGCTTTGCCATCACCGGCAGCCGGGTCCGCAACTACGACGGCCTGGGCGGACAGTTGCTCTTCGCCTGGATGCACCAGAACCACGTCCTGCACTGGACGGACAGCAAGCTCTCCATTGACTGGGATAACGCTGCTGATGTAGTTGTGGAGCTCGGCGCCCGTATCGAGGAACTGTACTGGCGCTCCATTGACCGCCCGAAGGCTGCGCACTGGCTGGCAGCTTACGAACTCATCTCCAGCACCGTGACCCCCCACCCGGCATCCGTCTGGGCCAAGGGCCCCGAAGCCTTGCCGTTGGATGGCCCGCCGCGCGGACTCACCGACCAGGTGCTGGATGATGAGTTCCCGCTGTCCATGTTCTACGAAGCACTGGAGAAGAAGATGCGCCCCGTGATTGAGTCCACCACCGGCATCACTGGTTCGACGGCGGCCTGATGACCGCATTGACTGTCCTGGTCACGGGAGGCAGCAGCGCTTCGGGCGTTGCTGCCGCCCGTGCGCTGGCCACTGCCGGACACCGCGTCCTGACCGTTGGCTCCGATCCCGCCCGTATCCAGGCAGCAGCTGCCGAAGCGGGTGGGGGCGTGGAACCGATGGTCAGCGATCTCGCCAGCCTGGAATCCGTGCAGGAACTGGCACGCACCCTTGAGGACCGCGGCATTGGGGGCGTCGACGGGGTCATCCACCTCGTTGGCGGTTGGCGCGGCGCCAAGGGAATTGAGGACCAGTCCGACGACGACTGGCAGGCCATGGAACGCAGTGCTGTGACCACCCTCCGCAATGTGTCCCGCGTGTTCTACGGCCAGTTGGAGAAGTCACCCAACGGTCGCTTTGCCATGGTTTCCTCCACCACCGCTTCTGCTCCCACCGCCGCGACGGCCAGTTACGCTGCCGCGAAAAGCGCAGCTGAGGCGTGGACCCTGTCCATCGCCGACGGGTTCCGCCGCTCCGCGTCGAATGACAGCACGTCGACAGACAGCCAGTCGACAGACAGCCAGGAATCCAGCGCAGCCGTGATTTTGGTCGTCAAGGCCCTGGTGGATCCGGCCATGCGGCTCAAGAACCCGGAACGGCGCTTCCCCGGCTACACGGACGTCGAAGACCTGGCGAGTGCCGTCGTCGAACTCTTCACCCAACCCGCCGCCCAGCTCAACGGCCAGCGCATCCTGCTGGCCAAATAGACTTGAAAGCGTGAACCACAACGTGACAACCACAACAGAGACGGTCCACAGCGGCCGTGACGCCCAGCAGAGCCCTTTGCACGACCCCAACAAGCGGGGCTTCGCATCGGACAACTACTCCGGCGTCCATCCCGAAATCCTTGCGGCATTGGCCGCTGCCAACGGAGGCCACCAGGTCTCCTACGGCGAAGACGCTTACACCGCCCGGCTGCAGGAAGTCATGGAACAGCAGTTCGGTGCCGGCATCGAATGCTTCCCTGTCTTCAACGGCACCGGCGCCAACGTGCTGTCGCTGCAGTCCCTGCTGCCCCGATGGGGTGCTGTGATCTGCGCATCCACGGCGCACATCAACATGGACGAGAACGGCGCCCCGGAGCGCGTCGGCGGCATCAAGCTGCTCCAGGTACCCACCGACGACGGCAAGCTCACCCCGGAACTCATCGACAGGGAAGCCTGGGGCTGGGGCGATGAACACCGCGCACAGCCGCTGGCAGTGTCCATCACCCAGACAACTGAACTGGGCACCTGCTACACGCCGGAGGAAGTGCGGGCCATTGCGGACCACGCACATTCCAAGGGCATGAAGCTGCACATGGACGGGGCACGGCTGGCCAACGCCGCGGCACACCTGAACGTTCCCCTGCGGGAATTCACCCGCGATGCCGGTGTGGACATCCTCTCCTTCGGCGGGACCAAGAACGGCTTGATCTTCGGCGAAGTGGTGGTGGCCCTGAACCCCGAAGCTGCGGATGGCCTGAAGTTCCTGCGCAAAATGAACATGCAGTTGGCGTCGAAAATGCGCTTCATCTCGGCACAGTTCATCGCACTCCTGGAGGACGGGCTGTGGTTGCGCTCCGCCGCCCACGCCAACGCCATGGCAGCCCGGCTACGGACGGCAGTGGAAGCGATCGACGGCGTGGAGCCCACCCAAGCGACACAGTCCAACGGTGTCTTCGCCATCCTGCCCCCCGGCGTCGCCGACCGCCTGCGCGGGTCCTTCGCCTTCTACGATTGGGACGCTGCCCGCCGCGAAGTCCGCTGGATGTGCTCGTTCGACACCACCGAGGACGACATCGATGCGTTCGTTGCGGGCATCAAGAAGGAACTGCATACCGCATAACCCTTGTGTCGCGGGGCGGCGTGCCTGCACAGAAACGCCGCCCCGGACGCATAATCTGCGAAGGTGAACGCCCTCGCACAGGTTCCCGCGGATTTTCTCTTCGCCCTGGGAACCCTACGAAAAGCACAGTGCCGCAGCGAACTGCGGCTGGAGGAGATCCCCGCGCCGGCCCGCTTGGCCCCTTACGCCGTCGCCATGGGAGCCGAAGTCTTCAGCCCCACTGCCGCCACCCGCCAAGTGCCCGTCCACGGTCCGGCAGCCAAAGCGTTTGCCAAGAGCCACACCAGCCCGGCCGCCGATGACGACGACGAACTGGCCACCGGCCGTTTCATTCTGCTCCACGACCCCGACGGCTCGGCAGTGTGGGAAGGCGAGTTCCGGATAGTCACCTACATCAGGGCGCAACTCGATGCCGACATGGGCAACGACTCAATGCTGGGTTCCGTTGCCTGGACCTGGCTTGTGGACGCCTTGGAAGGCCACGCTGCGCCACACCGCGCAGCCGGAGGAACGGCCACCCGCATCCTTTCGGAAAGTTTTGGGACGCTGGCCGAGCGGCCCGACACCATCGACATTGAGCTGCGGGCATCATGGACACCCGCCAGCGCTGATGTGCAGGCGCACCTCGAAGCCTGGTCCGACATGGTCTGCACGTTTGCCGGACTCCCCCCTCTGCCGCCGGGCGTCACCGGCTTGCCCAACAGGAGGCTCAATTGACCATTTCCTGCCACCAGGCGCCCGCGAATGCGCCCTGCCTTGACCGGTATCGGTAAACTGAGGCAACCATGACCCCTGAAAATCCGGAAAACACCACGGCCGGCGATCCGGCTGCTGATCCCACCACCCACATCAAGGTAGATGGCTTCGACAGCCACGTCCCTGAGATCATTGAGCTTGATTCACCACGCGAAGGCGTACCCCCGGTGATCGACACGCCGGCTGGACTGGAACGCTGCGCGGCCGCCATTGCCGCCGGCACAGGGCCGGCAGGAGTTGACGCAGAACGCGCCTCCGGCTTCCGCTACGGACAACGGGCTTTCCTGGTGCAGATCCGCCGGGAAGGCGCAGGAACCTGGCTGATTGATCCCGAGCCCTTTGATGACCTGAAAATCATTGACGAATCCCTCCGTGGCGTCGAGTGGATCCTCCACGCCGCCACCCAGGACCTTCCCTGCTTGTCAGAGCTGGGCATGTGGCCGGACAAACTGTTCGACACCGAGCTGGCTGCCCGCTTGGCAGGCCTGCCGCGCGTTGGCCTCGCTGCCGTCATTGAACAACTCCTGGGCTTTGGCCTGGCCAAAGAGCATTCCGCCGCCGACTGGTCCACGCGCCCACTGCCCGAGCCCTGGCTCCGCTACGCCGCCCTGGACGTTGAGGTCCTGGCCGAACTTCGTGAAGAGCTCATCGAACTTCTGGAGGCGGACGGCAAACTCGACTTCGCGGAACAGGAATTCGCTGGCATCCTGGCAGCCGGAATCTCCCCTCCCCGGGTTGAGCCGTGGCGGAAGACGTCCGGCCTGCACCAGGTCAGGGACCGCCGGCAGTTGGCAGCGGTGCGGGAGCTATGGCAGGAACGCGATCAGCTGGCCCGTAAACGCGATGTTGCACCCGGCCGGCTCATCCCCGACTCGGCACTGGTGGCAGCAGCGAAGGCCATGCCCACCACGGTTCCCCAGTTGCTGGCCACCAAGGGGTTTCACGGCCGCTCAGCCCAACGCGAAGCGCCGCGCTGGCTGCGCTGCATCACGGCCGCACGCACCATCACGGACCTTCCACCCTTGCACCTGCCCACCAACGCCCCGCCGCCTCCACGGGTCTGGGCCGATCGTGACCCCGAGGCAGCAGCACGATTGTCCACCGCGCGGCCAGCCCTCCAGGCCAAGGCGGACGAACTCAACCTGCCCGTGGAAAACCTGCTCACACCGGACTACCTGCGGCGGGTCATGTGGCGCCCACCAGCCGAGGTAACGCTCGACAGCGTCAGCAACGAACTCCGGAGCCTGGGAGCCCGTGAATGGCAGATCGAGGTGGCGGCCCCCGTCCTCACCGAGGCTTGCCTGAACCCCCAGCCGCTTCCGCCCAAGGAGTCCAAAGCCAAAGAGGCTCCCTCCCAAGCGGTGCAGCAACAGTCTTGATGCCCTGCCGGAAGGTCATGGCCCGTTGCGCGAACCATTGTTCGCGTGGCGGGCCATTTGTTTCGCCCCCACATCCGTCGGCTTGACCGCCAAGCGGCCTTGCATGCTATGTTACCGATGAGTAACATAGCATCAAGGCACAACGGACACCCAGCGGGATCCGCCTCCATGTCTCAACGAGGAGTAATCACATGAGTCCATCACGCACCGCCCAGAGGACCGTCCGCGACGTCGTGTTCGTTGACGGCGTCCGCACCCCGTTCGGCAAGGCCGGCGAGAAGGGCATCTACGCAGGCACCCGTGCCGACGACCTCGTGGTGAAGTGCATCCGGGAATTGATGCGCCGCAACCCCTCACTGCCCGCAGAGCGCATCGACGAAGTCGCCATTGCCGCCACCACCCAAACCGGGGACCAAGGCCTGACCATCGGCCGCACGGCGGCCCTGTTGGCCGGACTCCCCCGCTCGGTACCCGGCTTCGCCATCGACCGCATGTGCGCAGGCGCCATGACAGCGGTCACGACGACGGCCAGCGGCATCGGTTTTGGCGCTTACGATGTGGTCATCGCCGGTGGTGTTGAACATATGGGCAACCACCCCATGGGCGCCGGAGCTGATCCGAACCCCCGCTTCATGTCGGAACGCCTGGTGGACCCCGCCGCCCTGAACATGGGCAACACGGCAGAAAACCTGCACGACCGCTTCCCGGCCATCACCAAAGAGCGCACGGATGCCTACGCTGCCGCCTCCCAGGCCAAGCTCGCCGCCGCCTACACCAAGGACCAAATCCAGGACGACCTCGTCCCGGTCGCAACCATGAAGCCCGGACAGGGCTGGATGCTGCACACCGCCGACGAGCCGCCCCGCCCGGGAACCACGGTGGAAGACCTGGCCGAATTGCGGACTCCGTTCCGTGCCCATGGCCGGGTCACCGCCGGCAACGCGGCAGGACTGAACGACGGCGCCACGGCAGCCGTGCTGGCATCGGCAGAAGCCGCCGGCGAACTTGGCCTGACGGTCAAGATGCGATTGGTCTCCTACGCCTTTGCCGGCGTCGAGCCTGAAGTCATGGGCATCGGCCCGGTTCCCGCGACGGAAAAGGCCCTCAAGAATGCCGGACTGGGCATCGAGGACATCGGACTGTTTGAAATCAACGAAGCCTTCGCGGTCCAAGTCCTCAGCTTCCTGGACCACTTCGGCATTTCCGACGACGACCCCCGGGTTAACCGCTACGGTGGCGCGATCGCCGTCGGGCATCCCCTGGCCTCGTCCGGTGTTCGCCTGATGAACCAGCTCGCCCGGCAGTTCGAGGAAGACCCGTCAGTCCGCTATGGCATCACCACCATGTGCATTGGGCTGGGTATGG
Organism: Paenarthrobacter ilicis; assembly: GCF_016907545.1. NCBI lineage: Bacteria > Bacillati > Actinomycetota > Actinomycetes > Micrococcales > Micrococcaceae > Paenarthrobacter > Paenarthrobacter ilicis. The sequence continues at coordinate 1,729,554 of NZ_JAFBCD010000001.1, read as the reverse complement.
GTGCCACGGTCATCTGGGAAAACCCCCACCACGCCGATTACGCATCCTCCACCGCCGACGACACCACCACCGAAGGAGCCGCAGCATGAGCGCCGACGATTTCCACAAGCTCGCCGCCCTTTTCCCCGATGAAGTGATCACCCACTCCTACGTGCAGGACATCCAGCTCCCGGGCGGCGCCGGAACGTTCGCGCTGATCACGTTGGACAACGGGCTGGACCACTCCAAGCCCACCACCCTGGGTCCCAACACGCTGGTTGAATTGGGCGGCGTCCTGAAGACACTCAAAGAGCGTGCAGCACGGGGCGAAATCGTGGGCGCAGGCGTCACCGGCAAGCCCTACTTCCTGGTAGCCGGCGCTGACCTGTCCGCGGTGAAAACCCTCAAAGAACGCGAGCATGGCCTGTGGATGGCGCAGCTGGGCCACGCCGTGTACGCCGACCTGGCGGACCTCGGCGTCCCCACCTTCGCCTTCATTAACGGACTGGCCCTGGGTGGTGGCCTGGAGATTGCGCTGCAGTCCACATACAGGACTGTTTCCACCGGAGCCGGGGCCCTTGCCCTCCCGGAAGCATTCATCGGCCTGGTGCCGGGCTGGGGCGGCGTCTACATCCTGCCGCGCCTGATCGGGCCCGAGAATGCGGTGAAGGTCATGATCGAGAACCCGCTCAGCAACAACCGCACCTTGAACGGCCCCCAAGCCTATGGGCTCGGCGTCGCTGACGCGATGTTCGAACCCGCCGACTTCGTGGAGCAGTCCCTTGCCTGGGCAGCCGACGTCATCACAGGGAAGGTTGTGCCGGAACGGTCCAACGCCGTGGACGCCACGGACCAGGCAACCGGTGAGCGTTGGGCGGCTGCCGTTGCTGCCGGACGTGCTTTTGTTGAGGCCAAGACCTCCAACGCCTCCCCTGCCCCGGCGAAAGTCCTGGACGTCATGGAAGCCAACAGGACCATGACCCAGGCAGAGTCTGCAGAACTCGAATGCCAGACACTTGCCGGATTGATGCAGACCGATGAGTTCCGCTCCACGGTCTACGCATTCCTGGACCTTGTGCAGAAGCGCTCCAAGCGTCCCGCTGGTGCCCCTGACAGAAAGCTGGCACGTCCGGTCACCAAGATCGGTGTGGTGGGCGCCGGCCTCATGGCCAGCCAATTGGCGCTGCTCTTCGCACGGCAACTCAAAGTTCCCGTGGTGATGACCGATATTGACCAGGCCCGGGTGGACAAGGGAGTTGCCTACGTCCACGCGGAAGTGGACAAGATGCTCGCCAAGAAGAAGATCAAGGCAGACGCCGCCAACAGAACCAAGGCGTTGGTCAGCGGCTCTGTTTCCAAGGAAGTCTTCGCCGATGCCGACTTCGTCATTGAAGCCGTGTTCGAGGAACTGCACATCAAGAAGCAGGTATTCGCCGAGGTTGAATCGATTGTCTCTCCTGACTGCATCCTGGCCACCAACACGTCCTCGTTGTCCGTCACCGCCATGGCTGAAGACCTGGAACACCCCGAACGCCTGGTGGGTTTCCACTTCTTCAACCCGGTTGCCGTCATGCCGCTTCTGGAAATCGTCCGGGCGCCCAAGACAGACGACGCCGTCCTGGCCACCGCCTTCGAACTGGCCAAGGGCTTGAAGAAGACAGCAGTTCTGGTCAAGGATGCTGCGGCCTTCGTGGTGAACCGCATCCTCCTGCGCCTCATGGGTGAAGTCATTGCAGCCTTCGACGAAGGAACGCCGGCCGAGGTGGCCGACTCCGCGTTGCGGCCCATGGGACTTCCCATGTCACCCTTCACCCTCAGCGCGATGGTGGGCCTTCCGGTTGCCCAACACGTCCAGGAGTCACTGCACGCGGCATTCGGAGACCGCTTCCCCGTCTCGCAGAACCTGCAGAAGCTCATTGACAACGGAGTGAAGTCGCTCTGGGTCCAGGGACCGGATGGAAAGCAGACCATCCCCGCAGAGACCTTGGCAGTGATGTCCTTCGGCGATACCCCCTCCACCCGCGAGGAAGTCCTTCGCAGGACACAGGACGCCCTGGCCGAAGAGATTGGCCTCATGCTGGAAGAGGGCGTTGTAGCGGGGCCGGAAGACATTGACCTCTGCGTCATCATGGGTGCGGGATGGCCGATGTTCCTGGGCGGCATCACGCCGTACCTGGACCGTGTTGGTGCTTCCGAGCGGGTCAACGGGAAGCGGTTCCTCGCCCCCGGCGTGGCATCCGCCCCGGCCTAAAACCCGTCGCTCTCTCATATCCCGACGCATAAACCGGAACGCTCTCTCATATCCCGACGCATAAACCGGAACGCTCTCTCACCTTGGTGAGAGAGCGTTCCGGTTTTAGGCCGATTATGTGAGAGAGGGACGCTTTGGAACCCGCGGGATGTGAGAGAGGGCTAGAAGAGGGCTACCTTCGGCGCGCGGGGGAAGATCTGGTCCAACTCGTCGCGGTCCTCCTGGGTAGGCACCCAGCAGACGGCTTCAGCATTCTGGCGGATCTGCTCGGGGCGGGTAGCTCCGGCGATGACACTGCCGACGCCGGGCTGTGCAGCCAACCATGAGAAGGCGAGCTGCAATTCGGTAATGCCGCGATCCTTGGCGAACTGCCCGAACCGTCCCAACTGATCCCAGTCAGCGTCGTCAACCAAGTTGGTACGGGTGTGGCTCAACCTGGAACCCTCAGGGGCCTGACCCGCCGAGTACTTCCCCGTCAGCAGTCCGTTGGCCAGGGGGAAGTACGGCAAAACTCCCATGGAGAAGGCGTTTGCCGCAGGAACCACTTCAAGTTCTGCGCGACGGTCCAGCAGGTTGTAGTGGTTCTGGGTGGAGATGAACCGGGCTCCGCCAACCTGACGGGCCACGTACTCAGCTTCCGCTATCTGCCAGCCGGCAAAGTTGGAGTGGCCCAAGTAGCGGACCTTGCCGCTGGTGACCAGATCATCCAAGGCCGCCAATGTCTCGTCAATGGGCGTGAGCGGGTCAGGAGTGTGGAACTGATAGAGGTCGATCCACTCTGTGTCCAGGCGGCGCAGGGAAGCCTCCACAGCTTTGATGATGTATTGGCGTGAGCCGCGGGCGCCGAAGTCGCGTCCATTGGCACCGCCCATATCCATACCGAACTTGGTTCCGATCACGACGTCGTCCCGCCGGCCTTTGAGGGCTTTGCCCAGCATGACCTCACTCAGGCCCGGCTCACGGCCGTAGACGTCGGCGACGTCGAAGAAGGTCACCCCCGCATCCACGGCGGCATGCACTACGGCGTCCGTGCCCTCCTGGGATTCGGTGGGCGTGTTGGCGCGGCCAAGGTTGTTGCACCCCAAACCAACAGCTGAGACAGTCAATCCGGAATGGCCAAGGCGTCGGTATTCAGTCATGGCTTCAGCCTATATGGCGGGCCCGGCCACTTAGTAACCCCGGGCAACAGAAAAAGGGCTACGGCTGGACACTCCCGTAGGCGATCCCTGATTCCTCCATGGCATCCTCGAGTTGGGCAATCGCCACAGGCCCCATGCCATGCAGTTTGGTGGCCTTCGCTCCGCCGAACTCGGCCAGCTGTTCCAAGGTCTCAATGCCCTCGTGAGCCAACGCGCGTCTGGCTGGCGCTGCCAGGCCTTTCGGCAGTGGCGTGTGACCGGGCCAGTTGCTTTTGGAAGCCATGGGAATGTCCCTTCCGAGTGCGATGGATGGTACTTAGAGGGTAAAGCCCACACCCTGCTTGGGCGAGTGCTTAATCTTAAAGGCCGCCGGATCGCTCTTGGGCGCCACAGCTACGGTGAGCTTGGTGTAGTCCAGGTCCTCGCCCCGCACGCAGATCTTGATGGCGTTCACGGCCTTGTTGACGTCGGGGCAGACGCAGAAGATGTTGAGGTGGTAGTTACCAATCTCTGATCCCTCAACGATGCCCAGGCCGCGCCACGCCAGCTCGCCGGTCAGTGCCGTCTTGGCTTTGCGTTCCAGGTGGCGGTCGCGCTCTGTACCGTCCTTGGTCTTCAAGGCCAACTGCGCCACCACCAGGAATTGTTCGGACTCCGGGATTTCCGCGTAGCCATCTTCCTCGCATTGCGCGGCAAAGGCGGCCATCAGACCGTCCACCGCGGAGGCATCCGCAACATCGGTTTCGTCCGTTTTGCTCTGGTGGCCTACAACGCCGTGGTTGATCACAAACTGGTGATCGTCGTCGTCGAACCACGCCTCGCGAAAGTGCAGGGTTCCCTCTTCGTCGCGCTTGTACATGCGGATGATGCCGCTCATGCCCGTCCCTTCCTGAACCATTCCGCGCTGGTACTTTCAGCACCCTTGACGTCGAATGGTGGTTTCATGTTCTCTACTGCTTCCACAAGTCCCGCGCATTCTGCACGAAGAACGTCCACCAGCTCCGGTGGGTAGGACATCGTGACCCTGTGGTCGTCGAACTCGTCCTCGTCGTCCACGAAAACGCCGCGGGCAGTGGATCGAATGACATCCAGATCCATGTCGATCATGTGGAACTCAGTGACATCCGGTTTGATGGGTTTCCACGAGTGGGCAATGGCCAGATCCACGTAGATCCTGAAGTCTCCCGGATAGGTATCGTCGTAGAAAGTCGCCACGTACTCCCCCGTCCGCGGCACCAGGAGGATTGCGTCGGAGGCAGTGTAGAACGCCGCCCCGGGGCGGGAGCAGAACTCCCCCGCGCCTTGGAAGATCCACCAACCGTGAATGTCCTCGCCGAGGTACCTGCCCGGAACAACCCAGTGCGCCGTGCCGTCCCACTTCCGGTTCCTTGACACAACAAGGTCACCGGGCTGGAGCGCGCCCGGCTCGCGAGCCGCACTCACAAGGTGGGCAGACTGCCGGTGGTGGGGTGCTCCTGACCAGGCAAGGGCCTGGCGAAAGGCACCTTGGTCCCCAAAACCTGGGCGACGACGTCGTGGGTGATCTGTTGCGCCGTCAGGCCCACACGCTCGAGGACCTGGCTGCGGGAACCATGCTGGAGGAATTCGACGGGAAGGCCAACCTCGTTCAGCGCAGTATCCACGCCTGCGGCACGCATCTCCTGGCGAATGCGTGAACCCACGCCGCCCGCCCTGACACCGTCTTCGATGCAGATGACCAGCCGGTGGCGGGCAGCCAGGGCAACAATGGATTTCCGGACGGGGAGGACCCACCGCGGATCCACCACCGTGGAACTGATGCCTTGGGCACCAAGGCGGGCGGCAACGTCCAAAGCGATCTCGGACATGGCTCCCACGCTGACAATCAGCACATCATTTTCGGTGGAACCCTCAGGCCTTCGCGCCAGGATGTCCACGCCGTCGTGAAGGCGCTCAATGGCCTCAATCTCGGATCCAACACTGCCCTTGGAGAAACGGACAACAGTGGGGGCATCATTGATGGCCACGGCCTCACGCAACTCCTCGCGGAGCCTGGTTGCGTCGCGGGGCGCCGCCAAGTGGAGCCCAGGCACAATCTGGACCATGGCCATGTCCCACATGCCGTGGTGGCTGGGACCATCCGGGCCGGTGACCCCGGCGCGGTCCAGCACGATGGTGACACCTGCTTTGTGCAGGGCAACGTCCATGAGCAACTGGTCGAAAGCGCGGTTCAGGAATGTGGCGTAGACGGCGACCACCGGGTGCAAGCCACCGAAGGCCATGCCGGCCGCTGAAGTCAGCGCGTGCTGCTCAGCAATCCCGACGTCGATGACCCGTTCCGGATGGCGTTCGGCAAATTTGTGCAGGCCCACGGGGATCAACATGGCACCCGTGACGCCCACGATGTCCGGGCGTTCATCCGCGATGTCCGCGATCTCCTCAGCGAATACGGAGGTCCAGGACCTTGCGCCGGGCATTTCCGTGGACTCGCCCGTTTCAGGGTCGATGATGCCCACGGCGTGGAACTGGTCGGCTTCGTTGGCCAGGGCGGGAGCGTATCCATGGCCCTTTTCCGTCATGGCGTGCACAATGACGGGGCCGCCGTAGGCCTTGGCTGTATTCAGCGCATTTTCCATGGCCTGCAGGTTGTGACCATCAACCGGCCCGATGTACTTCATGCCCAGATCTTCAAACATGCCCTGCGGCGCCCACCAGTCCTTAATGCCCTTCTTCATGGCATGGAGGCTCTTGTAGGTGAACTGTCCGGCGGGGCCACCGTTCTGCAGCTTCTTCTTCCACCAGTCCAGCATGCCCTCGTAGGCCGGAGCGGTGCGCAGGGAGTCGATGGTGGGACGCAACGATGCGAGGTAGTCCGCGAGGCCGCCGACGGTGGGGGCGTACGAACGACCGTTATCATTGACGACGATCACCACGCGCCGGCGCTTGTCTGCCGCAATGTTGTTGATGGCTTCCCAGGTCATGCCACCGGTGAGCGCACCGTCGCCCACCACGGCAACCACGAACCGGTCGCCTTCGCCCGTCAGCTGGCGGGCCCGAGAAATGCCGTCTGCCCACGACAATGAGGACGACGCGTGCGAGCTCTCCACGATGTCGTGCTCTGACTCTGCCCGCTCGGGGTAGCCGGAGAGGCCACCTTGCTGGCGGAGGGTGCTGAAGTCCTGGCGGCCTGTCAGGAGTTTGTGCACGTAGGACTGGTGCCCCGTGTCAAAAATGATGCTGTCCTTGGGGGACTCAAAAATCTTGTGGACGGCGAGGGTCAACTCCACAACGCCCAGGTTGGGGCCAAGGTGTCCACCCGTGGCGGCAACGTTGGTGATCAGGAATGCCCTGATCTCTGCGGCCAGCAGCTCCAGCTCATTGCTGGACAGTTTGGCCAGGTCCCGTGGATCCTTGACGGTTTCCAAAAGTCCCAACGGCCCTCCTTAGGGGTGAATGACGTGCTCGTTAACTTTAGCGCGTGCCGGTCTTCGATGCTGTGACCGCCGGGCCCACCAGCGAAAAGCAGGGTGGTGAACCGTGGAACGGCGACAGCCCCGGCTGGTCCTGGGACCGGCCGGGGCCGTCAATCATGGTTGGTCAGCTGCAAGCAGCTGATCAACTATGCGGAGATCTGACGCAGAACGTACTGCAGGATTCCACCGTTGCGGTAGTAGTCGGCTTCGCCCGGGGTGTCGATGCGCAGGACGGCATCGAACGACTTGGACGAGCCGTCTTCGCCCGTTGCCGTTACCTTGAGCGTCTTCGGCGTGGTGCCGTTGTTCAGCTCGGTAACGCCATCGACGGCGAACGTTTCCGTACCGGTGAGGCCCAGGGTTGCTGCGGACTCGCCTGCGGGGAACTGCAGGGGCAGGACACCCATGCCGATCAGGTTGGAGCGGTGGATACGCTCGTAGCTTTCGGCGACGACAGCCTTGACACCCAGGAGTGCCGTACCCTTGGCCGCCCAGTCACGGGATGAGCCGGAGCCGTATTCCTTGCCAGCCAGGACAACCAGCGGCGTGCCGGCGGCCTGGTAGTTCTGTGCGGCATCGTAGACGTAGGCCTGCGGAGCACCTTCCTGGCTGAAGTCGCGGGTGAAGCCACCTTCAACGCCGTCCAGAAGCTGGTTCTTGATACGGATGTTGGCGAAGGTACCGCGGATCATGACTTCGTGGTTGCCACGGCGTGAGCCGTAGGAGTTGAAGTCCTTGCGCTCCACACCGTTGGCCAGGAGGTACTGGCCGGCGGGGGTATCCGACTTGAACGAGCCGGCCGGGGAGATGTGGTCCGTGGTGACGGAGTCGCCCAGCTTCAACAGCACACGGGCGCCTTCGATGTTCTGTACGGGCTCCGGCTGGGCCTTCATGCCCTCGAAGTATGGGGGCTTCCGGACATAGGTGGAATCCTCTGCCCAGGCGAAAGTATCGCCGGCGGGGGTATCGAGCGCCTTCCAGCGATCGTCCCCATCAAAGACACCCTCGTATCCCTTGGCGAACATGCCTTCGTCGATGGAGGAGTCGATGACTTCCTGCACCTCGGTGGGGTTCGGCCAGATGTCCTTCAGGAAGACCTCGTTGCCCTCGGGGTCGGTGCCAAGGGCATCGGTGTCGAAGTCGAAGTCCATGGATCCGGCAAGTGCGTAGGCGATGACCAGCGGCGGGGACGCCAGGTAGTTCATCTTGACGTCCGGGTTGATGCGGCCTTCGAAGTTGCGGTTACCCGAAAGAACAGCCGTCACGGAGAGGTCGTTGGCCTGGATGGCCTCGGAGATTTCCGATTCCAGCGGGCCGGAGTTACCGATGCAGGTGGCGCAGCCGTAACCCACAATGTAGAAGCCAAGCTTCTCCAGGTAGGGAGTCAGTCCCGACTTGTCGTAGTACTCGGTGACAACCTTCGAACCAGGGGCCACGGAGGTCTTGACCCACGGCTTGGAGGTGAGGCCCTTGTCCACGGCGTTGCGTGCCAGCAGGGCGGCCGCAAGCATGACGGAAGGGTTGGAGGTGTTGGTGCAGGAGGTGATCGATGCGATCGACACTGCACCGTGGTCCAGTTCGAACTCGCGGCCATCGGCCGTTGTCACCTTGACGGGATCGGACGGACGTCCGTGCGCGCCGTTGGCAGCCGAAAGGACCCGGCTGGTTTCGGTGGTGTGCGAGTCTGCATGGGTGAAGGACGGTGCGTCCGACGCCGGGAAGGACTCGTCCAGGGATTCATCAACGCTGCCGTCTTCGATGGAGACGTAGTTGTGGATGTCCTTGCGGAACTGCTCCTTGGCATCGGTGAGCTCAATGCGGTCCTGGGGACGCTTGGGGCCGGAGATGGAAGGAACCACGGTGGACAGGTCCAGCTCGAGGAATTCAGAGAAGCGCAGTTCACGCGAAGGATCGTGCCACAGGCCCTGTTCCTTGGCGTAAGCCTCCACCAAAGCCACGTTGTCCTCGGAGCGGCCGGTGAGGCGCAGGTAGTCGAGCGTGACGTCGTCGATGGGGAACATGGCCGCCGTGGAACCGAATTCCGGGCTCATGTTGCCGATGGTGGCGCGGTTGGCGAGCGGCACAGCTGCAACGCCCTCGCCGTAGAACTCCACGAACTTTCCAACAACACCGTGCTTGCGGAGCATCTCGGTGATGGTCAGCACGACGTCCGTAGCGGTGGCGCCCGCAGGAATGCTGCCCTTGAGCTTGAAGCCAACAACGCGGGGAATCAGCATGGAAACGGGCTGGCCGAGCATTGCTGCCTCAGCCTCGATGCCGCCAACGCCCCAGCCCAGGATGCCCAGGCCGTTGACCATGGTGGTGTGCGAGTCGGTACCGACGCACGTGTCAGGGTAGGCGCGCAGAACGCCGTCGACCTCGCGGGTCATGACGGTGCGGGCCAAGTACTCGATGTTGACTTGGTGGACAATACCGGTTCCCGGGGGGACAACCTTGAAGTCGTTGAAGGCGGTCTGGCCCCAACGGAGGAACTGGTAACGCTCACCGTTGCGCTGGTATTCGATCTCCATGTTGCGCTCCAGTGCGCCGGAGTTGCCGAAAGCGTCGATCTGGACGGAGTGGTCGATGACCATTTCGGCCGGAGCCAGCGGGTTGACGCGCGTGGGGTCGCCGCCAAGTTCCTTCACAGCCTCACGCATGGTGGCGAGGTCAACAATGCAGGGAACGCCGGTGAAGTCCTGCATGATGACTCGGGCCGGAGTGAACTGGATTTCCGTATCGGGCTCCGCGTTGGGATCCCAACCGGCCAGGGCGCGGACGTGGTCTGCCGTTATATTGGCGCCATCCTCAGTCCGCAGGAGGTTTTCAAGCAATACCTTAAGGCTGAACGGAAGGCTGTCTGCGCCTTCTACGGAGTTCAACCGGAAAATTTCATAATCGGTGCCGGCTACATTCAGTACGCCTTTGGAACCGAAGCTGTCCACAGTGCTCATGGCAGGACTCCTCTCGCAACAGTTTCATCTTTGTCGCGTGGTTGGCCGCTAGCCAGTTAGGCGCACCTTACTTAGCCGGGCGGCACTTTCTCTTGGTCACCCCGGTCCGCGGTGCGGAACTGCGCGGGGCGGGACTACTAAAGCCATCGTAGTGGCATACCTGTCCATTGCGTGAGTGCAGCACCCCCGCAGGTGGAAACCCTCGGCCTTGCCCGCATCAAGCGGCGCGCAAGGCCTCCGGGGTCAGGTGGACGGCACGATCAGTGCCACAGTTTCCAGATGGTGGGTATGGGGGTACAAATCGAACGCCCGCAGCGATTTCAATTGCCAGCCGCCATTCTGGAAGTAACCCAGATCACGCGCAAATGAGGCGGGATCGCAGGACACATAAGCGATTGCACGGGGACCTGTTGCCATCAATTGCTTGACCACGGCCTTGCCTGCTCCCACACGGGGTGGGTCCAGGACCAGTGCATCGAAGGAACGCTCGCTCTGATGAAGCACCCTCTCCACGCGCCCCTGGACAATGTCCACCTGGGGTTGGCCGTGGAGATTCTTGCGGGCGTCACGGCTTGTTCCGGGCGAACCCTCCACCGACAGTACGGAGCCCGTTTCGCCCACAGCATCCGCCAGCGGCGCCGTGAAGAGTCCCGCTCCGGCGTACAGGTCCGCTACGGCCGCTCCCGGGTGCAGGTAACCCCCGTCAGCCAGGTATCCGCTGACGGCACTGACCAGGGTGTCCGGGGCGTCCTTGTGGATCTGCCAGAAACCCTCACCGGTGACCCGGTATTGGTGTCCCGCCGCAGTCTCCTGCACCCAGGTCCGTCCGCGGAGTTGCAGCACCTCACCCTTGGAGGGGTCGAAGCTGGCCACTGACACGTCGTGCGGCAGCTGGGAAACGATGCTGTGCAGCCTCTTGGGGCTGGTTCCCTCCAGCGGTGCGAGAAGTACCAACGGACGGGAGCCGTTTGCCGGTACCGCGACCTCAACACGAGCCAACCCGGACAGATCCAGGTCCCACAGCCTCAACTCGTTGATGCCCGGATGCGCCAACGGCATGTCCTTGACGGGCAGCACCACATCCGAGCGGTGCGCATGCATTCCCAAGCGTCCTTGGGGAGTGACCGCAAAGCCGGCACGGGTACGCCAGCCGAGTCCGTCGTCGGACTCCCCCACAGCTTCCACGCTGGTAGTGAGCTCGACGCCGGCAAGCCGCTTGAGTTGTTCGGCCAGCACCTCCGCTTTGAGTTCCCGCTGCCGGGGCAGGGAAATGTGCCCCAGCTCGGCGCCGCCCACGGGCGGACCGCCGCGGTGCCACGAGGACAGTGCATCGGCAGGTTTCCAGAAGTGCTTGACCCTGTCGGGTGAGGCCTCAAGGACCTCGACGACGTCGGCACGCCAGAAGCGCGACGAGTCGCCTGAGTCGGTCAAACGGATCCGGACTTTCTCGCCGGGGATGCCGTGCCGGACGAAGATGACCCGGCCTTCATGGCGGGCGACGAAGTGGCCGCCATGGGCGATGGGACCGACCTCCACCACGAGTTCCGAACCGGGGTCACCCTGGCCCTCGCTGGCGTGGGCATGGGGGGAATTGCTGTGGGAGGTCATTTAGGTATCCTGCAGTGCCTTTGCTTCTTCGGACGATTTCAGCTGCCAGGGAACGCTGGCGACCATGACTCCGGGTTCAAAGTGGAGCCTCGTCTTGATTCTGAGTGCGGTCTGGTTGTGAACCAGTTGTTCCCACCATTTACCCACAACATATTCCGGGATGTAGACAACGATCAGGTCCCGGGGAGAGTCGCGGCGCATGTTCTTGATGTAATCCATGATGGGCGTCACCGTCTCGCGGTACGGGCTGGCCAGCACCGTCAACGGGACGGGGATTTCCAGTTTCTCCCAATCACGGACGGTGTGTTCGGTCTCCTCCGAGTTGATGTCCACCGTGATCGCATCCAGGCGCGAGGGCCGGGAAGCCCGGGCGTAGGCCAAGGCCCTGAGGACGGGCTTGCGGACGTGGGAGACCAGGAGGACGGCGTGCACCCGGGTGGGCAGCGCCCTGGGGGACGAGTCCTCGTCCACTGCCAGTTCCTTGGCCACATTGTCGTAGTGGGCGCGGATGCTCCACATGATGAGGAACAGGATGAACATGGCCAACAGGGCGATCCACGCGCCTTGTTCGAACTTGGTGATCAACACGATGACCAGCACCAGTGCGGTCATGCCGAAACCCACCATGTTGATGGTGCGGGACTTGATCATCCGGCGGCGGACAGCTTTGTCGCGGGCCAGCTTCAGTTCACGCCCCCAGTGCCGGACCATGCCCAGCTGGCTGGCCGTGAACGAGATAAAGACACCCACAATGTACAGCTGGATCAATTTGGTGACATCGGCGTTGAAGGAAAGGATCAGCACCAACGCTCCCGCCGCCAAGGCAAGGACGCCGTTGCTGAACGCGAGACGGTCTCCGCGTGTCCGGAGTTGGCGGGGAAGATAGCCGTCCTGGGCCAGAATGGAGCCCAGGACGGGGAAGCCGTTGAATGCCGTGTTGGAGGCAAAAACAAGGATCACACCGGTGGCGGCCACCACGATGTAGAACGGAATGGAGCCTGCACCGAAAATGGTGTCGGCAATCTGGCTGATGGCAGGGTTCTGGATGTAGCCCTCGGGCAGCGGTTTGCCGTCAACCAGGAACTCCGTGGCAGGGTCAAGGACAATGTGGACCTTGGTGGCGTTGGCCAGGAAGAGAATTCCGGCCAGCATCGCGGCGGCAATGGCGCCCAGCAGCAGCAGGGTGGTGGCGGCGTTCTTGCTCTTGGGCTTCTGGAAATTGGGCACGCCGTTGCTGATGGCTTCCACGCCGGTCAGTGCCGCTGCGCCTGAGGAGAAAGCCCTGAGAAGCAGGAAAGCGCCGGCAAGCCCCACCAGGCCCTCATCAAAGCCGGACTGCGGCACGATCGTAAAGTTGGCGGATTGGGCCTCACCCAACTGCCCGGTGAAGAACTGGTAGATGCCCACTGCCGTCATGCCCAGGATGGACGCCATAAAGATGTAGGTGGGAACGGCGAAGACCGAGCCCGCTTCCTTGATCCCCCGAAGGTTCACCAAGGCCAGGATCACCACGCCAATGGTGGCTATGAGGGCCTGCTGTCCATGCAGCGAGGGGATGGCAGTGGTGACATAGGCTGCGGCGGAGGACATGGAGACTGCAACCGTGAGGACGTAGTCCACCAGGAGTGCCGAGGCCACCGTCAGGCCTGCGTACTTCCCCAGGTTGACGTTGGCAATTTCATAATCGCCGCCGCCGGAAGGATAGGCATGGACGTTCTGGCGGTAGGACGCCACAACCGTGAGCAAGACCACCATGACAGCCAAGCCCACCAAGGGCGAAAAGGCTACTGCACTCACCCCTGCAAGGGCCAACGTGAGCAGGATTTCATCGGGAGCATAGGCAACGGAAGACAGCGCGTCCGAGGCGAAGATGGGCAAAGCGATGCGCTTGGGCAACAGGGTATGGGCCAGGCGGTCGTTCCGGACCGGCCTTCCCACCAAAACCCGCTTCGCGGCATTCAGAATTGTCAGCACTCCGCAAAGCTACTCTGAATCCACAGGGATGTCATGACGGCGCTGGCCTGCGGTGCACCGCAGCGGCGGTAAAGTCATATCGTTCAGGTCGGACAACACAAATGAGGAGACACGGTGGCTCACTTCGTGATCATGGGTTGCGGGCGTGTTGGTGCAACCCTGGCGCACACATTGGAAGATGCCGGACATTCAGTGGCCATCATCGACCAGGATGAGCGGGCCTTCCGCCGCCTGCGCAACACCTTCTCCGGCCGCAAGGTCACCGGCGTCGGTTTCGACCGTGAAACCCTCAAGCAGGCCGGCGTGGAAGAGGCCTACGCTTTCGCTGCGGTTTCCAGCGGTGACAACTCCAACATCCTGGCCACACGCGTGGCCAGGGAGACGTTCCACGTGGGCCATGTTGTTGCCCGCATCTACGATCCCGGCCGCGCGGAAATCTACCAGCGCCTGGGCATTCCCACGGTGGCGGCCGTGCGGTGGAGCGCGGACCAGGTCCTCCGACGCATCCTTCCTGAGCAGCACCTGGCAGGCGACTACAGGGAGCCCTCCGGCCGGCTTGTCCTGGCCGAAGTTGATTTGCATGAGGCCTGGATCGGACACAGCATCTCCTCGATCGAAGCAGCCTCCGGGATCCGCATCGCTTTCCTCACCCGGTTCGGCGAAGGCCTGCTCCCCCAGACCGGTACGTCCTACCAGGAAGGCGACACCGTCCACGCGATGGTGAGCCTGGACAGAACCTCCGAGACCACCCGGATCCTCGCCAAAGCACCCGCCAAGGAGATGTAGTGAAAGTTGTGATTGTTGGCGCCGGCAGCGTCGGTTCGTCCATTGCCAGGGAACTCCTGGCCCACAAGCACCAGATCCTGCTGATCGACCTGAAACCGGAAGTCATCGGCCGGAGTGGCCTGCGGGGTGCCCGGTGGCTGGTTGGCGATGCCTGCGAACTCAGCACCCTGCAGGACGCCAAACTGGAGGACGCCGACGTCGTGGTGTCCGCTACCGGTGACGACAAAGTCAACCTGGTGGTGTCACTGCTGGCCAAAACCGAATTCGGCGTGGGCCGCACCGTTGGGCGCGTCAACAACCCCAAGAACGACTGGATGTTCAATGACTCCTGGGGCGTGGACGTTGCCGTCAACACCCCCCAGCTCATGACGGCGCTGGTGGAAGAAGCAGTGGAAATCGGTGATATTGTCCGGTTGCTGACGCTGCAGACCGGCGTAGCCTCCATCGTGGAGTTCACCGTCCCCCACGACTCCCATGTGATTGGAAGTACTGTGGGTGGCATCGAATGGCCCGAGGATTCGACGCTGGTGGCCATCCTCCGCGACCAAGCGCCCATCACCCCAACCCGTGATGATGTCCTGGACGGCGGGGATGAACTGTTCTTCGTCACCACAATTGCCGCGGAGGACGGCCTGAGGGCCTTGCTCTCGCCGTCCTCCGAGTACGGTGAGAACGCTTCAGGAGGAGCCGCGGATCAGCTGTCAGAGGACGACGGCTTCGACGGCTGAGTTGCCGGTTTGGTGACCAACCACGCCACCCACAGTCCCAGGATGTACAACGGAGCCCCCATCAGCAACCTGGTGGTGGCCAACGCGGTCAGCCCCTCTTCCCCCATGAAGTAGAGGGGTATCTGCACCGCCAGGCGCAAAGCGAGCACTGCCACCACAATCCAGGTTCCCAGTTGGTAGGCGCGAAGCCGCACTGGATCCTTGCGCCACTCAAGGCCCTCGTTGCGGACAAAGCCGAACAGGAGTCCGGCAATGGGCCACTTCAGGACGATTGAGAGCACCATGGCCACAATGTAGGCCCCGTTGGTGAAGAACCCAGGGACGTAGAAGTCCTCTGCCTTGCCCGTGGTGTTTGCCAGCCAGGCAGAAATTCCGACGCCGACCACACCTGCCAGGGCCTGCGTCAGGGGACGCCGCTGGATGAGCCTGGCGACGGTAAAGACTGCCGCCGACGCCAGGGCTGCCACAAGGGCCGGTGTCAGATCCTTGGTAACGGTAAAAGCAATGAGGAATACCAGCCCTGGGACAATGCTTTCGGCGACTCCTTGGACGCCGCCCGCGGACTTCAGCATGTCCACGTGCCCGGCGCTGTTGCGCTGGATACCCGCTTTCTCCGCATAGCCTGCGGCCAGCTCAGGGATTCCCGGGCCGGAGCCGGCGCTGGGCCTGCCGTTGTCCTGGGGTTCTGATCCATTGGCCGCGGTCATAGGTGCTCCTGACGGGAAAGAATTTCGTAACGCGGATTGAACATGGCGGGAAGTCCATCCACCTGCGTGACCATGCCGTTGAGTCGAAGCCGGACCCCGGCCTCGATGCCGGGAACACGGGTTCGTCCCAGCCAGATCACACGGAGCCGATCCATGGTTTTCCGGCCGCCCTTTGTGGAAGCCGCACTCTGGCCGCCGGGTTGCAGGACGTCCACCACCACGGCCGAGAAGAACGGCTGCTGGCTGGGCGGTTGGTGCGTCACCGATTCGATGAAGCCCGTGCAGGACGCCCTGCCGCGTGCCGGGAGGTCCCGCACGCCTTCCCCCTCACCTGGCAGGGGCGTGCGGTTGGACGGGTCAGCCAATCTGCGTGATCTCCGGACCCCGCTCAGGCTGCTCCATGGCCGGCGCCTCCTGGGGTGCGCTGCCCTGACCCGGTACGGCAGCGTCCTTGGGAAGGCGCAGCTGCAGGAGTTCGCGTGGAGGCATGGGGTTGTCCCCGCGCACCACCACAACCCGGCGGAACAGTTCTTCCAGGCTGGCTGCGGCCTCCCGTTCCAGGGCTGCCGCTCCCCCGAGGACTCCCCGGAGGAACCAGCGCGGACCATCGACGCCCATGAAGCGCGCTGCCCGGAATCCCTTGCTGCCGTCGGCCGCTTCCGCCGGCAGCTTGGCTACCAGTTCGGGACCGAAGGTTCCGGCGATCTCTTCGGTTTCTCCACCTTGGCTGACCACGGACTGGGTGATCTGCTCGCGGATCTCGTCCCACAAGCCTTCAGAACGCGGCGCCGCAAAAGCCTGGAGCTGCAGGCTGGAACCCTCCAGGTCCAGCGTGACGGCCACGACGCGCTGCGTGGCTTCTTCCACCTCAAGCCTGAGCTGCAGTCCCTCAGCAGGAGCAATGAGAAGTGCACCAAGATCGACGTACCCGTCCCGGTCTTCTACTTCGTCAATGTCCAAGGGACCCTTGTCAAGACGGAAGTCCCCGCGGACAGCACCGTCACCCGGCGCCTGGCTTTCGGCGGTGGCACCTGATTCTTCGGTGGTGCCGGAGGTCTCCGACTGTTCGTCCTTGGACTTCTTGCCGCGCCCAAAAAGCATGGGATTTTCTCCTTAGTAGTGGTCTATCCCCAAGTAAACCGCAACCGGGCCGAACACCTGCAATGCGGATGGCCCACCGGTCCTAGCGACCAGCCGGGGAATGCGGTTCACCGAAGCCACCGGTGGAACCAAAGCCACCGGCTCCGCGGACAGAATCGTCCAGGTTCTCAACGGGGACGAACCGTGCGTACTCCACGCGCTGGATCACCATTTGTGCAATTCTATCGCCGCGCTTGAGGGAAATGGCATGCTCTTGGTCAGTGTTCAAGAGCGTCACGGCAATCTCACCGCGGTAGCCTGCATCCACGGTTCCCGGGGCGTTGACAACCGTCAGCCCGTGCTTGGTGGCCAGTCCGGAACGGGGATGGATGAGTGCCACGAAGCCGTCAGGCAAGGCCATGGAGACGCCGGTAGGAACCAGCTTCCGCTCACCCGGAGCCAGGAAGACGTCCTGACGGGCCCGCAAGTCCGCACCGGCATCGCCCGGGTGCGCGTAGGAGGGTGCTTCCAGCCCGTCGTCGAGCATTTTCAGCTGGACAGCCAAGGTAGGGGCACCATATGCCGTGGTGGTAGCACTGCCAGCGGCATCTGCCGCGGCTGCTTCGGAATTGATTGCTGTGGTCTCGTTGCTCACAGTCCTCCATTCTACGGGGCACCCGATGGACCGATAAGCTGGGGCCATGCCTACGCCTGACCAGTCCTCCCCCGTGCCTGCCCGGAACTCTTCCTCCACCCCGGGGGTCCTGTACAGCGAAAAGCTGTGGCCATCAGTGTGGATCTGGATTGTTGTGGTGGGGCTTTCGAGCGCCGGACTGCTCATGTTCGGCCCCATCAGCGCCACGGCCGGAATCATCGCCGCCCTTGCCCTCTTGGCCATCATGACCACCATGTTGGTGCTGTCCACCCCCACGATCTCAGTCACTGAGGACTCGGTCCGGGTGGGCAGGGCCAGCATCGAGCGCAAATTCGTGGGCTCTGCAGAAGCTTTCAGGAAGGGCGAGGCCACCGCGGAGCGCGGGCCCCGCCTGAACGGACTGGCCTACATGTGCTTCCGCGGCTGGATCGACCCCGTGGTGAAGATTGAAATCACCGATCCGGCAGACCGCACGCCGTACTGGCTGGCCTCCTCCCGCCGGCCGGAGGAACTGGTGTCGGCGTTGACCAACGCCAAGTAAAGGGCTTCACTCCTGGCTTTCGCACTCCCGGCAGTACAAATGTCCTCCACGCTCGGCAGCCATCTGGGACCTGTGCTTGACCAGGAAACAGTTGAAGCACGTGAATTCATCCGCTTGGGGAGGCAGTACCTGGATCAGGAGCTCCTCGCCGGATAAGTCCGCTCCGGGCAATTCAAAGGCATCGGCCAGTTCGGCTTCATCGACGTCAACTGCCGGTGATTGCTTCCCGGGCTGCCGTGTCTTCAGCTCCTCAATGGAGTCCGCGCCGGCATCCTCTTCGGTTTTGCGGGGCGCATCGTAATCCTTAGCCATTGTGCAGCTCCCTCCTCCATAACTGTCAGGTCCCTGCCCGGTATCGGCCAGATTTTCCTCCCATGCCACGCGGTTGTCCAGAGGTATGCGCACCCGGCGAACCCACGATCACCAGACTTCAGGGGCAATATCACGGCACGCCCTTGCACCTAGTAGGAAAAGAGCGCAGCTGGTGGCAGAGTTTCGACTGTCAGTTATGCCATGTGGTGGAGGGTGTTATGCAGGATCTACGACTGGTAGGCGTCCACGACGATGGCGGACATCTGCTCCTGAGCGGCCCTGGTGGCGCCATGTTCCAGCTCCCCATCGACGAGGCCCTCCGGGCTGCAGCGAGCCGGACCCCTGCCCAAGTGGCGGCACGGGCGTCCAATACCCCCATTGTTATGTCCCCGCGGGACATCCAAGCCAGGATCCGCAGCGGCGCAACCGCTGCGGAAGTCGCTGAGTTGTCCGGGCTCCCCCTGGCCAACGTCCAGCGTTATGAAGGACCCGTCCTGGCTGAGCGCGAGTACGTGGTCCGCCAGGCGCGGGCCATCGAGGTGGCCTCACCCGCCGGTGGACAGGACATGTACCGATCAGCTTTTGGGGACGCTCCTGCCACTCTCGGCGACATGGTGGACCACCGTCTTTCCGCCCACGGCATCGATACCTCCACGGTGGAATGGGATTCCTGGCGCCGTCCGGACGGTTCGTGGACCGTCGTCGCGCGTTTCGAGGAAGCGCAAGGCACCCACGGCAGCATCGGCGAGGAACCACCCGCCATGTGGACTTTCAGCCCCCAACGCAAATCCCTTCAGAACGCCAACCGCTGGGCGCAGCAACTCAGCGAGCTGGAGCCTTTGGACGGACCGGTTCCGGCCCGCAGGCTGGCAGCGGTCTCCGACCGGCCTTTCGACATTGAGAGCGATGCCGAGTCCGCAGCACGGACTGCCGCCAAGGACTCGGACAGCCTGTTGGAAATGCTCCGCTCCCGCCGCGGGCAGCGGCTGGGCGTGGACGAGGACGCCGACGATGCCCTGGCTGTTTTATTGAGCAACGTCCCTGCTGCGCATCCGCGGCCCGGCGACGAGCAGGCTGCAGTAAGTGATGCAACCGAACCCGAGGAACAAGAAGCTGCACCAGCGGCCGAAGAAACGGGCCGGAAGGAACGTCACTCCATGTTGTCGAGGCTAAGCCTGGCGCCACGGCATCACGATGACGAACCTGACGATGCCCTGAAGCTTCATAACGGAGTCAGCACCGAAACCCGGGAAATCACAGTAGTGGCCAGTCCGCTGCGCCCGGTGACCTCGCTGGCAGGCCGTAAGCCTGCGGGCTTGGATGAGCTCCTGGGCGGCGGATCCACCCAAGCGTTGCCCACCGAAGCGGCGCCCACCGAGGACACGGCATCTGCGGGAGACGCAGGGGATGGATCGCCGTCCGACGACACCCCCACGTCCGGCGCAAAGGAAGCCCCGGCGTCAAAAGAAGGGGAAGCACCTGCCGAACGGCAGCCATCCAGGCCCAAGCGGTCCAGTATCCCCAGCTGGGATGAGATTGTGTTCGGAGCCCGGGGAGACTAGCTGGCCCCCGGCCACAAACAGGCGTCGATGTCGAAAGGCAACGGCTGGTCTGCGCCCGCTGCCATCACATTGGCACCATGCGCGGTGACCCTGCGCATATAGTGCCGGCGGCACAGCGTTTCATAGCCCACGGTTCCCGGATCAGCGGCGCCGGGCGCGACGTCCCCCACCATGACCTGTTCACCCTCCACCACCATGATGCCGTTGAGCGTGCGGGCGTTCTGGGTAGCCCTCCGGCCGCACCAGCACAATGCCTCAACCTGCAGCACCTGGACTTTGTCTGCCAGTTCAATGAGCCGCTGGGAGCCCGGGAACAACCTGGTCCGGAAGTCCGAGGTGATGCCGAACGCGAAGACATCCACGTCCATCTCATCCACCACGCGGGCCAGCTGTTCAACCTGTGGGGGCGTGTAGAACTGGGCTTCGTCGCAGATAAGGTAATCCACTCGGAGTCCACTGGTGCGCCGAACCACCACTTCTTCCCAAAAATCGGTGGTGTCCTCCACTTCCACGGCATCGGTCTGGAGGCCCAGCCTGCTGGAGATGGTGGAATCCCCTGCGCGGTCGTTGCAGCTGAACCGCAATCCCCCACGACCGCGGGCCCGGTGGTTGTAATCCATCTGCAGGGCAAGCGTGGACTTACCGCAGTCCATGGTGCCCGAAAAGAAAATCAGTTCAGCCACGCTTGCCCTTTTTGCCGGCGGCGGTGAAATGCAGGAAAGGCACCTCGCGCTCTGCCTTGGTCAGCGAGCCGTGCTGGCCCACCACTTCCAGGGACGTGGGGCGCACGCGGCGCGTGTCGTACAAAGCCAGCGTGTCCCGGGCGGCGATCATCACATCGCCTATCCGGGGCCGGACTTCAGTGCTGACGTCGCCAAACAACCCGGCGCTGATCGCCTGATCCCTGCTGAACGCCCAAATCCGTTCGCCAAAGCGCTTGCGCCAGGCAGCCAGCAGGGCCTCCGTGTGCCCGGCTGCGGCGTCGGGCTCCAGGTAGAGGTGCACCATGCGCGGCTCGCCCGCCGTATGCCGTACACCGGCCACCAGGGCCGCGTCAGCGGAGTAGTCAAGGCGCTGGGATTCGGGCACGTCCAGCATGCCATGGTCTCCCGTGAGCAGGATGGACGTTCCCTGCGGCAGTGTGGCGGCGAGCCTCTTGACCGTGGAATCGAGTTCTTCCAGCTGGTGTTCCCATCTGTCGGACTGGCAGCCGTACCGGTGGCCCGCCTTGTCCAACTCATTGACGTAGAAGTACATCAGGGTTTTGTTTCCCGCGGACATGGCCTCGGCGGCGGCGGCGGTGCGCGCGTGGAGGCTGTTTCCCCCAATGAAGCGGCCGCCGCGCAGAGCTGCCTGCGTCATGGGTGAATTCCCGAACTGGGGAAGGCTGACAGTCACAACATCAAGCTCTGAGGCCACTTGCTCGAACACGGTGGGATGGGGTTGCCACTGGGCGGGGTCAACCTGTGCGTCCCAGTTCCCCAAGAGGTTGACCACTTTGTCCTGCGCGGGATCCAGGACGTCGTAGCCCACCATGCCGTGTTGCCCGGCCGGCAGGCCCGTCCCCAGGCTGGCCAGTGATGCTGCCGTGGTGCTGGGGAAAGCCGCGTCAATCCACGTGGGGATGCTGCCCTGCCCCTGGGCCAGCACGGAGCGCAGGAACGGGGTGTGGGACGACTTCTGCTTGAGCAGGTTCCGGCCCAAGCCGTCGGCAAGCACAACACAAATACGCTGTGCCGGTGGCAGGCCAAGATGATTGGCGAAGCCCGGCAAGCCGAGGGCCGCGGCAGAGCTTGTGAAGACTTCCGCTATGGATTTACTGCCGTACAGCGGAGGCGACGGAAGCTCCGGCCCCTGTCCTGCCGCAGTGCCGGGGTGGTTGTCCGCAGGATCGCTCAACGCTGGTGACCGCGGCTCAGCCGGTTGCTGAATACGCCGGAACGGGGCCTGGGCGCGGGAATGGTGGCGTGTTGGACGGGCGCCGGGTTTCCCGTGTTGACCGCGCGGAGGGCACGGGCAAAAAGCTTGGCATCCTGAACAGCCTGGAGACCGTCGGCTTCGGCACTGATGCGCAGGACGATGTCTTCCTGGGCAATGGTGCCGGTGTACCCGTGATCGGCCTCGCACTGCGGATCACCGCAACTGGCGGGTCCCATGTCCAGCCGTTGGCCGCCGGACCAGGCTATGGACACAGTCATTTCCCGGACGGGATCGGACGACTTGTAGTTCTGCGGCTGGGAATACATGTAGCTGAGCACCACGGAGCGGATCTGGGAGACCGGCACGGACTCAGTGGACACCTGGGCCACGATTTGCTCGCCGGCCTCGTCCAACTGCTGGTCGTCAACATGCGTAATCACCAGCATGTCCTCGGTGAGCACCAGTACCGTGATGTGGCGCCGGACCTCGGCACGGTCAAAGTGGGTCTCCAGGTGGACCAGGTGGGAGAGGCACTCACGCCCGTCCAAAGCGTCGTCGACGACGTCTGCCACCATCCGCGGGTAGAAGGCGGCCTGTTGGAGTGCTTGTTCCAGGCTTTGGCCCTGCGCATTGTGGTTGTGCCCGGTGGTGGACGGACGGGATTGAGGCGTCGGAGACTGGGTGCTCATTCACCCATTTTCACAGATCGCCGGGTGACTTCCTAACTGTGGAGCACCGTGCTGTGACTAACCACGCATGGCCCGGCGGGCACTGTCGGTCCGTTGGGCCGCGTTGCCGATCCACACGTCCGCGCCCAGGATGATGGCCCCGGCGGGTCCTGCCAAAACAGGGTTGAACTCCACCAGCGCAATGCCCGGGTGGTCATCTTTGAGCTTGGCAAGCCGCGCCGCCACGTCCTCCAACGCTTCAATGTCCACAGCAGGCAACCCCTGGTAGCCAAAGAGCTTCCTGGAGGCCCTGGGCGATCGGATGAGGTCGTGCAGGTCAGCTGCCGAGAGCGGCGGAACCCGGTGCGCCCAGTCATCCAGGAGATTGACGGCGTCACCGGCCAGGCCGAAGGACACCACGGGTCCCAGCAGCGGATCTTCCATGGCCCGGAAGGTGCAGGCCTGTCCGACGGGGGCCATGGCTTGGACCTCAAGGGCGGGCGACCCGTAGGGCTCCAAAGCGCGCCGCATCTGTTCGATGTTCTGGCGCAGGGACGCCGGATCCTGGATATCCAGCCGGACTCCGCCCAGGTCCAGCCGGTGACGGAGGGCAGGATCGGTGGTCTTCAACACCACGGGCCACCCCACCGTTTCGGCGGCCTCTACAGCTTCCTCCGGCGTTCTGAAACCGATGGTGGGCACCACCTCGATGCCGTAGCCGGCCAACAAAGCTGCTGCAGCACCGGCGTCGAGCTTCCTGATTTTCTCTCCGGTGACACCGGCCAGCATGGCCGCCAATGCCTCATGGGTGGCCTCGGCATCGCAGCCGGCAGGCTCAACAAAGAGACCCTGATCGCGGTCCCGCCACTGGGCGTAACGCACCACCGCTGCGATGGCGGCCACGGCAGCTCCCACGTTGGAGTAGCAAGGAAGGAGGGCGCCGTTACGTGGCCCCACCATTCCTTCGGCATGGATGGCAGGGTCCAGGATGCCGGTGAAGACGGCCACTACGGGTTTGCCTGCCTCGGCAGCGCACTCTGCAAGGACTGCGGCGAGCGCCTCCACAGTGAGCCCACGGGCGGGCAGCAGCGCGGCGACCACTGCGTGCACGGCGTCGTCCGTCAGGCTTTGGCGGAGGCTGGCCTGAAAAGCGGGCAGGGCCAGGGACATGCCGGCGTCCAGGTCCACGTCGGTGACCACGCGCTTGATCTCCAATCCCAGGGCATTGGAGGTGTCGGTGACCACCCTGGCCAAGGCTACTGAGTTGGAATGGACCGCCACTCCGGGGCCCTTGGGCAGTTCCTGTGAGGAGACTATCTGGGCGATGTCCATGAGTTGCTCAATTGTTTCCACCCTGATCACGCCGGCTTGGCGCATCATGGCATCCACGGCGGCCCCTGGTGCCTGGGTGGTGCGGACTTCATGTCCTGGCGGGAGGGTCAGTCCGGTGACGTCGGACTTGGCAACAATGACCGGCTTGTTCCGGGACAGGCGGCGTGCCAGGCGGGAGAATTTGCGGGGATTGCCGATGGATTCCAGGTAGAGGCCCACTGCGGAGGTGTCGGCGTCGTCTTCCCAGTACTGCATGGCGTCGTTGCCGGAGACGTCGGCCCGGTTGCCGGCGGAGAGGAACGACGACAAGCCGAGGTGACGGCGGCTGGCGGCCGCGTAGACCGCCACCCCAACGGCGGCGGACTGGCTGAAAAGGCCGAGGCTCCCCCGCGGCGGCATGGTGGGTGCCATGGAGGCGTTGAGGGAAACGTCCGGGTGGGTGTTGAGGATTCCCAGCGATTCGGGTCCCACCACGCGCATGCCGTTGGCCCTGGCGCGACGCACCAGCTCGTGCTGGCGTGCCAAGCCTCGTTCGCCGTCGTCCGCGAACCCGGCAGTGGCCACCACCAGGCCTCTGACGCCGGCTGCGGCGCACTGATCCACTACCTTGGGGACTTCGTCGTAGGGCACGGCGATGATGGCCAGTTGGACGGGATCGGGGATATCCGAAAGCTTGGCGAAGGACATCATCCCGGCCAGTTCGAAGGCTTCCGGGTTGACGGCATGGACCGGCCCTTTGAATCCACCTTCAATGATGTGTTCCAGCAGCTGGGAGCCCACGGCTCCCCACTTCCTGCTGGCTCCGATAACGGCGATGGACGACGGCGACAAGAGGTCGCGGACGCTTCTTGCCTCGGCGCGGTGCTCACGTGACTCCATCACGGCACGGGATTTCTCGGTGGGGTCGATGTTGAACTCGACTGACACCACGCCATCGTCGAACTGGCGCTTGAGGTCGTAGCCCGCGTCGGCGAAGACCATCAGCATCTTGCGATTGTCCGGCAGGACTTCGGCCGTGAAACGCCGGATGCCGTTTTCGCGGGCCGCCACGGCCAGGTGTTCCAGGAGGATCGAGCCGATGCCCCGGCCCTGGTGGGCGTCGGAAATGTTGAAGGCCACTTCGGCTTCCGTGGGATCATCCAGCCGGTCATAGCGACCGATTCCCATGATCTCCCCACCGATGGTGATCACGAAGGCCACGCGATTGACGTGGTCCACCTCGGTGAACCGCCTCACTTCCTTGCCCGAGAGCCTGGGCTTGAAGGAGAAGAACCGCATGTAGATCGATGCCTGCGATTGACCGGCATGGAACGCCTGCAGGGCCTCTGCGTCCTGGGGTCTTATGGGGCGGAGGTGGGCTGTGCCGCCGTCGCGCAGCACGACATCGGCCTCCCAATATTCCGGATAAATGCCGACGCCGGACTGATCCACCATAGGCTTAGCCTAGCTAAAACATCCGCAGGACAACTTTCGAGGATTTACCGACCCCATGGCCCGCAGCCAATCTTCCGCACGCAAAGGCGAGCCCCTCGGCGATTTCACCGAGAACATCGTAGATATTGACGTCACTTCAGAGATGGAAGGCTCCTTCCTGGAGTACGCCTACTCAGTGATTTATTCGCGCGCCCTCCCTGACGCCCGTGATGGCTTGAAGCCCGTACAGCGCCGCATCCTTTACATGATGGCTGATATGGGCCTGCGGCCTGACCGTGGCCATGTCAAGAGTGCCCGCGTTGTGGGTGAGGTCATGGGTAAGCTGCACCCCCATGGCGATGCCGCCATCTACGACGCCATGGTCCGCATGGCCCAGGACTTCTCCCTCCGCCTGCCTCTGATTGACGGCCACGGCAACTTCGGTTCACTCGACGACGGTCCGGCAGCCCCGCGTTATACCGAGGCCCGCCTGGCAGCTGCTGCGTTGACCATGACGGACCACCTCGATGAAGACGTGGTGGACTTTGTCCCGAACTATGACAACCAGCTGACGCAGCCGGATGTCCTGCCCGCCGCGTTCCCCAACTTGCTGGTGAACGGGACCACCGGCATTGCCGTGGGCATGGCAACCAACATGGCCCCCCACAACCTGGTGGAGGTGATCGCTGCGGCCCGGCACCTGATTGCCAACCCGGACGCGACGCTGGAAGAGATCATGAGGTTCGTCCCCGGGCCGGATCTGCCCACCGGCGGCCGCATAGTGGGCCTGGACGGCATCCGGGATGCCTACGCAACGGGCCGTGGCTCCTTCAAGACCCGCGCCAAGGTTGAAGTGGAGCAGCTTTCGGCCCGACGCACCGGGCTGGTGGTGACCGAACTGCCCTACATGGTGGGTCCGGAGAAGGTGATCGAGAAGATCAAGGACGCCGTCAACGCCAAGAAGCTCACGGGCATCAGCGATGTGGTGGACCTGACCGACCGCAACCATGGCCTGCGTTTGGTCATTGAGCTGAAGAACGGGTTCAACCCCAACGCCGTCCTTCAGCAGCTGTACCGCTACTCGCCCATGGAAGATTCGTTCGGCATCAACAACGTCACCCTGGTGGACGGCCAGCCCCAGACCCTGGGGCTCCTGCAACTGCTCCAGGTGTACGTGGAGCACCGCCTCACAGTGGTGCGCCGCCGCACCGCCTTCCGCCTGGGCAAAAAGAAGGACCGCCTCCACCTGGTGGAGGGCCTGTTGATCGCGATCGTGGACATTGACGAGGTCATCCAGATCATTCGGTCCTCGGACGAAGCGTCCGCAGCACGTGAGCGCCTCATGTCCATCTACGACCTCACCGAGATCCAGGCAAACTACATCCTGGAGCTGCGCCTCCGTCAGCTGACCAAGTACTCCCGGCTTGAATTGGAGAAGGAGCAGGACGAGCTGCGCCGCGAGATTGAGGCCCTGGAAGCCATCCTGGCCTCCGATGAACTGCTGCGGGACCTGGTCTCCGGCGAGCTGGCGGTCATTGCCGAGAAGTACGGCACGCCGCGTCGCACCGTCCTGTTGGAGTCGGAGGCTGTTTCGCCAACAGTGGCGGCCGCCTTGGCTGCCTCGACCCCCGGGCCCAAGGGCAAGGCTGCTGCCCTGCCCCTGGAGATTCCGGACGATCCGTGCTGGGCGTTGCTCAGTGTCTCGGGACAGGTGGCCCGCACCTCGAACCAGGAGCCGCTTGCCGAGGCCGGCCCGCGCGCCAAGCACGATGTCTTCCGTTCCGTGGTGAAGACCACGGCCCGCGGCGAAATCGGCGCCGTGACGTCCCAGGGCCGGATGCTGCGGCTGCAGGTCATGGACATGCCGGCTCTACCCCCGGTTTCCGGCCTGCCGAACCTTGCAGGCGGCGTACCTGCCAAGGACTTCATCACGTTGCTCAAGGGCGAGGCGCTGGTGGCGTTTGTTCCCCTTGATTCCGTTCTGGCTGTTGGCACGGTGCAGGGCGTCGTGAAGCGCGTCCAACCGGATTACCCGTTGAACCGCGAAGATTGGGAAATCATCGCCCTAAAGGACAAGGATTCAGTCCTCGCTGTTGAACCGGCGCAGGCGGACGACGTCGACCTCGTCTTTGTGTCCAGGCAAGCCCAATTGCTTCGGTTCAGTGCGTCCTCCGTCCGTCCGCAGGGACGCACGGCAGGAGGCATGGCTGGCATCAAGCTTGCTGCCGGTGACGAGGTCATCCACTTCGGCGCCGTGCGCGCAGACGATCCCGCCGCCGTCGTGGTGACCATTGCCGGGACCGTGGGCGCCCTCCCGGGCACAGCCCCCGGAACCGCGAAGGTGACAGCGTTTGAAGAGTATCCCGTCAAAGGCCGCGCCACGGGTGGCGTACGTGCGCACCGCTTCCTTAAGGGCGAGGACACCCTGCTGATGGCATGGGCAGGGCATGGGCCTGCAAAGGCCTCGTCACTGGCAGGCGTGGCGCGGGCACTGCCCCATGAGCACGGCCGCCGTGATGGCTCGGGTGTTCCGTTGTCCCAGCCGGTGGAAGCAATCGGGCCAAGCATGGCGTGGAGCGACGTCGCCGGCTAAGACAACCTGGTTTGATCAGCCGTTCTGGTTGAGGCTCAGGATGTTTCCTTCGCTGTCCAGGAACCACGCTGCAGCGCTGCCATCGGGCATGGTGGCGACGCCGTTTTCTGTTGTCAGGCCGGGGAAATCGTAGTCTTCGAACGTCACGCCCTTGTCCCGCAGTTCGGCAACGGCGGCCGCGACGTCGGTGACCATCCACCCCATCTGCGTGTTTTTCGCCGAGCCTGCGTTCGGCGTCTGATAAATGAAGAATCCCGTCCCGTCACCGCACCTGTACTGGAGGTTGTCGTCGGCGTCGGGGTTCTCCGGTTCAAGTCCGAGTTTCTCGCTGTAGTAAGCGCGCGCCCGGGCAATGTCCTGTGCCGGTAAGACGGCACCAACCTGCTGATCTTTGAGCATCTCTTTCTCTTTTCCGGCTCTCCTCCCGGAACGAACTTTACTCCTGGGCCGGTGGCGAAGAAATCCAAAAATGACAGCCATTTTCGGGACGCCGGACTGTTCACGGGACGCCGCAGCTTAGACTGGCCGCATGCCAATCATTCCTGACGAAAAAGACTGGACCTGGGTGCTGACTGCTCCCTGTCCGGAGTGCCTTTTTGATCCCTCAACGGTGACCCCGGCCACCGTCCCAGGCATCGTGGTGAACATGCTGCCCCGGTGGCGTGCGGTCCTGCGTCGGGACGATGTTGATGTGCGGCCCGATGATCAAACGTGGTCCGGTCTTGAGTACGCGTGCCATGTCCGGGACGTTTTCAGCCTGTTCGACCAGCGGCTCAACCTGATGCTGACCGAGGACGACGCCAGGTTCGAGAACTGGGACCAGGACCAGGCCGCCATTGATGGCGGATACTCGGCAGCTGATCCCCGGACGGTAGCCGAAGAGCTCGAGACAGAGGGCAACGCCATCGCGGAGTCCTTTGCCCGGGTTCACGAGGAGGATTGGCCGCGGACGGGAACGCGCAGCAATGGATCCTCCTTCACGGTGCTGACGTTCTCGCGGTACTTCCTCCATGACGTGGTCCACCATTTGCACGATGTGGACGGCTAAAGCATCCTCTCCCACGTCATACTCCGGGTCACCGGGGCGTAACCCATTCCCAGATACAGCTCCAACGCTCCCGTGGGATTGGCCGAGTCCACATCCAGTGAAGCCACGTCCATACCGGCGGCCGCATACCGCTTCATGGCGTCCGCCAGGAGGGCTTGGGCTATTCCCCTGCCCCGGTAGTCCCGCCTCACACCCAAAAGTTCCGTATACCCCTCCTTGTATCCCCGCTCCCGGGCAGACGCAGGGTCATGGCTGGTCAACTGGTACCCGGCCACTTCCCCGGAACCGCTGTCCATGACCACTGCGCTGAGGTCGTGGCGGGCCGTGGGTTCCTCGACGGTGAAACGCCAGGATTCCTTGTCCCTGGGTTCACTGCCCCAGTGGTCGCGGAATGCGTCGTTGTGTGCCTGCCGCACGGGTTCGAACAGGCCCGGTTCGAGGGTCCGCAGTTTCAATCCGGGTGGCAGTACCGCTGCGGGCAGCTCCACGGTGAGTTGGCGGTGCATTTCGTTGAACCACCTCACAGCCGCGTAGCCGTGGCCTTTCAGCAGCGCAGCCTGGTGCTCGTGCTGCTCCTCCGTTTGGACCCGTAACCGCGGCGGTGCCTGCGTATGCCCTGCGGCGTTGTCCGCTGCGAAACGGCGGCGGGTCTGCCCTTCCTGCCAGAGCAGCACGGCGGAGCCTACGCCGCGCCGCTGCCATTGTGGATCCACGCACGCCATGCCTGTGGCTTTGTCCCCTTCAGGGTTCTTGGAAATGCGTCCGTACGCGCGCGCAACGCCATCCTGGTCCAGTCCCAGCAGCGTGTTGCTGTGGGCTGGGTTCTTGGTGGATTCCAGGACGTGGACAAGGTCACCCCGCTTTTCGTACCAGACAGGATGCTCGACGGCGGCGGTGCGGGCGATCAGGTCCGCCCAGTTGTCGAGGTCCTCCCCCGAAGCGGCCCGCCATTGCAGTCCGGTGGCGTTGGCGTCGGGCAGGTGCTGTGCGGATTCCTGGGACATGGCAACAGGCTACTGAGGTGCAGGGCGTCCCACCAGTTGCGACCCACCCCTGGACGACCCACCCCTGGACGACCCACCTTTGGACCACCCACCTTTGGAGCTGTCCAGCTGCGGAGCGGCAGTGAGGTGGAGCCTGGCGTCCGCGGGATCCATATCGTCGGGGTTGTGGGTCACCAGCACCACGGTGACGTCCCGGAGGCCACGGCGGAGGGTGGCCATCAGTTCGCGTGCGGCGCCCGCGTCCAAGTGTGCAGTGGGCTCGTCCAGCAGGAGCACCGAGGCACCGGTCAGGAGGGTGCGTGCCATGGCCAGCCGCTGGCGCTCTCCCCCACTGAGGCGGGAGCCGGCGGGACCGATCCTGGAGTCCAACCCGTCGGGCAAGGTGTGCACCAAGGCGTCCAGCCCGACGTCGGACAAAGCCTTCATCATGTCCGCTTCGCTGGGCTTTTCCTTCGCAGGCCTCCCCAACAGCAGGTTTGCCCGGATAGTGGAGTCGAAGAGGTGGGCTTCCTGGGGGCACCAGGCAGCCTTTCCGGTCAGGTGCACGGTCCCGGACTGCAATGGCAGGAAACCAAGCAGCACTGACAGCAACGTGGACTTGCCGGCCCCTGAGGGTCCCGTGACGCTGAGCCACCGTCCGGGCTCCGCTACGGCTGAGATACCGGAAAAGACCTCAGGCCCGCCAGGCCAAGCGGCAGCAGCGTCCTTTAGCTCAAGCCCGGCGGCGCCGGGCCTGTCCGGCAGGATGCGGATGCCGCCGTCGACCGTCTCCGGTTCCTCGTCCCCCGGAGGATCAAACGCACCGGATTCCGCGATCCGGGCCAGCACGGCTGCGAGCGCCGGCGCCTGACGAACGGCTGACACGGCACCGCCGAATGCTTCAACCAAGGCCAGCTGCATCAGCACAATGACCGCCGCCAGTTCCGGGGCCACCGTTCCGTCCATCACCGACGGTGCACTCAACATGCCTGCCCACAGGGCCCCCAGGGTGCATCCCAGGACGATGACTCCCTGTCCCAATCCTTCGGCCCAAGCCGATCTCTGGGCAGAGAGAGTTGCGGCGCGGTCCTTGGTGCGCAGCGTCTGGAGAACGGGTTCGCCGACTCCGTTGGCCGCGAGGT
Source organism: Paenarthrobacter ilicis (assembly GCF_016907545.1). Classification (NCBI taxonomy): domain Bacteria; kingdom Bacillati; phylum Actinomycetota; class Actinomycetes; order Micrococcales; family Micrococcaceae; genus Paenarthrobacter; species Paenarthrobacter ilicis. The sequence continues at coordinate 1,698,727 of NZ_JAFBCD010000001.1, read as the reverse complement.
CCGCCCGCGCATCAAGGGCTGCGGCGACGCCGCGGAGCACCACCGAACGCATGCGCTGTTCGGCATTGGCGGCGTTGCGGTCCGCAACGACAGCCAGGAGCGGTGCGACCAGCAGACCGACCACCACGGTTGCCACGACGGCCGGAACAGCAGCAGGGAGCACCATGACGGTGGCCACCACGGCTGCACCGCCGACACCCACCGCAGTGAATACCGGCAGTGCCACCCTGGGAAGGAGGTCCCGGAGGGTGTCAACATCGTCCACGATGGAACCCAGGACGTTACCGCCCTGGAGGAGTCGTCGCAGGGAGAGGGCGCGCCTGCTCAGTGTGGCCCACAAGGCTCCGCGAAGCCGGGTCATGGCTGCAAAGACGGCGTCGTGGGTCAGGAGCCTTTCGCAGTAGCGCAGGACAGCCCGTCCAATGCCGAAGAACCGGACTCCGACTATTGCCCCCAGAAGGTAGAGGATGGGTGGCTGTTCGCTGGCGCGGATGATCAGCCAGCCCGAAAGCCCGGACAGGGCTACGGCGAAGAGGGCCGCGAGGACGCCGACCGCACCGGCAGCAGCGAACTTCCCCCGGACAGGGTTCAGGATGCGCAGGAGCCGGGCCAGGCTCACCGCCGATGACCGTCGACCCTGGGCGTTTCCAGCGAATTCTGCGATGTGGCGTGGCTGCGTGGCGGCCGGGCGGTCGGCGCTGGACAACCCGTCAACGCTGCTTGCAGGATCCACCGTGGGCGGGTGGGCAAGTGCAGGCGCAGCGGATCGTTTGCTTCCCACCTGTACCAGATGATCGGCCAATGCCCGGGTGGCGTGGTCGTGGGCAACCAGGACCACAGTGACCCTCCCCCGCAAACCCTGGATGGCCCCTCGCACCACGTCGGCTGAGTACCGGTCCAGGTGGGCTGTGGGCTCGTCGAGCAGCAGCAGCGTGGCGCCCGCTTCCACGCGTGCGAGTCCACGCGCCAATGCCACCCGCCGGAGTTCGCCGGGGCTGAGCTCGGCAGGGTGCTTGCCGGCCAAGTGCCCGGCGGAGACTTCTGACAGGACCCGCCGGGCAGCGTCGCTGATAGTCGCGTGCGGGCCTTCCAGCCCGTCCAAGTACAGTTCGACCTCTTCCTGCACGGAGTCCGCCGTCATCACAGGGTGCTGCGGCACCCAGGCCACCGCTGGAATTCCGGTGATGCTTCCCTGCACCGTGGTGCCGGACCCCGGGCCGATCAGCCCTGCCATCACTGCCAGGACCGTGCTCTTGCCGGAGCCGCTGTCCCCGTCCAGTGCGGTGACGCGCCCTGCCGGCGCAGTGAAGTTCATGGGCCCGACGGCGGCAGTGGACCTGCCTGCGTATGTGACCATGAGCCCGGTGACCACTGCGTCCGTTGGTCCACCGCCTGAACGCCCACTGACGCCGTGGTGCAGCGGGGTATCCAGGACCTCATTGGTGGTCTGCAGGGCATCCCGGCCGTCGTCACTGGCGTGATGGGCTGTACCGAGCTCCCGCAGGGGCAGGTAGCAGTCAGGGGCGAGGATCAGTGCCAGCAGGCCCGCTTCAAGGGCCATGTCACCGGCTACCAGGCGTACGCCGATGAAGACAGCCACCACCGCCACGGAGATGGTTGCTATGAGCTCCAAGGCCAGGGCAGACAAGAAGGCAGTCCGCAGGGTGCCCATGGTGCGGTGGCGGTATTGCTCGGAAATGTCTTCAAGGGCTGCACGTTGTTCGCTGGCCCGGCCCAGGCCCACCAAAACGGGAAGGCCTTTGGCCAGCTCCAGGATGTGGCCCGAAAGACGCCGCAGGGTGCTCTGCGCTTCCCGCACACTGTCCTCGGTATGGCGGCCGATCAGCACCATGAACAATGGAACCAACGGGACCGTCAGCACTATCACCACGGCACTGACCCAGTCAGCGAAGAGGATGCGCGCCCCCACCAGCAATGGCACCGTGACGCAGTTGACCAAGGCCGGGAGGTACTGCGTGCAATAGTCGTCCAGCGCATCCAGGCCGCGCGTGGCAAGGATCGCCAGCCCGCCGTCGTTCATCCCCTCAGCAGGCTTGCCGCCGTCCGCAAGGGAGTGCCGCAACAACCGTGCCCGCAACTCCTCCTTGACGCCCAACGCCGCACGGCGTGAAGCCACCCCCTGCGCCCACACCGTCAAGGAGCGCAGGACCGCTCCTGCTGCACCCCACACCAGTCCGTCGGCCCAGTCCCCGGACCCGGAAGCCAGGCCCGCCAGCATGCCGGCCACCGCCTGGGCCATCAACACCAGGGACAACGCCTTCAAGGCAGACAACACGCCAATACCGTAGAGAGCGGATCGCGTGGCCGGGCCGGAAGGAAACACTGGTTTCATCGGTAACTGGGCTCCTGGTGTGGGCTGGTGCGGGTACTCAGCGTGGCGGGTGGTGTGGGGCTAGTCAGTGTTCCCCGGACCCGCCGGATCCCGCCGGGCCGGGGCCTCCTTCGCCACCAACACCTTGGCGGCAATCGCCGGAAGGAAACCATGCGCTTCAGGTATGTGGGCAGCACTCACCCGGCGCCGGAACACCCAATAGGTCCACGACTGGTAGGCGATCACCAACGGAAGTCCCACGGCGGCAACAATGCTCATCAGGCCCAGCGTGTAATCGGAGGACGAGGCATTGGAAATGGTCAAGTTGAAGGCAGGATCAATGGTGGACGGAATAACCACCGGGAAAGCAGCACCAAAGATCGAAGCCGTGGCGCAGACAATGAACGCCCCCAAGGCACTGAACGCCCGGCCTTCAAACCCTGCACGGGCCAGCTGCCACGCAATCACCACGGCAATGATGCCCGCGGCCACCAGAGCCCAGGTCCACCATTTCCCACTCAGGAACTGCACCGACACCATCCAGCCCAGCATGGGCAGCACAGCCACCGGAACCAGGCGGACAAACCAGGCCCGGGCGCGGTGCCGCACCTCGCCGTCGGTCTTCAACGCCAGGAAGGCAAGCGCATGCACCAGCGCGAAGGCCACCACGCCGAGGCCACCCAACACCGCATAGCCACTGAACCAGGCCATGGGACCGCCCACGCGGTCACCATTGCCGTTGAGGGGCAGGCCGGTGGTGGTCAACGCCAACGCGGCACCGATCCCGAAGGCAGCACCGAAGGAACCCAGCGCAATGGCCCAATCCCACCGGTTCCGCCACCGCTCCGAGTCAACCTTCCCGCGGTACTCGAAAGCCACGGCACGGAAGATCAACGCCACCAAAACACACAACAGGGGCAGGTACAGCGCCGAAAACAGAGACGCGTACCAGAGCGGGAAAGCAGCAAAAGTTGCACCGGCCGCCGTGAGGAGCCACACCTCATTGCCGTCCCACACCGGGCCAATGGTGTTCAACAGAACCCGGCGGTCCGTGTTGTTGCGGGCGAACAGCTTCATCAGCATGCCCACGCCCAAGTCGAAGCCCTCCAGGAAAAGATAACCGGTCCACAACACGGCAATGGCAATGAACCAAATGGTTGGCAACAGTTCCATAGTCATTTCCCCTTTGGCTAGTAAGCGAAGGCCAGGACGTCGTCTCCGGACTTGCCCGGACCGCCGTCGTCATTGTTCTTGTGGTCCGGGTCCCCGTCCTTCCGGCTGTGGGCGAGCTCGGGCATCGCAGACGCCACTCCACCCCGGACGTACTTGACCAGCAATTTCACCTCGACCACCAGCAACACCGCATAGATCGCTGTGAGGACCACCAGGGACGTCATCAGTTCACCCGCACTGACCCCGGGAGACACCGCGGCGGCCGTGAACATAAACACCTGGTCAATACCGTTCATGTCCGGGTTCGGCGCCACCACAAAGGGCTGCCGCCCCATCTCCGTAAAGATCCACCCAGCCGCATTGGCCCCAAACGGTGCCAGAATTCCGAAGACCGCCAGGCGCATCATCCACTTGGACTCAGGAACAACTCCCTTGCGGGTCACCCACAAAGCCACGAGCGCCGCCATGGCAGCCAATCCGCCAAAGCCGATCATCATCCGGAATCCCCAGTAGGTCACTTCCATGACGGGTACGTACTGGATCTCCTGGCCGGCGCGCTCGCCGTAAAGGGGATTGTCCGGGAGGTGTGTGCCGTACTTTTCCTTGTACTCGCCGAGCAGGCTGTTGACGCCCTTGACCTCGGTGGTGAAATCGCCCTTTGCCAGGAAGGACAGGATGCCGGGGACTTCGATCACCGCAACAATATCGTCGCAGTTCTTGGCTCCGAGGTTGCCGACGCTCAGGACCGAGAAGCCCGTTCCGTCGTGGCAGGCGGCTTCAGCGGCAGCCATCTTCATGGGCTGCTGCTCAAACATGAGCTTGCCTTGGAGATCACCCGTTATGGCTGTTCCGGCGAAGGAAATCATGGCTACCACTGCGCCGATCCGCAGGGACTTCATCCAGACCGTGTAGTCAGACTTGTCACGGCCGGGGACAGCGGATTCACCCGGAATGATTTTTCCGTCCTTGCCCACTACGTCAATTCCGTCGTGGCGCCGACGCCACAGGTGGTACCAGGCGATGCCCAGAAGGAACGCTCCGGCCACAGCCAAAGCACCGAAGAGCGTGTGGGGCACGGCTACCAGCGCGGTGTTGTTGGTGAAGACTGCCCATGCGTCGGTCATGACCGGGCGGCCGTCCACCATCTCAACGCCCACGGGATGCTGCATCCAGGAGTTGGCCACAATGATGAAGTAGGCGGAGAAGACGGATCCGATCACCGCGATCCAGAGGCAGGCCAGGTGCACACCCCGCTTGAGTTGCTTCCACCCGAAGATCCACAACCCAAGGAACGTTGACTCCACAAAGAACGCCAACAGCGCTTCCAGAGCCAGCGGTGCGCCGAAGACATCCCCGACGAAGCGGCTGTACTCGCTCCACGCCATGCCGAACTGGAACTCCTGGACGATGCCCGTGGCCACGCCCATGATGAAGTTGATGAGGAACAGCTTTCCCCAGAACTTGGTCATGCGCAGGTACTCGGGCTTGCCCGTGCGGTACCAGATGGTCTGGATGATGGCCACCACCAAGCCCAGACCAATCGTCAGGGGCACCATCATGAAGTGATAAACGGTGGTGATGCCGAATTGCCAGCGTGCGATTTCCAAAGCGTCCATGGCTGTCCTTTGTGCGGTGGACTGAAGAGCTGAGACGATACTTCTACGTTTCGTAGAAAAGCTATCTTCTACACAGTGTAGAACAAATGCGGAGCGACTACCCCCATTCTTCAAGTGGCGTTACGCACGCACAAGTGCCCCTCAAGGGCCGCGGCGCGCCGATAGTTCTACCTGACGTAGAATGAAGAGCTGGAAAGCGGTAAATTAGTGAATGAATGTTGGATCGTCGCACCGGGCAGCAGAAGTGCTGTTGTTGGGATGCGGAAGGTAGGGATGTACTGATGGCAAGTCTTGGGGAACTCGAGCGGGCAGTCATGGATCTGCTCTGGGCGGGCCACGAAGCAGCAACTGCCAACACCCTGCGCGATCTTCTGGCGCAGGATTCAGCGGCCGGCGACGGCACGGCCGGCCATCAGGGCAAGGACCTGGCAGTAACCACCGTCCTTACCGTGTTGTCCCGGCTGGAAAAGAAGGGGCTCGTTGAACGTGAGCGCGGCACCCGCCCGCACCGTTACCAGGCCGTCTCAAGCCGGGCGGACCACACCGCCGAGCTCATGCATGAAGTCCTGGGCTCAGCCCCGGACCGCGAGGCCGTTTTGGCCCGGTTCATCGGCTCTGTCACTGAAAGCGAAGCCGCTACCCTGCGCAAGCTGCTCGGCTACAATTAGCCACTATGTTCTGGACCTCATACCTGCTTGCGGTCCTGGCAATCATTCTGGCGTGGCCTGTGCCTGTGCTGCTGTCGCGCGCGCAATGGCCTGCCCGGTCTCCCTTTACCGCCATGGTCCTCTGGCAGGCGATCGCACTTGCGGGTGGCCTCTCCATGATCGGCGCCATGCTGGTCTATGGCTTGGAACCCATTGGTGACAATCTCCTGGCCGGCCTCAGAAGCCTGGGCGGGATGGTCTTCAACAACGAACCCACCACCGCGCTGGGCTTCTGGCACCTCTTCGCCCTGTCGGCTGCTGCGCTCCTCACCGCACACCTGGTCTTCACCCTGCTGCTGACGTATTACAAAATTGAACGCCAGCGCCGGAGGCACCGCGAACTGCTGGCCCTCCTGGCCTCCCCGTCCGACGACGGCCCGGGAACCGTTGTCATCAACCATGACTCTCCGGTGGCCTACTGCCTCCCCGGTGGCGCCCGATCCGTGACCGTTCTCTCCGACGGACTCATGGCCGCTTTGGAACCGGCAGAGCTCAGGGCCGTGCTGATCCACGAAAATGCCCACCTTTCCCAGCGGCACGATCTTCTCCTGTGGGCCTTTGCCGCGTGGCGCCAAGCACTGCCCTGGTTTCCCACCACCCGCCTGGCCCAGACAGCCGTCAACTCGTTGATCGAGATGCTTGCCGATGATGTGGCCCTGCGGACGGAAAGCAAGGGGACGCTCATCAAGGCGATTGCCATTGTGTCCAGCGGGACAAGCCAGCCCGCAGCCGGAGCGAACACGCTCAATGCCGGCGGCGCAGTGGTGGAGGGCAACTCCGTGAGCGCCACTGGCGGTGCCGACTCGCCGCGGACCACCGCCTCACGCGTCAGCCGCTTGCTGTCGCCCCGCCCGCCCCTGACCAAGGCCCTGCGTATCACCGTCCTGGTGGCCTCAGCGCTGCTGCTGGCCGTTCCCACGGCTTTGCTGATTGTTCCGGGGCTACTGGGCTAAGGCAGTTCGTGGGACATCAGGCGTCGATGCGTTCCCGGTCCAGGGTCGCGGCCCCGGCGATGATGAACTCCTTGCGCGGTGCCACATCCGAACCCATCAACAGATCGAACACTTCCTCCGCGCGTTGAGCACTGTCAATGCCCACTTTCCGCAGCGTTCGGTGTCGGGGATCCATGGTGGTTTCGGCAAGCTGCTGGGCATCCATCTCGCCCAGGCCCTTGTAGCGCTGGATGGGCTCCTTGTAGCGCTTACCCTCCTTGGCCAGGTTGGCCAGGAGGACGTGAAGCTCGGCCTCCGAGTAGGTGTAGATCATCTCGTTGGCTTTCTGGCCGGGATTGATGACTTCAACCCGGTGCAGGGGCGGAACGGCTGCGAAAACGCGCCCTGCCTCCACCATGGGGCGCATGTAGCGGAAGAACAGGGTCAGCAGGAGGGTCCGGATGTGGGCGCCGTCCACATCCGCGTCCGTCATGAGGATGACTTTGCCGTACCGTGCGGCTTCGATGTCGAAGCTTCGCCCCGAGCCTGCCCCCACCACCTGGATGAGGGCCGCACACTCGGCGTTGGAGAGCATGTCCCCGACCGACGCCTTCTGGACATTCAGGATTTTTCCCCGGATGGGCAGCAGCGCCTGGAAGTCGGACGATCGCGCAAGCTTGGCCGTGCCCAGTGCGGAGTCACCCTCCACGATGAAAAGCTCGGACCGCGCTACATCATCCGTTCGGCAATCGGCCAGTTTGGTAGGCATCGACGAGGTTTCCAGGGCGTTTTTGCGGCGCTGGGTTTCCTTGTGGACACGGGCCGAGATCCGGGACTTCATCTCGCTGACCATTTTTTCCAGCAGGAGTGCGGACTGGGCTTTGTCATTCCGGTTGGCGGAATTCAACCGCGTTGTGATCTCTTTCTCCACAACTTTGGCCACGATGGCCCGTACCGCTGACGTGCCCAGGATTTCCTTGGTCTGGCCCTCGAACTGCGGCTCTGCCAAGCGGACGGTCAGCACGGCCGTGAGCCCGGCGAGGATATCGTCCTTTTCGATTTTGTCATTGCCCGCTTTCAGCTTGCGGGCGTTCGTTTCCACGGCCTTGCGGAAGGTCTTCAGGAGGGCCGCTTCAAAACCGGACTGGTGGGTTCCGCCCTTGGGCGTGGCAATGATGTTGACGAAGCTTCGCATGGTGGTTTCGTAGCCGATACCCCAGCGCAGGGCAATGTCTACCTCGCAATCGCGCTCCACCTCAGCGATCTGGCTGTGCCCGTTCTCATCCAGTACGGGCACTGTTTCCTTGAACTTGCCCGAGCCGTGGAGGCGCCACACGTCCGTCACGCCCGAGTCCGCGGCCAGGAACTCGACGAACTCCGAGATGCCGCCGTCGTGGTGGAACACTTCCTCATGCATGCCTGCTTCACCGGGCGTCCCGGCCAGCTTCCGTTCATCACGGACGGTAATCTTCAGGCCGGGCACCAGGAACGACGTCTGCCGCGCCCTCGCCACCAGATCGTCATAGGAGAAGCGTGCGTCAGGAGTGAAGATCTGGCGGTCGGCCCAGTAGCGCACGCGCGTGCCTGTGACGCCGCGTTTTGCCTTCCCGACCACATCCAGAACGGATTTTTCAACAAACGGCTCAAAGGTAGCGTTGGGTGTGGGCTTGGAGCCTGCATCCACAAAGCGGCCGGGTTCTCCGCGGCGGAAGGACATCTGGTAGGTCTTGCTTCCCCGGTCCACTTGGACGTCCAGCCGGCTCGACAAAGCGTTGACCACGGATGCGCCCACGCCGTGCAGGCCACCGGAAGCGGTATAGGAGCCGCCCCCGAACTTACCGCCGGCGTGGAGCTTGGTGAACACAACCTCGACGCCGGACAGGCCGGTTTTGGGCTCAACGTCCACCGGGATGCCGCGCCCGTCATCATGGATTTCCACCGAGTTGTCAGCATGGAGGATCACTTTGATGTCGTGGCCAAAGCCGGCCAGGGCCTCATCGACCGAGTTGTCGATGATTTCCCAGAGGCAGTGCATGAGGCCACGGGAGTCGGTGGAACCGATGTACATGCCGGGCCGCTTGCGAACGGCCTCAAGGCCCTCCAGAACGGACAAGTGCCGGGCGTTGTATTCAGAACTCGGTGCCACGTGGGGGTGTGCTCCTTCAAGGTATGGCTCATGGTGTTCCCAGGCATGCTGGGCATAGTGCATCGGCAAACTTCTGCCTCTACTAGGTTAGCCGGGGCTACCGACAGCCAAGGGTTGCCACTCCCTTGACCCCCGACGTGGGCGGCCACGTTACGTACATGTGATACGCGGACAGCGAAAGTGACCCATCCTTGCCATGGATCTGCGTCGAATGCTGGTTATATGGATGTACAGAACTACTAAGGAGGCCGACATGACAACAGCAGTTGCAGACCGCACGCTGAGCGCAGCTGACCGGTGCGATCGTTGCGGAGCCCAGGCATACGTCCGCGTTGTACTCGAGTCCTCCGGTGGTGAGCTGCTCTTCTGTGGCCACCACGCACGTGCAGTTGAAGCCACGCTTAGGCCGATGACTTCAGACTGGCACGATGAGACCGAGCGCCTCAACGAGAAGGCTCCCGTCCCCGTCGACTAAGGACAGGGCACGCCGGATATCCGGCGCATAAGAAGCGGACAAGGCTCCTCCCTCCGGGAGGGGCCTTGTTGCTTTTGCGGCAGCTTTTGCGGCCACACAGATCACGGCGATACCCCACTGAAAAGGCAGCCCACCTGATGGTGGACTGCCTTTTCACGGGTGCAGTACTTTTTAGTCCAAGTAGTCCCTGAGGACCTGGGACCGCGACGGGTGCCGCAGCTTGGACATGGTCTTGGATTCGATCTGCCGGATACGCTCGCGCGTGACACCGTAGACCTTGCCGATTTCGTCTAAAGTCTTGGGCTGTCCATCGGTCAGGCCAAAGCGCATGGCAACGACTCCGGCCTCCCTTTCGGAAAGGGTGTCCAGCACCGAGTGCAACTGCTCCTGCAGGAGCGTGAAGCTGACGGCGTCGGCCGGAACAACAGCTTCGGAGTCCTCGATCAGGTCGCCGAACTCCGAGTCGCCGTCCTCGCCCAAGGGTGTGTGCAGCGAGATGGGCTCGCGACCGTACTTCTGGACCTCAACAACCTTTTCAGGAGTCATGTCCAATTCAAGGGCGAGTTCCTCGGGCGTGGGTTCGCGGCCCAGGTCCTGAAGCATCTGGCGCTGCACGCGGGCAAGCTTGTTAATGACTTCAACCATGTGCACGGGGATGCGGATGGTTCGTGCCTGGTCAGCCATGGCGCGGGTAATCGCCTGGCGGATCCACCACGTTGCGTAGGTGGAGAACTTGAAGCCCTTGGTGTAATCGAACTTCTCAACAGCGCGGATGAGACCGAGGTTGCCTTCCTGGATCAGGTCTAGGAACAGCATGCCGCGTCCGGTGTAGCGCTTGGCCAAGGACACCACGAGGCGAAGGTTGGCCTCGAGGAGGTGGTTCTTGGCGCGCTTGCCGTCGTGAATGACGAATTCGAGTTCACGCTTCAGCTTTGGGTCCATGGAACCGTCGTCGGCGTTGATCTTTTCCTCGGCAAAGAGGCCGGCCTCAATGCGGAGAGCGAGGTCCACCTCCTGCTCGGCATTCAGCAGGGCGACCTTGCCGATTTGCTTCAAGTAGTCCTTGACGGGGTCTGCGGTAGCACCGGCAGACATGACCTGCTGGACCGGAGCGTCGTCATCGTCCGCATCGGAGTAGACGAACCCGGTACCCGAGGGAGCAGCCTTCTTGGGAGCGGCGGCACCGTCCTCGGCATCGTCGTCGGCTACCTCGACCTCTTCGGCCGCGGCTGGATCGAAATCTTCATCCTCGGCATTGGCGTCGTCTGCGTCGGCGCCTGAGGACTCGTTGGCGGCTTCAGCGGCGGCCTTGGCGCCGGGCTTGGGTCCACGCTTCTTCGGCGCCGGCTTGCCAGCGTCACCTTCTGATGCCTTGTTGGCAGCACGGGTTGCAGCGCGCTTGGCCGATGTCGCCGCTTTCTTTTCCTCAGCGGTCAATACGGCCTGGGCGGCGGGTTCCTTCTCGACGGAAGACGGAGTCACAGAAAACCTTTCTAGCGGCGGTCTGTGGAATCACCATACGGGCAACACCACTATGACCCTGTCAAGTCCGCGATCAATTTCAAATGCGATCGCCGCTTGCAGAGTCCTTTGGTAGAACTCGCAACGGCACTGAAATGTTCCCGTTTCCAGAAAAAGTCAGGCATTCGAACGCGGACCCAACCGGGTCTCGGCATCCATTGTCTCACGGTTTTGGAAAACCCACGCCTGAAATTGCCGGGCGACTATGCCGGAACTCCGCGATTCCCGCGCCAAGCGGAGTCCGGACGCAGGGCCCATTCGCAGATGATCCCCTGCCCAAGAACTCCATCCAGCAACTCTGCGAGCCGGTACCCGGGAGAAGCCACAGCAGCGCGCCTCAACTGCGCATGTGCCACGGAGCCGCTCCCCTTGCACCAGGAAATCCATCCCCGGAGGGTCAGGGAGGCTGCGGCCACGTCCCCCGCCTCGTCCTCCACGCACAAGCTCGTCAATACTTCCGCAAGTCCATTGAGGGATGCCCAGTCCGGTTTGTCGGGTCGCATGCCCAGCAAGACATCACCGTAGGTGTAAACGTCTGGACTGACGCCCGGACCGGCCACCGCCACGTTCCCATCTGCGTCGGCGTCCACGTCGGCGGGAAGCAGAGCCGGTGCCGGTAAGCCAAGGTCCGCCGGGTCGAAACCGGACCACGCGCCGTCGTCCTCAATAAACATGCCGAACGCGGTGGCACCGGACTTCGCGGACCCATGCCCTGCAGCAGCCATCACCACCACCGCGTCCCGCCAGGCCGTCACAGTGAGGGTAGCCCGCAGGAAGCCCATCAACCCAGCGTCCTCGGCCACCGCGGCATTGAGAGGTTTCCGTTGCCCGCGTTCCGTCAGGACAAATTTCCACACTCCGAGGACAGCGTCCAGGCATCCCTCGCTCCGCCCATGATCCAGCAGTTCAGCGGCGTACTTGGCCTGGGCCGCCGCAACCTTGGCGTCCAATGGGCCGGGGTTCCTGCACCACGCCGTTCCGGCGCTGGCAAGCGGTGACGGGCCAATGCTCCTCCCCCGGTAGACCATCTCTGCGCTCAGCCGGCTGTGTTTGATCCGATCCACTGAATGACCCGGCACAGGACAGCAGCCGGAATCCGTGCAGTAGGCGCTGCGCCAGTATTCAGAACCCACCAGCCAGGCATCCTTGACGGTCAAATCCACGCGGTCAAGGCAGTCCTGCAGCTCGCTCAGCAAGGGCACCATGGTGCGGACAACGCCGCCGTCCTCCCAGCCGGAGTCTGTGTATAACGCGAGCACGACACCGTCGGCTTCCTTGTCCGCCACCAAGTAGTTACGGATCTGTTCCGCGAATCCCTTGTGGCTCCGGCGCGAATGGTTGGACGGCAAATCCGTGCGCAGGGTGGCTCCCAGGACTTTTCCCTGCATGGTGATCGCCACCAGGCTGTCTTCAGGCCAATAGCCAAGCATGTGCGGAATGTAGCCCAGGATGTCTTCGGGCTGGTGGATGCTGAGAGTCTCCTTGGATGTCATGGTTACAGCCTGCGTGACCACTTGCAGGCGAAACAGTGGCCATCCGGCCTATGTGGAAAAGTGCTGGGTCTGCCGACACCCGAGGGGCACGTGACTATTCCTGCGGATCTCTCCTGGCCGCGACGCCTGACCGCGCGGTTCGCCGGCGTTCCATCCGCTCCCTGCGCTGCTTGGCCAAAGTGGCCATGAGCGGTGGAACATGGGTGCCTTGGGCGGCCATCTGACGCCGCACCTTCCGCCGGGTGATCAGGATAAGGACCGTGCCAAGACCCAGAAGGACAAACTGGACGCTCAAGGCAATCCGGAAGGAAGCGAGGCCGTACAGTTCCCCACCGGAGAAACCACTGGCGTTGAGAAGGTCAAGGACCAAGCCGATCAGGTAGATGGCGATCAGGGCAGCGATAAAGCCACCCACGTTGACGATCCCCGTTGCCGTTCCAATCCGCTGCGAGGGATTGAAGGTCCTGGCGAAATCGAAGCCAATCATGGAACCTGGGCCGCCGACGGCAAGGACCACCACCAGGATCACCAGCAGCCACAGCGGGGCCCTGTCGGGAAGAATCAGCACCGCAGCCCAGGCCAGCGCGGTTGCCAGGGTGATGAGGAGGACCATCGCCGAGCGCCGCATGGGATGCCTGGCGACGAACCGCCCGAACCCGGGCCCGGCAACGATCGCCGTTCCCACGAAAAGTGCCATCAGCGCCGAAACGGTGCCGGCATCCAACCCCTGCGCGGACAACAAAAAGGGATATCCCCACGTCATTGCGAAGAGGTTTCCGCTGAATTGGACAGTGAAATGGCTCCACAATCCCAGCCGTGTGCCCGGTTGTTTCCACGCACGGGACAAGGACACTCCCGTGGCCCGCAGGCCCTGCCCTGCCTCGCGGGGCGGATGCCCCGGGGGCGCGTCCCTCAGCAGGACCAGCACCAACACCACCGCCAGGACGGACATCGCCGCCAAGGTCAGGAAAGCCGGGGTCCATCCTGCGGAGTGGAGCAGCAGGGCGAATGGCACCACACTGAAGAGCTGGCCCAGCTGACCGCTCATACCCGTCAGTTGGGTGACCAGCGGCACCTTGGCTGGAGCGAACCACAGGGGCACCAGCCGGATCACGGAGATGAATGTCATGGCGTCTCCGGCACCTACCAGGACACGCCCCAAAACGCCTCCAGGGATACTTTCCGCGTACGCGAGCTGCAGCTGGCCAAGTCCCATCAGCACGGCGCCGCCTGCCACCATGGCCCGGGACCCGAACCGGTCTACCAGGACCCCCACCGGGATCTGCAGGCCGGCGTACACCAGGAGCTGCAGGACGGTGAAGAAGGAAATGGCTGCGGCGCTTGCGTCAAAACGCTCGGTCGCCTCAAGCCCCGCTACGCCGAACGAGGTTCTCTGCGCCACAGCCACCAGGTAGGCGAAGACACATATCGTCCAAATAAGCCAGGCGCGGGGAGCATTCACCCCACAATTATGCCCGCCCGCAGCACAAACCTGATTTATTGCGGCGAATCCTTGCGCGCCAAGTAGGCCTCAACGGCGGCCCCCAGATCGTCTGCGTTGGGCAGTTCGTCATTCTCATCGGCCAGCAAGGAGCGACGCACCACGCCCTCGGACTTTTCGTCATACCGGGTTTCGAGATTGGACACCACGGCCTGCACTTCTTCCGAAGCCTCGATCTGCTCGGCAATCTGACGGGCAACTTCCCGCCCTGCTTCCCGGAGGCGGTCGGTGGGCAGCATCAACGAGGTCGCAGCCCCCAGGTATTCCAGGCCGGCCACCGCAGCGGGTGGGTACTCCGCCTCGGCAAGGTAGTGCGGGACGTGGATGACGTAACCGGCCACGTTTCGCTCGGCTTCGGTGAGCCTGAGCTCCAGGATGTGGCCGATGGCTGCCGGGACATCAACGGTGGGCTTCCAGCTGGAGATCCCCTCAATCAGCTCGGGACGGGTGCCATGCACCGTGACGCCGACGGGGCGGGTGTGGGGCACGGGCATGGGGATGGAGTGGATCCACGTCACCAGATTGACGTCAAGCTTCTCCACGATCCCGACGACGGCACGGGAGAAGCGCTCCCACTGCAGGTCAGGCTCAAAACCCGCCAGGAGCAGAAAGGGCTGGCCCAGGCCATCGGTCAATTTGTAGAGGCCCAGTTTCGGTGCCTGGTAGTCCTGGAGGTGGTCCTCCACGAAACTGATGTGTGGCCTGCGGGAGCGGTAGTCCATGAGTTGGTCGGCGTCGAACATCGCCACTACCTCGACGTCGGGACCGTCCAGGAGTTCGGCATTGATTTGCCGCACCACGTGTCCGGCGTCGGCGAAACCCGTGAAGCCCATGACCAAGTCCAGACCCCGCAGCTCGGGGCTGTGGAAGGTCTCGATGTTGCTGGCATACAGCGACTCGGGGTCCAGGAGGGAACCGGATAACCGTTCAAACACGGCATATTCCTTTCACGAAACAAACGTCCAGCCGTAGGCCTGTCACAGGAACATCGTTGCGGTTCCTGTGCTGCTTCCGGATTCTTCTCAAGGAGTACAACGCCCGGTTGACGCCGCACATTCCAGCCCCCTGATGTGCCGCAGCTCTCATTTAATTGCCGTCCATTGCAGTGGAGAGACTACGATCAAAAAGGACAGGCGCCCTTGCAAGCGCCGCCATTCAGACCAAGACCGCCGTCCACAGTCGACGACGGGCGCTAAAACCGGGACGGCCGCCAAACATGCGGCTCCCACGCCAAGCAGAGAGAAATGAGGCATCATCCTCGTGGTCAAGACTACTGACATCAACCTGGGCATCATCGCCAAGGACCTGAAGAAGTCCCCCAGTGACGCACTTGTGGTGGGGGTGGCCAAGGGCGCGGACGGGCCTGTACTGCTGTCCAATCCACTGAGCGCCAAGGCCGCGGAATCCATCTCCGGATCGTTGAAGCAGTTGGGGATCACCGGCGCCGCGGACCAGGTCCACCGGCTGCCCGGCCTCCCGGAGACAGGGGCAGGCATTCTGGTTCTGGCCGGCGTGGGAGCATCGGCCGACGGCGGCAACCTCACCGAAGAGGCTCTGCGCCGCGCAGCGGGCTCAGCTGTGCGCCAGCTGGCCGGGCTCCAGTCAGTCACCTTGGCTTTCCCGGCCCAGAGCGTGGCCGATGTTGCCGCAATCGCCGAAGGGGCCGCGCTGGGAGCCTACTCCTACACCGAGCACCGCTCCAGCAAGGATGGCCTGAAGGCTCCGGTTGCGAAGGTCACCGTGTACTCGGACGTACCGGCTGCAGCGGCACAGCCTGCACTGGACCGCGCCGTAGTGCTGGCACGGGCAGTCAACGCCACCCGCACGCTCGTGAACCAGCCGCCCAGCCACCTCTACCCCGAGTCGTTCGCTGAATCCGCCAAGGAGCTCTCCAAGGGCCTGCCTGTCAAGGTGACCGTGTGGGATGAGAAGCGGCTGGACAAGGAAGGCTTCGGCGGCATCATGGGGGTGGGCAAGGGTTCAACCCGCCAGCCCCGCCTGGTCAAGGTGGAATACGCTCCCGCCAAGGCCACCAAGAAGATCGCCCTGGTGGGCAAGGGCATCACCTTTGACACCGGTGGCATTTCCATTAAGCCGGCCCTGGGCATGGGAGACATGAAGAGCGATATGGCGGGCGCCGCCGTCGTCCTTAACGCCGTGCTGGCCATCGCCTCGCTGGGCCTGCCCATCAAGGCGACCGCCTGGCTCTGCATTGCGGAGAACATGCCCTCCGGTGCGGCACAGCGGCCGGCGGACGTTCTCACCATCTTCGGCGGCAAAACCG
Organism: Paenarthrobacter ilicis; assembly: GCF_016907545.1. NCBI lineage: Bacteria > Bacillati > Actinomycetota > Actinomycetes > Micrococcales > Micrococcaceae > Paenarthrobacter > Paenarthrobacter ilicis. Next base: position 1,682,547 of record NZ_JAFBCD010000001.1, on the reverse strand, counting down.
TTGAGGTCCTTAATACGGATGCAGAAGGCAGGCTCGTCATGGCTGACGGCATCGTTGCAGCCAGCCAGGAAAAGCCCGACGCCATCATCGACGTCGCAACATTGACCGGCGCACAGCTGATCGCCCTGGGCCTGCGGACGGCCGGCGTCATGGGTTCGGACTCGGTGACTGCCGCCTTGAAGACCGCCGCCGACCGCGCCGGCGAACTCGTCTGGCCCATGCCCCTGCCTGAGGAACTTCGCCCCAGCCTGGACTCCCAGGTGGCAGACCTCGCCAACATCGGCGAACGCAACGGTGGCATGATGACCGCCGCGGTGTTCCTGCGCGAATTCGTAGGCAAGCAGGACAACGGGGAGCAAATCCCTTGGGCCCACGTCGACATCGCCGGGCCTTCGTTCAACAACGGCAGCCCCTACGGCTACACCCCCAAGCAGGGCACCGGATGCACCGTCCGCACCCTGGTTGCCTACGCCGAGGATCTCCTGGCCGTTTCAGCCTAGGGTTTCCGGCCCTCAAACCGGCGCGCGCGGTCCCCACGGATGAGTTCGTGGGGACCGCGCAACCCCGGAGTTATGCGGCGTGTAGGCCTGTGTCACAAGTGAACGTGAGTCTCGACACAAGCGCATCACAAACACCCGCAGAGGGTGGAGCATGGGTAGGTGGTTCGCTAAGGTGAACTCGGTAGTCACAAATGCAAGAGAACTTAGGTGCTGGCATAATCACGGCAGAACAAGTTCCAAAGACCAGATGGCACGCAGTCCCGTGCCATCGCTCACGCGAGGGAGCGTTTTAGTGGCCGATCAGGCAACTGCGCAAGAATTCGACATCCTGGTACTCGGTGGCGGCAGCGGCGGCTACGCCACTGCGTTGCGGGCCGTGCAGCTTGGGTTGACCGTTGGCCTGGTGGAGAAGGCCAAGCTGGGCGGAACCTGCCTGCACAACGGTTGCATTCCCACCAAGGCCCTCCTGCACTCGGCAGAATTGGCCGATCACGCACGCGATTCGGCCAAGTACGGCGTCAACGTCACGCTGGACGGCATCGACATGCCCGCCGTCAACGCGTACAAAGACGGCATCATTGCCGGCAAGTACAAGGGCCTCCAAGGACTCATCAAGTCCAAGAAGGGCATCACCGTCATCGAGGGTGAAGGCAAGCTCCAGGGCAACAACACCATCGTGGTGAACGGTACGTCCTACACCGGCAAGAACATTGTTCTGGCAACCGGCTCCTACTCGCGGTCGCTCCCGGGCCTCGAAATCGGTGGCAAGGTCATCACCTCGGACCAGGCCCTCACCATGGACTACATCCCCAAGAGCGCGATCGTCCTGGGCGGCGGCGTCATCGGCGTCGAATTCGCCTCGGTCTGGAAGTCCTTCGGCGTCGACGTCACCATCATTGAAGGCCTGCCCTCACTGGTTCCCAACGAGGACGCAGCAATCGTCAAGAACCTGGAGCGTGCGTTCAAGAAGCGCGGCATCAAGTTCACCACCGGCATCTTCTTCCAGGGCGTCGAACAGAACGACGACGGCGTCAAGGTCACCTTGGTGGACGGCCAGACCTTCGAAGCAGACCTCCTCCTTGTTGCCGTGGGCCGTGGCCCCGTGACCGCGAACCTTGGCTACGAAGAGGCCGGCCTCACCATCGACCGCGGCTTCGTGATCACCAACGAACGCCTCCACACCGGCGTTGGCAACATCTACGCTGTTGGCGACATCGTCCCCGGCGTCCAGCTCGCGCACCGCGGCTACCAGCAGGGTATCTTCGTGGCCGAGGAAATTGCCGGCCTGAACCCGGTGGTTGTCGAAGACATCAACATCCCCAAGGTCACGTACTGCGAGCCCGAGATCGCGACTGTCGGCTACACCGAGAAGGCAGCAAAGGCCAAGTTTGGTGACGACCAGATCCAGACCCAGGAATACAACCTTGCCGGCAACGGCAAGAGCTCCATTCTTGGCACAGGCGGCATCGTCAAGCTGGTCCGCCAGAAGGACGGCCCGGTTGTAGGCATCCACATGATCGGCTCCCGCATGGGAGAGCAGATCGGCGAGGCCCAGCTGATCGTGAACTGGGAAGCTTACCCGGAGGACGTGGCCCAGTTGGTCCACGCCCACCCCACCCAGAACGAAGCACTGGGCGAAGCCCACCTCGCCCTCGCGGGCAAGCCGCTCCACGGCTAAGTCTTTACCCAAGACAAACGGGTCGGGGGCACGCGGCGCCATATGCCGTGTGCACCCGATCCGGACCAGCAGCATTCATCCGCACAAAGATCAATAAGGAGAACGGGGACGACATGTCTGAATCCGTTAACTTGCCCGCCCTCGGTGAGAGTGTCACCGAAGGAACCGTCACCCGCTGGCTCAAGCAGGTTGGTGACCGGGTGGAGATCGACGAGCCGTTGCTCGAGGTTTCAACCGACAAAGTAGACACCGAAATCCCTTCTCCGATCTCTGGCGTCATCGAAGAAATCCTCGTTGCTGAAGACGAGACGGCCGAAGTCGGCGCCCCCTTGGTACGCATTGGCGACGGTTCCGGCTCGTCCGCTGCCGAAGCCGCACCTGCTGAGGAAGCACCTGCTGCTCCGGCAGCCGAGCCTGCCGCGGCTGCTGAGGAGGCACCTGCTGCTCCTGCAGCCGAGGAAGCCCCGGCCTCGGAGGCGCCCGCCGCTTCCGGTGGCGAGGGCCACGAAGTAACGCTCCCCGCCCTTGGCGAAAGTGTCACCGAGGGCACCGTCACCCGCTGGCTCAAGGCCGTGGGCGACACCGTGGAGGTGGACGAACCCCTGCTCGAGGTGTCCACCGACAAGGTCGACACTGAAATCCCGTCTCCGGTTGCCGGAACCCTGCAGGAAATCCGTGTCAGCGAGGACGAGACAGCCGAGGTGGGCTCAGTCCTTGCCGTCATCGGTTCCGGCGCCGCACCGGCTGCCGCTCCCGCACCCGCTGCAGCCCCCGCGGCTGCACCTGCACCTGCCGCAGCTCCCGCCCCTGCAGCCGCTCCGGCACCTGCACCTGCTGCAACCCCCGCTCCCGCAGCTGCTCCGGCACCCGCTGCCCCGGCACCTGCTGCCCCGGCTCCGGCCGCTGAGCAGTCATCCGAGTCCGGCTACGTCACCCCGTTGGTCCGCAAGCTGGCCAACCAGCACGGCGTGGACATCGCATCCGTGTCCGGTACCGGCGTTGGTGGCCGCATCCGCAAGCAGGACGTTCTGGCCGCAGCCGAGGCCAAGCAGGCAGCAGCTGCTCCTGCAGCCCAGGCTCCTGCCGCCGCCCCTGCAGCGAAGTCCGCAGCTCCTGTTGTGGCTTCGTCACTGCGCGGAACAACGGAGAAGGCTCCCCGCATCCGCCAGGTCATCGCCCGCCGCATGCGCGAGTCGCTCGAGGTCTCCACCCAGCTGACCCAGGTGCACGAGGTCGACATGACCAAGATCGCCAAACTCCGCTTGAAGGCCAAGAACTCCTTCCAGGCCCAGAACGGTGTCAAGCTCACCTTCCTGCCGTTTATTGCCAAGGCCGTTGCCGAGGCCCTCAAGCAGCACCCCAAGCTGAACGCTGCCTACGATGAGTCCAAGCAGGAAATCACCTACCACAACGCCGAACACCTGGCGATTGCCGTGGACACGGACAAGGGCCTTCTGGTTCCGGTCATCTCCGACGCCGGAAATCTCAACCTCGCTGGCTTGGCCAGCAAGATCGCTGACGTTGCAGGCCGCACCCGCGACGGAAAGATCGGCCCTGATGAGCTGTCCGGCGGAACGTTCAGCATCACCAACATTGGTTCGGTTGGGGCGCTGTTCGACACCCCGATCATCAACCAGCCGCAGGTGGGAATCCTGGGGACGGGCGCAATCGTCAAGCGTGCAGTTGTTGTTGCTGACGAAAACGGTGACGATTCGATTGCCATCCGCTCCATGATGTACCTCTCCCTGACGTACGATCACCGCTTGGTGGACGGCGCCGACGCGGGCCGCTTCCTCCAGACCTTGAAGGCACGCCTTGAAGAGGGCGCATTTGAGGCAGACCTGGGTCTCTAAGACCCAGTAACGGGGTAACCCAAACAGAACCATCAAGGCAGGTTGCCGGAGAAATCCGGCAACCTGCCTTTTCGTTGCCTACTCCGCGCGTGCCTTTGCTACGGCACGTAGAACGGAATGGATAAGCTGGGCCCATGAGTATTCTTTTCAGCATTCTGGTGTTCTTGCACATCGTCGGCGCAGCCATGATTGTGGGCTACTGGATCGCCACCCTCAAGGAACCCACCGTCCACCCGCGGCAACGCGATGGTGCCTTCCTGCAGCTCCTCACGGGCATTGCCATGATGGGACTTTTCCCGCTGCTTCCGGATGCCGATCCCAATTACTTCAAGCTTGGTATCAAGTTCGCCATTGGCGTCGCTGTCGCCGTCCTCGCGGTCATCGGATCACGCAAGGTCAAGAACGGCGAACCCGTTTCCACCGGCCTGGCACACGGCGTCGGCGGTTTGGCCCTGATCAACATCGCGATCGCAACCCTCTGGAACTAGAACCCGGGGTCACAATCCACTGACAGCGGACAAGCCGTGCAGTCCTGTGGCCTTATCCATAGGATTGAACACGGTGGCACCCGGTGACACCGGGATGCCAACGATCAACGACACCAAGGAGTGGACATGGCAGCAGTACGCACCGCACACACCGTATGGAACGGCAACCTGATTGAAGGCGCCGGCAACACGACGCTGGACAGTTCAGGGCTGGGCACGTTCGACGTCACCTGGAAGGCCCGCACGGAGCAGTCCGGCGGGAAAACCAGCCCTGAAGAACTCATTGCTGCGGCCCACTCGGCGTGCTTTTCCATGGCGTTCAGCCACGCCCTGGCCGGCGAGGGCTTCACGGCCGAAGAAGTGAACACCAAAGCCGATGTCACCTTCGTGCCCGGCACCGGAATCACCGGCAGCCACCTCACCATGACGGCCAAAGTACCCGGACTTTCCGAGGAAGACTTCCGTCGCATCTCGGAGGACGCCAAGACAGGCTGCCCGGTGTCCGGTGCGTTGGCGAGCATCGAGATCACCCTGGATGCCACCCTCGCGTCCTGACCCCCAGCAGTACAACGTAAAGAGCCCCGCTCTCCCCTTGGGAGATGCGGGGCTCTTTTGCTTTTCTAACCCTTGTTCGGGCGGGCAGGCAGCGGGGACGGCTTGAGCTTGCGGTAGCCCTCCCTCAGTGGCGGCCGGTCCGTCGGAAGCTCCTGGACCATCTCTTTGAGGGCGCCTATACCGTACTCGAGTTGGGGGTCCATCCCTGCGGCATAGGCGTGCGGGGGGAACAATACTTCGATGTCCGGTTCCACTCCCCTGTTCTCCACATCCCAGCCGATGCCGCCGCCGAACCACGTGGCGTAGCGCGGCTGGGTGACGCCCGTACCGTCTGCCAAGGCGAAGCGGTTGTCGATGCCCACAACCCCGCCCCAAGTGCGGGTGCCGATCACCGGGCCGATGCCGCGGAGCTTGGACACCTGCGTGATGATGTCTCCGTCCGAACCTGCAAACTCATCGGCGAGGATCACAACAGGACCACGTGGGGCGTGGTCCGGGTAGGTGCGCGGCTTCTCGCCACGAGGCATGCTCCACCCGGTGACCTTGCGTCCGATCAGCTCGGCAACCAGTTGGGATGTGTGCCCGCCACGGTTCCTGCGGACGTCAACAATAAGGCCATCCAAAGCCGTCTCTGTGTCCAGGTCGCGGTGCAACTGTGCCCAGCCGTTGGCCATCATGTCCGGGACATGCAGGTAGCCGAACTTGCCTCCGGACGCCTCACGGACTGTCCGCCGGTTTGCTTGGACCCACTCCTGGTAGCGGAGCCTCTCCTCGTCCCGGACAGGCACCACTGCTACCCGCCGGGTCACACCGGCCGCAGCGCCATGGCCTTCGCCGTTGAGCAGCGTCAGTTCGACCGTCCTGCCGGCCGCTCCCACCAACTGCATGGCCGGGGTAACGGCAGTGGAAAGCTCGACGCCGTCAATCGCCAGGAGGAGGTCGCCCACCTTGGCGTCAGCTCCGGGACGCGTCAACGGCGATGTGGCCAACGGGTCCGAGGACTCGCCGGCAAGGATCTTCGTGATCTCCCAGCCGGAGCCCCCAAGGAGGAACTCCGCGCCGAGGCGTCCCTGGCCGTTGCGTCCCGGTTCGCCAATCGCAGCAGGGCGGACGTACGCGTGCGAGGTACCCAGCTCGCCGTGGATCTCCCACAGCAGATCGACGAGGTCGTCATGGGAACCGAGCCGTTCCACCAAGGGGCGGTAGCGGTGGTGGACTGACTCCCAGTCCTGGCCGGCCATGTCCGGTGTCCAGAAGAAGTCCCGTTGCAGGCGCCATGCTTCATCGAAGGCCTGGCCCCAGGCGGCTACCGGATCGAGGATGACGCGAACCCGATTCAGTTCCACCTTCACCAGGTCACCGGAGTCATCGTCAACTTTGCGGTCCGCCGGTACCGAGGTGACCTGCTTGTCCAGTACGTAGACAACACGGCTCAGGTCGCCTGAAACCCGGTAGCTGTCCACGGCCTTCACCAGCGTGGTGGTCTTGCGCTTGGCGAGGTCATAGCTCACCAAGGACGGGGCGGTCTTCTTATCCTGCGGCGTTCCACGCCCCTCACCCGTGACCCCGGTCAACTCCGTATCGAGCCACAACAGCGCCCCGTCAGAGACATCGAGGTGGGAGTAGTTGCCCTGTGGAACGGGAACCGTGATGACGCGGTGCGCCAAACCGTCCTGGTCCACCCGCACCGCGGGTGCCTGGCCGTCGTCGTCTGCCGTGCCGCTGGTGGTCTCCGGTTCATCATCCAGGGAGTCGATGGACGGTCCGAACGGGGACGGTGTATCAGCTGCCAAGGCAACCAGGTAAGGCTTGATGGGGCTGGGGAAGGACAGATCAAACGAGTGGCCGTCATATACCGGATCAAAGCTCCGGTTTGAAAGGAAAGCAAGGAATTTGCCGTCCGGAGTGAACCGGGGGGATTCGTCGCAGAAACGGCCGTCCGTCACATCGATGATGCCGGACTCCTTGGCTGCCGGTCGGGCAATCCTGAGTTTGCTTCGCGAGCCGAACGCGGTCACCGGCTCCGACCATGCCAACCACTGCGAGTCCGGGGACCACGACATTTGGTCAATACTGCCTTCGCCAACGCTGACCAGGTGGGTCAACGACCCGTCGAGGGAATCAATGACAAGCACGTCGCCGAAGGAGGTTCCGACGGCCAGCCAGCGGCCATCGGGGCTGGCTTCCATGGCCCTGGGCCGGGAAGGCGCCGGAAAATCAACGCGACGTTCGTCAGTTTCCGCAGGAGCTGCATCGTTTGGCCCGACGCCGGCACCGCTGGCCGTGTCAGCTGAGGGCTGACCCCCAGCCGCAGGCGTCGAGGCAGCTGCCGGCGCTGTTCCGCCGCCGTGCCCGGCAGCGGGTGCCTTCCCTGCAATGTTGGACGCTGACACCGGCTTCGGAAGTGCGTCGTCCACTGCTACGGCGGCAGGGGCCTCGACGACGGTCTCCGGCACCTCCGCTGCGGGTGACGTGCGCGCGGCAATCCGCTTGATGTAAAGAGCCTCGACACCGTCGTGGTCAGCTATGTAGGCAATCCGTCCGCCTGTCAGCGGACGCGGAAGCCTCGCGCGGACGCCCGGCGTCGCCTCGACCACCCGGGAGGGGCCATCCTTGTGGCGAAGCCAATGAATGGTTCCGTGCGACTCCACAGCACTGGCGGTTCCGGTGAGGTTGGGAATGACGTCACCCAGATGGGCCGCGACCTTCAACGGCGAAGGCCGGCGGGAGGGCGATGCCGACCCCAGCGTGACCTCCACCTTCCTGGCCACCGCATCAGGTTCCAGGCTGTCAAGGATCCACAATTCGCCTGCGGACTCAAAGATGACCCTGTGGCCATCAGTGCTGGCGTGGCGGACGTAGAAATCTTCATGATCGGTGTGGCGCCGGAGATCGGAACCATCGGGCCGGATGGAGTACAGGTTCCCGTACCCCTCGTGATCCGAAAGGAAAGCAATCCGTCCCTGGATCCACAGGGGGTCCGTCAGGTTTCCCTCAACATGGGGGATGAGCCGTTCAAACTCGCCATTACCGTCGGCGTCGATCCACAATTTACCGGCTGTCCCGCCCCGGTACCGCTTCCACCATGCCGGCTCCCTCGAAAGGACGCTCGACAGGACCACCGGCTTCTCGTCGCCCACCTCAGGGCCGAAAGCGACTCCTTCCACGGGCCCGAACGGCAGTTCCACTGCCGTTCCACCGGTGATCGGCAAACTGTAAGCGTGGGTGTGGCGGCTCTCGGCTTGCTGGAAAGCGCTGGTCACCAGGATGTCTCCGGCCGGGGTGAACCCCTTGACCTTAGTGGTGCTGTGGCCGAAGTAACTCAGCTGCTTGTATCCCCCACCATCTACCCGCGCAGTCACCACCTCCGGTGATGTACCGACGATGACAGTCCACACCAGCGATGTGCCGTCCGGAGCGAACCGGGGATTGCGGGCTGGAAGCTGCTGGGAAGAAACCCGCCAGGCGCGTCCACCGGAAAGTGGCGCAACCCAAATGTCATCTTCGGCCACGAAGGTGACCAAGTCGCCGTGCACATGCGGAAAACGGAGGTAGCTGGAGGAGGTCATTGTTCGATCATAGTCATCGGGTCCTTCCCGTCCTTGACACGAGGCGGCGTTTCCATCGGACGCATGCCTCATGGTGAGATGTGTCATGAGAATCGTGATGTCCGGAGCGTCGGGAATGATTGGCACGGCGCTGTCCGAGTATGTGTCCGGCCAAGGCCACGAAGTAGTGCAACTGGTGCGCAGACCCGCCAAGAACGCCGGGGAATGGTCTTGGGATCCGGCCGCCGGGAGCCTGGACGAGAAGGTCCTGGAGGGCGCAGACGCGGTGGTTAACCTTTCCGGGGCCGGCATCGGGGACCGGCCGTGGACACGCCGGAGAATCGAGGTCCTCAAAGAGTCCCGGTTCCAACCCACCAACACCCTGACGGCAGCCATGCGCAGGCTGGAGCAACCGCCGTCGGTCTTCGTCAGCCAGTCGGCCTCTGGCTACTACGGCACGTCCAGCAGCGGGATCCTGACCGAGAATTCCAACGCCGGGGGCGGCATCCTGGGACCGCTCTGCGTGGAATGGGAACGCGCGGCCCGCGAAGCACCTTCATCAGTCCGCGTCGTAACGCCCAGAACCGGCGTGGTCCTCAGCAAGTCCGGCGGCGCGCTGGGGCCCCTGCTCCCCCTCCTCAAAGCGGGACTCGGCGGTCCTTTCGGGAATGGACGCCAGTACTGGCCATGGATCACCTTGGCCGACGAAGCGGCGGCGCTGGCATTCCTCCTCACTGCCGACATTGAAGGTGCCGTCAACGTGTGCGCTCCGGAAAGTGCAGACGTCAACACCATTGTGGCCGCCCTTGCACAGGCCTACCGCCGCCCGGCCCTGCTCCGGGTTCCGGCACCTGCGCTGAAACTGGTCCTGGGCAAGCTGGCGGATGAGCTGGTCTTGTCCAACCAGAGAATGTCTCCTGACCGCCTGATCAAAGCCGGCTACGAATGGCTGCATCCGTCACTCGATGACGCCATGCGGTGGCTGACTTCTGACAGCGGTCACTGACTCACCCCACGGGTTCCAGAATCTCGAAGACGCGCCACAGTCCGTCCTTCCACACGAGGTGCAACAGCAAGTGCTGGGGCGCGGCCTCCGCCTGCGTGCTGACCGGTTTGCCTGATTGTTCGCGTTCCTCGTAACCGGAAGTGATGGCAGTTGCCTCGATCATGGCGTGATCCGGCTGCCCGGCGGTGCCGGCTTTCAATGAGGTCAAGGTGGTTTTCAGGCCGGCCAGGACAGTGCCGGATTGACGCAGGCTTTTTTCGATCCCGTCATCGGTTGCCTCAGCAGGCGACCCCGGAACGTTGACCAAGGACAACCACTGCAGCTGCCCCTCGCTCAAAGCCGCGTCTCGGACGGCCGACAACGCCTGCAGGGCTACCAGGGGATCATGCGAGGTCAGGTTGCCTGCCAAGACGTCAGGAAGCTTCGCAGTGAGGACAGTTCCCGCAACCCCGCCGTGCTCCCGGTCATCACCCTGCCTCGCTACCGCATGGGTAGCAGGGCCGGGCAGAAAGCCACCCAACAGAGCAGATGCGGAAAGCGCAGCAACAACCACTGTTGCCGCCACTGCCAGCGGCTTCAGCGCACCCTGGCGCAGCCAGACAGGGCGCAGCTGTAGGGGGCGCAGCCAAACGGGGCGCAGCCAGACGGGGCGCAGCCAGACGGGGCGCAGCCGCAGGGGGCGCAGCCAGACGGGGCGCAGCCAAACGGGGCGCAGCCGTAGGGGGCGCAGCCATAGCGTGGACCTGGCCTTGTTCCGGCCCAAAGCCTGCCGCCTGGTCAGGAGTTCCGGAATAACCGATGGATGAACGGTTCCCGCCAGGTCCAGGACTTCAGGAGCCTTGCTGCGGAAGACGGCGTGGGCGAACTCCCTGGCTGTGGGCCGCTCATGCGGATCCTGGTCCAAAGCCGCCTCCAGCGCCGCAGCCAATGCCGGAGGCGTGTCCGGTGCCATCAGCGTCAACGGCGGACGGTTCTTCAACTGCTGCGGCGCCTGGCCTGTGAGGCAATACCACCCCAAGGCCCCCAAGGAATAGACATCGCGATGGGGCCGCAACTCAACAGCGCTTTCCAGGTGTCCTCGTTCCGCGAAGGACGGGTCGACGAATCCCTCCGTTCCCACGTCCTCGCTTAACGCTGAATCCCCCACCCGCATCGCGTTGCCAAAATCCGACAGCAACGGCATGCCGGCAGCCGTCAGCAGGACGTTGCCCGGTGAAACATCCCCGTGAACAGCGCCCTGGGAGTGGAGGTAGTCCAAAGCCCTTGCAATGGCGGTCAATACCGTGACAGTTTCTCCGGTGCCGAGTCTTTGCCGTCCGGCGACCAGCGTGGCCAACGATCCCCCTGCCGCATACTCCATCGCTGTTCCTACGCAGCCGCCGCTTTCCCCAAGAGACACAGTTCCGTGAACCCGCAGCAGGTGCTCGTGGCGAAGCCGGGTCAGCATCTCCACTTCGCGCGAGACAGCCTGCTCCGTCGAAGACGCACTGCCTGTCGGGGCGGCCCCGTCACCACTCTTGGGGCATTTCACCGCCAAGCGCATACCGTCCGATTCCCGCCGCACAAGCCATACCGTGGACGTTGCGCCGGCCCCCAGAAACCGCACTGTGCGATGTCCGGCAATGCGAGGTGCCGCTACTGTCAGGTCCAGTGTTTCCATGGATAAGGTCTACCGGATCGGGCGATTTCGTGCAGAAGTTATCCACAGGCTCGATGGATGCGGCATTCCGGCCCCGATGCGACTGAGAGGTTCACCACAAAACCCCGGCCTCCCCGCCACGGGGTCTAAGCTTGAACCCATGACTCTTGAGTTTTCACAACTGGGTCTTGCCCCGGACTTCGTTGATTACATGCAGGGCTGGGACCTGCAGCGCGAGATCCACAACAAAGTTGTTGCGGGTGAGCAAAACAGCACCGTCCTGCTTTTGGAGCACGCTGCGGTCTATACGGCCGGCAAGCTCACGGAGGATCACGAGCGGCCGTTCGACGGAACACCCGTTGTTCCCGTGGACCGCGGGGGAAAGTTGACCTGGCACGGCCCGGGCCAACTGATCGCCTACCCCATCCTGAAACTCAAGAACCGCTCCGGCATCCGCGACTATGTGGAACGCCTGGAAGCCATGATGATTGCGGTCATGAAGGATTACGGCATCAACGCCGTCACCGTGAAAGGCCGAGCGGGCGTGTGGATCACAGCCGACGACAAAGGCCCCGACCGCAAAATTGCGGCCATCGGCATTCGTGTCCTTGACGGCGTCACCATGCACGGAGTGGCCATCAACTGCAGCAACGATCTTGCACCGTACCAACAGATCATCGCCTGCGGGATTACCGACGCCAGCGTCACCACCATGTCGTTGGAAACCGGCCGGACCATCAATCCGGCGGATATCGTAGACCGGTTTGTGGAGGAATTCCGCCTCCACGAAGAAGCACTTGTTTCCATCCCCGAAGGAGCTCTCCAGTGACTCTTGCACCTGAAGGCCGTAAGTTGCTGCGTGTTGAGCAGCGTAACGCGGCGGTACCTGTTGAGCGGAAGCCTGAGTGGATCAAGGCGAAGGTCCAGATGGGGCCTGAGTTTGTTCAGCTCAAGAACTTGGTGAAGAAGGAAGGCCTGCACACGGTGTGTGAGGAGGCCGGGTGCCCGAACATTTTTGAGTGTTGGGAAGATAAGGAAGCGACGTTCCTGATCGGCGGGTCCGAGTGCACCCGGCGCTGTGATTTCTGTCAGATCGATACCGGGAAGCCTTCGCCGGTGGACAGGTTCGAGCCCACGAAGGTGGCCCGCAGTGTCCAGGCGATGCAGTTGCGGTACGCCACGGTCACCGGGGTGGCCCGGGATGATCTGGAAGATGAGGGCGTGTGGTTGTACGCCGAAACGGTCCGGAAGATCCACGAGTTGAACCCGGGCACCGGGGTGGAGTTGTTGATCCCTGACTTTTCCGGCAAGCCTGAGCACATCGCGGCGATCTGCGAGTCCAAGCCTGAGGTGTTCGCGCATAACGTGGAGACCGTGCCGAGGATTTTCAAGCGGATCCGGCCGGCGTTCCGGTACGAGCGGTCCTTGGATGTCATCACCCAGGGCAGGGATTTGGGGATGGTCACCAAGTCCAACCTGATCCTGGGCATGGGTGAGACCCGTGAGGAGATCTCCGAGGCGTTGCGGGATCTGCACGGGGCCGGGTGTGACCTGATCACGATCACCCAGTACCTGCGCCCGTCCGAGCGGCACCTGCCCGTGGACCGGTGGGTCAAACCCCAGGAATTCGTGGACCTCCAGCACGAGGCCGAGGAGATCGGCTTCCTGGGCGTCATGTCCGGGCCGTTGGTGCGTTCCTCGTACCGGGCCGGGCGGTTGTGGGCCACCGCGATGCGGAAAAAGGGCTGGGACATCCCCGAAGCCCTGGCCCACATCGAATCCTCCGGCACCACCCGCCAGGAAGCCTCCACCATCCTCGCCGCCGCCCACCACTAAAACCAACCAACAGCCGGGTACCACTGAAGTTCTTTCAAGCGGTACCCGGCTTTTGCGTGCGTAAAGTAACGTCAGGCGTCCGGACGGACATCCCGTAGAATTAAGGCACTATGGCGAAATCCCCTGATTCAAGCACATCGACCCCCTCGGCCGACGCTCCCAAGCGTGGGCTGTTCCGGCGCAAGCCCAAGGAAGCCAAGGCCAAGAAGCCGAGCCAGCTGAAGCAGATCGCTGAGGTCTTCAAGATGACCCGGCGGAATGATCCCCAGGTTGTCTGGATCATGCTCCTGGCATTCCTTGCTGTTGTAGCCGTTGCGTTCCTGATCGGCTACCTGCTGGAGAACTGGGTCACGGGCCTGATCATCGGCATTCCCCTGGGCCTGCTTGCTGCGGTGTTCATCCTTTCCCGTCGCGCGGAGAAAGCTGCCTTCGCGCAGATTGAGAACCAGCCTGGCGCCTCTGGTGCCGCCTTGGGCACTCTCCGTCGCGGTTGGATCACACAGGATCAGCCGGTGGCCGTCAACCCCCGCACCCAGGACGCCGTCTTCATGGCCATTGGACGCCCCGGCGTCATCCTTGTCAGCGAAGGCCCCAAGCACCGGGTGAAGCCGTTGCTTGACTCTGAACGCAAGCGGCTGGGCAGGATCCTTCCCAACGTGACCATCCACGTGATCGAGTCCGGTCGCGGCGAGGGTCAGGTTCCCCTGAACCAGATCGCCAAGAACATGGGCAAAATGAAGAAGGAACTCACCAAGGGCGAGGTCAACGCTGTCAGTAAGCGGATCAACTCCCTTGGGAACCGTTTGCCCATCCCCAAGGGCATTGACCCTTACAAGGCACGCCCGGACCGCAAGGCTGCCCGCGGACGCTGAACATGTTCGACAAAAAAGCGCGTCTTCCCTTTCCGGGAAGACGCGCTTTTCTCGTCTTATCTTCAGCTTGGGAGGCCCTGGGCTACATCCTGATGAGGATAGTGTTCATGGCCTTGTCATGAAGGCCGCGCTGGTCCGGGTCGAAGATCACGGCAGGGATGACCAAGCACACCAGCAGCGTCCGGACTACGGCTGCCAGGGGGCCAGCGGGTCCTCCGCCCAGACGGACCACGTGGATCCCGGCAACCCGGTGCCCGATGCTGTAACCCAGTGTTCCGATCAACAAAATCTGCTCCACGGCAAAGATGGCCAGCGTTGCCCATTGGTTGCCGCCGAACGCGAAGTTGCTGATGGCCAACGCTATGGCCCAGTCAATCGCTATCCCCAGAATCCTGCGCCCTGCACGGGCAATTGAGCCGGGCCCGGATTCCGGCAGGCCGAGCCTCTCACCGGGGTACTTCGAGATACCGGACGTGTCGGGGCCGCTCAGCCAGGAGCCAATGTCTTTACGATCTACCACTGTTAAAGCTTAACCTGCGCGGATCCGGGTTTCGCCCACTGGACCCACGTGGACCCGGCACCCACCATCCGACTAGCGTTAACACAACAGACGATTCTGTAACCTGCCGGAAACAATACTGACACCCCCGGGAAATCCCATCTCCCTATGGTGATAGGAGTTGCCAGCCACCATGGCCAGGGGATCTTTTGTGTCACCGGTCCTGTGTAGAGACTGCATCAGCGGCCTCCCGGGCCTGTTACTTGATATGCATAAGGAGCATAGATGTTCAAGACTGCGGACGAAGTCCTCAAGTTCATCAAAGACGAAGATGTCAAGTTCGTCGATATCCGCTTCACCGACCTCCCCGGTGTCCAGCAGCACTTCAACGTGCCTGCAAAGAGCGTGGACCTCGACTTCTTCGTCCACGGCCAGCTCTTCGACGGCTCGTCCATCCGCGGCTTCCAGGGCATCGCTGAATCCGACATGCAGCTCATCCCTGACGTGACTTCCGCGTTTGTGGATACTTTCCGCATCGAGAAGACGCTCGCACTGAACTTCTCCATCGTGAACCCCCGGACGGGCGACCCCTACCACCGCGATCCCCGCGGCGTGGCAGAGAAGGCCGAAGCGTACCTCGCCTCCACGGGTATCGCCGACACCGCGTTCTTCGCTCCCGAAGCCGAGTTCTTTGTCTTCGACAACATCCAGTACGAGTCCTCCCCGCAGGGCAGCTTCTACAAGATCGACTCTGAAGAAGCCCACTGGAACACCGGCCGCAAGGAAGAAGGCGGAAACCTCGGGTACAAGACCCCCGTCAAGGGCGGTTACTTCCCGGTCTCCCCCACCGACAAGCAGGCGGACCTCCGCGACGCCATGTGCATCGAACTGGACAAGGCCGGCCTTGAAGTTGAGCGCTCCCACCACGAAGTTGGATCCGCCGGCCAGGCTGAGATCAACTACAAGTTCACCACGCTGACAGCGGCTGCAGATGACCTGCAGAAGTTCAAGTACATCATCAAGAACACCGCAGATGCCTGGGGCAAGTCCGTTACCTTCATGCCCAAGCCTGTCTTTGGAGACAACGGCTCGGGCATGCACTGCCACCAGTCACTCTGGAGCAACGGCGATCCCCTGTTCTACGACGAGAAGGGCTACGCGGGTCTTTCCGACATGGCTCGCTGGTACATCGGCGGCCTGTTGAAGCACTCCTCGGCTGTTCTGGCTTTCACCAACCCGACGGTTAACTCCTACCGCCGCCTGGTGAAGGGCTTCGAAGCTCCCGTGAACATGGTGTACTCGCAGGGCAACCGCTCCGCCGGTATCCGTATCCCGATCACGGGCACCAACCCCAAGGCCAAGCGCATTGAGTTCCGCGCACCTGACCCCTCCTCCAACCCGTACCTGGCATTCGCTGCCCAGCTGATGGCCGGCATCGACGGCATCCGCAACCGCATTGAACCCCCGGCTCCCATCGACAAGGACCTCTACGAGCTCCCGGCCGAGGAAGCAAAGGACATCCCCAAGGCTCCGGGCACCCTGGAGGAAGCACTTGAGGCACTGCGCGAGGACAACGAGTTCCTGCAGGCCGGCGGTGTCTTCACCCAGGACCTGATCGATACTTGGATCGACTACAAGTACGAGAACGAGATCAAGCCGCTGTCCCTGCGCCCGAACCCCTACGAGTTCGAGCTCTACTACGGCGTCTAGCATTTACGTGCACTCGCTGTAACCAGCAAAAAGGCCAGCGTCAGTCCGGAAGGATTGGCGCTGGCCTTTGCTTTAACGGCTTATTCGGACTTGCCCTGATCCCGGTCCTTGATGTTCCTGGTGATCTCGTCAAGCTTGTCCTTGACGAACGAGGCTGCCTCTGAGAGGCCCTTCTCGGCGCTGCCGAGCGGGTCCAGCTGAAGGTACACGTGCTTGTCTACCGGGAGGTCGTACTCGTCCTTGAGGTGGGTACCACCCGCCACGCCGGACAGGGACAGGTACACCAGTGCTTCTGTCCGGGCAATGCCCGCGATGGTCCCGAAGACTACCGTGAAGTCGTTGGGCTGGAAGCTCACGCTTTGCCCAACGTGTCGGCGGTCCAAATCCCCGGCCGCTACAGCCCTCTCTGCCGGGCTTCCGTTGTATTCCATTACTTCCCCTAACGTCCGAGAACAGTGACAGGAGAAGTCTATAAGGATACTTATCTTTTAGGCATACCGGCTCGATGCAGAGGATTTCCCGCAGCGTCAATGCGCGGTGGTGGGCGACTTCCCGGGTTCGTCCGGTGCTGCGCAGTCCGGGCAGAACACTTGCCCGGTTTCTTCGCCGCAGCATTGGCAGCGGTGGACCAGGGCTGCTGATTCAATCACGTAGGCCGTCATACGGACCATGCTGCCTGCCTGCCATACCCGAGGACACGAGTAGTGTGTACTCGTTTTTTCGGAACTTCACCTGGCCGACTACTTGGTTACTGCGGTGTCCTCGGCCGGAAAAGCTTCACCATCGTCCTTTGCGGTCCCGCGCTTCCGCCCAGGTACTGCCCGGCGTCAGTAAAGCCGGCTTTGGCGTAAGCCGCCAGGCCCGCTGGATTGCGTTCGTTGACGGACAGTACGACGCCGGACTGGTCACCACCCAGCCGTACCGTCAGTTTGCGGGCTTCGTCGACGGCGGCCGCCGCGGCCAAGGTGCCGAGGCCACGGCCCTGGCTTCCCGAATCAATGAGGAAGCCCCTGAGCAGCCACAGTGCGTCATCATCAGCCCACCCGGCAAGACCCGCCGCACCGGTTTGCAGGGTCAGCACGCCTACGGCAGCACCGCCTGATTCCATAACGTACGGCCAGCGGGCTTCTTCTTCCAGGCCCACCAGCATCATGCGGAGGGGATCGCCCACGAAGGTGCGCTGGCCTTCGGTGACCGCCAGGGCGGCCACCGCCCCCAGCTGGATGTCGCGGGAGTCGTCGTCGAGCATCTTCAGGGGAACCAGCCAGATATCTCCACCCCACAGTGGGTTTGATACCTCCCGCGCGGGAGGAACGTCAGCGGCCATGGGGGTCTGGTTCCCGCTAATGTCCGTAGAACTCCTTTTCAAAAACCGCGCGGGCCCTTCGGCTCAACCGCAAGTAGTCTTCTTCAAACTGCCCCGCTTTACCGGGCGGGTACCCGCACCAGCGTGCGGCCGCCTCGAGGTCCTTGCGGGATGACGGCAGGAGGTCCGAAGCCCGCCCGGTAACAATCACGTTGGCGGAGCGGATGCGGCTCGCCAGACGCCAGGCCTGCTTCAGGAGCGCAGCGTCCTCACCGTCCAGAAGGTGGAGTTCCACCGCTGAGTCCAGGGCAGCCATGGTGGAGGTGGTCCGCAGCCCGGGATGCTTGCCGGCATGCTGCAACTGGAGCAACTGCACCAGCCACTCGACGTCGCTGAGACCACCGCGCCCCAATTTCACATGGCGTGCCGGGTCAGCTCCGCGGGGCAAACGCTCCGACTCCACACGGGCTTTGATGCGCCGGATTTCCCGGACGTCCTGCTCCGGGAGCTCGTTGGGGTATCTCACTGTGTCGATGAGTTTCACGAAGTCCTCGGCCAAGGCATCGGATCCTGCCATGGGCTTGGCACGCAGCAGCGCTTGGGCTTCCCATATCAGCGACCATCGCCGGTAATACTCTGCGTAGGAGTCCAAGGAACGGACCATGGCGCCGTTCTTCCCCTCAGGACGCAGGTCGGCGTCCACCATCAGGACGCGTTCGGCCATAATGGCCGGCTTGAGCGGTTGGGTCAGCAGGCTGGACACCTTCGCTACGATCGTTGCTGCTTGCTCCTGCGCTTCCGCGTCGCTGAAGCCGGGGCGCGCACGGTGCACGTAGATCACGTCAGCATCGGAGCCGTAACCGATCTCGCGGCCCCCTTGCCTGCCCATTGCCACCACCAATACGTCGGTCTTAAGTGGTCCGGCGGCCATGATCACGGACTCGGCAACATGAAGGGCGCCCAGGACGGCTGCCCTGTCAGTCTCAGCCAAGGCAACTCCCACGGCGTCCTGGTCCAGGAGCCCGGCACTGTCCGCGATGGCTGTCCGCAGGATCTCCCGGCGGCGGATGAGCCTGATCAGCCTCATGGCACTTTCCGGATCCGGATGACGGGAGAGCTTGGACGTGATCTCCTGCCATTGGGCATCGAAGCGGACAGGAACCAGTTCCTTGTCGCTGCCCAGCCACGCCACGGATTCCGGTGAAACTTCCAGCAGATCCGATATCAGCCTGGAATTGGACAGCACGTGGCACAAGCGCTCGGCCGCGGCCTGGGAATCCCGCAGGAGGCCCAAATACCAGTGGGTGGTGCCCAAGGCTTCACTGACCCGGCGGAAGGCGAGCAGACCGGCGTCGGGATCCACGCCCTCAGCCAACCACCCGAGGAGGATGGGCAGCAACTGCCGCTGCAACGCCGCCCGCCTGCTCACACCGGCCGTCAGGGCCTCGATGTGCCGCATTGCTCCCTGTGGATCCAGGTAGCCCAACGCAGCCAGCCGACCCTGGGCTGCTTCCGGAGTCAGCTTGGCATCCTCTGTGCTCAGCTTCGCGGCAGTGTTCAGCAGCGGGCGGTAGAAAATCCGCTCATGCAATTCCCGGACGGACTTCTTGGTCTTCTGCCACGTACCCATCAATTGTTCGGGGTTGGGACGTTCCGACGAAAAAGGCCCCAGGACGGCCTTGGCAAGGAAGCGCTGGGCGTCTTCTGCAACCGGCATCAGGTGGGTGCGACGCAGTTGGAACAACTGGATCCGGTGTTCCAGGAGACGGAGGTACCGGTAGGCGTTATCGAAAGCCGCGGCATCGGTCCTGCCAATGTATCCCCCGGCGGACAGGGCCGCTATGGCAGAGGTCGTGTCCCTGCACCGCAGCGTTTCATCCGATTTGCCGTGCACCAGCTGCAGCAATTGAACGGTGAACTCAACGTCCCTGAGCCCTCCCCTGCCGAGCTTGATCTGCCGGTGCTCCTCAGCGGCGGGAATGTAGTCGGTGACCCTGCGGCGCATTGCCTGGACAGACTCCACAAAGCCGTCCCGGCCGGCCGATGCCCAGACGAGTGGCTTGACAGCTTCCTCATACCGGTGGCCCAGGTCCGCGTCTCCGGCAATGGTCCGGGCCTTGAGCAGCGCCTGGAACTCCCAGCTCTGCGCCCACCGTGCGTAGTAGCTCAGGTGGGAGGCCAAGGTACGCACCAATGGGCCTGATTTGCCTTCGGGCCGGAGGTTGGCGTCCACTTCCCACAGGCCGGGTTCCGGCGCGGAGGAGGAAATGGCACGTGAGATCCCCGAGGCCAGCGCCGTTCCTATGGTGGCGGCTTTGGCATCGTCGAGGTGTTCCGACTCAATGACGTAGATGACGTCGACGTCGGATATGTAGTTCAGCTCGCGCGCTCCGCATTTGCCCATACCGATAACCGCCAGGCCGACGTCGGCAACCTCTTCGGCGCCGAACTGGCCAGCGGCTTCGGCCCTGGATACGGCCAAGGCCGCCTCCACAGCGGCACCTGCCAGGTCGGCAAGCTCAGCCCCCACCGCAGGCATGTAGTCCTGGGGCGAGGCTGCGCAGAGGTCACGGATGGCGAGCTCGGTGAGGCCACGGCGATATGCGGACCGCAGCGCCGCGTAAGCGGGAGCGCCGGTGACTCCAGCGACAGGCCTGGGAGCCTTGGGGTCCGCTTTCACTGACCGCAGGAGGGCAGACCGCAGGTCCTCGCTGGAAACGGGCAGGGGCTCGGGGCTCACCCGGACATCAAAGACATCAAGGTGCTCGGGCCGGCGCATGAGGAACTCCCCCAAGGCTTCCGAGGCGCCCAGCAGCCGGTACAAGGGCTCGCTGGTGTCTTGATCAGCCGCGGCGAGCTTCCGAAGTCCCGGGTTCTTCTCGATCAGCCGAACCAGGGACTGCAATGCCGTATCCGGGCTGGCTGCCATGGACAGCCCGGCGAAAAGCGCATCCTGGTCCATGCCGTCCAGCTCAGGAGCCGCAAGGAACCTCTCGCCCTTCTCAAGGTCACTGAACCCGGCTGAGATGAGCCGACGTGCAAGGCTCACAGCCCCGCCTACAGAATGCCGAGGTTGCGCTGCAATTCGTACGGAGTGACCTGAAGACGGTAGTCCTGCCACTCTGCACGCTTGTTGCGCAGGAAGTGCTCAAAAACCTGCTCGCCAAGGATCTCTGCAACCAGTTCCGATTCCTCCATGGCCCGGATGGCGTCGTGAAGGCTGGCGGGCAGGGGCGCGTGGCCCATGGCCCGGCGCTCAGCGGTGGTCAGTGACCAAACATCGTCTTCTGCCGCGGCGGGCAGTTCGTAGCCTTCTTCAATTCCCTTGAGTCCAGCGCCCAAAAGTACTGCATAGGCCAGGTACGGATTGGTGGCGGAGTCGATGCCCCGGTACTCGATGCGGGCGGATTGCCCCTTGCCGGGCTTGTACAGGGGAACCCTGACAAGCGCTGAACGGTTGTTGTGGCCCCAACTCAGGTAGCTCGGCGCCTCGCCGCCACCCCAGAGCCGCTTGTAGGAGTTCACGAACTGGTTCGTCACAGCCGTGAACTCGGGAGCGTGCTTGAGGATACCGGCAATGAACTGACGGGCCGTCTTGGAGAGCTGGAACTCGGCTCCGGCCTCGAAGAAGGCGTTGGTGTCCCCTTCAAACAGGGAGAAGTGGGTGTGCATGCCCGAGCCCGGGTGGTCCGTGAAGGGCTTGGGCATGAAGGTGGCGTACGTTCCCTGCTGCAGGGCCACCTCCTTGATGACCGTGCGGAAGGTCATGATGTTGTCCGCCGTCTGGAGGGCGTCAGCGTACCGGAGGTCAATCTCGTTCTGGCCGGGGCCGGCCTCGTGGTGGCTGAACTCCACGGAGATGCCCACCGACTCAAGCATGGTCACCGCCGTGCGCCGGAAGTCCTGGGCCACACCGCCCGGAACATGGTCAAAGTACCCGCCTTCATCTACCGGCAGCGGCGCTCCGTCGGGGCCAAGATCCTTGGACTTGAGGAGGTAGAACTCAATCTCGGGGTGGGTGTAGCAGGTGAATCCCATATCAGCGGCCTTGGCGAGAGTGCGCTTGAGGACGTTGCGGGGATCCGCTGCGGAGGGCTCGCCGTCGGGCGTCAGGACGTCGCAGAACATGCGCGAGGTCTGCTCGGTCTCGCCGCGCCACGGCAGGATCTGGAACGTGGAGGGGTCCGGCTGCGCCAGCATGTCGGACTCGAATACCCTCGCCAGGCCCTCAATCGCGGAGCCGTCGAAGCCGAGGCCTTCCTCGAAAGCGCCTTCGACTTCAGCCGGCGCAAGCGCCACGGATTTAAGGGAACCCACGACGTCGGTGAACCACAAGCGTACGAAGCGCACGTCACGCTCTTCGATTGTCCGCAGAACGAACTCTTGCTGGCGGTCCATAGGGCCTCTTCTCCACGTGGTGTCCATGCCGCCGGCTCACAGGAATGAAGCCGCGGCAACTCAGCCTTCACTCTACTAAGAGTTCACCGCTAATGCCGCAGCCGTCCGTGCGCGTAACACAGCGTTTACATAAGGTGATGCCCGCCACCGTCGCTGGCAGGTCCCTCCGGCACGGCTTAGGCTCTACTCATGGCCCCGAGCAACCTTCCCGAACCAGGCACGCCCACAGAAGTTTCCGCACCCTATGGAACGGGGCCGGCCTCCGCTGCCACTCCGACTGCTCCCGCAGCAGCCAAGCCCGGGGCAAGGATCAGGATCCACCACCTCCAACAGGCCAAGGACAACGGCACGCACTTCGCCATGTTGACGGCCTATGAGCAGTACACGGCAGAGATCTTTGACCAGGCCGGCATTGAAGTACTGCTGGTGGGTGACTCCGCATCCAACAATGTGTTCGGCAACGAAACCAGCCTGCCCGTGACGGTGGATGAGCTCCTTCCCCTGTGCCGTGCTGTGGCGAAGTCCGCCAGGCGCGCCCTCATCGTTGCCGACCTCCCTTTCGGCAGCTACGAGGTGTCCAAGGAGCAGGCTGTCGCAACCGGCGTCAGGTTCCTCAAGGAGGGCTTGGCGCATGCCGTCAAGATCGAAGGCACCGCCTATTACGCGGAAACCGTGAAAGCCATGGTTCAAGCCGGCATTCCCGTCATGGCCCACATCGGCTTCACCCCGCAGAGCGAGCACTCATTGGGCGGCTATCGCGTCCAGGGCCGCGGAGATGACGCCCAGCGGCTGGTGGATGATGCCGTGGCCCTGCAGGATGCGGGAGCCTTCAGCGTGCTCATGGAAATGGTGCCGGCAGAAACCGCGGCCACCGTGGATGCCGCTCTGCGGGTACCCACAGTGGGAATCGGCGCAGGAAAGAACACCACAGGACAGGTTCTCGTATGGCAGGACATGGCCGGTCTGCGTGGCGGCAAAATGGCAAAGTTCGTCAAGCAGTACGCTGACCTGAGGACCACCTTGGCGGATGCTGCCGCGGAATTCGGAGAGGATGTCCGGTCCGGGCAGTTCCCCGGCCCGGAACACTCCTTCTAGCCGTCCAGCCTAGTCCCGGCCCGGGTCAGTCCTCGTCCTGCGAATCCCACGCCTCGTTGCGCGCCTTGACCTTCTCCAAGGCATGCTCCGCCTCTTGCCTGGTCTTGTAGGGGCCAATCAATTGGCTCCAATCAGACATGGCGTCCTCTTCAATCTCGTGGGTTTTTACGTTGTACCAGTACTCCGTCATGGTGACTCCTTGGTGCATCCCGGGCGTAACGTTTGCAGGTGAGGCAAGCACTCCCGCGCTTTGTTACTTACGTCTCTTGCGTGCCTTATATGATCAATCTATGCCTTCTCTTGCTTCGACCGCACCCATCGGCGCCCTGACCCCGGGAACCGTCAGTCCTGAACGGCCCGTGCCGGCCTCAATCCCCCGGCCGGAGTACGTGGGACGGAAAGGACCGGCCAAGTTCACCGGCTCGGAGGTGAAGTCCGCAGAGACCATTGAGAAGATCAGGATCGCAGGCAAGATCGCCGCCCAGGCAATCGTTGAAGTCGGAAAGCACCTGGAGCCGGGGGTCACCACTGACCACCTGGACAAGATCGGCCACGAGTTCCTCCTGGACCACAACGCTTACCCGTCGACGCTGGGTTACCGCGGCTTTCCCAAGTCCTTGTGTTCATCACTCAATGAGGTCATCTGCCACGGCATTCCGGACTCCACCGTGGTGCAGGACGGAGACATCCTGAACATCGACATCACGGCCTTCATCAACGGGGTCCACGGAGATACCAACTACACCTTCCTTGTTGGCGACGTTGATGAAGAATCCCGCCTTCTGGTGGAGCGCACGCGGGAGTCGCTCAACCGGGCCATCAAGGCCGTGGCTCCGGGCCGCGAAATCAACGTCATTGGCCGCGCCATCCAGTCCTACGCCAAACGCTTTGGCTACGGAGTGGTGCGGGACTTCACCGGCCACGGCGTGGGTGAGGCCTTCCACACCGGCCTGATCATCCCGCACTACGACGCAGCCCCGGCGTACAACACCGTGATCGAAACCGGAATGGTGTTTACCATCGAACCCATGTTGACCCTGGGCACCATCGAGTGGGACATGTGGCCCGATGATTGGACTGTTGTCACCAAGGACCACAAGCGCACCGCCCAGTTCGAACACACCCTGCTGGTCACGGAGACCGGCGCGGAAATCCTGACCCTTCCCTGAACTCCCTGAAGGTTCCGCAGCCCGGGAAGCTGCACCATGCCCATTCCCTCCTGCCATGATCGGAAATGCAGTGTCCAAAAAGGATGAGAAGCACCACAAGAACCCGCCGCTGATCGGTATCGATATTGGAGGTACCGGCATCAAGGGCGGCATCGTCGACCTGAAGAAGGGGAAGCTGATCGGCGACCGCTTCCGCGTCCCGACTCCCCAGCCCGCTACCCCGGAAGCTGTGGCGGATGTTGTGGCCCAGATCGTGGAAGAGCTTTCCAGCCGCCCCGATGCTCCTGCAGCCGACGCGCCCGTTGGAGTGACGTTCCCGGGCATCATCCAGCACGGCGTCGTGAACTCTGCGGCCAACGTGGACAAATCCTGGCTCAACACTGACATTGACAGCACCTTCACCAAACGTCTGGGACGTCCGGTGGAGGTCATCAACGACGCCGATGCTGCCGGCTTGGCTGAGGCCCGATACGGCGCCGGCGAGGACGTGGCGGGCACCGTACTGGTGATTACCCTGGGAACGGGAATCGGGTCCGCCTTCATCTTCAATGGACAGCTGGTGCCCAACGCCGAGCTGGGCCACCTGGAGATCGACGGCTTCGACGCGGAAACCAAGGCCTCGGCCGTGGCCCGCGAACGTGACGGCTTGAGCTGGGGCGAGTACGCAGTCCTCCTCAACCGCTACCTCCAGCACGTCGAATTCCTGTTTTCCCCGGAGCTCTTCATTATTGGCGGCGGAATTTCCAAGCGGTCCGACGAGTACTTCCCGCACCTTGACCTCCGTACCAAGATCGTCACGGCCAAGTTGAAGAACGACGCCGGCATTGTGGGCGCTGCCCTTGAAGTGGCGCTGCACCACAAGCTCGCCAAATGATTCAAGCACGCCACGTGGTCCCTGTCGGGCAAAAGTTCACCACCTGCCCGGCTCCATGAAACCCGCAACGGCGATCGTTACGGGTGCCAGCCGCGGCATCGGGGCGGCAGTCGCCAAGGCTGCCGCCCGTTCCGGCTATGCGGTGGTAGTCAACTACTCCGCGGACGTTGACGGCGCCCGCGCCGTCGTGGCTGACATCGTCGACGGCGGCGGGTTGGCAATTGCTGTAGCAGCAGACGTCAGCCGGCCGTCCGACGTCGTTCGCCTATTCGACGAAGCCGAAAACCTGGGTACCATCACCGCGGTGGTCAACAACGCCGCCATCACTGGAAACCTGATGGGTGATTTGGTGGACGTTCCACCGGAAACCGTTCAACGCGTGGTGGACGTCAATGTCAGCGGCATGATCCACCTGTGCCAGGAGGCGGTCCGGCGGCTCTCGACGTCCACGGGCGGCCCCGGGGGCAACATCGTTAATATCTCCTCCACAGCAACCAAGGCCGGCTCACCGGGAACCTGGGTGCACTATGCGGCCACCAAGGGCGCCGTGGACGTACTGACCGTTGGCTTGGCCGCCGAGGTCGCCAAACAGGGCATCAGGGTTAACGCCGTGGCCCCCGGCAGCACCAACACCGGGCTCCATGCGGCAGCGGGCATGCCGGACCGGGTGGAACGTTTGAACGCCACGATTCCCATGGGCAGGGGCGCCGAGCCGGAAGAAGTAGCTGCGGCGGTCGTGTGGCTGATGTCCGGCGAAGCCGGCTACATTACGGGGGCAATCCTGCCGGTCTCCGGCGGACGCTGAGAGCACCGGACGCTGAGGTCAGCAGACGTGGTGCCGGTGGTGGCTGCGGCTTCCCCTCCGCTGCCACCACCGGAGTCTAGAGTTGGCTTTTCTCGGTGCCCTTGGGCTCCCGGCTTGCAGCCTTGGCATGCTGTTCGTGCTCATGCCTGAGCAATGAAATGGCCGATTCGAAGTCTTCCAACGATTCGAAGGCCTGGTAGACGCTGGCGAACCGCAGGTACGCAACTTCATCGAGCTTCCGCAGCGGGCCCAGAATGGCCAGGCCAACCTCATGGGCGTCGATCTCGGCAGCACCCGAGGAGCGGATGTTCTCCTCGACCTCCTGGGCCAGCATGGCGAGATCGTCCTCGGTCACCGGCCGTCCCTGGCAAGCCTTCCGGACGCCGCTGATGACCTTTATACGGCTGAAGGGCTCGCCTACTCCCGAACGCTTGATGACCGACAGGCTGGTGGTTTCCACCGTCGTGAAGCGTCGCCCGCACTCGGGGCACTGCCTGCGCCTGCGGATGGATGTTCCGTCATCAGCCATGCGGCTGTCGACAACACGGGAGTCAGGATTCCGGCAGAACGGACAATACACGCTGGGCCTCCCCTACAGCTCCGGCACATGAGCAGCCGGCAAGCCGCCGGATACGCAAAAGTGCCGGAAGATAACTTCCGGCACCAGTTTACGTTCGATCTACAGGGAATGACAACCGTGTAACTACTACATGTAGTGGCCGCTACCCGCATATGTAGTGGTTCCCCTAGGAGAAACGGATCCTCACGGCGTCACCATGGCCCGGAAGATCCTCCGCGCCGGACAAGCTCACAATGTGCGCACTGACCTGCTCCAGCGCAGCACGGTTGTAATTGATGACTTGTACTGCCCTCAGGAACGTGGTCACATTCAGGCCGGAGGAGAAGGCTGCCGTGCCGCTGGTAGGCAGAACATGGTTGGAACCCGCGCAGTAATCGCCAAGGCTTACCGGGCTGTAGTCACCCACAAAGATTGCTCCCGCGTTCCGGATCCGCGCAGCAACAGCTGCTGCGTCCGCCGTCATGATTTCCAAGTGCTCGGCCGCGTAGGCGTTGCACACCGCAATCCCCTGCTCCACATCATCCACCAGCACCACGCCGGACTGCGGGCCGGACAGTGCTTCAATGACCCGGGCGCTGTGCTTGGTGGCAGCGGCCTGCTGCGCGAGTTCAAGAACGACGGCGTCAGCCAAGGCCGCTGAGTCGGTCACCAGAACGGACGCCGCTTTGGGATCATGCTCCGCCTGGCTGATGAGGTCGGCAGCTACGAGTGCGGGCTGCGCCGTGGCATCGGCCAGAATCGCTATCTCGGTGGTGCCCGCTTCCGAATCGATGCCCACCACGCCCTTGACCAGCCTCTTGGCCGTGGCAACGAAGATGTTGCCCGGACCAGTCACTACGTCAACAGGCTCTATGGACAACTCGTTGCCGTTTGCTGGAACACCGTAGGCGAAGGACACGATCGCCTGCGCACCGCCAATGGCGTAGACCTCATCGATGCCCAGCAATTGGGCAGCAGCAAGGATGGTGGGGTGCGGCAAACCGCCGAATTCCTTCTGCGGAGGTGACGCCAGCGCAATCGACTCAACTCCGGCAGCAACCGCCGGAACAACGTTCATGATCACGGACGACGCCAGGGGGGCCAGCCCGCCAGGAACATACAGGCCAACCCGGCCCACGGGAATCCAGTTCTGGCTCACCACGGCGCCATCTGCCAGCGTGGTGTCCACATTTGATGGCCTCTGCTGCTCAGCGAACGTGCGCGCCCGGCTGATCGATTCCTCCAGGGCGGCACGCACCTGGGGATCCAGCTCTTCCAGGGCCTGCGCCATGGCATCGGCCGGTACACGGGGATGCGACTGCTCCACTCCGTCAAACAGCTTGGCGAACTCCGCGAGGGCAGCAAAGCCCCGGCTCCGCACAGCTGTGATGATGTCCAGTACTTTGGCCTCGGCATCAGCCATGGTTTGGTGCCGGGCACGGGGAACAGCAGCCCTCAGCTCCGCCAGGGAAAGCGTGCGTCCACGGAAATCCATGGTTCGGAAGTCAAGGGCAGCGGCGGGGGCGGACGTGTCCGAAGAAGTGCTCACCACGCTATTTTACGGGCTTCTTGGAGAGGACTCCGAACAGTGACAAAACCAGCGTGATGAACGCGAGGGCACCGGGCCACAACAGCAGGACCGCGTAGGAGCGGAGGGTAAACCCGTAATCGGGTCCCAGAACAGGATCAGGCGCCGGGCCCCATACCTGCCCCAGCAGAAGCCCCACCAACCAGGCCACCACGCCGCCCGCGGCTGCGCCAACAAGGGCGAACGTCAGACGACGGACCGCATCCGCTCCTTTGAGTTTGCCGTCAAGGACAAGGCCGGTGGCACAGCCGGCAACCAGCGTCAGCGCCGCCAGCGTCAAGTCGCGCGGCAGCCAGGTGTCGGTGGTGGACGGTTGTGAAAGCGCCGGGTTGCCGGAGAGCAGATTAAGTCCGCCCGGCGCCAGAACCCACCAAAGGATGCCCACCACAACGCCGGAAACGGCCGGAAGCACGAGCCACAGGACGCCACCTGACCGCCGCGTTGGGGAGGCCGGAGCCCGTTGCGGTTCAATGGGAAGGCTCACGCTGGGCTGGGTCATGCAACCCACATTAACAAAGGTTCACGCAAGCACTGTAAAAGACCGGCCCCAGGGGCCGGAGGAATACCCTGAGAGAAGTACGCACCATTCCAGTCCAGGAGAGAGCACCGTGAGCGAACAGTCACAATTCCAGGAGACGTTCCAGGAGACGTTCCGGGAAATGTTCCGCAGGCATGCCGCGGGCGTAGCCATCATCACGGCAAACCTGAACGGAAAGCCTTTTGGTTTCACCGCCACCTCCGTGGCGTCCCTGTCAGCGGAGCCGCCCCGGTTCACCTTCAACATGGCACGCAGCTCCAGCTCCTGGCCTGCGGTGGCCAACGCCGAATACATCGGCGTCCACATGCTGGGGTTGGAGAACCAGGCCCTCGCCAACCGCTTTGCCCGGACCCGGGACCGCTTTGAAGGCGACCATTGGGAACCGGGCCCTCACGAGGTCCCCATCCTCAAGGACGTAAGCGGATGGCTGGTGGGCAAAATCCAGATGCGGCTCTCGTTCGAGAACAACGCCGTCGTGGTGGTGGAGGTAGTGGACGGGCACGTCGGAGGCGACGGCACTCCCCTGCTGTACCACGGCGGCGCCTACAGCAGGCCCGCCCCTTTGGACTACGAGATCTAAGGGACGCGCTCCAGGGCCGACACCCCGGCTACACGTCCAGGCAGGCCGGGCCCAGCAGTACTTTCAGGTCTCCGAACAGGGACGGACTCGGGTTCACGCGCATGTGAACCGGCAGGCCCATGACCTCAACCTTGGTATCCCCCATCAGCTTGAGGCGGACCTCGGAGTTGCCGCGGTGGGTCCGCAAAACGTCCCGGAGGTCAGTAACCACAGCTTCGGTGGCTTTGAACGTGGGAATGCTGATCACCACCGGACCGTTGACACTCTCGCTGAGGTCAGGGACGGAGAGTTCCATGCAGTTCAGGGTCACGGCGCCGTCGTCACGGCGCTGAAGCCGTCCCTTGACCACCACGATCAAGTCCTCGGCCAGGACCGAAGCGATGGGTCCATAGACCTGGCCAAAGAACATGACCTCCATGGAACCGCCGAGGTCTTCGATTTCCGCACGCGCATAGGCGTTGCCGCTCGCTTTGGCGATCCTGCGGCTCAGTGAAGTGATCATGCCGGCAATGGTGACAATGGCGCCGTCGTGCGGTCCGTCCTCGGCAATGATGGACGTGATGGACATTTCGGCGTGCTGGCTCAGCACTCCCTCAAGCCCCTGGAGAGGGTGATCGGAGACGTAGAGGCCCAGCATGTCGCGCTCGAAGGACAACTTGTCCTTCTTCTCCCACTCGGGCAGATCAGGGATCTCCGTGGTCAGTGATGCTTCAGGTTCCTGGTCCTCGAATCCCGCGAAGAGGTCGAACTGCCCAATCGCCTCATTTCGCTTCAGGGTGATGACCGAGTCGATCGCTTCTTCGTGGATCATCGCCAGGGCGCGCCGGTGGTGTCCCAGGGAGTCGAATGCACCGGCTTTGATCAGGGATTCAATGGTTCTCTTGTTGCACACAACGGCGGGAACCTTGAGCAGGAAATCCTTGAACGAGTTGTACTTGCCCTCGGATGTCCGGGCCGCAACCATGGCATCCACCACGTTCACACCCACGTTGCGGATGGCGCCCATGCCGAAGCGGATGTCCGTTCCCACAGGCGTGAAGTTCAACGAGGATTCGTTGACGTCCGGCGGCAGGACAGTGATGCCCATGCGTCGGCATTCGTTGAGGTAGATGGCGGACTTGTCCTTGTCATCGCCCACGGAGGTCAGGAGGGCGGCCATGTACTCCGGCGCATAGTGCGCCTTCAGGTAAGCCGTCCAGTAGGAGATCACGCCATAGGCTGCCGAGTGCGCTTTGTTGAAGGCGTAGTCGGAGAACGGCAGGAGGATGTCCCAGAGGGTCTTGACGGCCGCCATGGAGTAGCCGTTGTCCTGCATGCCTTGGGAGAAGCCGGCAAACTGCTTGTCCAGCTCCGACTTCTTCTTCTTGCCCATGGCCCGGCGAAGAATATCTGCCTGGCCGAGGGAATACCCCGCCAGCTTCTGCGCCACAGCCATAACCTGCTCCTGGTACACAATCAGGCCGAAGGTCCCACCAAGGATTTCCCGCAAAGGCTCTTCCAGTTCCGGGTGGATGGGGATGACTTCCTGGATCCCGTTCTTGCGCAGGGCGTAGTCCGTGTGGGCGTTGGCACCCATGGGGCCAGGGCGGTAGAGCGCCAGCACGGCGGAAATGTCTTCGAAGTTGTCAGGCTTCATGAGCTTCAGGAGCGACCGCATGGGACCGCCATCGAGCTGGAAGACGCCCAGGGTGTCACCGCGCGCCAGAAGTTCGTAGGACGGAGCGTCGTCGAGCTCCAGGTTTTCCAGGTCAAGATCAACGCCGCGGTTCATCTTGATGTTCTCCAGGGCGTCCGAAATGATCGTCAGGTTTCGGAGGCCCAGGAAGTCCATCTTGATCAGGCCCAAGCCTTCGGACGTCGGGTAATCGAACTGGGTGATCACCTGGCCGTCCTGGAATCGGCGCATGATGGGAATGACGTCGATGATGGGGTCCGAGGACATGATGACGCCGGCCGCGTGCACACCCCATTGGCGCTTCAGGCCCTCGATGCCCAGGGCTGTCTCAAAGACTTTGGCGGCCTCGGGATCGGTGGCAATCAGCTGGCGGAAGTCCCCGGCCTCGCTGTAGCGCTTGGAATCCGGATTCTGGATGTCGGCCAACGGAATATCCTTGGCCATCACCGCCGGAGGAAGGGCCTTGGTGAGAGTCTCGCCCATACTGAACGGGTAGCCCAGCACACGCGAGGAATCCTTGAGAGCCTGCTTGGTCTTGATGGTTCCATAGGTGACGATCATCGCCACGCGTTCATCGCCGTACTTCTTGGTGACGTAATCGATCACCTCGGAACGGCGGCGATCATCGAAGTCGACGTCGAAGTCAGGCATGGAAACACGGTCCGGGTTCAGGAACCGCTCAAAGATCAGGCCGTGCTGCAGGGGGTCAAGGTCGGTAATGCGCATGGCGTAGGCCACCATGGAGCCTGCACCGGAACCACGGCCCGGACCCACGCGGATCCCGTTGTTCTTGGCCCAGTTGATGAAGTCGGCAACCACCAGGAAGTACCCGGGGAAGCCCATGGACGTAATGACGCCCAGCTCGTAGTCCGCCTGGGCGCGCACCTTGTCCGGGATACCTTGGGGGTAGCGGTATTGCAGTCCCGTATCCACTTCCTTGACCAGCCAGGACGTCTCGTCTTCCCCCGGCGGGCAGGGGAAGCGGGGCATGTAGTTGGCGCCGGTGTTGAAGGAAACATCGCAGCGCTCGGCAATCAGCAGCGTATTGTCGCAAGCTTCGGGATGGTCGCGGAAGAGTTCCCGCATCTCCCGCGGAGACTTCAGGTAGTACCCGCTGCCTGAGAACGCGAAGCGCGAGCCGCCGTTGTCATAGGTAGGCTCAAGCAGGGTGGATCCGGACTGGATGGCCAGCAGGGCCTCGTGCGCCTTGGCGTCATGCTCGTGGGTGTAGTGGAGATCGTTGGTGGCCACCAGCGGGAGGTTGAGCTCCTTGCCCAGGCGCAGGAGGTCACCGGTGACGCGACGTTCGATGTCCAGGCCGTGGTCCATCAGTTCAAGGAAGTAGTTCTCTGCCCCAAAAATGTCGCGGAACTCTGCTGCAGCCTCCACAGCCTCGCGGTAGAGGCCAAGCCTGAGCTTGGTCTGGACCTCACCGGAAGGGCAGCCAGTGGTGGCAATGAGGCCCTCGGAGTAGGTATTGAGCAACTCGCGGTCCAAGCGCGGCCACTTGCCGAAGACCGAATCGAGGGAAGCGATGGAGGACGCACGGAACAGGTTGCGCATGCCCACGTTGTTGTAGCTCAACAAGGTCATGTGCGTGTAGGAGCCACCGCCGGAAACATCGTCCTTGCGCTGGCTTTCGTCCCCCCAGCGCACGCGTTCCTTGTCGCCACGCGCAGTTCCGGGCGTGACATAGGCCTCCACCCCGATGATGGGCTTGATGCCCTTGTCGGTGGCCTTTCGCCAGAAATCGAACGCACCGAAGAGGTATCCGTGGTCCGTGGTGGCCAGTGCCGGCATTCCCAGCCGTTCGGTTTCGTCGAACAGCTCACCGAGCCTGGCGGCTCCATCCAGCATGGAGTACTCGGTATGGGTGTGCAGGTGGACAAACGAATCATTGCTGGAAGTCACCCGGATAGTCTACCCGCCCGGCCCTCCCCACCGGATGCCACGTACCTGCCGGGCAGAAGGTCTGAAAGTCCTAGGCAGAGCCGGAAGCCAGGACGTCCAAGGCGTATTGAAGATCGGCCGGGTAGTCACTGGAAACTTCCACCCACTCCCCCGTGCTGGGGTGGGCGAACCCCAATTGCCTGGCATGCAGCCATTGCCTGGTCAGTCCCAAAGTGGCAGCAAGCCGCGGGTCAGCGCCATAGGTCAGGTCGCCCGCACAGGGATGGCGCAGGGCTGAGAAGTGGACACGGATCTGGTGGGTCCGTCCGGTCTCCAGGTGCACTTCCACCAGCGTCGCTTTTCCAAACGCTTCAAGGACCTCATAGTGGGTTACTGACGGCCGGCCGTCCTCAATGACGGCAAACCTCCAGTCATGCCCCGGGTGGCGTCCGATGGGTGCGTCAATGGTGCCTTCAAGCGGATCGGGCAGCCCCTGCACCACAGCGTGGTACATCTTCTCCACGGTCCGTTCCTTGAACGCGCGCTTCAGCACTGTATAGGCGTGTTCGGTCTTGGCCACCACCATTACCCCGGAGGTACCAACGTCCAGGCGGTGGACAATGCCGGCACGTTCAGGAGCGCCCGAGGTGGAAATCCGGTAACCGGCGCCGGCCAGCCCGCCAACCACCGTGGGACCCACCCAGCCCGGGGAGGGATGGGCAGCTACGCCAACAGGTTTGTCGATGACCACAAAGTCGTCATCGTCCAGCAGGATTTTCAGGCCTTCCACAACTTCCTCCACCACTTCCAACGGGTCACGACGCTCCGGGACCGTCACATTCAACACCGCTCCCGCTGTGAGCTTCGCTGACTTTCCCAGCCGGGCTCCGTCCACTGTGACGTTGCCCTCTGCGATCAGCAAGGCCGCTGCAGAACGGGAAATATCCATCAACTGAGCCAACCCGGCATCGGCCCTGACACCGCTCAGTGACTGCGGGACTTCCATTGCCTCACTCACCGGACGAACCTGCTGATTCGGCGGACTTGGGAGCCGCGACGTGCCGCTTGCCATCCATCCCGATACCCCGCAAGGTCAGCAGGCAGATGATGACGACGCCCGAGACGACGGCGGAATCGGCGATATTGAAGATCGCAAAATTGGGGAGCTGGATGAAATCCACCACATGTCCCATGGCAAACGACGGATCGCGGAACAGCCGGTCCGTCAGGTTTCCCAGCGCACCACCCAGGAGCAAGCCCAAGGACAGTCCCCACCACCGCGAACCGAGTCGACGCAGCTGGAAGAGGATGGCGATGGACACCACTGCCATCACGATGGTGAAAATCCAGGTGACGTTCTCCCCGATCGAAAAGGCGGCACCGGAATTCCGGATGAAATACCAGTGGAGCAAAGGCGGCAGGACCGGAATCCTCTCACCTTCAACCATGGTGCTGGTGACCCAGAGTTTGGTGAGCTGATCGAAGGCATAGGCAAAGACCGCGAAGCCGGCGAACAGCCAGAGTGCGGCAGGGCGGCGCTTTGCGCGGTTTACAGACTCACGCTGCGGGGCGTCGTTGGGAAAGTCGTCGGTCATAATGCTTTCTTCGGGAAGCGTGGCGGCCAGCTGTCAGGGCGTTAACAGCAAAAGCCGGTGGCCGAGGAGTCCTCAGCCACCGGCTTTCAGAATACTTGCTAAACGTCAGCGGTTGCTTCGCCCACCTCAGGGGCAGCGACAGAACCACGGGCGTCAAGGTCGCGCAGCTGGCCTTCGATGTAGGCCTTCAGGCGTGAGCGGTAGTCGCGCTCGAAGCCGCGGAGCTGCTCCACCTTGCGCTCCAGGACTGAACGCTGCTGCTCCAGGGCACCAAGAATCTTGCGGGACTTCTCCTGGGCATCGTTCACGAGGCTGGAAGCCTCGATCTGTGCCTCTGCAATGATCTTTTCCTTCTGCTGTGCACCGTCAGCAACGTGCTTGTCGTGCATCTGCTGTGCCATGGCAAGCAGGCCTGCAGCCGACTCTGCCGAAGCAGTGTGGGAGTTGGATGCCGCAGGAGCCTTGGGAGCTGAAGCTGCTGCTGCAGCCTGCTCTGCTTCCTTCTTCTTGGCCGCCTCGGCGGCCTTGGCCTCAGCTTCCGCCTTTGCCTCGGCTTCCTTGTCAACCTTGACCGGAGCGGGAACCTTCTCAACCACGGGGGCTGCAGCTGCTGCAGCGGGAACAGCCGAACCGGACTCGCCAAGCTTCTTGCGAAGCTCATCGTTTTCCTGGTTCAAGCGGCGGAGTTCCACCACGATCTCGTCGAGGAAGTCATCTACCTCGTCCTGGTCGTAGCCTTCGCGGAACTTGGTCGGCTGAAAGCGCTTGTTGACAACGTCTTCTGGCGTCAAAGCCATCTGGTCACCTCGTTGGTCTAGTTAGTCAGTAGGCCTTCCGGCCGTTCAAAACTACGGTACCTAAATAACATCTTGTTCCTCCAATTCAACACCATCGTGTTGAATTGGCGAATTTGCGGCCTGTGAACCATCGGTGGCCCAGGTTCCGCTGGCAGTTATGCCAAGCCGGCAGCCACGTTCATGGCAATACTGACGGCAATAATCAGGATCAGAAAGCCCAGATCCAGTGAAATTCCCCCGAGTTGAAGCGGAGGTATGAGCCTGCGGAGCCCCTTCAACGGCGGGTCCGTCACGGAGTAGACCAGATGGGCTGTAACCAACGCCACACCCCTCGGACGCCATTGGCGAGCGAACATCTGCACCCATTCGAAAACGAGGCGGACGATCAGGGCAATGAAGAACACCAACAACACTATGTAGATAAGGCCGAAAACAATGCCCACGAGTTAGCTCAGATCTCCCACTTGTTCCGGAATGTCAATCGGTCCCTACTATTGCAACACAGATGCCAGGCAGGTGAACCCGCCTGGCATCTGTCGAAATAATCTGTCAGCTTTGGTTGAAGAAGCTGGCCTGCGTCTCGCTGGCCTTCTTGTCATCGCCGATGACTTCAACGTAAGACGGAGACAGCAGAAACACCTTGTTGGTGACCCGCTCTATGCTGCCGTGAAGCCCAAACACCAGGCCGGCGGAGAAATCAACCAGACGCTTGGCGTCAGCTTCCCCCATATCGGTGACGTTCATGATCACGGGAATACCGTCCCTGAAACTTTCACCGATGACCTTCGCGTCATTGTAGGAGCGGGGATGAACCGTGGTGATCTGCCTCAAGCCAGAGGCGTCTTCGCGGCTGGACGCCGCACGCTTAATCGGTGTCACAGGTGCGCGGTATTCCTCTTCGGCTTCAACGGTGGGCATTTCACGGACAACTTCCCGGACGGGAGCGGGCGCGCGGCGCTCCTCCCGATCCTGTGCCTGGGGGCGTTCTTCGTCGGTGTGCGAGGCAACCGCCTGCTCAGATTCGTAGTGTTCATCGCCGTCGGCGAGCCCAAGATAGATCATTGTCTTGCGCAGAGCGCCAGCCATGGTGCACTCCTATCGTTTCTGCAGTAGGCGGGCCGCCATGACTTGACACATCGGAACGCCGGCCCGTCATTCCAATACTTTGACGCTACCCCACGGCCGGGCGCGATCCGAGAATATCGGAGCCAATTCTCAGGTGTGTCGCCCCGGACTTTATGGCCGCTTCCAAGTCCTGGCTCATGCCGGCGGAAATGGCCACAGCCTCAGGGTGGATCGCCACGAGCGTGGAGGAGATGCCAGCCAGGAGCTCGAACGCCGCCCCGGGGTCGCTGCCCAACGGCGCCACCGCCATCAGCCCCTTGAGTTGGAGGCCCGCCGTCGCAGCGATCCGGTCCGCAAGAGCCTCGACGTCGGAGGGGGCCGCCCCGCCGCGGTGCGTACCGGCGTCGTGGTCCAAACTGACCTGGATAAAGCAGTCCAGGTCTTCCCTGCCCGTGGTTTCCTGCTCACGGGCCATGGCTTTCCCCAGGGCATCCGCCAAAGGAACGCGGTCCACAGACTGGACCGAGGAGGCGTACTTGACCACCGATTTGGCCTTGTTGCTTTGCAGCTGGCCGATGAAATGCCACTGGAGGTCCAGATCAACCAGTTCACCGGCTTTGGCTGCCGCTTCCTGGTCACGGTTCTCGCCTACGTTCCTGATGCCCAATGCCGCCAGACGACGGACGTCAGCGGCAGGGTGGAATTTGGTGACCACGATGAGTTCAGGGGGGCTGGTCCGGCCCGCTGCTGCAGTTGCCGCTTCGATCCGCCGACCCACCACTTTGAGCCGTTCCGACAAATGGGACGAGCGTTCGTCCTGCCCGTTATTACTCATGCGTCCACACCAAACCTGCAAATCGACCTGTCCGTGGATCCCTTCGGTAGGAGAAAAGATCCTTGTTCTCGAGAGTACATTCGCCCGAATACAGCACGGGCACCTCCAGCTCGGCCAGCTGGGACCGGACTCCCGCGGGCAAATCAAGGGAGGCAGTCCCCCAGGAGGTTGTTGACCGTGCCGCGGGGACTACCGCCGCTACGTCGTCCCGCAATTGTTCGGGAACCTCGTAGCAGGAGCCACAAATGGATGGTCCCAGCCAGGCTTTGATGTCCAGAGCACCGCGGCCGCGCAGTGCTGCAACAGTCGCGGGGACAATCCGCGAGGCCACCCCGGGCCGTCCTGCATGGGCCACTCCCGTAATGGGTTGGCCGTCGGTGTCTGCTCCCACGAACACGATGGGCACACAGTCCGCCACCATCACGGCCAAGGGCTGGGGCGCCCCTTGGAGGTGGGTGGCTGCGGAGACCATGGCGTCCACCGTAGGTCCTGGTCCGTAGCTGGCGATGAACTCCACAGCGTTGCCGTGGACCTGGTTCATATATTGGAAGGACCTCCCGCCCAGCCCGGCAGTGCGGTCCAAGTGATCGCGGCGTTCAGCCACTGCCCGGGGGTCATCCCCCACGTGGAGAGCCAGATTCCCGGCGCCTGTATCCGTAAAGGCTACAGAAACGCCGGGAACTACCTCGTTATGCCAGCAGAACACCAGCAATGACTCCTGAGGCTGTTTACTTCAGGAAGTCGGGGACGTCCAGGTCATCTGAGCGGCTTCCGGAAAGGTCCGGCTCCACAACGGCGGGAAGATCGACGTCGAATCCCGAGTCGGCGGGCAAAGCGGACGGGCGCTGCTGTCCCCAGTTACTCAGGCCTGCAGAACCGATACCGGCCGTGGCGTGCTGCGGGGCAGCAGCACTGGAAGGCGCGGAGCTCGGAGCGGCAGGACGCTCGGACGGTACAGGGTTCTGGGCCGGCCGTGACTGGTCCATGGACGGCGAGGTTGCCTTGACGTCGTCGAATCCGGCAGCGATCACAGTCACGCGGGCCTCGTCACCCAAGGCATCATCAATGACTGCACCGAAGATGATATTGGCCTCGGGGTGGGCAACTTCCTGAACCAGGCGTGCGGCCTCGTTGATCTCGAACAGACCGAGGTCGGAGCCGCCCTGGATGGAGAGCAGAACGCCGTGTGCGCCATCGATGGAGGCTTCCAGCAGAGGCGAAGCAATAGCCAGCTCTGCTGCCTTGACTGCGCGGTCTTCGCCGCGGGCCGAGCCAATACCCATGAGGGCCGAGCCTGCACCCTGCATGACCGACTTCACGTCGGCGAAGTCCAGGTTGATCAAACCCGGGGTGGTGATCAGGTCGGTAATGCCCTGAACGCCGGACAGCAGCACCTGGTCCGCCGAACGGAAGGCATCAAGAACGGAGACGTTGCGATCGCTGATGGAGAGAAGGCGATCGTTGGGGATCACGATCAGCGTGTCAACTTCGTCACGCAGGGCGTCGATTCCAGCTTCGGCGGAGCCTGCGCGACGGCGGCCTTCGAAGGTGAAGGGGCGGGTTACCACACCGATGGTCAGGGCACCCAGAGAACGGGCAATGCGGGCAACAACGGGTGCGCCACCCGTACCGGTGCCACCGCCTTCGCCTGCGGTCACAAAGACCATGTCGGCGCCGCGAAGAACCTCTTCGATCTCATCGGCGTGATCCTCGGCGGCCTGCTTTCCGACCTCAGGGTTCGCTCCTGCACCCAAGCCGCGGGTGAGTTCGCGTCCGACGTCGAGCTTCACGTCGGCGTCACTCATCAGCAGCGCCTGCGCGTCCGTGTTGATGGCGATGAACTCGACGCCCCGAAGGCCGACCTCGATCATCCTGTTGACTGCGTTCACGCCACCGCCGCCGATGCCGACGACCTTGATGACGGCCAAGTAATTCTGCGGTGCTGCCACGTTTCGTGCCCCTTGCTTGTGTCCTATAGCGAAACTGATCGAGTCCAACTTGAATACTTGGACCTTAACCCTCTAGTTGAAGGTTATAGTTATGTCAAGTAACTCTAACTGCGACGGTATTTCCTCTGGTTCGCACATGCAATGACCGCTTGCGCGTGTCGCTTGAATGTCCCGAATTAAGGCCACCGACAGCCCGGGTTACTAAATTTCAATGCCCTACTTGGTGAATGGATGGCGTGGAACGCTGACGTCGTAGACGCGCACCGGAACCTTCGGATCCTCGGGCATCTTCAACAATGCCTCGAGCGCCTTGGCCTTCAGTTCCTTCTCCTCGGCATTGCCCCAGACTACCGTCTTTCCATCCACAAGCTTCAGTTCCACCGCGTCCGGAGATGCTGCAGATGCCGTGGACATCCTGGCCAGGACATCCGCCGGCAGGGTGTCCAGTACGGCAGTGATCGCGGCAAACAGGTCCGGGTTGTTGGCCCCTGACCCCGTATCGATCAACGGCAGCGCCACTGTGGTGAGGTCCTTGGTGGCTCCCAACTGGACACCGTCGACGTCCACCATCACAAACGTGTCGCCCTGCTTCAGCAACGCAACCGGAACACGCTCGGTCACATGGACCAACAGTTCCGACGGCGGCCGCGCCTCCATGGTTGCCGACTTCACCTGGACCAGGGGCTTCAGGAGCTCGTTGATCTCCTGCTCGCTGACCTGCGGAAGGGGCTTCCCCTGGAGGCTGGACAGCGCCTTCTGCACGGCGTCGGGGGCCAGCAGCTTGGTGCCGTCCACTGAAATCGTCTTCACGGCCAGCACGGGCGAAAAGACCGCTCCTGCGATGATGGCCGCTACCAGTCCCGTCACAACCAGCAGGGTCCACAGGACCACGCGCCGTTGGCGTTTACGCTTCGGTTCGGGAAAAGCGATGACATTGCCGGAAGCAGCTGCTCCACCGGCCTTGGAAGGTGTGGAAGACGTGGAAGGCTTCGAAGCCTTGGTCTGCCCACCGGTCGTCGCCGGCTTTGAAGGCTGCCGCTCCCCTGTTTCCAACGGACGCTCGGCGCTGATGACGGCGTCCGTATCCTTGGGCCGCGATGGGTCCGGGGATTGGGAAGCAGGAGCAGTCCCGGTCCGCAAAGTGGGTTTCCGGGTGCTAGGCACTCAGAGCCTCCACGATCAATGGACCATAGGCCGTCACGTCTCCTGCACCTACTGTCAGGATGACGTCTCCGTCCCCGGCAACGTCCACAAGCCCGCGAACAGCGTCCCCGGGGGCCACCAAAGCTCCGGCAGTAAGGTGGTCCGCGATCAGGGAACTGCTGACACCCGGGATCGGATCCTCACGGGCCGGGTAGATGTCCAGCACCAGCGACGTGTCGGCAGCATTCAGGGCTTCGGCAAATTCAGCGGCGAATTCCCGCGTGCGCGAGAAAAGATGCGGCTGGAAAAGGACGTGGACCTTGTGTTCACCGGCCACGGAGCGGGCGGCGGACAGTGCAGCACGGACCTCGGTGGGGTGATGGGCATAGTCGTCGTATACCCGGACGCCCCTTCCCTGGCCCTTGAGTTCGAATCGGCGGGATGCCCCGGTGAAGTGTCCCAGGGCCGACGCTGCGGCCTGGGGGTCCACGCCGAGTTCAAGAGCGACGGCGAAGGCAGCCGCTGCGTTCAAGGCATTGTGCCGCCCGGGCACTTGGAGTTCCAGGATGAACGTTTCGTCGCCAACCGACACCGCAACGTCACCCGGACCGCCGTCGTGCAGCAGCACGTCCGCACCCGGCGCCGTT
Source organism: Paenarthrobacter ilicis (assembly GCF_016907545.1). Classification (NCBI taxonomy): domain Bacteria; kingdom Bacillati; phylum Actinomycetota; class Actinomycetes; order Micrococcales; family Micrococcaceae; genus Paenarthrobacter; species Paenarthrobacter ilicis. The sequence goes on along the minus strand of NZ_JAFBCD010000001.1, from coordinate 1,641,855 downwards.
CCGTACGTGCGCACCTTGGTGTGTCCGTTCTCGGCGGTCCTTTGGGCCAGGGCGAATGCGCCGGGGTCATCGGCGCATGCCAGCAGCACGCCATCGGCGGGCAGGAGGGCCGCAAAGTTGTCGAAGGAGGCAAAGACAGCCTCAGGGGTCCCGTAGTGGTCCAGGTGATCGGCTTCCACATTGGTCACCACGGCAACCAGAGGCCGGTAGTTCAGGAAGGAGCCATCGGATTCGTCGGCTTCCGCAACGAAGATGTCGGAGTCTCCATGGGCGGCGTTGACGCCGAGCGACGGCACATTGGCCCCGATGGCGTAGGTGGGATCCAGGCCCGATTCCTTGAGCAGGACGGCCACCATGGACGTGGTGGTGGATTTCCCGTGGGTACCCGCCACGGTCACCACCCTGTGGTTGGCCATGGTGGCAGCAAGGGCTTCAGAGCGGTGCAGCACGGAAAGGCCCGCAGCACGTGCTGCGGCCAGTTCCGGATTGTCGTCGCGAATGGCTGAGCCCGCAACAACTGTTTGCGCGTCGCCAAGATTAGCGGGTCCATAACCCACGGCGATGCGGGCGCCCGCTGCAGCAAGGTCATGCATCACAGGCAGGTCCTTGGCGTCGCTTCCGCTGACGGGCACTCCGCGGGCCACCATGATCCGCGCTACTGCGGACATGCCTACTCCCCCGATGCCAATGAAGTGGACACGGCCCAGGGAGTCCAAGGTGCCATTGCTTGAGGTCATGCTGATACCGCTTCCAGGACAAGATCAACCATGCGCTGATCGGCGTTTCTGATACCCAGGGCCTCGGCCCGGCGGGCCATGTCGTCGAGCCGCGAACCATTCAACAACAGTGGAATCAGTCCGTCCTCGATCCAGGCCGGGGTGAGGTCTTTGTCTTCCACCATGAGGGCGCCACCGGCGTCCACCAAGGGCGCCGCGTTCAGGGCTTGCTCGCCGTTGCCGATGGGCAGCGGAACGAACACGGCGGGTACGCCGACTGCGGCGACTTCGCTGACGGTTCCGGCGCCGGCGCGGGCGAGGAGAAGGTCAGCTGCGGCGTACACGTTCTCCATGCCGTCCACGTACTCCACCTGCCGGTACCCGTCGGCCACCAGCAACCCGCCGTCGTCGGAGAGCACCGGCTTACCGGTGCCGGTGATGTGCAGGGTCTGGATGCCCGCTGCGGCCAACGCCGGCAACGACGCCGCGATGGAACGGTTGATGCTCAGGGCCCCGGAAGAACCGCCGGTCACGATGAGTGTGGGCAGTTGGGGATCCAGCCCCAAAGACGTTTTGGCCTCCAGCGCCTGTGCCGGCCGGTCCAGTTCCGAGATGGCCCTGCGCATGGGCATCCCCACATGGCGGGCGCCGCGGATCCGGGTGCCGGCAAAGGCGACCCCCACCCGTTCGGTGAAGCGTGCACCTACCCGATTGGCCAGCCCTGCTTTCATATTGGCCTCGTGGATGACCATGGGAATCCGGAGCTTGCGCGCGGCAAGGTACATCGGTGTACACACGTAGCCGCCAACACCTACCAGGACATCCGCGCGGGCTTCCTCGAGGATGCGCGAGGCTTGCTTCACCGCTGCTGCCAACCGGCCGGGAAGCTTGAAAAGATCCGCCGAGGGCCGCCGCGGAAAGGGCACCCTGTCAATGGTGGAGAGTTCGTAGCCGGCAGCCGGCACCAGCCGGGTCTCCATGCCCGACGGCGTTCCCACCGTCATGATGGACGCGTCGGGACGCCTTTCCCTCAAGGCATCGGCGATCGCCAGGAGCGGGCTGACGTGACCGGCCGTTCCGCCACCGGCGAGGACCACCGACAACGGTTTGCGGGCAGGGGTTGATTCAGAAGTCATCAGGAACTAGGTACGCTTTCGTGCGGGTTTGGGAGATCGTCGCGGCAGGAATCCAGGCCGTTGCTGTGGAGGCAGCTGGCCCCTGGCCAGGGACAGAACCACGCCCACACCGCACAGTGACATTACCAGCGCCGAGCCACCGTAGGAGATGAAGGGCAGGGGAACACCCACCACGGGCAGCAGCTGGGTGACAACGGCCATGTTCATGCTCGCCTGGCCAAGGAGCCACACCATGATGCCGCCGGCCAGAGTCCGCTGGAAGGGATCTGTCTGCCGGACCACCACACGGAAGATGGCGATGCCGAGGATGGCGAAGAGTGCCAGCACCACGATGGTGCCCACCAGCCCCAGCTCCTCACCGATGATGGCAAAGATGAAGTCGTTGTGGGCTTCAGGAAGCCAGTTGTACTTCTGCCGGCTTTGTCCCAGTCCCAGCCCTGTCCAGCTTCCCTGCGCCAGGCCGTACATGCCGTTGGTGGACTGGAAGTCGAAGTCGAATTGCTCAGTGCATTGAGCTGAGGGATTGCCCAGCCACGAGGTGATCCTGCAGATGCGGTTGGCGCTGCTGACGGTAGCCGCAACAGCGCCGACAGTGGCGATGGTCCCGGCGATGGCGAGCATCTTGCCGGGCACGCCTGCGAAGTAGAGTCCTGCGGCCGCGATGGCAGCAATCACGATCACAGTACCGAGGTCGTTGCCCAGCATGACCAGGCCAATGACCAGGCCTGCGCCCGGCACAACGGGGATGATGACGTGCTTCCAGCTGTGCAGCAGCTTCTGCTTGCGCGCAAGAACAGCGGCGATCCAAACGCACAGAACCAGCTTGGCCATTTCCGAGGGCTGGAGCGTTACGCCGCCAATATCCACCCAGTTTTTGTTGCCATTGACGCTGTTGCCCATGACCTGCACCAGTGCCAGAAGAACTACCACAACGCCAAATGCCCACCAGGACAGGCGCTTCATCCAGTTCACGTTGGTGCGCGAAATGACGTACATGGCTGCGGCGCCCATCAAACCGAACACGGCCTGCTTGAGGGCGTCGGCATAGGGTGACTTGCCCGCGGCGATGGCCTCAACACTGGAGGCGGAAAGAACCATCATGATGCCGATGGCCGTCAGCGCCAGTGAGCAACCAAGAATGAGGTAATAGGTGGAACTGTTGGGGGCTTTGTCCTTGCCCTCCAGGCTCTCCCAAAAGCGCCGCCAGTGCCGGCGAAGGCCGGACGGCTTCTTTTCCCCGGCCTTGCTTGCTCCGGGCTTTCCGCCCCGCGGCGCTTTGCCGAGGGTGCGGGTGGGCGTGCTGACCAATGTTACTCCTCGGTGGTCGATGCCTGCCCTTCCACAAGCTCGCGAACTGCCTGGACGAAAGCGTCGCCACGGTGAGCGTAGGAAGAGAACTGATCCATGGACGCAGCTGCCGGGGCCATGAGAACGGTGTCACCAGGAGCAGCTGCTTGAGCTGCCGCGGCAACGGCCTGGGCCATGACAGCCTCACCATGGATTGGCGAAGAGGCGCCACCGGCAGCGGTATCCACCTCTTCAGTGTGGCCCTTGGTCTGGCTGATCACGGGGACATCCGCTGCGTGTCGCTGGAGCGAGCCTTCCAGGGCCTCAGTGTCGGTGCCGATCAGCACCACGGCCTTGAGACGCTTGGCGTGCTCTTTGACGAGGTCGTCGTAGTTGACGCCCTTGGACAGTCCACCCGCTATCCAGACAACCCGCTGGAACGCGGACAGTGCCGCAGACGCGGCGTGGGGGTTGGTGGCCTTGGAATCGTTGATCCACAACACGTCATGGTGCTTGGCAACCAGCTGGATCCGGTGGGCTCCAGGGAGGAAGGCAGCCAGTCCCTGCTTCACAGCCGCGGGCTCAACGCCGTAGGCACGGACCAGGGCCGCTGCGGCCAAGGCGTTCGCAACCATGTGGCGCGGCGCCACCGGACCCAGATCCGTCATGGATGCGAGTTCGGCGGCAGAGTCCTTGCGTTCGGCAATGAAGGCGCGATCCACCAACAACCCGTCAACGACGCCCACCATGCTGATGGCCGGCGTGTTGGTGGTGAAGGCGATGGCCCTGCAGCCTTCGATGACGTCCGCATCTTCCACCATGCGTTCGGTCTCGATTTGCTCGGCGTTGTAGACGGCGGCTTTTTGGGTATTCCGGTACACCTTGGCTTTGTCTGCAAGGTAGGACTCGTAGGAGCCGTGCCAATCCACGTGGTCTTCGGCCACATTGAGGCAGACACTGGCCACCGGAGACAGCGAGTGGCTCCAGTGCAGTTGGAAGCTGGACAGCTCCACTGCGAAGGCATCGTAATCCACCGGGTCCCTGAGGGCGTCCAGGATGGGAGTCCCCACGTTGCCCACGGCGATTGCTTTCAAGCCCGCGGCCTGCAGCATGGATTCGGTCATACCCACGGTAGTGGTCTTGCCGTTGGTGCCGGTGATGGCCAGCCAGTCCGCGGTCTTGTGGCCGGCACGGATCCGGAGGCGCCACGCCAACTCGACGTCGCCCCATACGGCGATGTGCTTCCGGGCTGCGGCGGCCAGCAATGCCTGGTCGGGGCGCCATCCAGGGGACGTCACCACCAGTTCGGGCAGCTTGCCATCGATCAGGGGAAGGTCCTTGACGGCGTCCTCCCCCAACAGCACGTCAACGGCTCCGACGATCCGAAGGGTGTCCGCCTGGGCCTCAGCCCTTGGCGTGGTGGCGGCATCCACCACCACCACCTTGGCTCCGAGCTCAATCAACGTATCCGCGGCCGAGAAACCGGAAACACCGATTCCGGTGACCACTACGCGCAGACCGCTCCAGTCGGCATCCCAGCTGGTGAGTCCACTGAGTCTGGCATCAACAGCAGGATCATTCCCGTGGCTTACGTTCACAGCAGTACCACCCATTCAGCGTAGAAAATACCCAGCCCGGCGGCCACGAACAGCCCGGCCAAAATCCAGAACCGGACAACTACCGTGACTTCCGCCCAGCCCTTCAACTCGAAGTGGTGTTGCAGCGGTGCCATCTTGAAGACCCGTTTGCCTCCGCTGAGTTTGAAGAAGCCCACTTGAATGATGACGGAGAGGGTGATGAGGACGAACAGGCCTCCGATGAAGGCCAGCAACAGTTCGGTCCGGGAAAGGATGGCGAACGCGGCGACTGCGCCACCGATAGCCAGGGAACCCGTGTCCCCCATGAAAATCTTTGCCGGTGACGTGTTCCACCACAGGAAACCCACCAAGGCGGCGCTGAGGATGGCCGCCAGTAGTGCAAGGTCCATGGGGTCGCGTACCTGGTAGCAGCCGCTGCCGGCCTCCTTGGGCGATCCACAGGCCTGGTTGTTCTGCCAGATTCCCATGATGGTGTAGGCACCGAAAACCATGATGGAGGCTCCCGCCGCCAGGCCATCCAGGCCGTCGGTGAGGTTCACTCCGTTGGTGGCAGCAGTGATGATCAGGTTGGACCAGAGCACAAACAGGATGGCACCCACCACCGTGCCGCCAAAGGCGAGGTCCAGCCACGGGATGTCCCTGACCAGGGAGATTTGCGTGGAGGCAGGGCGCAGGCCGTCCTCGTTGGGGAACTGCAGCACCAGAATGGCGAAGATGATGCCCACAGCGGCCTGCAAAATGAGCTTTGCCCGTGCGTTCAGTCCAAGGCTGCGCTTGTTGGAAATCTTGATGTAGTCATCCAGGAACCCAACAAAGCCCATGCCCACCATGAGGAACAGCAGCAGGAGTCCGGAGGCGGAAGGGCCCGGGGAGCGCGGATTCATCATCCACATCACCAGGTGGGTAGCGAAGTAGCTGATGAGCACAGCCGCCACCACCACGGTCCCGCCCATGGTGGGAGTGCCACGTTTGGTGTGGTGGGAGGTGGGGCCGTCATCGCGGATGAACTGCCCGTAACTCTTGGCCACCAGGAACTTGATAAACAGCGGTGTCCCTATCAGGGCAACCAGAAGGGCGACGCCGGCGCCGATCAAAAGTGCAATCACAGCAGCTCGTTCCCTTCGCTTGCGACAGTGTCAGCCGCGTTGTCTCCGGTGGGCTCGGCCCGTGGAGGTAATGCTATCCGATCCCCCAAATGCCGCAGCCCTACTCCGTTGGAGGACTTGAACAGCACCAAATCTCCGGGTTCGAGCTCATTGCTCAGCAGTTCGTAGGCTTCCTCCACCGTCTCGGTAAAGGAGCATTCGTCACCCCAGGATCCCTCCTGGATGGCGGAGACATACAGCGCCCGGGCTTCCCGCCCCACCACCACCAAACGGGAAATGTTCAGGCGCACCACCTGGGTTCCCACGGCGGTGTGCTCGCGGATGGAGTCTTCACCGAGCTCCAGCATGGCGCCCAGGACAGCCCAGGTACGCCGGCCCTGTCCCAGGTCGGCAAGGGTGCGGAGGGCCGCCCGCATGGATTCAGGGTTGGCGTTGTAAGCGTCGTTGATGATGGTGACGCCGTCTTCGCGTTCCGTCCGCTCCATCCGCCATCGGCTGGCAGCCGACTGGGAGCTGAGGGAGGCAGCAATGTCGGCGGCCGGGATTCCTGCGGCGAACGCAGCAGAGGCTGCAGCCAACAAGTTGGTCACGTGGTGGCCACCGATCAAGCGGCTCCGGACGGGAACGGAAGGTCCGCCGTCGGGAAGAACCAGGTCAAACCACGGGAAGCCGTCGGGGCTGACGGTGACGTTGCGGGCCTCCACTTCCTCGGTGGTGGCAGGTGCTGCGGTGAAGCCCAGGACTTTGGCCTTGGTGCGGGTCCGCATGGCGGCAACCCGTCCGTCGTCGAGGTTGATCACGGCGGTGCCCTGCTCACTGAGGGCCTCCACCATCTCGCCCTTGGCTTTGGCGATGTTCTCCACGCCGCCGAATTCGCCTGCGTGGGCAGTGCCGACCACCAGGACGACGCCAATGTCGGGTTTGACCATGTCGGCCAAGTACTTGATGTGGCCAATCCCCGTGGCACCCATTTCGATCACCAGGAAGCGAGTGTCGGTATCGGCCAGGAAAACGGTCAGCGGCACGCCGACTTCGCCGTTGTAGGATCCCTGCGGCGACACCGTGGGACCGGCAGCGGACAGCACACCGGCAAGGAGGTCCTTGGTGGTGGTTTTGCCGGCGGACCCGGTAATGCCGATCACCGTGAATTCCTCGCCACGTTCAGTTCGTGCAGCCCGGATACGCCGGATGGCCTCTGCCGCCAGCGCGCCCATGGCCAGGACAGCATCCTCCACCACGACGGCGGGATACGGAGTACCGTCCGGACCGGCGACGTCGCGTTCGGCCAGCACCAGAACGGCACCCAGTCCGAAAGCGGCGTCCACGAAGTCGTGCCCGTCAGCGTGCTCTCCTGGCTTTGCCACGTAGAGGGAGCCGGGGGTTGCTTCCCTGGAATCAGTGACGACGGAGCTGGGCACGATGTCCGTAGCTCCGGTCAATCGGCCATGGGTGATGTCGGCGATTTCCGCCGCAGTAAATGCAATCATCTCGGTTTAGGACTCTATCCGCTGGTCTGATGAAACGCTGAATCCCTTGGATGTCAAGGCGGCCCGGAGCTCCACTCTGTCGTCCAAGGCCAGATTCACGCCCTTCACCTCCTGCCACACCTCGTGGCCCCTCCCGGCCACCAGGATGGTGTCCTTGGCCGTAGCCAGGTCAACGGCCAGGCGAATGGCGGCTTCCCGCGGATGAGACTCGATGATCCGGGTTTCAAGCCCCTCGGTATCGCGGGCTTCTTCGGCACCGCGCATCACGTCCGCCCGGATTGCTGCTGCGTCCTCATCGTGGGGGTCGTCATCGCTGATGATCACCACATCTGCCAGGCGGGCGGCAATGGCCCCCATGGTGGGACGTTTTCCCTGGTCACGCTGGCCCGTTGCGCCAAAGACCACAATGACCCGGGAGCCCTCCCGGGGTGACCTGACTGCTTCCAATGCCCGCGCCAAGGCGTCGGGGTTGTGGGCAAAATCAACCACGGCGGCCGGTTCCGTGGACACCAGCTGCATGCGGCCGGGAACCGAAACGGTAAAGGGGTCGTGGGCGTCCAGTGCGGACTGGAGCGTCTCAACGTCCGTTCCCGATGCCAGGACCATGAGGGTGGCCAGCGCCGCATTGGCCACGTTGAAGTCGCCGGGCAGGCCGGTGTGTACCCGGAGCGTCCTGCCATCTGCATGCCGGAGTTCAAAACTCGAACCGAGTCCGGCCGGCGCTACCGACGCCACGTGCCAATCCGCGTCGGCGTGACGGGTGGCCAGGGTGGTCACAGGGATGTCGGCGGTGCCGGCAAGTGTGCGGCCCCAGTCGTCATCAACGGTGACAACAGCCTGCCGCGCCCGTCCGGCGGTGAAAAGTTCTGCTTTGGTGCGGAAGTACTCGTCCATGCTGCCATGCAGGTCCAGGTGGTCCTGGGTCAGGTTGGTGAACCCGGCGACATCGAACATGACGCCATCCACGCGGTGGAACGAGATGGCGTGGGAGGACACCTCCATGGAGGCCGCTTCCAGCCCGCGCTCACGCATCAGGCCAAGGAGAGCGTGGACGTCCGCGGATTCCGGCGTGGTCAGCGTGCTCGGGATGGGCTCGCCGCCAGCGACAATCTCAATGGTGCCAATCAGGCCAGGGGTTTTATCCAGGGCCCGCAGCAGGGAATTCACGAAGTAGGTGGTGGTGGTTTTACCGTTGGTGCCCGTCACGCCGAAAAGCGTTGGGAAGGCGGAGTCAGCCGGCTGGCTGCGGTAAATCAACGCCGCCAGGCGTCCGACGACGGTCCTCGGCTCGTCGACCACCAGTACAGGAACGGGCTGCTCGCCTGAAAGTGCAAGCTGGCGCGCGCCGTCGTCGTCAGTCACTACCGCCACCGCACCGGCGTCCACGGCCTGCGGAACGAAGTCCGCTCCGTGGCGGGTGGCACCGGGGAGGGCCATGTAGAGGTCGCCCGGCTGGACGGTTTTTGAGTTGAGCGTTATTCCCGTCACTCCGGCGCCATTGCCGGTATCAGTGGCATTGATTCCCAAGGCGTCCATGATGGTGGACAGCGGCACCGTGGTCACCGAAGCCGGCCTGAAGCCGGTGCCATTGCCTGGGGTGGTGGCATGGTTTGCTGCCTGATGGTGCTCTGACACGTGGTTCTCCGTTGTTGCTCATGGAACTGCCGGCAAGGGGGGCCGGCGGCGCCCGGGCCTTTAGTGGTGGATCGGGGGGTGACTGAAACAGACGCCCGTAAAGCTTACTTGACGAACTGCGGCAGCCGCGCGGGGGTACCTGTTGACGGCGGCACGTTGTAGGTCCGGAGCACCTGCGACATCACGGACCTGAAGACCGGACCGTTGGTGATCCCGTAGATGCTTCCCTTGGGGCGCTGGAGGACAACTTCAACAATGAACCGGGGATCTTCCATAGGCGCCATGCCCACCATTGAAGCGGTGTAACCGTCGAATCCCGGCAGTCCGTCTTCCCGGGGAGCCTGGGATGTTCCGGTCTTGGCGCCCACCCGGTAACCGTCGATGGCGGCGTCCTTGATCTGGCCCTCCGTAACGGCACTCTCAAGAATGTCCTGCACCTGTTCGGCGGTTTCCTTGGAGACCACCTGGCGGGAGTCCTTGGCCGGGACCTTCTCTTCCTTGCCGTCCGGGGAAATGTAGCTGTCGATCAAGCGTGGCTGCAGCATCACACCGTTGTTGGCGATGCTTTGGTAGGCGCGGACCGTCTGGAGAGTGGATTGCGACACACCCTGGCCAAACAGCACTGTGTACTGCTGGCGGTCGTCCCACTGCTCGGGCTTGGCGAGGATGCCGGTGGCTTCAGCGGGAAGGCCAATGTCCGTTTGCTCGCCCACGCCGAACTTCTTCAGCCAGTCGTAGCGCTGCTCCTTGGTCAGGCGGCTCCCTGCCATGACGGTTCCCGTGTTCATGGACCACCCCAGAATGCCGGCCAGCGTCCGTTCCTCGGTGCCGTGCTCAAAGGCGTCGGTGAAGGTTTGCCCATCAATGGTGTAGGACGGCGGGATGGTGAAGTGGTCCAGGGGGCTGGACTTTCCTTCCTGAATGACAGCCGCTGCCGTGATCATCTTTTCGACCGAACCCGGCTCGTAGGCTGCTGTCACACTCCGGACCCCGCGGTCCTTCGCATCGACTTTTCCGGGGTCGTTGGGATCCGGCGCGTTGGTGTCGGCCAACGCCACCAGGTTTCCGGTCTTGGCGTCCATGACGATGATGACGCCCCACTCGGCACTCAGCTTGTCCACCTGGCTTTGAATGGCCTGCTGCGCAAAGTATTGGACATCAGTGTTGAGGGTTAGCTTGACGTCGCTGCCGTCCACGGCGGGAGTCAGTTCATCAGTAGCCACTGGAATCCTGAGGCCGTCCGCTCCAATTTCGAACACACGCTTGCCCTCGGTACCGCGCAGCACCTGGTCCTGGGTCTGTTCTATTCCGGCCTGGCCCGTTACTCCATCCTGGAGGAAGCCCACCACCCCACCGGCGATGCTGCCGTTGGGGTAGACGCGTTTGCTGACGCCCTCGGCAGAGATTCCCGGGATGATGAGTTTGGAGATGCGGTCTTCCAGCTCGGGTTTTACGTCCTTGGCAACCACTGCATATTTTTTGTCGCCGGTCACGGCCTCGCGGACCTTTGCTTCGTCGGCCCCCAGCAGTCCGGCCAACTCGGCTATGCCCTGGTCACGGGTAATGACCTCAAGCTCTTCAGTCTTTTCGTTGTAACGCTTGAAGGAAGCTGCGCCCGTGTTCTGGACCTGGTCCACCACCACGTTGTAACGGATAACGCTGCTTGCCAGCACGGTCCCGTTGGCGTCCACGATCTTGCCGCGCTCAGCCGGCAGGATCTGCGGTGTCAAACGGCTTGCCAGTGCGGCTTCAGCCATGCCGCCGACGTCCAGACCCTGCACCATGAAGAGCTTTCCGCCCACCACCAGCAGCAGGGTCAGCATGATGCCGAGGCCTACACGCAGGCGCTTTCGTGCCGCCGGCGTCTTCGTTTTTTTCGATGTGCCGGGGTGTGGAGCCACGATACTTCCCTTGCTGCTGGCCTTGGATCAATGAACGGATGGACTACTGTCCTGGCGTCTTCTGTTGCGGGGCCGGAACTGTTCCCCCATGGAGCTCGGCCTGCGGTGCGGCGGCTGCGGGAGCTGACGCGGCCGGAGCCGCGGGAGCCGCCGGGGTTGCCGGCTTGAGGTTCTCCAACGGGTCCTTGGTAGTCACGGAAGGAACGACGTCGAGCATGCCGGCTACCGCTGGCGGAGCGAGCTGCGCCGAAGGCGCATCACCCTTCACCGCTGGAGTGGCCTTGCCGGTGACTGTCATGGTGTTCACATCGATCTGCCCCTTGACTGTGGACGCTACCATCCCCAATTCTGCAGCCTTGGCAGCCAGATTCTGCGGAGCTTCGTAGTTCTGCTTCCGCTGTGTCAGATCCTGGTTCTCCTTGTTCAAGGTGGCAGCTTCCGCCTTGAGCTGCACCAACCTGTACTGGGCGGTTGAGACGGAAATGTTCAGGACCAACACCGTCAGAAGCGCAGCTGCCATGGCCACAAAGCACAACACCACAAAGGGTGTCCGGCGCCGTCCCGGAGCGCTGCGGACCACCGAAAGCGGTGTGCGTGCCTTGCGGGTGCCTTCACTGCCGGGCTTGCCTGCGGGGACCGCCAGTTTCCGGGCCGTGTTTCCCACCACGGAGGGCGATGTCTTCGCTGCGGCGTTGCTCATGCGACTCTCCTTGGTTTGATACGCTCCACTGCCCTGAGCCGGGCAGATGCCGCACGGGGATTTTCAGCGATTTCCGCCGGTGTGGGAACTTCCGTTCCCTTGGTGATGGTCTTTAATTCCGGTTTGTGTTCCTCGAGCTCAACGGGGAAGCCCAGGGGTGCCGAGGATTTGGATCCGGATTGGAACACTGACTTGACGATCTTGTCTTCCAGCGAGTGGTAGGACATGACAACGATGCGTCCGCCCATTCCCGTGGCCGCAACGGCCGCGGGAACTGCGCGTTCCAGGACGTCGAGTTCCTCGTTGACTTCGATCCTCAAAGCCTGGAAGGTCCGCTTTGCCGGGTGGCCACCGCTCTTGGCAGCGGCCGCTGGAACAACACTGCGGATCTGCTCAACCAGTTCACCTGTTGTGGCAAACGGCTTCTCCGCACGGGCATTGACAATCCTGTTGGCTATCCGGCCGGCGAATTTCTCCTCGCCCCATTTGCGGATGATACGGACCAGTTCGTCTTCGCCGTAGTTGTTGACCACGTCCGCCGCGGTCTGGCCACGGCTGGTATCCATCCGCATGTCCAAGGGAGCGTCATAGGAGTAGGCGAAACCCCGTTCGCGTTCATCCAGTTGCAGGGAGGACACTCCCAGGTCCATGAGGATGCCGTGGACTTCCGGAATGCCGAGGTCAGCCAGGACATCTTCGATTTCGTCATAGACCGCGTGGACCAGGTCCGTGCGCTGCGAGAAAGGCTCAAGGCGGGCGCCGGCAAGGGACAATGCTTCCTCGTCACGGTCAATGCCCACCAGGTGAAGATCGGGAAAGCGCTGCAGCATGGCTTCGGAGTGTCCACCCATGCCCAAGGTTGCGTCGATGGCCACCGGGGTGACACCCCGGGACCTGGCAGCTTCAAAGCCAGGGGCAAGCAGGTTGATGCAGCGGTCTTTCAGGACGGGCACGTGGCGCTCCGATGTGGGCTTTGCCGCGTCCTGCTCTTCCACGCTGCCTCCTCTTTCCTGGTACTTGCTGATTCTTGAACCGGATCCCCATCCGCGCCTATCGTTCCGCCGGCCTGGCCCAGGGGAAGTTGAGCCAGGAAGACTGTTCGATGGGCGGCTGGAGATCCCATTCAAGAAGCGGTTTCAATGCTCCCTCCGACCGGTCAGAAGAACCCGGGCAGATTTTCGTCGTCCGTTTCCGAGAAGGTTGCCTCCTTCTCAGTGAGGTATTCCTCCCAAGCCGTGGCGTCCCAGATCTCCGCGCGGGTTCCGGCGCCAATGACTGCCAGCTCCCTGCCCAGGCCTGCGTACGTCCGGAGCGCCTGCGGAATAGTCACGCGCCCCTGCTTGTCAGGTACCTCGTCCGAGGCCCCAGACAGAAAAACCCGGATGTAGTCACGTGCCTGCTTGGAGGACAACGGCGCCTCCCGCATCGACTCGTGAATGCGCTCGAATTCCTTCTGGCTGAAGACGTAGATGCAGCGTTCCTGGCCCCTTGTGAGAACCAGCCCCTCTGCCAGTTCCTCGCGGAACTTGGCTGGAAGGATGATGCGGCCCTTTTCATCGAGACGTGGAGAGTGAGTGCCCAGAAACAACTGGCCCCACCGCCCCTCACTCAAGGTGCCCGCACATGCCCAACACTGCCACTACCCTCTTATGTGCTCCACTTTACTCCACAATGCACCACAGTCAACGCACTTTGGCCGTTTCTCCACCACTTTGAGAATTCATGCCCCCTGTTTTTCCAGCGGATCCAGGCGGCTGGGCGCGCGGTGGATGAAAGTGGAGGCGCGGGGGCTGGCTCAAAACACAGTTAAGTACCCTTAAATGCAGAAAGACCCGCTGTTGCGGGTCTCTCTGTCTGCGTGCTGGCTAAGGAGTCCTCAAGCGACAATCCATCGGGCCTTCCCCGGCGATGGTCTCGGCTCCGGAATCCGGGGGCCTCGCGCCATCAGGGTTGGTCGCGTCGACGTTCGTCCCATCGCTCTTCCAAGCTGTTCATGAACGAGCTCTTGGGCTTGGACCTGGATGGCTTGCCTTTTCCGGCCTTGCTGAACGATGCACCGCGCAGGGTGGCAAAGTAGACGCCGGCGCCCATCACCACGAACCCCAGGACACCTATGGGTATGGCTTGGATGGATACGCCCACCAAGAGCAAAAGGATCCCCGCAATGGCTCCGAGGACACCTATGATCACATGCCGCGTCGACCAGCTGCGTATGGGATCCGAGCCCATGGAGTTGGCGAACTTCGGATCGTCCTCATGAAGTTGCTTCTCCAGTTGCTCAAGCAGCTTCTGTTCGTGCTCCGAGAGGGGCATCGCGACCTCCTTTAGTCAGCCAGCGTCTGGGCATAACGCGTCCTGTGCGTCTGTTTCCAAAACGATCGGACCCGGAAAATCGTTCCCGCTGATTCCTGCCAGCTTCTGCAGGAGAACCGCGGCCGACTGTTCAGGAAACAGTTTGTCCAGACGATCTAAATCTCTGTAATAAATAGGATAGTTTGTCCGGCGCCGATCTGAAAGACACACTGCGGGCCAACGGTGCCCCCTCCAGGGTTCAGGTCCGTTCCGGCGGCTTGCCCGGCTCCAAAAGCCTGGCAGGGAGAAGCGTTTTGGAGCCAAAACGCTCGGAGACCCTGTCCAAGGCCTGCTCGGCGGACCGCCAGTTGTCGTCCCGTCGGTCAAGGCTCAATTGCATGGACGTTTGACCCGCCGGTTCCAATTGTTCGGCCCGGACGCCCACCAAGCGGACGGCCAGGGTCCTCGTCCCCAGCGAGTCCAGCAACTGCACTGCGACCTGGTAGATCAGCTGGGCACTGTCCACCGGGGTTTGAAGGGTCCTGCTCCTGGAGACCGTGGAGAAATCCGAGGTCCGGATTTTCAGCGCAACTGTTCGGGCCAGCATGCCGGAGCTGCGCAGGCGGGCCGCTGTTCGATGCGACAGGCGCAGCAGTTCGCGGTGCAGGAGGGCGTTGTCCGCAGTGTCCACCGAGAAGGTCTCCTCGGCACCAATGCTTTTCTCCAGCCTGGTGGGAGTCACCGGCCGCGGGTCCACCCCCATGGAAAGGCGGTGGACGTGTTCCCCGCTGGCGCCAAGGACCTTCTTCAGCGACGCCACAGGAGTCGCCGCCACATCCGCCACGGTCCGGATTCCCAGCCGGGCCAGGACCTCCCCGGTTTTGCCTCCAACTCCCCACAATGCGTTAACAGGGAGGCTGTGGAGATACGGGATGGTCTTGTCCGCATCGATCTGGAGTATTCCGTCCGGCTTGCATCGGGTTGAGGCGATCTTGGCGACGAACTTTGTCCCCGCGATGCCCACGGACGCTGTAATGCCCAGTTCGGACTGAACACGACGACGGATGAGGTGCCCGATGTCCAGGGGTGGACCCAGCCGCCGGATCGCTCCCCCGACGTCCAGGAATGCTTCGTCAACGCTGAGGGGCTCCACAAGGTCGGTGATGGAGGCGAAGATGTTCATCAACTGTCCGGACACTTCGTAGTACAGGGCATGCCGGGGCTCGATGACCACGGCTGTCGGGCACCGCCGCATGGCAATTGACATGGGCATGGCAGACTTCACGCCCGTGGCCCTGGCTTCGTAGGAAGCGGAGAGGACCACCGACCTTTCCGCTGGGAAACCGACGATCACCGGTTTGCCGCGAAGCTCCGGCCGGCTCCGAAGCTCGACAGAGACAAAGAAGGCGTCCATGTCCACGTGGAGGATGCTGGTTCGCCGCATTTCCCGCAGCGCCTCTGGAGCACTGCGGGCCGGCTTTTGGCCCGTGCTGCCGGGGCCACGGGATCCTTCCTCAATCACATCGGCAATACTATGCCCGGCCACTGACTAAACTGGAGGCACAATCCGGCTCAGCCCCAGGAAGGGTACCCTGTGAAGCTTTTTGGAACTCCCCGATCGCGGGGGTTTGCCCTGCTTGCAGTCAGCGTTGCCGTGGCCGCCTCAGCATGCACCCCCGCACCGGACACCAGTGCCGGGTCATCGCCCAGCGGCTCCCCGTCTGCCGGCACCACCTCGAGCGCCAGCGCCCCGACGTCGGCGTCATCAGCTTCGGCAACGGCAACTCCCGCACCCACCAATGGCTCGGCCGCCCCCGTGCCAGGCTCGACTGCAACGGTCAACGCGCTGGTCCCCGGATTCCCCCAGCAGCTGATTCCGGTCATGCCAAATACTTCTGTGCGTTCCAGCAGCGTGGATAAGAAGGACGCCCTGACCAACGTCGCCTTGGTGGGAACTGTCAAGGCCGCTCCCAAGGGAGTCCTTGACTATTACAAGGCCTCCCTCGAAGCCCAGGGCTTCAAGCTCGTCCCGGGTCCGGAAGCGGTGGGCAACGTCACGTCCTTGGACTTCATCCGGGGAGATGGTGAAACCGTCAACATCTCCATCCGCCAGAAAGAAGGTGTTTCCACCTTCACCATCGGAGCCAACGTGGCGGCCGGGTCGGTCAAGTGACGGCTTCGGCTCACACAGCAGCGGAACAAGCCGGATTCGTCAGTGCCGTCGCGGACAAACTCACGGTTTTCCTGGCCGGCCAGCAGGACGTTATGGCCTCGGTCTCCCCGGACGCCGCTCCTCTGGTCGGTTCCATTTCCCAGCTGGTTTCCGGGGGCAAGCGACTCCGGGCCCTCCTCTGCTACTGGGGTTGGCGGGGTGCGGGTGGACGTGCGGACGACCCGGTCATCGTCACAGCGGGCTGCGCCTTGGAACTGTTCCAGGCGGCGGCCCTGATCCATGACGACATCATTGACCGGTCTGACACACGCAGGGGCGGTCCGAGCGTCCACAAGAGATTCAGTCAGCTCCACCAAGCCAATGCCTGGGCCCTGGACAGCTCACACTTCGGTGATGCCGCCGCAATCCTGACCGGAGACCTCTGCCTGTCTTACAGCGAGGAGTCCTTCACGGACGTGGGGCCACGGGCAGCAGCTGGAACCACGGCGCGGAGCATCTTCAACACCATGCGGGCGGAGGTCATGGCCGGCCAGTACCTGGACATCCTCGAGGAAGTGGCCGGACCAGTCCGGGACCGCGAAGGATCGGTGGACCGGGCGAAGTCCATCATCAGGTACAAATCGGCGAAGTACTCCAGCGAGCACCCACTTGCTCTGGGCGGTGCGCTGGCCGGCGCCTCTCCGCAGCTTCTAAAGGCCTACTCGGAATTCGCGCTCCCCTTGGGCGAGGCGTTCCAGATGCGCGACGACGTCCTGGGCGTCTTCGGCGACCCGGTGACTACAGGGAAGCCTGCCGGCGATGATCTCCGGGAAGGAAAGCGGACCGTCCTGGTGGGTTTCGCGATCAACCAGGCTCCGGCAGCCGAGGCAGACTACCTTGACAGGACGTTGGGCAACCCGGCGCTGGACGAAGAAGAGGTGGAACGGATCAGGGACATCATGGTCACGTGCGGTGCCTTGGAAGCCACGGAACAACTGATCGCCGAGCTCAGCACCCAGGCCTTCGACGCCTTGGACCGGCTTCCCCTGGAGGAACTGCCTAAATTGGCCCTGGGTCAATTGGCTGAAGCGGCTGTCAGCCGCGCGGCCTGAAAGACTCGGCTAACGGCCCCAGCAGGCTTAAACGCGTTCGACGGCGGTGGGACCCGCCGTCGAACGCGTTTAAGGGTGTATTCCGGAGGGAGCCGACTTACCAGGCCAGCGACTGTGCGCGTCGCCTGATTTCGGTTTTCCGTCCTTCACGCAGGGCATCAATGGGGCGGCCGCGGAGCGATTCGTCCGGGGTGAACAGCCAAACGATCAACTCTTCGTCGGTATAACCGGCGTCGCTGAGCACAGCGGCCGTTCCTTTCAGGCTGTCGACCACCTGGCCGTCCTGAAGAAAGAGCGCCGGGATGGAACGAATGTTCCGTTCCCCTCTCTTGATGGCCACCAGAGCGCGCTCATCCAAAAGCCCGTGGACTTTGGTGATGGAAACATCCAGCATTTCGGCGACATCCGGCAGGGGCAGCCACTCTGTAACAAGGCTTTCTACATTACTCACGCAACAAGGTTGCCACGTCGCCCCGCTTTGCGCCTAGCCGACGGCCGAATTAGACGCCCACAGCTGTCCGAATAGGGGAATCTCTCCATTTCAGGGCCCTTTTGCCCCAAATGCGCCCGAATTGTTGTGCCCATGGAATAAGTGTGAGAGATTCACACTGATCACTCTTGCACCATTGATAACAGCAGCAACTTTGTTAACACGGACAACATCGGATCATCACTCCGCTGTTGAGATGAGGACAACTTCATGACGACGCCCCGCCCGCCGAAACGAACCATGAGCATGCCGGTCATCGCGGCAACCACGGCCGCGATTCCTGCTGTGGTTTTGTCCTCGTTGGCCTTGGCGCAGCCCTCCGTGGCCACGCCGGCACCCCAACCGCGCAAAATTCCGGCAACCCTTGCTGCTGCCATGAAAGCCCAGGCCGTCACGGCGGGCACGGTGATTCCTGCCCAGGCGGTGGCCGCCACCCTTCCAGCAGCGCTTCGGCCCATGGCCCCCACCGTGCCGGACAGCTACACGATTGTCCGCGGTGACACCATCAGCGCCATCGCACGCCGGTTCAATCTGGACACCGCAGCAGTACTTGACCTGAACAAGCTCACGGCCACCACCCTGATCTACCCGGGCCAGACCATCAAGCTCAAGGGTTCCGCCGCAGCAACGCCGGCCCAGCCGTCCGCTCCTGCGGCTCCCGCTGCACCGGCACCGGCCAATGCGACTGTCCACACCGTTGTCCCCGGAGACACCCTGGGCGCCATCGCAGCCAAGTACGGCGTTCCGCTGTCCAGCGTCTTCAGTTGGAACAACCTCAACGGCAATTCCATCATCTACCCCGGGCAAAAGATCAAGGTCAGTGGCGGCCAGGCAACCCCCGCGCCTGCACCGGCAGCTCCCGCTCCTGCCACACCGGCTCCGGTCAGCGGCGGTGCTTCCTACACCATCAAGGCCGGCGACACCCTCAGCTCGATCGCTTCACGCCACGGTGTTTCCCTGGCGGCACTGATGAGCGCCAACAATGTATCGGCAACCACGGTCATCTACCCCGGCCAGAAGCTCACCATCCCCGGTGCGGGCTCCAGCTTGGAACCCGCAGGCGGAACCACCCCGTTGGTCCCCAGCAGCTTCCTCGGGTTCACCTATCCCCCGGCCGTGGTCAACTCTGCCAACCAGAACAAGGCACTCCTCAACGCCTCACCGGTGCCCAGCCGCGCCGAAATGAAGGCCATCGTGGCTGACACGGCCCGGCGGCTGGGAGTCAGTCCTTCCCTCGCGTTGGCTTTTGCCGAGCAGGAGTCAGGCTTTGATCAGCGGGCTGTCTCGCCGGCAAACGCCATCGGAACCATGCAGGTCATTCCTTCCTCCGGCCAGTGGGCATCGGACTTGGTGGGACGGAAGCTGAACCTGCTGGATCCCTACGACAACGCCACGGCCGGTGTCGCCATCATCCGCACCCTCATCGCCACCAGCAAGGACCTGGACACCGCCATTGCGGGCTACTACCAGGGCCAGTACTCAGTGAGCAAGTACGGCATGTACGAGGACACCAAGCGCTACGTTGCATCCATCAAGGCGCGCCAGCGTACCTTCGGCTAGCCGTAACCACGCAGGCGGCAGCTCCTGCAAGCGCCTCGGAAGGGGTCCGGATTCCCAGGGAATTCGGGCCCCTTCCCCGTCTCGTTTAGGATCGTAAGGTGCAAGAACCAACGCAGGACCACCTCATTGGGACCACTGTTGACAGACGCTACCTGGTCAGGTCGCGCGTGGCCAAGGGCGGAATGTCCACTGTTTACCTGGCAACGGACCAGCGCCTGGAGCGCGACGTTGCCCTCAAAGTCCTGCACCCGCACCTGGCCAACGATCCCACTTTCCTGCAGCGCCTGAGCAGGGAAGCAAAAGCCGCAGCCAGCCTCTCCCACCCCCACATTGTGGGGGTGCTGGACCAGGGCGAAGACGGACATATCGCCTACCTGGTGATGGAGTACGTCAAGGGCCATACCCTTCGCGACGTCATGACCGATCAGGGGGCACTGCAACCACGGCTCGCCCTTGCCCTTATTGATCCGGTCATTGAGGGCCTGTCCGCTGCGCACAAATCAGGACTCATCCACCGGGACATCAAACCCGAGAACGTCCTCCTGGCCGACGACGGACGCATCAAGGTGGGTGACTTCGGGTTGGCCCGCGCCATCTCCGCGAACACCAGCACCGGCGCCCTGATCGGAACTGTTGCCTACCTGGCCCCTGAACTTGTCCTGGGCCAGGCCGCCGATGCGCGGAGCGACATCTACTCAGCCGGCATCATGCTGTACGAGATGCTGACGGGAACGCAGCCCTACGCCGGCGAGACACCCATCCAAGTGGCCTACCAGCACGTGAATTCAGCGGTGGGGCGCCCCTCGGACGTTGCCGCCGGGCTGGCGGAGGACCTGGATGAGCTGGTCCAGTGGTGCACTGCGGCAGATCCGGAGAACAGGCCGGTGGACGGCACGGCATTGCTGGCAGAGCTGAGGCACATCCGCACGACGCTCACGGACGAGCAACTGGACCTCCGCCAGCCCTCGGACCAGCCACCGGCAGCCCCTGCCTACGCCCCCGGCACAGCGGTGATCCCGCAAACCGGGGAAAGCCCCACCGAAGCCATCGCATCAGCGGTCTCCCCCACCGAATTCATATCCTCCCAACGCCATCCCACCACCGTTATACCCGCGGGCACCCCGGGTTTCAGCAACCCGGCCGGCGGCCTGGTTCCCTCCATGGACCGGGACATCGGCGAGCGGGACCTTAACCAGCGCAGCATGAAGCCCGCAGGCAAGCGTGAGCTCAAGAGACTGGAACGCCAGCAAACCAAGGACCGCGCAAAGGCCGCTGCCACCCCGGTCCGGCAGCTCCGCGAAGGCAACCCCCGCAGGCGCGGCATCATCTGGGCGGTAGTCATTGTCATCATCGCCCTGCTCGCTGCCGCCGGCGGTTGGTTCTTCGGATTGGGCCCCGGCTCTCCAGGGACCATTCCGGACATCAAGAACAAGACCGTGGCCGAGGCCCAGCAACTCCTCAGGACTGCCGGTTTCCAGTCCGAACCACGCGACGTCTTCGACGACGACATTCCACCGGGGTTCGCCGTGGGAACCGAACCGGAATCCGGCGTCAGCGTCCGGAAGTTCCAGTCCATCACCATCTTCGTTTCCAAGGGGGCCCAGCTCTTTGCCCTCCCGGCACTCACCGGAGGAACGCTGGCGGAGGCGAAAAACTCGTTGAACGCCGCGCAGATGGCCCTCGGCAACGTTACGGAGGCCTTCGACGAAAAGGCTCCCGCCGGCGTCGTGCTCGCCCAGGATCCTGCAGCCGGGAAGGAAGTCCGGCACGGCACTCCCGTTGCCCTGTCCGTGTCCAAGGGACCCCAGCCCATCCAGGTCCCTGACGTGCGTAAGATGCCGAAGGATGCCGCCGTCAAAGCGCTCCAGGACGCCGGGTTGAAGGCCGCCATCGCCCCGGACACCGTGAATGACAAGGACGTTGCCAAAGGATCGATCGTGTCCCAGGCGCCCGCCAATGGAACGCTCTTCCGCGGTGACACCGTGACCCTCACCGTGTCCGAGGGGCCCAAACTGGTGAAGGTCCCCAGCTTCGTGGGCAAGCAGGCCAAGGATGCCAAAAAGCAACTCGAGGCTTTGGGCTTCGAGGTAAAACTCAACGAGATACTGGGCGGATTCTTCGGGACTGTCCGGGATCAGAATCCCGTGAACGTCGAGGTTCCCGAGGGCACGCTGGTGACGCTGACCGTGGTCTGAAAGACCTCTCAATCCACGCAAAAAGGCGCGGCCGGAAGATTCCGGCCGCGCCTTTTGTCCCAAGGGGTATTGCTTTACCTCTTGGAGAGGGCACCCGCTACCAGGAACGCCATCTCCAGGGACTGCATGTGGTTCAGCCGCGGATCGCACACGGACTCGTACCGGTCAAGGAACGCATCCTGGTCGATCGGATCCGCGCCACCCAGGCACTCGGCGACGTCGTCGCCGGTCATTTCCACGTGAAGGCCGCCGGGAACGGTACCCAGGGAGTGGTGGACTTCGAAGAAGCCCCGGACTTCATCAATGACGTCGTCGAAGTTGCGGGTCTTGTACCCGTTGGGAGAAGTCACCGTGTTGCCGTGCATGGGGTCGGTGACCCACAGGACCTGGGCACCGGATGCCGTGACACGCTCGACGACGGCGGGCAGCTTCTCGCGGATGTTCTTGGCACCCATGCGGGTGATGAACGTCAGGCGACCCGGCTCGCGGTTGGGATCCAGCTTGTCGATGAGCCGCAGTGCGTCGTCGCCGCTGGTACCCGGGCCCAGCTTGACGCCGATAGGGTTGCGAACACGCGACAGGAAGTCGACGTGGGCGTGGTCCAGTTCACGGGTCCGCTCGCCGATCCATAGGAAGTGGGAGGACGTGTCGTAAGGCAGGCCTGTGCGGGAATCGATGCGGGTCAGCGCACGCTCGTAGTCCAGCAACAGGGCTTCGTGGCTGGCGAAGAACTCAACGCGCTTCAGTGCCTCGAAGTCGGCCCCACAGGAATCCATGAACTTGATGGCACGGTCAATGTCGCGTGCCAGGGATTCGTAGCGGGCGTGGGCCGGGTTCTCGGTGAAGCCCTTGTTCCACTGGTGAACCAACCGGAGGTCGGCGAATCCACCCTGGGTGAAGGCACGGATGAGGTTCAACGTGGAAGCGGAGGTGTGGTACGCCTTGAGCATGCGTCCGGCATCGTGCGCACGTGACTCAGGGGTGAATTCATAGCCGTTCACGATGTCGCCACGGTAAGCGGGGAGCGTCACGCCGTCGCGCGTCTCGTCATTGGAAGAACGCGGCTTGGCGAATTGCCCTGCCATGCGGCCCATCTTGATGACGGGCATGGCGGCACCATAGGTAAGGACGACTGCCATCTGGAGGATGGTCTTGACGCGGGCGCTGATCTTGTCAGCCGTGGCGGCCTCGAAGGTCTCAGCGCAGTCGCCTCCCTGCAGGAGGAAGGCTTTGCCCTGCGCGGCCGCAGCGAGGCGCTCCCGGAGCACGTCCACTTCGCCGGCGAAAACCAAAGGCGGCACAGCGGAGAGTTCCTTGACCGAGGCCTGGAAAACGTCGGCGTCGGACCATGTGGGCTGCTGTGAGATGGGCAGGTCCCGCCAGGCGTCGAGCCCGGGGTAATTGGCCGCTCCGCTTTGGGCGGGCGTGGCAAGGGAATCTGCTGGCGAAGTCGCGGTGTTCGTGGTTAGGTCAGTCACCCTTCAAAGAGTAGTATCCTGCGGCGCTCGTGGAGGACTGAAGGCGTAACCCGCACTGCTCTGTCCGTCACAGTTTCTCCGGGGATTCCTTTCCAGCCAATTGGGCTTTCACCACGGCGGCATACTCGTCCACGTATTCCTGGCCGGAGAGCCGCATCAGCTCGTTCATGATGCGGTCCGTCACGGTCCTCTGGACAGCCCGGTCCTCCTCCATGCCGTAGTACTCGCTGAAATCCAGCGGCTGCCCGATAATGATCCCGATCCTGCGGATGCTGGGGAGTCTTTTGCCGATCGGCTGGACCTTTTCCGTGCCGATCATGGCCACTGGCACCACCGGCACCCGGGTTTGCAACGCCAACTTGGCCACGCCAACCTTGCCCCGGTACAACCGCGCGTCTGGGCTCCGTGTGCCCTCCGGGTAGATTCCCAGCAACCCGCCGGAACCCAGGACATCTTTCCCGGCTTTAAGGGACATCTCCGAAGCCGCTCCACCGGAACGGTCCATGGGCAACTGGTTGCTCAAGCGGAAGAACAGCGCAGTCAGACGGCCTTTGAGGCCTTTGCCTGTGAAGTATTCAGATTTGGCCAGGAAGATGACCGGCCGGTGGACAGTCAGCGGCAGGAAGATCGAATCGGAGAAGGAAAGGTGGTTGGACGCCAGGATGGCGGCGCCCTCTGCCGGGACGTTGTCCAGGCCTTTGACCCATGGACGGAACAGGAGTTTAAGGATGGGACCCAGAAAGATCCTCTTCATGACCCAATAGAACACGGTTGTCCCCTTACGGCCGACGGTTGGCATGCACTCCGGCAGCCCAGCCGGCGTTCGAATGCAACCCTACTCCAGTGTGAATTCTCCGGAAGAGTGACACGATGGGACGTATGACGGAACCACTTTCCCCAGCGGCGCCGGTCGCTTTCCACTACCCCGGACATGGGGACAACGCGTCCATTGGTGTCGCCATCTGCCACGGTTTCACCGGGAGCCCCCTCAGCGTGATGCCGTGGGCTGAGTATCTGGCAGGGCAGGGCTTCGCAGTGACCGTGCCGCTCCTTCCCGGGCATGGGACCAGCTGGCGTGACCTCGCCACAACGCGCTGGCAGGACTGGTACAAGTCGTTCGAGGAGAGCTACCTGACGTTGAGTGCCACCACGGAAAAGTGCTTTGTGGCCGGACTGTCCATGGGCGGGGCTGTTGCCCTCCGCGTGGCCGCGCTGCACGATGTCCCGGGCCTGGTACTCGTCAATCCGGGCCTGAGCTTCTATGACCGCCGCGTCCGGTACGTCGGTGCGCTCAAGTACGTCATGCGCACCACTACCCCGATCGAGGAGGACACTCCCACGCCGGTTGTGGCCACAGAGGACGGAGACTACTCCAAGACGCCGCTGCAGGCGGTCCACGAACTGAAGAAGCTCTTCCGGCGGGCCGCCCAGGGACTTCCGCAGGTAGAGGCGCCCGCATTGGTGTTCAAGTCGTCCAAGGATGGCGTCATCCCGCCCAGCTCGCTGGCCACCATTGAGCAACGCATTGCTTCATCCCGCCTGAAAGTGGTGACCCTTCCGCGCAGCGGCCACGTTGCCACCTTGGACGTGGACGCCACTACAATTTTCGAGGAATCGGCCCGCTTTTTCCGTCAGCACGCCGGCGACAGAGTAGCCTCGGAGTCATCATGAAAATCCTTCCGGACTCTTCACCTTTCCTCAGCGGCTGGAGCGGTACTGGACCGCGTATTGGCGTGGTAATGTCCCATGGCTTTACCGGCAGCCCGCACAGCGTCAGGCCCTGGGCACAGCACTTGGCAGCAGCTGGATATGCGGTGCGATTGCCGCTCCTGCCGGGACACGGAACCACGTGGCAGGACATGGCCAGGCGCTCGTGGCGCGAATGGCACCGGGCCGTTGACGAGGCCTACCTGGAATTGGCAGCAGAATGCGATTACGTGTTTGCGGCCGGTTTGTCCATGGGCGGAACCCTCGCCCTGCGGATCGCGGCCACGCGCCCTGTGGCCGGCACAGTCGTGGTGAACCCCGGAATGGTCTTGGACGATCCCCGGGCGGTCCTGGTGGCAGCTCTCAAGTACGTGGTGAAGACCACCCCGGGCGTGGCCAATGACATCCTCAAACCGGACCAGGATGAAGGCGCCTACGCCCGCACCCCGGTGGCAGCGGCACACCAGCTCAAGAAGATGTACCGGGACACGGCCGCCCTGCTCCCCCGGATCACAGCTCCGGTCCATGTCTACCGCTCGACGGTTGACAACGTGGTGTCCAACGCGAGCCTCGAATTCCTCCGGTCCCGGGTCCAGGCGCCGGTGGAGGTCAGCTACTTGCACAACAGCCACCACGTGGCCACCCTGGACAACGACGCACCGGAGATTTTCGCGGGCACCGTCGACTTCATCCACCGGACCATGGCAGCAGTGGCCGGACCGGGAGCTTCCGCCGACAAGGACACCGTCAATGAACAGGCCTGATTCCAATTCCGCTGACCAAAGCGCCAACAACGACGACGACGCCGTCTGGCTGGATTTGGTAGCCCGCCTGGAGTCCACGCAAACAACCACGGAAGGCCCGGGGCCCGGCGGTTCGGCCCCTGCGAAGTCATTCCGGGATTTTGATCCGCTCGGCTTGTCCACACCTGCTGTGGAGCAGTCGCCTGATCCTTCCATGGGACCTGGGCGTTCCCTCACACCGGCCGGCTCCGCTGACGGGGAACGTCCGCTGGGCCCCCGCGACTACGAAGCTCCCGAAGACGACGAATCCTTTGTGCCGGAGGAACCCCCCAGCCTGGCCGGAACCGAGCCGATGATCATGCTGGCGTGGGTGGGTGCCGTGGGAGGGCCCATCGCGCTTCTTTTCACCGCCATGTTCTGGCGTTCTGCTCCCCTGCTGGCGGTCCTGGGCATCGTTGCAGCGTTCGTCGTCGCCGTGGTGTACCTCATCATGCGGCTTCCGCAGGAGAAAAACGAGGACGACGACGGCGCCCGCATCTAAGTGCGACGGCACGCCTTGACGGGCGAAGCCCTAGCCGTGCGCGCGGCCACTGACCCGTGACAGGTCAGCTGCCCCGATGAGGCCCGCCCGCGGGCCGAGTGCGGCAAGTTCGATTCTGGCCATGGGCCGGAATCCCCTGCCGGTCAGGTTCTTTGCGAACGACTCACGGGCCGGGCCGGCCAGGAGCTCGCCGGCGTCGCACAGGCCTCCACCAATCACGAACATTCCGGGGTCCAGGGCTGCGGCGAGGTTGGCGAGGCCAAGGCCCAGCCACTCGCCTTGGTCAGCCAGCAACTCGCGGGAGGTAGCGTCACCGGCAAGGGCCAGTGCCGTGATAGTGGCTCCGGTCAAGGTGTCAGCCGAACCGCCGGCCCGTTCCAGCAAGGCCCGACCCTCGGGCGAATTGGTCCTGACGAGTTGGCGCGCTTCCCGGCCCAGGGCATTTCCTGATGCGTACTGCTCCCAGCACCCGCGGTTACCGCACTCGCATCGGTGTCCACCCGGGAAAATGATCTGGTGGCCAAACTCGCCGGCCACTCCGTAGCGGCCCCGTTCCACCTTTCCGTCCATCACCATGGCGCCACCGATCCCGGTACCCAGGGTGACGCACACCAGCCGGGTCTCGCCCTGGCCAGCGCCGAAACGCCATTCCGCCCACGCCGCAGCATCGGCATCGTTGGTCAACAACACAGGACGCCTCAGCAATTTCTGGAGGCTCTCGCGCAGAGGTTCGTTGCGCCATGCCAGATGGGGGCTGAACAGGACCGTTCCGCCGTCGAGGTCCATCCACCCTGCCGCCCCGATTCCCACGGAGGCGATCCGGTGCCCGGCGCTTAACTCCTCCACGAGTTCAACGATGGTGTGCTCCACGGCCCGGGGGTCGGCGCCGGGAGTGGAACGCCGTGCTTCAGCCAGCACCCGGCCCTCGGCATCCACCACTCCGGCGGCCACCTTGGTTCCACCGATATCGATGCCGATGGCCAGGCCACGCCGGCCCAAGTGGCTGCGGCGGGCGCCCCAGGGAACGTCCTTCCAAGCAGGGGCGTGCGGCCGGGGGCGGAGACGGTGGCTGGAACTGATCGGGGGCATCCCCTCATCTTATTCTCCAGCCCGCTCCGGGCAGCCAACGGCCTGCTTGAAAAGGCCCCGAGTTGCTTGAAATGACGGGGAATCCGTAAAGTTACTCGCCAGTAGGTGAATTAGAACACACCTCCGCGAGCGGGCATACTAGAGTGGAACCAGCCCCTCGTGGCCCGTGCATATCAAAGGAGCTACCGTGCGTGAAATCAGTGTTCCTCCCCTCGTGAGCATCGCCCCGGACACCAACGTCACGGACTTCGTGACGCGGGCGGCAGAGAAGCCATCCAACCCTGCGTTGTTTTCCACGCTGGACAGCAGCGGCAACTGGCAGGACATCCGTGCAACGGACTTCCTGGCGGACGTGCAGAGCCTCGCGAAAGGCCTCATTGCGTCCGGCGTGGGCTTGGGCGACCGGGTGGGCATCATGTCCCGGACACGCTACGAATGGTCCTTGGTGGATTTCGCCATCTGGTTTGCCGGAGCTGTGTCGGTGCCCATCTACGAGACGTCCTCGCCATCGCAGGTGGCGTGGAACCTTGGCGATTCGGGAGCGGTGGCGGCTTTTGGCGAATCAGCGCACCACGAGAACATCATCCGCCAAGCCGTGGCAGCGGAGGACATCGCTTCCGTGGCCAACGTCTGGCAGCTTGAAGGTGCCGGCCTTGACGCCCTGCGCTCCGCAGGAGCAGGAGTTCCGGACGAGGAACTGGAAAGCCGCCGCTCCGCCGCAGGCTTGGCGGACCTTGCCACCATCATTTACACCTCAGGCACCACCGGCCGGCCCAAGGGCTGCGAATTGACGCACGGCAACTTTGTGGAACTCTCCGAGAACGCACGGGCCTCCCTTCCGGAGATCATCAATGAGTCCGGCAAGACCATCATGTTCCTGCCGCTGGCCCACGTCTTTGCACGCTTCATCTCCGTACTGGCCGTGGCGGGCGGTGTCACCGTGGCTCACACCCCGGACATCAAGAATCTGCTGGCCGACCTTCAGAGCTACCAGCCCACGTTTATCCTGGCTGTACCCCGCGTCTTCGAAAAGGTTTACAACTCCGCACTGACCAAGGCAGAGGACGGTGGCAAGGGCGCCATCTTCCACCGGGCAGCGGATACCGCAATCGCCTACTCCAGGGCCCGCCAGGACGGTTCGGTCGGGTTTGGCCTGAAGATCAAACACGCCGTGTTCGACAAACTGGTCTACTCCAAGCTCCGTGCCGCCATGGGTGGCCACGTGGCCCATGCAGTGTCCGGCGGCGGCCCGCTGGGAGAACGCCTGGGACACTTCTTCCAAGGTATCGGCCTCCAGATTCTGGAAGGTTACGGCCTGACGGAAACCACGGCGCCGATCTCGGTCAATACCCCCTCCATGATCCGGATCGGGACAGTGGGCGCTCCGCTTCCCGGCAACTCGGTCAAGATCGCGGACGACGGCGAGATTCTCACCAAGGGCGTCTGCGTCATGCGGGGTTACTTCAACCGCCCCGACCTCACGGCAGAGACGTTTGCCGACGGCTGGTTCCGCACCGGCGATATCGGTGAGTTGGACAGCAACGGCTTCCTTAAAATTACCGGTCGCAAGAAGGAAATCATTGTTACAGCGGGCGGCAAGAACGTGGTTCCGGCACTGTTGGAGGACCAGATCCGCGCGGATGCACTGGTCTCCCAGGTCCTGGTGGTGGGAGACAACCGTCCCTTCATCGGGGCTCTGGTGACCCTGGATGAGGAAGCCCTGCCCGGCTGGTTGGAACGGCACGGACTTCCCGCGTCCACAAGCCTCAACGACGCCGCAGACCACGCAGTGGTGAAGGCAGCGGTCCAGGAACTGGTCAGCAAAGCCAACCAATCCGTTTCCCAGGCCGAGGCCATCAAATCCTTCAGGATTGTTCCAGCTGACTTCACGGAAGCCTCCGGCCACCTCACTCCATCGCTGAAGGTCAAGCGTGCGCAGGTCATGAAGGACTTCGACGCCGTGATTGAGGAAATGTACTTGGCACCCCGCGCCTCCTGACCTGCAGCACAGAAAAGACCCCGTCCGGTAGATTTCCGGACGGGGTCTTTTCAGGTGGTGGTGGGTTAGCCGATCACCAGCAGCAGGTCGCCGCCCTGGACCTGCTCCACCGAGGAGATGGCGAGGCGGGAAACGGTGCCCGCCACCGGCGTCGTGATGGAAGCTTCCATCTTCATGGCCTCAATGGTGGCAACGGTGTCGCCCGCATTGACGATGTCCCCGGCCTTGACCGTGACGGTCACCGCACCGGCAAACGGTGCTGCAACCTGGCCGGGCTCTGCGGGATCCGCCTTCTCTGCGGCCTTCACGTTGCTGACCACGGAACGGTCGCGGACAACCACGGGACGTGACTGGCCGTTGAGGGTACACATGACGGTTCGCATGCCCTTCTCATCGGCCTCGGACACGGCCTCCAGCTGGGCGATAAGGCGTACACCCTTCTCCAGCTCGATCACGTGCTCTTCACCGTGCTGGAAACCGTAGAGGTAGTCACGGGTGTCCAGCACCGAGATGTTGCCGTAGGTGTCAACGCTCTTCAGGAAGTCCTTGGTGGGACCGGCGAAGAGCAACCGGTTCAGCGTGTGCTGGCGGGTCTTCGAATCACCCTTGAGGGCGGCACTGTCCTCGGCGCTGATCTCCACGTCGCGTACCTTGACGCTGCGACCCTGGAGGGCCTTGGTGCGGAAGGGTTCCGGCCATCCTCCGGGAGGATTTCCGAGTTCGCCGGACAGGAAGCCGATCACGGAGTCCGGGATGTCGTAGTTCTGCGGATTCTCGTTGAAGTCCGCGGGATCTGCGTTCAGTCCCACCAGGTGCAGTGCCAGGTCGCCCACCACCTTCGAGGACGGTGTCACCTTGACCAGCCGGCCGAGGATCCGGTCGGCTGCTGTGTACATATCCTCAATGGCTTCGAACTGCTCCCCCAGGCCAAGGGCAATCGCCTGCTGGCGGAGGTTGGACAGCTGGCCACCGGGAATTTCGTGCTGGTAGACACGGCCCGTGGGACCCGGCAATCCGGACTCGAAGGGAGCGTAGACCCTGCGGACTGCTTCCCAGTAGGGCTCCATGGCGCCGACGTTGCCCAGGCTCAAGCCGGTGTCCCGGGGAGTGTTGGCCAAGGCCGCAACCAGCGCCGAAGCGGCCGGCTGGCTGGTGGTTCCTGCCAACGACGCTGCAGCAACGTCAACGGCGTCGACTCCGGCATCGACGGCGGCAAGCAGCGTTGCGAGCTGGCCACCGGCGGTGTCGTGCGTGTGCAGGTGAACCGGAAGGTCGAAGCGATCACGGAGCGCAGTGACCAACTTGGCGGCAGCAGCAGGACGCAGCAGGCCTGCCATGTCCTTGATGGCCAGGATGTGGGCGCCGGCGTCCACGATCTTTTGGGCCAGGTCCAGGTAGTAGTCCAGCGTGTACAGGTCCTCGTTGGGATCAAGGAGGTTGCCCGTGTAGCACAGTGCCACTTCAGCAACTGCCGTGCCGGTGGCCCGCACAGCCCTGATGGCCGGTGCCATCTGGTCCACATCGTTGAGGGCGTCGAAGATACGGAAGATATCGATGCCTGTTGCCGCGGCTTCGTTCACGAAAGCTTCGGTGACCTCTTCGGGGTAGGGCGTGTAACCCACCGTGTTGCGCCCGCGGAGAAGCATTTGGATACAGGTGTTGGGCAGGGCCTGGCGCAAGGCTGCCAACCGGTCCCACGGATCTTCGCCAAGGAACCGAAGCGCGACGTCGTAGGTGGCGCCACCCCAGGCTTCCACTGAGAGCAGTTCCGGCATCAAGGCCGTCACTGCCGGGCCGGCCGCAACCAGGTCGCGGGTGCGGACACGGGTGGCCAGCAGCGACTGGTGCGCGTCCCTGAAGGTGGTGTCCGTGACTGCCACGGCCTGCTGTTCACGCAGTGCCTTCGCGAAGCCTTCCGGTCCCAGTTCCTGCAGCTTCTGGCGCGAGCCGGACGTGGGAACCGGTCCTTCAATGGCCGGGAGTTTGCTGGCGGGATCGGTGTGGACCTTCAGTTCGCCGTTCGGCTTGTTGACCGTGACGTCCGCGAGCCAGGTGAGGAGCTTGGTTCCACGGTCTGCGGAGATGTGGGACTTCAGCAGTTCGGGGCGCTTGTCGATGAAGTCGGTAGCCACGTTGCCGGCATTGAAGTCCGGGTCAGCCAGGACTGCCTGGAGGAAGGGGATGTTGGTGGACACGCCACGGATACGGAACTCGGCCAGGCCACGGCGGGCGCGGGCCACAGCAGCCGGGTAATCCCGTCCGCGGCAGGTCAGCTTGACCAGCATTGAGTCGAAGTGCGGGCTGATCTCCGCGCCCGAGTAGACCGTACCGCCGTCGAGCCTCACACCAGCGCCGCCTGCTGAGCGGTAGCCGGTGATCCTGCCGACATCGGGACGGAAGCCGTTGGCCGGGTCCTCCGTGGTGATGCGGCACTGGAGGGCCGCGCCCTTAATGGAGACCGTTTCCTGGCTGAGGCCAAGGTCGGCCAGTGTCTGGCCCGAGGCAATGCGCATCTGAGCCTGCACCAGGTCAACGTCCGTGATTTCCTCGGTGACAGTGTGCTCCACCTGGATACGGGGGTTCATTTCGATGAAGACGTGCTGTCCGGCACGCTCCCCCTCGGTGTCCACCAGGAACTCGACCGTTCCTGCGTTGACGTAGTTCAGGGCCTTGGCGAAAGCCACAGCATCCCTGTACAGGGCCTGGCGGATGTTTTCGTCCAGGTTGGGTGCCGGAGCGATCTCCACCACCTTCTGGTGACGGCGCTGAAGGGAACAATCGCGCTCGAACAGGTGCATCACGTTGCCCTCGGCGTCCGCAAGGATCTGCACTTCAATGTGCCGGGGACGCAAGACAGCCTGTTCCAGGAACATGGTGGGATCGCCAAAGGCTGCGTCGGCTTCGCGCATGGCAGCCTGCAGGGCATCAGGCAGGGCTTCACGTGTCTCCACGCGACGCATGCCACGTCCACCACCGCCGGCCACGGCCTTGGCGAAGATCGGGAAGCCGATCTCATCCGCCGCGGCGATCAGTTCATCAAGGTCCTTGGAGGGCTTGCTGGACTTCAGGACCGGGACGCCGGCTTTGCGGGCGGCCTCAAGTGCTGCCACCTTGTTGCCGGCAAGCTCCAGGACTTCCGCAGGCGGTCCCACGAAGGTGATGCCTGCAGCCTTGGCTGCACGGGCAAGGTCAGGGTTCTCGGACAGGAAACCGTAACCGGGGTAAATGGCGTCAGCGCCGGCTTCTTTGGCGACACGGACAACCTCCTCAACGTCAAGGTAGGCGCGGACGGGGTGACCCGTCTCGCCGATCAAATAGGCTTCGTCGGCCTTCTGACGGTGGATCGAGTTGCGATCCTCGTGCGGGAAGACGGCAACTGTCTTGGCGCCCAGTTCATAACCAGCGCGAAACGCCCTGATCGCGATCTCGCCGCGATTGGCCACCAGAATTTTCGAAAACATACTTCTCCTGCATCATTGCGGGTGGATCGGTCGGTGGTCACAGTGTGTAGTGCCGCCAGCATCAAACACAAATCTTTGTGGCAACCATCACAAAGGGTTCGTCATGTGGGCTGTATATGCGTGCGCGCGAACACCCTGCGTGCTGGAACCGGCGGCTTGGGATTCCGCGGGCGCGTAGAAAGCGGGAATCGACGGCGTTGCACCATATGATGTTGAGGGGGCTTCGGCAAGCCCCGGCTCCGGCGCTTCCGGAGCCGAATCAGCGCGATACGGCAACCGGCGTTAGGTTTTGGTTTTTCAAGTGCAAGTAGTCAGCATCAGCAGCCTCAAAGGTGGAGTGGGAAAGACGTCCGTGACCACCGGCCTGGCGTCAGCGGCCCTCGCAGCCGGAATCCCCACCCTTGTAGTGGACCTGGATCCGCACGCCGACGCCACCACGGCCCTTGGCGTACAGCCGGGATCCCAATTGGACATCGGCCGGATGTTGAAGTCACCGCGCAGGGCCCGGATCCAGGAGAACGTGGCTGGAAGCAGTTGGGTCTCCAACGGTTCCGGCGGCGGAACCTTGGATGTGGCCGTTGGATCCGCCTACACGGGAATCTACGATCGCCCGGACCTGGGCCGTCGCGACCTCCGCCGCCTGTCCACCGTGCTGGCAGGTGCCACTGGTTACGAACTGGTCCTTGTTGACTGCCCGCCGTCATTGAACGGACTGACCCGCATGGCGTGGAGCGCCAGTGACCGTGTTGTCCTGGTGGCAGAACCCGGCCTGTTCTCCGTTGCCGGAACAGAGCGCACCATGAGGGCAATCCAGCTCTTCCGTCAGGAGTTCGCCCCGCAACTGGCTCCCGCGGGCATCGTGGCCAACAGGGTCCGCACGGGCTCGGTGGAGCATACCTTCCGCCTCGCGGAGATGGAGTCGATGTTCGGGGAACTGCTGCTGACACCGCATATCCCGGAGCAAGCCAACTGGCAACAGATCCAGGGCGCCGCCCACGCGGTTCACCACTGGCCGGGCGACTCTGCAAAGAACTCCGCCAAGCTTTTCGATGACCTTCTCCAGAACATGCTGAACAGAAAGGCCAGCCGGGTCAATTGACCAGACAGAAAGAAAGAGCCTCTTCCCGCTGGGAAGAGGCTCTTTGTTTTGCCGGATTTTTCAGCTGATACGGCGGGCTACGCGCCGCTTGCTCAATTCGTCGTCGGGAAAGGACTGCTCAGCGGCGTGCTCGCTTGGAAGTGCGGCGAGGCTTCCCTCAACTTCCCGCCATACACGTCCCACGGCGATGCCGAAGACGCCTTGCCCGCCCTGGACCAAATCAATGACTTCATCCGCGGAAGTACATTCGTAAACGCTCGCACCATCACTCATCAGGGTGATCTGGGCGAGGTCTTCAACGCCCCGTTCCCGCAAATGCTCAACGGCGGTGCGGATCTGCTGGAGGGACACGCCGGTGTCCAGGAGCCTCTTGACCACTTTGAGGACCAGGATGTCACGGAAGCCATAGAGTCGCTGGGAGCCGGAGCCTGCGGCACCGCGGACGGCGGGCTCCACCAAGCCGGTGCGGGCCCAATAGTCGAGTTGGCGGTACGTGATCCCTGCGGCCTTGCACGCAGTGGGGCCGCGGTATCCCGCGTCCTCGTCCAGTACCGGAAGGTCCTCCGTGAAGAGCAGACCCTGGGCGCCGGATGCGGGCGCAGCAATGCCGGCAGAGGGCTGCTTCAGCTCGCCTGCTTCGCCTTTCGGACTCACGTGACCTCCTTGTTCTCAGTTCCCTTGGGGACGGTGCACACATTGGGTCAACGTCGACATGCAGCGCTGACATTCCCACAAGGCGGCACTTTCCAGTGTGACTTGCGCAAGCAGTGTGTGCAACGGGAACTCGATATCTTCGACGTTAGGCCCGCGGAGGGTCCAGGTCAAAGACCTTGGCCCCGAAAAGAGGTCGTGTCGAAACTTTCACCTTCGACTTCAGCCTTAAGGTGCGTCAGCCTTCGAAATCCTCGGGCTCAACATCGTCCAGGAACTCGCGGAAACGGCGCATCTCGCGCTCCTCGTCCACGGGAGCGGGCTGCTCGGATTCTTCACCGTCGTCGTGTTCGGTGATACGCACTCCGGCTTCCTCCATGACAGAGTCCGCACACCAGATCCGGCACTTCGCCCGCAGCGCCAGCGCCAGCGCGTCCGAAGCGCGCGAACTGACCACGGTGCCGTCGTCGAACTGCAACTGGCCGTAGAAAATATTGTCCTCAACGGCAACGATGTTGACGCTGATGATGGAATGCCCCAGGGACTCCACAATGTCCACCAGGAGATCGTGCGTCATGGGCCGCGGCGGGACGACACCCTGCTGGGCCAAAGCGATGGCACTGGCCTCAGGTGTTCCGATCCAGATGGGAACGTGCCGCTCCCCGTTGATCTCCCGCAGCAGCACCAGTGGCTGGTTCGAGGGAAGCTCAATACGGACACCAACAATCTCGACCTCGATCATCAGCCGTCCATCCGCGAAATATGGCCGTGGACCAGCGCCCTGTGCAGGGTGAGGCAGAGATCGCTGATTTCCCGCGCGGCTTCGGCGGCCCTGGCCTGGGAGGCGGCATCCCGCCGGGACGCCAACGGCGCCACAGCCCGTTCCACCAGGCCGAATTCGCGCTCGGCGGCGGCTTGGAACGGGCGGAGATGCCGGGGTTCAAGGCCATGGTCTTCCAACTGGACACAGGCACGGGCCACCTGCAGGGCGTGCTCGTCGAACCTGCCGCCGCTGTGGCTGATCAACCCAAAGCTGAGGAGGGACTGCAGAAGGGTCACGCTGGCACCAGACTCAGCGCGCAGTTGCTCCTCCGTCAGGGCGCGCGCCCTGCCTTGGACATCTGCCGCCATCTCCGCGGAAACCACCCGGGGAGACACCGTGACGCCGGGCGGGAGGTTGTCCGGCCGCTCACCGCGGTCAATGGCATCGAGGTAGTCCTTGATGACCTTCAGGGGCAGGTACTGGTCCCTCTGCAGGGCCAGCACAAAGCGCAGGCGCTCGACGTCGTTATCCCCGTACTGCCGGTACCCGGCAGGTGTCCGTTTGGGGTTGATCAGGCCCTTTTCTTCAAGGAACCGGATTTTGGACGCTGACATCCCCGGGAAGTCGTCGCTCAATTGGGCGAGGACTTCCCCGATGTTCAGGACCTGCGGTCCACGGCGTTCCGGCTGGGCAATAGCCACAGGCGAGTTCCCCGTCAGACCTGGCCTGTTGCGCGGACAGGGCTCAAGTAGTAGGTCAAGCGGAATTTACCGATTTGGACCTCGTTGCCGCTCTTGAGATGGACGCGGTCAACGCGGTCGTGGTTGACGTAGGTCCCGTTGAGGCTCCCCATGTCCACCAATTCGAAACCGGCTTCCGAGCGGAGGAACTGCACGTGCTTGCGCGAAACCGTGACGTCATCCAGGAAGATATCCGCATCAGGATGACGGCCGGCCGTGGTGGTGTCCGCATCCAGCAGGAACCTGGCACCTGCGTTGGGACCACTGTGCGCAATCAGCAAGGCAGAGTTCGGGGGCAACGCATCCACGGAGGCGCGCTCATCAGGGCCCAACTGCGGAGCCGTGCTCGGCTCATCCCACGTTGGCGTGATGCTGATTGAGGTGGTCTCCGATGTCGGTTGTTCCTCCGCGCCGTTACCGACATTGGCTTGATTCTGTTCGCCGCCAACCATGGAAATTCCTCCTCATCCGCCGGCAGTCCACAACCTGCCGGCACTTCCGCATCCCGGTACCGCCGGGCAAATCGGTCCCTGGCCCGCCGCGCCCCTCCCCTGGTGGGAAACAGCCTGGCGGGCCAGATAACTTTAGCCTACCTGTTGTTCGTACTCGCTTGCACTGAGCAGGGACTCCACGGCGTCGGCTTCGGCGAGCTTGACCTCAATAAGCCAGCCCTCGCCGTAAGGATCCGAGTTGATGAGCGCCGGATCCGTATCCAACGCGTCATTACGGTTGGTCACCTCTCCGGCCACCGGCGCGTAAATGTCACTGACGCTCTTGGTCGATTCCACCTCGCCAACCACCTGGCCACCAGTCACTTTGGTTCCGGGTTCCGGCATCTGCGCATACACCACATCGCCCAAGGCGTCCTGGGCAAAGTCGGTGATGCCAATACGGACTACGCCATCGGCGTCAGGTGCTGACACCCATTCGTGCTCAGCGGTGTAGGAAAAATCTGCTGGAATATTGCTCACGGGTGGCCTTTCATCGGGACAGCAACGAACCTCGACGGCGGCCTGAAGTGCCAGCCACCGGTGAAAGTATAGGCACACTCCCCGCAGTTTTTGCCCCGGTTCAGGCGACCGTCACCCCGCTGTGCGCCCGCCCGGCGTCGGCGGCTTCCTCCTCGGCCGGCGTGTGGCGGCGCTTCGCCGCCCAGGCCGCAGCCACCATGACCACCAAAGCCGCTGCCGTGATTCCCGCGCCTGCCCAAATGGGTGAGGTGTATCCCAGGCCCGCGCTGATGGTGACGCCACCCAGCCAGGCCCCCAGGGCGTTGCCGAGGTTGAAGGCGCCGATATTGGCTCCGGACGCGAGCGTTGGCGCAGTGGAAGCGAAGTGCATCACGCGCATTTGCAGTCCCGGAACAGTCGCGAAGCCGAACCCGCCCATCAACGCGAGGGAGAAGAGAGTGGCGATGCTGCTGCCCGCAGTGAGGGCGAAGAAGACCAGAACCACAGTCAGCCCGGCAAGGATGACAACCAGTGAGGCATCCAGCGCTTTGTCCGCAGCCTTGCCGCCCAGGACGTTGCCGACGAAGAGTCCTGCGCCAAAGAGAATCAGCAGCCAGGGAACCGCACCGGAATCGAATCCGGAGACTTCAGTGAGGGTGAAGGCGATGTACGTGAAGGCGCCGAACATGCCGCCGAACCCCAGAATGGTGACGATGACGGACAACCACACTTGTCCTGAGGCGAAGGCACTGAGTTCGTGGCGGAGGCCCCGCGTTGCTTCGGTGGTGGCCTTGGGAACCATCAGGGCGATACCCACCAGTGCAAGGACGCCAATGGCGGTGATGGCCCAGAAGGTGGAGCGCCAACCGAAATGCTGGCCAAGCAGGGTTCCGAAGGGTACTCCCAGGACGTTGGCTGCCGTGAGCCCGGTGAACATGATGGCGATGGCGCCCGCCTTCTTGTGGGCAGGAACAAGACTCGAGGCAACCACGGATCCAATGCCGAAGAATGCGCCATGGCAAAGGGCAGCCACGATGCGGCCCACCAGCATCGCAGTGTAGGTGTCCGCAATGGCCGACAGGAAGTTGCCGGCGATGAAGAGAACCAGCAGCCCCATGAGGACGGGCTTGCGGGGCAGCCTGGTGACGGCCGCCGTCACCAGCAGCGCTCCGACGGTCACGCTGAGGGCATAGCCGGAGATGAACCAGCCTGCCGAGGCTTCGCTGACTTGGAAGTCTGTGGCTACTTCCGGCAGCAGGCCCATGATCACGAATTCAGTCAATCCGATGCCGAATCCGCCGAGGGCCAGGGCAATCAACCCTGCGGGCATACGATGCTCCTTTGTTGATGGTCCCCGGAAAGTGGAAGTGCGTCGTCGAGGACACTAGAATAATAGTTGCAGACGCTTTATATATAGTTGCACACGCTAGATACTTGCGCAAGCAAGTACTTTCAGGTGCAGCTGAAGCACCCCTATCAAGGCAGGAGCACAGCAGGCATGGGCATCAAGGACGACGCCGTAGAAGTCCGGGCGCAAGGGTGGCGAACCCTGGCGGCCCTCCACGGCAGCATCGAGGCAGAGCTGGAAAAAGCCCTCCAGTCCGCCAGTGAGCTGTCCGTCGTGGAATACACGGTGCTGGACGCCCTCAGCCGGCAGGACGGCTGGCATATGCGCATGCAGCAGCTGGCCCGCGCCACGGCACTGTCCAGCAGCGCCACCACCCGGCTGGTCAATCGCCTGGAAGATCGCGGCCTGCTGACGCGGATTCTCTGCGCGGACGACAGGCGTGGGATCTATACGGAGCTCACCACTGCGGGCCAGGAATTGCTCGAGGCAGCCAAGCCTGTGCATGATGCCACGCTGGCCGCAGCATTGGAGGCTGCGGAGGCCGTACCTGAACTCCAACCGCTGGTCAGGGCCCTCGGGGCCCTGCAGTCAGCCTGAGGAGCACTGCAGGGGCCCCGCTGCCATGCGGCTGCGGGGCGGCCCTTTCTTCTTAAGAATGAGCAAGACCGCGCTTAACGACCAAAGGCCGGAACCACGCGTTTCCGCGTGATTCCGGCCTTTATGGTCGGGCTGACAGGATTTGAACCTGCGACCCCTTGACCCCCAGTCAAGTGCGCTACCAAGCTGCGCTACAGCCCGCTGGTTCCACCGTTCTCCGCCCAGGTTTTCCTCCGAAGAGTCCCACCTAAGCAGTCCGGCCGAACCACCTCCAAAAGCTTACACGAAGTTGGAGGGTGCCAACGCCATCAGAGCCATTCCTGACTGTGATGCCCGTCTCATCAGCGCTTCTTGCCCCGCTTTTCGCGGACACGCATGTTGACCTCGATGGGCGTACCCTCGAAGCCGAACGTTTCGCGCAGGCGGCGGGTGATGAAGCGACGGTATCCGGGGTCCAGGAACCCGGTGGTGAAGAGGACAAACTTCGGCGGGCGGCTGGAGGCCTGTGTGCCGAAGAGAATACGTGGCTGCTTGCCGCCGCGCACGGGGTGCGGATGCGCTGCAACAAGTTCGCCGAGGAACGCGTTCAAGCGTCCCGTCGGAATACGGCGGTCCCAGCTCTCCAGGGCGATGTCCAGGGCAGGGACCAGGCGGTCCTTGTGCCAACCGGTTTTCGCCGAGATGTTCACCCGGGGCGCCCATTCAACGTGCGCCAGGTCCTGCTCGATCTCACGCTCAAGGTACTTGCGGCGCTCGTCGTCCAGCAGGTCCCATTTGTTGAAAGCAAGCACCAGTGCACGTCCGGACTCGATCGCCAGCTGGAGGATACGGACATCCTGTTCGCTCAGGACTTCGTCCACGGCGAGAAGCACGACGGCGACCTCCGCCTTCTCGAGCGCAGCCTGGGTACGGAGCGAGGCGTAGAAGTCCGCGCCCTGGGCCATGTGCTGGCGGCGGCGGATACCGGCAGTATCCACGAAACGCCAGGTACGGTCACCCAACTCGATGAATTCGTCAACGGGGTCACGCGTGGTCCCGGCCAGAGGATCCACCACCACACGTTCGGAACCCGCGAGCTTGTTCAGCAGCGAGGACTTGCCAACGTTCGGACGGCCGATCAGGGCGATCCGGCGCGGTCCGCCTGAGCGGTCCACACCTTCCACTTGCGAGTACTCCGGCAGGGTGTCCATGACGTGGTCCAGGAGATCGGCCACACCACGGCCGTGCAGGGCCGATACAGGGTACGGTTCGCCGAAACCAAGACCCCACAGGGCGGCGGAGTCGGCTTCCTGTGCGAAGTCGTCCACTTTGTTGGCCACCATGATGACCGGCTTCTTGCTCTTGCGGAGCATCTTCATGACGCCCTCGTCGGTTGCTGTCGCACCCACGGCGGAGTCCACCACAAAGAGCACTGCATCGGCGAGTTCAACAGCCATTTCAGCTTGTTCTGCCACGCGTGCGTGAATGCCCTTGGCATCATGTTCCCAGCCACCGGTGTCAACCAGGGTGAAGTTGCGGCCGTTCCAATCGGCCGAGTACATCACTCGGTCACGGGTGACACCCGGGGTGTCCTCCACCACAGCCTCGCGACGGCCAAGGATACGGTTCACCAAGGTGGACTTGCCCACGTTGGGGCGTCCAATGATGGCAAGGACCGGATCCAGCTTGAGCTCACCCTCGTCGCCCTCGTCGCCGTATTCACCGCTCAGGAGCGCGGCATCGTCCTCGTCGAGCTCGTAGTCATCCAGGCCCGCGCGGAGCGATGCGGCGCGGAGTTCGGCCTCATCATCATCAAGGGCAGCCAGGTTCTCCGCCACCTGGTCGGTGCCGGTGGGCGTGTATTCGTCGTCGCCGGCTCCATGGAGGCCGGATTTTTGAGTCGTATCGCTCATTGCACTTTCCTTAGTGGTGGTCTGCCGGCGTCCCGGCTACTGCTGATGGGCGGTGCTGCGTGGTCACCGGGCCCGGGCGCGTTGGGCAAGCCCTGGCCCGTTGCCCGGATGGCGCCCTGAACGTGTTCGGCCAGGGCATCGCGGATGTCCGCAGCCGCCCTGTCCATTGAAACACGCCCCGGTTCGCCTTTCCGGCGCTTCACCGTGACGGATTCGCCGAAGCTCACGTAGAGCGTCCGGCGCATCCTCGGAATATGGTCCCGATGCTCGTCTCCCTGGCGGGTGCCAAGGATGGCAACGGGTATGACTGTTGCCGCGGAGTTCAAGGCCAGCCAGGCTACTCCGCTGCTGATGTTTTCGGCTGAGCCGCTCCCCCGCGAACCTTCGGGGAGAATCCCGACGCAACGGCCGGCGTCGAGCAGTTTTTTGGCGGTGTGCAAAGCGGCACGGTCACCGCTGCGATCCACGGGTATCTGCCCCGAACCGGAGAGGACCCTGCCCAGGAAACCCTTGAACATCTCCTTCTTGACCAGAAGATGCATGGGCCTGGGAGAGGCTCCAAACAGGACGGGACCGTCAAGGAAGCTGATGTGGTTGGCGGCGAAAACCACCGGCCCCGCAGCCGGGACGTTGCTCTTGCCCGTCACCACGGTCCGGTAGAGGACGTGGTCCAGGATCCAGCCGACGGGCCTGGTCCACAGCCGGGACCACGCAGCGGGAAGGGAGACGGCATTGTCAATCGCCATAGATGACCTTGCTGACAATTGCCAAGGCAGTGTCCACGGTTTCGTCGAAATCAAGGTCCGAGGAATCCAGCGTCACTACGCCGTTGGCAGCCTGCATGAAGTTGACCACCGTGGAATCCTTCGCATCGCGTTGGGTTACCTGGGCGGCCAGTTGTTCTTTGGTCTGCGTCCCGCCGAGCTGGATTCCACGACGCCGCAGCCGCGCTTCCTCACTGGCGGTCAGGAGCATGCGTACCTCCGCATTGGGGACGACGACGGTGGTGATGTCGCGTCCTTCCACCACCATTCGGCGGTGGTGCTGGTCGATCAATTCACGCTGGCGCCTGATCAACTCGGTACGGGCTCCCAGAGTGGTGGCAACGGCACTCACGGAAGAAGAAATCCGGGGGTCCCGGATCTCCTCGGTGATGTCGGTCCCGTCAACAGCCACATACTCCGTGTCCGTCGATGTGCTGATTTCCAAGGGAATCTTCTTGGAGGCTTCCTCGACGGCGGCGCCGTCCTGCAGGTCCACTCCGGTTTTGAGGCAGTACCAAGTGAGGGCACGGTACATTGCACCGGTGTCCAGGTAGGCAAGCTTCAAGCGCCTGGCCACCTCCTTGCTGACGCTCGACTTGCCGGACCCGGACGGGCCATCAATGGCAATGACCAACGGCTTGCCGGGACGGGCGACCGTCTCAGGGCCAAAAAATTCACGTGTCATTACTGCAGTACCCGCCATCCACGGTCAGTCAAAGCTTCAACAAGGAGGTCGTGCTTACTGGGGAGAACCGACAATTCCACCATGCCCACGTTCTGGCCGGAGGAGTGGTCAAGACGCAGGTCTTCGACGTTGACGCCGATCTCACCGATCTCGGTCAGCAAGTGGGCGATCTGGCCGGGCCGGTCATCCACCAGGATGGTCAGCCACGAGTACGCCTGCGGTGGTCCGCCGTGCTTGCCCGGAATCCGCGCTTGCCCGGCATTTCCCTCACTGATGAGCTGTGCCAGATCAAGCCTCGCGCCGGGGGCCGTGGGTTCTTCCAGGGTGCCGATCAACCTGTTCAGGTCCTCGCGCACGCCGTGCAGGATCTGCACCACCTTCTCCGCGTTGCCGCCCAGGATCTGGACCCACAGGGTGGGATCGCTGGCTGCTATGCGCGTGGTGTCCCGCAGGCCGTTGCCGGCCAGCGAAAGAGCATGGAGTGGCGTTCCCTGCAGCCGGCTGGCCAGCAAGGAGGACATTACCTGCGGAAGGTGCGACACCAAAGCCACAGCCTCGTCGTGCTCGTCCGCGCTGAACTGGGAAACGATCGCACCCAGGTCACCGGCCAGTGAACGGGCAGTCTGCAGAGCCTCACTTCCGGTCTGCTCCGACGGGCAAACAACCCACGGCATGGACGTGAAAAGCTCTCCCCTGGCAGCAACCGGCCCGGACTTCTCCCTGCCGGCCATGGGGTGTGTGCCCACGTACCGGGTGAGGTCCACCCCGCGTTCGCGCAGTTGCGTACCGATAGTGGCCTTGACGCTGGCAATGTCCACCACCACGGCTGTGGGGTAGTCAGCCAGGGCCTTCTCCACGACGTCGGCAGTAAC
Source organism: Paenarthrobacter ilicis (assembly GCF_016907545.1). Taxonomy (NCBI): domain Bacteria; kingdom Bacillati; phylum Actinomycetota; class Actinomycetes; order Micrococcales; family Micrococcaceae; genus Paenarthrobacter; species Paenarthrobacter ilicis. Next base: position 1,599,109 of record NZ_JAFBCD010000001.1, on the reverse strand, counting down.
GTCCGGCGGGGCAGCCACCACTACCAGTTGCGGCTGCCCGTCCAATTCGGTCAGTGGCCGGCCCGCTCCGATATCCACCGCAACGGCTTGGTTGGTGGGGGAAGGATCGAACAAGAAGACAGGAACTCCCCTGCCTCGCAGGCCAAGGCCAATGCTGGCTCCGAGAAGACCCGTGCCCAGAACGACGACGGGGCCCATGAGGTGGCCCCGGCCGTGGGTACCGAAAGCGGACATGTCCTAGAGCCCTACTGATGCCAGAAGGTGCCCGACTTCCTGCCTGCCGAGGTTGCGGATGCTGCCCTGGCGCTGGTCGCCCAGGCCGATGGGACCAACCTTGACGCGGACCAGACGCTCCACGGGGAACCCGACAGCGTCAAACATGCGGCGCACAATGCGGTTCTTGCCGGAGTGCAGCACAACCTCAATGAGCACGTGGCCCGGAGTGGAGTCCACCAGTTTGAAGGAGTCCACTGCGGCAAAGCCGTCTTCGAGCTCCACACCGCTCTTGAGTTTCGCTCCCACGCCCTGGGGGAACGGGCCGCGCACCTGTACCAGGTACGTCTTGGGCACCTCATAGGAAGGGTGGGTAAGGCGGTTGGCAAGTTCGCCGTCGTTGGTCAGCAGCAGCAGACCCTCGGTGGCGACGTCGAGGCGGCCTACGTGGAACAGGCGTTCGCCCTTGTTCTTGTTGTTCTTGAGGAAGTCGCTGACGCAAGGACGGCCCTCGGGATCCTCCATGGTGGAAACAACACCCTTGGGCTTGTTGAAGACCATGTACACCAAGGTCTCGTCAAGCTGGATGCGGATGCCATCAACGTGGATCACAGCGGCCGTGGGATCCACGCGGACACCGAGCTCGGTGGTTACCTGTCCATCAACCTCGACGCGTCCTTCAAGGATCATTTCCTCGCACACGCGGCGGGAAGCCACGCCCGCCTGGGCCATGACTTTCTGGAGCCGCACGCCATCGGCGTCGTGGAGCTCGGACTGCGGGACATCCCGCTGCGGGCCGCGGTTGCGCGCCGGCTTCCGGATGGGTCCCAGACTCTGGCCAAAGCGTTCGCTGCCGAACGCCTTGGAACCGAACTGCTTGGTCTGCTTGGTTTTGGGCTTGATGGCCCCGGGAGTGCCGGGGGCCTTGCCGAAGCCGGGCTTGTTGGAGCCGGGTTTGCGGAAAGGCTTTGCGGACTGCGCGGCCTGTCGGCGCTCGAAATCCGAAGCTGATGTGGGGTTGTCGGGATCGAAGGGCGCTGCTTCGCGGGGCTTTGAAGCCTTGAAAGGGCGGCCCTCGCCCTGGGGGAAGGTGCGCTTTCCTGCGCCGGCACCTCCGCTGCGGCCCGAGAAGCCGCCGGCAGAGGAGCGGCCGCTGCCGCCCTTGCCTTCATTGCGCCCGGAGCCGTTGCGACCCGAACCGTTACGTGGTGAACTCTGGCGTCCCGCCTGTGTCATGACCCGTCCTTGTGTAGTAAATCAAAATTCTCTCTGCGCCGCTGCAGCCACTGGCTACATCCGGCTGGCGTCGTAGTACTCATCGATCCCCTCCAGGCCTGGAAGGTGGGGCGAAAGCTGTGGCAGTTCAGCCACTGAACCAATGCCCATCCGTTCCAGGAAATACGAGGTTGTCCTGTAGAGGACAGCCCCCGACTCGGGATCATTTCCGCAGTCTTCAATCAGCCCCCGTTGGATGAGGGTCCTGACCACGGAATCGACGTTGACGCCTCGAATTGCGGAAACCCGGGCCCTGGAGACCGGCTGCCTGTAGGCAACCACCGCCAGCGTCTCAAGCGCAGCCTGAGTCAACCTGGTGGTCTGCCCCTCAAGGACGAACCTCCCCACGATCCCGGCAAAATCGGACCGCGAATAGATGCGCCACCCGCCGGCAACGTTCCGCAATTCAAAACCCCGGGGTGCGGTGCTGGCATTGGCAAAGCCAACAGCATCCACGTCCGGGGCTTTAACAGTATAGCCGCTATACTCCCGCTGCAGGTCATGCAGCAAATTCTCGACGACGGCCACCGTCACGTTGAGCCCGGCCGCCAACTCCTCCGGGCTGGCCGGCTCGTCGATGACCATGAGCACAGCCTCCAGTGCGGCCTTGGCACCACCGGGCAGCGCCTCAAGTTCACTCAGGCCATCCTGCTCCGCTGCCTGCTCACTCATCGGTGGCTCTCCCGCCTTCATGTGCTTTAGTCTCCAGGGGTGTCTCCGGCGCCGTTTGGTACTCCTCGCTCAATTTCGAGCTGTCCCATTCCAGGTCATCGCCGGTCCAACGCACCACCAGTTCGGCCAGGGGTCCGGATTGGTCGAAGTCCACCACCCGGTCCCTGAACATCTCCAGCAGGGCCAGGAAGCGGGCCACCACCACCAAGGTGGTTCCGGCGTCGGCAATCAGTGCGTGGAAGGAAAGAGGCGGGCCCAGCCGCAACAGGTGGCCGATCAATTCGGCCTGCTCCTTGACGCTGACCGGAGGCGCGTGCAGGTGATCCAAGCCAACTTCCGCAGGCGAGGTGTCCTTGGGGGTGAGCGCTTTGGCAGCAAGTTCCGCAAATTGTTCGGGCGTGTGCCTCCACACCAGTTCCGGCAGGAGCGCCGCGAAGTGGCTCTCCAGGGATACCTGCCGGGGGTAGCGTTTGGCTTCCTCTTCCAGGGTTTGCCCCAGCATGCCCGCTACTTGCTTGAAGGCCTTGTATTGCAGCAGGCGGGCAAAGAGAAGGTCCCGCGCTTCCAACAGGGCAACATCTTCCGCGTCTTCCACTTCCCCGGCGGGAAGCAGCCTGGCCGCCTTGAGGTCCAGCAAGGTGGCAGCTATCACCAGGAACTCGCTGGCCTCATCCAGGGCCCAATCCCCGCCCAGTTTTTGCAGGCCGCGGATGTATTTGATGAATTCATCGGTGACAGTGGCCAACGCCACTTCGGTGATGTCCAGTTTGTGTTTGGAAATCAGGCCCAGCAGCAGATCAAAGGGGCCGGTGAAGTTGGCCAACCGGACCTCAAACCCCTGCTTGCGGGAATCGGAGGCAACGGCGTCGGATGCTGTTTCCAGGGGTGATGCCACCAGATCAGGGGGCGCCGCCGCGCGAGATCAGCTCCTTGGCCAAGCGGCGGTACGCATCAGCACCAATGTGGTTGCCGGCGTAGCTGGTGATCGGCTCCGCCGCAACGGTCGCGTCAGCAAATTTGATGGACCGCTTGATGACCGTTTCGAAGACCTTGTCCCCAAAAGCTTCCACCAGGCGGGTGATGACTTCGCGGCTGTGCAGGGTGCGGGCGTCGTACATGGTGGCCAGCACGCCATCCACCTGAAGGCGTGGGTTGAGGCGGTCCTGGACCTTCTCGATGGTTTCAACCAGAAGGGCCACTGCACGCAGGGCGAAGAACTCGCAGATCAGCGGGATGATCACGCCATGCGCTGCGGTCAGGGCATTGACGGTCAAAAGGCCCAGCGACGGCTGGCAGTCGATGAGGACGACGTCGTAATCGTCTTCAACGCTCTTCAGTGCGCGGTCCAGGACTTGCTCGCGAGCCACTTCATTGACCAACTGGACTTCGGCCGCGGAGAGATCGATGTTGGCGGGCAGCAGGTCCACGCCTTCAACGCCGGTGTGCTGGATGGCATCGCGGATGTCCACCTTGCGGTCCATCAGCACGTTGTAGACCGTGAGGTCCAGTTCATGGGGGTTGGCTCCCAGGCCGGCAGACAGTGCACCCTGGGGGTCGAAGTCCACCAACAGGACACGCCTGCCGAATTCAGCAAGCGCCGCTGCAAGGTTGATGGTTGATGTCGTTTTGCCCACTCCGCCTTTTTGGTTGACCATGGCGATGACCCTGGCCGGCCCGTGGGAAGCAAGCGGAGCAGGTTCCGGAAACTCGCGGTAAGGGCGGCCCGTGGGCCCCATGATGGCGTCTTCCAGATCGAGCCCGGTACCTTCCAGCGTTGCGGAACCCCGTTCGTTGCTCACGTATCTAACCACTCTTTCGACGACGATCTTCCCTGCCGCTGCGCCCCCGGCTGCAGCGCTGCTACCCCTTTAGGCTACAGGCCCCGACACGGTAATTCGGGGAACTTGACTTTGTCCCCCGAGTGAGCCTTGACCTTCTGGTTGAGGTCGAAGGTTGCTGCGGCGTTCCTTGCCCCCGGCCGCAGGACAGCGAAGGCCGGCACCTTGACGGTACCGGCCTTCGCTGAATCAGGACTGGGTGGAGAGTTTGCTGCTAGACAGTTGCCTTCTCGCGCGGCTCACCTTCGGCGGCAACCTCGTTGTCACCGTGGGCGATCATGGTCTGCTCGTCGAACGGTTCGTTTCCGGACAGAACCCGCTCAACCCGGCCGTTGTCGATTTCCTTGACCCAAGTACCGATCAGGACCGTAGCCACGGCGTTGCCCGTGAAGTTGGTCAAGGCGCGAGCCTCGGACATGAAGCGGTCGATTCCAACGATCATGCCCACGCCGCCCAGCAGTTCCGGCTTGTGGGCCTGGAGGCCTGCGGCCAGGGTTGCCAGGCCGGCACCGGTGACGCCGGCCGCACCCTTGGAGGCGATGATCATGAAGATCAGGAGTGAGATCTGGGCACCGAGGTCAAGCGGGGTGCCCATGGCGTTGGCCACGAACAGGGAAGCCATGGTCAGGTAGATGGCGGTTCCGTCAAGGTTGAACGAGTAACCCGTAGGTACCGTCACGCCAACCACCGGCTTGGAAACACCCAAGTGTTCCATCTTTGCAATGAGGCGGGGAAGCGCGGCCTCGGAGGACGAGGTGGAGAAGATGAGGAGGTACTCGCGGGCCAGGTACTTCATGAGCTTGAAGATGTTGACGCCGGCCACAACGCGGAGCAGCGTACCCAGGATGACCACGATGAAGAGTGCGCAGGTGATGTAGAAGGCCAGCATCAGGGTGAACATGCTGAAGATCGCCTGCGCGCCGGTGGCACCAACCACAGCGGCGATAGCGCCGAAGGCACCCACGGGGGCGAGCCACATGATCATGATGAGGATGCGGAAAACGAGTCGCTGGCCGTGGCCGATGGCCTTCAGGATGGGAGCGCCGTCCTTGCCCATCTTCTGGAGCGCGAAGCCCACCAGGATGGCCGCCAGGAGCGTGGGCAGTACAGGGATGTCGCTGGGGATGATTCCCAGGAGGAAGTCAGCGGTGCTGTCCGTTGCAGCCTTCTTGTTGGGGTCATAAGGCGTCAGTTTGAGTCCCTCACCCGGGTGGATGAGGTTTCCCACCACAAGGCCGATGGCCAAGGCGAAGGTGGACATCGCCACGAAGTAGCCAAGGGCCAGTCCGCCGACCTTGCCGACAGTTGCCGCCTTGGCGATGGAGCCAATACCAAGGACGATGGTGCAGAAGATCACTGGGGCGATCATCATCTTGATGAGCTTGATGAACCCGTCACCCAGGGGCTTCAGCGACTTGCCGACTTCGGGGAACAACAGGCCTACGACGGCACCCAGCACAACTGCCAGGATCACGGCGATGTACAGGTAGTGGGACTTATCAAGTCCCTTGCGGCCACGTTTGACAGCGACTGCCGACTCTCCACGTTGAGAGGTCATGGGATTCTCCTTCTGGATACTGTGTAAGGCGCTGCGGTCCTGCACTGATGTCCACTCCGCTGCCCTTGTGTGATATCCATCATTGAGCCGTTGGTGATATACATCACCGTTGCGGTCATATTGGTCATGGGAGGACCACGTGTTTCACAGTTGGAGTATTGCCCGACGCTTGTTTGCGGCGAATCTGCTCTTCGTGGTGCTGCTCACCGCCGCCTTTGGTGCGTTCTCAGTGCTGGAAGCCCGGGACCGTGCCTACGGTGATGCCGGAAGCCGCATGCTCGCCATCTCGACCTCCATTGCGGACAGCCCCATGGTGCTCCAAGCGGCCTCCGCGGCAGATCCCTCGGCCATACTTCAGCCCTACGCCCTCAAGGTAATGGGTGATGCAGATGCCGACTTCATCACCATCATGGCCCCGGACAGGACCCGATGGACCCACCCCCGGGCCGAAGAGCTGGGCAAGCCGTACATAGGAACCATCGATCCGGCGCTCAACGGTGAGACGTTCACGGAAGTCACTGCAGGCACCTTGGGCCCCTCCGTGAGGACCATTTCCCCCGTCAAAGACTCGAGTGGAGCTGTCAAAGCCTTGGTGGCAGCCGGCGTGACTGTCCGCACCGTGGACACCGACGTTGCAGAGCGTTTGGGAGTGATCGGCGGAATAGCCGTGGTGGTCCTGGCTTTCGGATCCTTGGCCTCCTGGCTTCTGGGCAGGTACCTGCGGTCCGTGACCAGGGGCTGGCGCCCGGAGCAACTGGCGCAGCTGTTCGCCTACTACGAATCCGTGCTGCACTCCGTCCGTGAAGGACTCATCCTCATCGACACCCACGGGCGGGCGGTGATGTACAACGACCAAGCCGCGGACCTCCTGGGCCTGGAGCCGTCCAATGCAGACCGCTCCCCCGCCGCTGCCCCCACCCTGGACCAGCTCCCTGTGGACGGAAGCCTCCGTGCCCTGTTCCAATCCGGCAGGCACGCACATGATGAAATCCACCTGACCGGATCACGCATCCTGGTGGTGAACCAGGCCCCCGCAGTGGGACCCGTGCCTGCGAGAAGCCGCCAGAAGCCTGCCGTCTACGGGACCGTGGCCACCATCCGGGACCGCACTGAAATTGAGTCCTTGGGCACGGAACTGCAAACAATGAAGACCCTCTCCGATGCCCTGCGCGCCCAAACACATGAACACGCCAACCGGCTGCACATGATTGTTTCCTTGCTGGAACTGGGACGCACCCCCCAGGCGTTGGAGTTCGCCACCAAGGACCTGGAGCTCAGCCAACAGCTCACCGATGACATGGTGTCCTCTGTTGATGAGCCGGTGATGAGTGCCCTGGTGATGGGCAAAGCCGCCGAAGCCCACGAGCGCGGTGTGGAATTGGTGGTGAGAACGTCCGGAAGCGGGGGTGTCCGGGGACTGGAAATACAGGACCTGGTAACCATCCTGGGAAACCTGCTGGACAACGCCATTGACGCCGCTGCGGCCGGCGACCACCCCCGGCTGGTGGAACTGGAAGTCGACGCCGGCGAAGCCGCCGTTGAATTTGTGGTGCGTGATTCCGGGGGCGGCATCGATCCAGGCTCCATCGACGACGTGCTGCAGTACGGTTTCAGCACCAAAACGCCCGACGGAACGGCCCGGGGCGCCCACGGGCGCGGCGTTGGCCTGGCCTTGGTGCGCCAGGCCGTCCAGCGCCTGAACGGTACTATGTCCATCAGCAACCCCGGGTCCACCAGCAACACTGGGTCCACCGGTAACACTGGTGGTGCACAGTTCCATGTGGTGTTGCCCGCGCCCGTTTTCAAGGAAGAGAAGGCATGACAGACATCCGTGTCCTGGTGGTGGAGGACGAACCGATCGCATCGGACGCCCACTCCGTGTACATCAGCCGACTGGAGGGCTTCGTGCTGGCAGGAACCGCGCCGGACGGCCAGTCCGCCCTGCGGATCCTGGGCGAATTCGCGGCTTCGGCCACACCGGTGGACCTGGTCCTCCTGGACATGAACCTGCCGGACCTGCACGGTTTGGACGTTGCCCGGCGGATGCGCTCCGCCGGGGTGTACGCAGACATCATTGCCATCACCGCCGTCCGCGAGCTGGGCATTGTGCGCAGTGCCGTGTCCATCGGCGTGGTGCAGTACCTCATCAAGCCCTTCACCTACGCCACCTTTGCGGACAAGCTCCGCAGCTACCGCACCTTCCGCGATCAATTGGCTGGTTCCCTGTCCGGCCTGTCCAAAGCGGGTGCCTCCCAGAGCGATGTGGACCAGGCGTTCGCAAGCCTGCGAGCGCCCACTGAGCTTCCGCTGCCCAAGGGTCTCTCGGCCTCCACCCTGGAGTCCGTGAAGGATTTGGTGCGGGGGCGCCACGAGCCGGTTTCGGCCAGCGAGGTCATGGACGCCTTGGGCATGTCCCGCGTGACGGCACGGCGGTATCTGGAGTACCTGGCCGACGCCGGAACTGTCACCAGGGCGCCGCGCTACGGAACGCCCGGCCGGCCGGAAAACGAATATGGGTGGAACCGGGCCTGACCGTTCGGAAACCCCTCCAGCCATCTTATGTATACATTGGCGAACATTTGCAACTGAAAGCTAGGCGCAAGAGGCCTCCGTGTATACACTGAGGGAATGCGCGCCAGTGACCGGGCTTACCAGGCTCTTCGTGAGGACATCATTGAGTGGCGCCTGCGTCCCGGTTCCATGCTGGCTGAAGTCGAGCAGTCCGAACGCCTGGGTGTATCCCGCACTCCCCTCCGGGAGGCACTGAGCCGCCTCACGGCGGAAGGACTGACGACGGCGGCGGGCGGGCGCGGCGTCGTCGTCACCGATATCTCGCTGGAGAGCATCGACGACCTGTTTGAGCTGCGCGAAACCCTGGAAGTCCGCGCGGCGGCCCTCGCCGCCGAACGGGGCGAGCCGGAAGTCTTCGCCGAATTGCACCGGCAACTGTTGCTGGCTCCAGAACTGCTGCACCACGATGATCCCGCCCGCCACGAGTACTACGCACTGGTAAGCCGGCTTGATGAAGCCATTGATGCCGCGGCGTCCAACTCCTACCTGGCCAACGCCATGCGAAGCCTGCGGGTCCATCTGGTCCGTGTCCGCCGCCTCGCAGCCGATGACACTGCCCGGCTTCGCGCCGCGGCCCAGGAGCACGCCGCCATTGCAGAGGCAATAGCAAGCGGCAACCCTCGGTTGGCGGAAGCCGCCACTACTGTCCACCTCCATAGAAGTCTTTCCCACGTCAAAGCTGCCCACAGGGCAGAGTGAAAACCCTCACCAGAAGGAGCACCATTGGTCAAGAACCATCACGTCCGTGTGTACAAGTCCGAAGAGAACCTGCCCCGTGAAGAGCAGCTGGCGCACAAGATTGCTGTGGTGGCGGCCGATCCCGTGGACGTGGCCCCCGAGGTCACGGACATGGTGATCAACCGCATCATCGACAACGCTTCGGTGGCCATCGCCTCCCTGAACAGGCCGCCGATCGTGGCGGCCCGGGCGCAGGCGTTGACGCATGCTCCCTCCGCGAACGGCAAGGGCGCCTCGGTGTTCGGTATCCAGGACCAGGTGTCGCCGGAGTGGGCTGCCTGGGCCAACGGTGTGGCCGTGCGCGAACTCGATTACCACGACACATTCCTGGCTGCTGACTACTCCCACCCCGGGGACAACATCCCGCCGATCCTTGCGGTGGCCCAGCACGTGGGTTCCCCCGGCGCTGACCTGGTCCGAGCCATCGCAACGGGCTATGAGATCCAGGTCAACCTGGTCAAGGCGATCTGCCTGCACAAGCACAAGATCGACCACGTGGCCCACTTGGGCCCGTCCGCCGCTGCCGGTATCGGGACGTTGTTGGGGTTGGACGTTGAGACGATCTTCCAGTCCGTGGGCCAGGCACTGCACACCACCACGGCCACCAGGCAGTCCCGCAAGGGCGAAATCTCCACGTGGAAGGCCCATGCCCCTGCATTCGCAGGCAAGATGGCTGTGGAAGCCGTGGACCGCTCCATGCGCGGTCAGACCTCCCCCGTACCGATCTACGAAGGCGAAGACGGTGTCATCGCCTGGATGCTGGACGGCCCGGAGGCCTCGTACGAGGTTCCCCTGCCACTGCCCGGCGAAGCCAAGCGCGCCATCCTGGACACCTACACCAAGGAACATTCCGCGGAATACCAGGCACAGGCCTGGATCGATCTGGCCCGCAAACTCCACCGTGAGCACCCCGAGACCACGGACCCGGCCAACGTAGCCTCCGTCCTGATCAAGACGAGCCACCACACCCACTATGTGATCGGCTCCGGCGCCAACGATCCCCAGAAGTACTCCCCCACAGCCTCACGCGAAACCCTGGACCACTCCATCCCCTACATTTTCACCGTGGCCCTCCAGGACGGCGCTTGGCACCACGTTGACTCCTACGCCCCCGAACGTGCCACCCGCCCGGACACCGTGGAACTCTGGCACAAAGTCAGCACGGTGGAGGACCCGGAGTGGACACGGCGCTACCACTCCCTGGACATCGCCGAGAAAGCCTTCGGCGGATCCGTGGAGATCACCCTCACCGATGGCACCGTGATCACCGATCAGATCGCCGTGGCAGACGCGCACCCGCTCGGCGCCCGGCCGTTCGCCCGCGCACAGTACATCAACAAATTCCGTACGCTCGCAGCAGGACTCGTTGAGGAGGCCGAGATCGAAAGGTTCCTGGCCGCCGTCGAGCGCGTTACCGAACTCGGCGCCGGTGAACTGGACCAACTCAACATCACCGCCGCCCCAGGAGTCATCAACCTGGACGCAGCACCGAAGGGATTGTTCTAAATGCTGTACTCAGCTGTCACTCCCGAACAGAAGCGGGTGAAGCTGCGGGAACTCCTGGCCTCAGGAACAGTGCAACAGTTCCCGGGCGCTTTCAACCCGCTCTCGGCCAGGCTGATCGAGGAAAAGGGCTTTGCCGGTGTGTACATTTCCGGTGCAGTCCTGGCCAACGATCTCGGCCTGCCGGACATCGGCCTGACCACCCTCACAGAAGTGGCAACCAGGGCGGGTCAGATCGCCCGCATGACGGACCTGCCGGCCCTGGTGGATGCCGACACCGGCTTCGGCGAGCCCATGAACGTGGCCCGGACAGTCCAGGAACTCGAAAACGCCGGACTGGCCGGAATGCACATCGAGGACCAGTTCAACCCGAAACGGTGTGGGCACCTGGACGGCAAGAACGTGGTGGACCTTGATACGGCCACCAAACGCATCCGCGCCGCAGCCGACGCCCGCCGGGACAAGAACTTCCTCATCATGGCCCGCACGGACATCCGCGCCGTGGACGGCCTTGATGCAGCCACAGATCGCGCCCGTGCACTGGTGGATGCCGGCGCTGACGCCATCTTCCCGGAAGCGATGCGGGACCTTGGCGAGTTTCAGGCCATCCGCGATGCAGTGGACGTGCCCATTCTGGCCAACATGACGGAGTTCGGCAAAAGCGAACTCTTCACCGTGGACCAACTCCAAAGCGTTGGCGTGAATATGGTCATCTACCCCGTGACGCTGCTCCGCATTGCCATGGGCGCTGCAGAGCGTACTCTGGAATCGATCAAGGCTGCGGGGACCCAGGAAGCGCATGTGGACACCATGCTCACACGTGCGCGTCTTTACGACCTCGTCGACTACGAGGCATACAACCAGTTCGATACCGGCGTTTTCAACTTCCAGGTGCCTGGCCTCCGCTAGGTCCCGGATCCATCAAGGGGAACGCAAGCCCGCCCGCCCAGTCCGGTGCGCTTGCCTTATGAACGAAGGAGTTCAGCATGACAGCTGAAGACATCAAAAAGGGCCTGGCCGGCGTCGTGGTGGACTACACCGCCGTTTCCAAGGTCAACCCGGAGACCAACTCACTTTTGTACCGCGGATATCCGGTCCAGGAATTGGCCGCCAAGTGCAGCTTCGAGGAAGTGGCATACCTGCTCTGGAACGGCGAACTGCCTGACGAAGCCCAACTGGCTGGGTTCAGCGCCCGCGAACGCGCCGGCCGCGCCTTGGACCCCGTGGTGAAATCAGTCATCGATGCCCTGCCCACCACGGCACACCCCATGGACGTCTGCCGCACGGCGACGTCCGTCCTGGGGGCCCGGCACGAACTGGCCGAAGACTCCTCGCCGGAAGCCAACATGAAGAAGGCGATCGATCTGTGGGCCGCCATGCCCGCAGTGGTGGCCTACGATCAGCGGCGCCGGCGGGGCGAGGACGTGGTGGAACCGCGCGAGGACCTGGACTACTCGGCGAACTTCCTGTGGATGACGTTCGGCGAAGATCCGGTGGACGAGGTCGTTGAGGCCTTCAACGTCTCCATGATCCTTTACGCCGAACACTCCTTCAACGCCTCCACGTTCACAGCCCGTGTGATCACCTCAACCCTCGCTGACCTCCACTCGGCCGTTACCGGGGCCATCGGCGCCCTCAAGGGTCCCCTGCACGGCGGCGCGAATGAGGCCGTGATGCACACCTTTGATGAGATCGGCATCCGCACGGAAGAGTCCCTCGACGAAGCGGCCAGCCGCGCGAAAACCTGGATGGAAGACGCACTCGCCCACAAAAAGAAGGTCATGGGCTTTGGACACCGTGTCTACAAGCACGGCGACTCGCGGGTGCCCACCATGAAGGCCGCCCTGGACAAGATGATTGCCCACTATGGCCGTCCCGAGCTCCTGGGCCTCTACAACGGGCTCGAACAAGCCATGGACGAAGCCAAGGCCATCAAGCCCAACCTCGACTACCCGGCCGGCCCCACGTACCACCTCATGGGCTTCGACACCCAGACGTTCACGCCGCTGTTCGTCGCAAGCCGCATCACCGGCTGGACAGCCCACGTCATGGAGCAGGTAGCCTCCAACTCACTGATCCGGCCCCTCAGCGAGTACAACGGACCAGACGAGCGGCACGTCCCGTAACGGCGCTGTTCCCTCCGCCTTAAGTACGACGGCGGCCCCGTCACCTTGGGTGACCGGGCCGCCGTCGACGTCTCTGCTACTGGGTGGGTTCATGCTGGGTGGGTTCCTGCCAGGAACCAGTGACGACGTCAGCCACGTTCTCGTTGTCCGCCGCAAGCTCCACCCGGACAGCGATCCGCTGCCCGGACATCATGGACGGCAGCCAGTGCTCGGCATCAGCCCACATGCGCTCCACTGGCAAAGCGGCTACAGGGAACCACTCCGGTGCTATTTCGTCGCTCTCCGACGGTTCCCCGTCCCAGACCCGGGTAAGGAAGACGGTAGTGGCCATGTCCCATTCCGGCCTGGCGGGAAAAACAAAATCCACGGTTCCGGCAGGAATCAGGTCCCCGGGTGAAACCACCACATTGATTTCTTCCATCACTTCCCTGCAGGCAGCCTGGACAGCAGTTTCACCGTCTTCCACGTGGCCACCCACGCCCACCACCTTCCCCAGGCCAAAGCCTGTTTTCTTGGTGCCCAGGAGCACTTGCCCGCCCTCCGGGCTGTCACGGAGAAGGAAGCACAACGTCACATGGGCTGCAGTCATGCTGACAACAGTAACTGCACGGGCCCACGTTCATTCGTGGGCAGCACCGTTGCTACAGTGAGCCCATGAATGAACGTGGGGGCGATGCGAGCGTGACGGCCGGCGGCGCAAGCGACGTGGATCAGGTTGCCTCCGAAAACGACCAGGCACGTGGCCAGGTTGCCAACACGCCAGCCAAAGCGGGGCAGGACGCGTGGATCCCATCCTGGCTGGTGGCCCACCCCCTCCTTGCCGGATGGGCCTGGACATTCCTGTGGGCAGGCCTGATCGTCCTCGATGAAGTGCTGGACCTTGCCGGATGGACCTGGTACCTGCTGGTCCTGGTGGCCGCGCTGCCGACCCTCGTATCAACGCTGGTGGTATTGCACGCCACTCCGCGAAGCCATTTGAAGGCCGTGGACGCCACCGTCCTGGGGCACTTCTTTGTCCGGTTCCTCGGTTTGGTGGCTGCGTTCATGGTGTGGGCAGTCTCTGTGGTGATGAGTGCTTCCATTTCCACCACCGTCCAGTCGGTGATTGGTGACTCCGAAAAAGAAGTCACGGCCCTGGGTTTCAACTTGATGGTGGCCGCCGTTCCCCTGGTCCTCACGGTGCTGTGGATGGCCTTCATCGTCCGCTGCGCCTGGTTCCTCCGGCGGCTCCGCGGCTGGCGGCAAATCCCGGTCAAGACCCGCGTGCCCAAGAAGTTCCTCCGTGGACGGCCCCGGCTTAAGCGCGTCGTGGTGGGCCTGGCACATCCGGGGCTCCTTTTGGTGGCCGGCCTGGGGACCTCGCTGCTGGGATTGTTTGTCGACGCAGCTGAACTGACCTTGGAAGTCCTCCGCTAGCAGTGTTGCTCCATCGACTCCGAGGGAACCGTGTGATTCTTATCCGAGGGCCCGTGGATGGGCTGCTGCGTAAACTTCACGCAGGGTGTCTGCAGTAACCAGCGTGTACACCTGGGTGGTGGTGACCGAGGCGTGTCCCAGAAGTTCCTGAACCACCCTTACGTCCGCTCCACCTTCCAAAAGATGCGTGGCAAAAGAGTGACGGAGGGTGTGCGGTGAAACATCCTTGGTGATGTTGGCCTTTTCGGCCGCTGTTTTGAGGATGGTCCACGCGCTTTGGCGGCTGATCCGTCCACCGCGGGCATTGAGGAACAGGGCCGGATTTCCTTTGCCCTTGGATGCCAGGAGGGGCCGGCCGCGGACGACGTAGGATTCAACTGCCCGCGCGCCGTAGGACCCCAGCGGCACCAATCGCTCCTTGGATCCCTTTCCGAACAACCTGACGATCGCCGGTCCCCCGCCGGTGTGGTCCAGGGAGACATCATCAACATCCAGTCCCACGGCCTCGCTGATGCGGGCACCGGTGGAGTAGAGGAATTCAAGCAGGGCGCGGTCCCGCAAGCCGGTGGCGGTATCGGATCCTGCTGCTTCCAGGATCCGCGTTACTTCATCCACGGTGATGGCCTTGGGCAGCCGCTTCCCCGGCATGGGCGGGTGGACATCGCCGGCGGGGTCCGCCGTCGTGGTTCCTTCCAAAGCCCAGAACTTATGCAGGCCCCGGACCGCCACCACTGTGCGTGCTGCCGATCGGACACCCAGGGCTGCTGCACCATCGCTGCCGTCCGATAGAGCCTGGGCAAATCCAGTGACGTGGTGCCGGGTGATGTCCCCCGGCCGCTCCACGCCGCTTGCTGCCAGGAAATTGGAATACCTGGCCAGATCGCGGCGGTAGGCAGCCAACGTGTTGGTAGCCAGGCCGCGCTCCACCCCCACGTGCTGCAGGTAATCGGTGACAGCGCGGTCAATCGGTGTGATATTCCGGGTGGCTGCCTCAGCCATGCTCAGCGCTGGCTCGGGTGCGCCGGCCACGGCGCGTTGGCCGGACGCAGCTTGGTGAAGCCATCAGCCTTGGCAGCGGCCGCGGCCAGGATACCCAACACAGCAGAAGGATTGTGCAGGCGGCCCTCCAAGACAGCCTTTACAGCATCGTCCAGGGACACCCATTCAAGCTCAATCTCTGCTTCCTCGTCGGTCCGGACATGCCGATCGGCCTCGGGCACGTCCGAGATACCACGGGCCAGGTAGATGCGAACTGCTTCGCTGGATGAACCCGGTGAATTGAAGAAGTCCACCAGGACGTTCCATGTAGCCGCTTGCAGGTCCGCTTCTTCAGCCAGTTCCCGCGCAGCACCCACCACGAAGTCTTCGCCTTCAACGTCCAGGAGCCCGGCCGGGATTTCCCAGAGATCCATGCCCACCGGATGCCTGTACTGCTTCAAAAGAAGAATCTCGCCATCGACGTTCATGGGAAGCACCGCTACGGCCCCCGGGTGGTCAATGTAGTCACGCACCAGAGTGCCAGTGTCCTCAGCGAGCTGGAAGGAATCACTCACCACGTCCCAGATGCGGCCCTCGTAAACCTTGCTGGTAGACAAAAGACGGCGCGGGCTCGGCACGTCCGAAACCTGCCTCGAAGTGCGTGGGGTTCCAGAAATACCGGGCATCGCGCCGTCCTTTTTCTCGTTTGGCTTTACTTGGCAGCCACTGCGCGGGCGCCGGTCTTGGTGTCGGCCGGGGCGCCTTCGCGACGCTCCAAGGCAGCCTTTACCAGACCTGCAAACAGCGGGTGCGGGCGCGTGGGCCGTGAGCTCAGCTCAGGGTGCGCCTGCGTTGCCACGTAGTACGGGTGCACATCGCGGGGAAGTTCAACGAACTCCACGAGCTTGCCATCAGGCGAAGTGCCGGAGAAGACCAGGCCTTCGGCCGCAATCTGCTCGCGGTACTTGTTGTTCACCTCGTAGCGGTGGCGGTGACGTTCGCTGACGGTGGTGGTGCCATAGGTCTCCGCAATCACGGAGCCCTCATCGAGCTTGGCTTCGTAAAGGCCCAGGCGCATGGTGCCACCGAGGTCTCCCTTGCCGTCCACAATGTCCAGCTGCTCTTCCATGGTGGCGATGACCGGGTACTTGGAGTCCGGCTCGAATTCGCTGGAGGACGCACCTTCCAGACCCACCACGTTGCGTGCATATTCGATCACCATGCACTGCAGGCCCAGGCACAGGCCCAGCACGGGGAGCTTGGATTCGCGGGCGAACTTCAGCGCGCCCAGCTTTCCTTCGAGTCCACGGATACCGAATCCACCCGGGACGCAGATGGCGTCAACACCGGACAGGGCCTTGGTGGCCCCGGCCAGGGTTTCGCACTCGTCCGACGGTACCCAGCGGATCTTAACCTTGGCTTCGTTGGCGAACCCACCTGCACGGAGCGCCTCCGTCACGGACAGGTAAGCGTCCGGAAGGTCTATGTACTTGCCTACCAGGGCAACCTCGACCTCGTGCTTTGGATTGTGGACAGCCTCGAGGAGCTTGTCCCACTTGGTCCAGTCCACGTCCTTGAACGGCAGGTCCAGGGCACGGACGATGTACGAGTCAAGCCCCTGGGAGTGCAGGGTCTTGGGGATGTCGTAGATGCTGGGGGCATCAGCGGCGTTGACCACGGCGTCGATGTCGACGTCGCACATGCGGCCGATCTTCTCGCGCATGGCGTCGGGAACTTCGCGGTCCGAACGGATCACGATTGCTTCGGGCTGGATGCCGATGGAACGGAGTGCCGCTACGGAGTGCTGCGTCGGCTTCGTCTTCAGTTCCTGTGACGGCCCGATGTAGGGAACCAGCGAAACGTGGAGGAAGAACACGTTGTTGCGGCCAACATCCTGGCGGACCTGGCGTGCGGACTCCAGGAAGGGCTGCGACTCGATGTCGCCTACGGTACCGCCGATTTCGGTGATGATGACGTCCGGAGCGTTCTTGCCCTCAGCAGGCAGTCGCATGCGGCGCTTGATCTCATCAGTGATGTGCGGGATGACCTGAACGGTGTCACCCAGGTACTCACCACGGCGTTCCTTGGCAATCACTGTGGAGTAGACCTGGCCGGTTGTTACGTTGGCCGACCCCTCGAGGTTCTCGTCCAGGAAGCGCTCATAGTGTCCGATGTCGAGATCGGTCTCTGCGCCGTCATCCGTCACGAATACTTCGCCGTGCTGGAAGGGATTCATCGTACCCGGATCCACATTCAAGTAGGGATCGAGCTTCTGCATAGTTACAGACAAACCGCGTGCCCGCAGCAGGTGGCCGAGGCTTGAAGCCGTCAGACCCTTACCGAGCGAGGACGCCACACCACCGGTGACGAAGATGTGTTTGGTCGTCTTGGACGAGCCCGGGAACCGGGAATTTACACGGGAATTTGATCGCTGCACCACGGAATTCGAGCTTATCATCAATTACGCCTTCCCAGCGTCTGTTCGGCTTCCCCAAATGGTCAATGGTTGCCCACTACGGCGTCCCAATCAAGAGCACAGCCGGATCCCGGGGACCCAATGTGATTGTGCTCATGCCACGCGCAGCTACGCCCGCTGGGGAAGCAACTTGGCGTCGTCCAGCAACTCCTGGGCGTGGGCCTGTGCGGATTCGGAATCTTCCTGTCCGGCCAGCATCCGGGCCAGTTCCTTCACCCGCTGATCCCCGTCAAGCAGCTGGACGTCGCTGGACGTGAATCCTGTGCTGGTTTTCCCATCGGAGCCCCTCACGGACGTCTTGGTCACCCGGATGTGCTGGTCGGCGAACGCCGCTACTTGGGGCAAGTGCGTCACCACCAGGACCTGGACGTGTTGTGCCAGCATCGCCAGCCTGCGGCCGATTTCGACGGCGGCCCGGCCACCCACGCCGGCGTCCACCTCGTCGAACACAAAGGTTGGGACGGGATCCACGGCAGCGAGCACCACTTCGATGGCCAACATGACCCGGGAGAGTTCACCGCCGGACGCGCCTTTGCCCAACGGCCGGGCAGGTGCGCCGGAGTGTGGCTGGAGCAGGAAGGCGATCTCATCGGTCCCCCACGGGCCCAAGGTCCCACTGCTGTCCAGTTCAATGACCAAGGTGGCGTCCGCCATGGCCAAGGCCTTCAACTCGGCACTCACGCGTGTGGACAGGTCCTTGGCTGCCTTGGAGCGGGCCTTGCTGATGGACGCCGCCTGCTTCCGGAGCGTCGCTTCGGTGGAAGCAACTTCGGCATCCAGTGACTCGATGCGGCTGGAGTCATCCTGCAGTTCATCCAAACGCACGCGCGCCTCCGCAGCCCAGTCCAGGACTTCGTTGATGCTGGGCGCGTACTTGCGGATCAACGTGGCCAATGCAGCCCTGCGTCCCTCAATTTCGGAAAGCCGTTCAGGGCCCTCTGTATCCAAGGAAGCCTGGTAGCTGGAGAGTTCCGCGGCAATGTCATTGAGAAGGAAGCCCACTTCAGCAAGCCTGGTGGCGGCGGAGCGCAGCTCTTCATCGTGCTCGGCCACGTGTTCCAAGGTCCGCTTTGCAGCGTCCACCATGGACGTCGCGTCCCCGGCATCCCCGAATTCCTCAGCTATCAGGGACTCGTGGGCCGCTGCAGCTGCAAGCCTTAGTTCTTCGACGTTGGCGAGCTTCACGGCTTCGGCCTTGAGGGTCTCGTCCTCGCCTGGCTGGGGATCCACGGCATCGATTTCCTGAAGGGCCGCATCCAGCGATTCGGCTTCACGGAGCCGCTCACGGGCTTCCCGCCGCAGGGTTTCCAGCTCAGTCTGGATGGCCTTCCAGTGGTTGTACAACTCTTGGTAACCGCCCAAAACCTTCGCCAGCGGTGCGCCGGCAAATCTATCCAGGGCCTGACGTTGCGCAGTGGCACTCTTGAGCCGGATTTGGTCCGACTGACCGTGCACCACAACAAGGCTTTCACCCAGCTCTGCCAAGACACCAACAGGTGCTGCCCGCCCACCCACGTAAGCCCGGCTTCGGCCGTCCGCGCCCACGGTGCGGGCCAGCAACAGTTCAGCAACGCCGTCGAACTCTTCGGCGTCCCCGCCGGCTTCCTTGGCACGTTCAATGGCGCTGTGATCCGGCGCGAGTTTCAACACGGCCTCGGCAGAGGCCGACTTCGCACCGCTGCGCACGGCACCGGCGTCGGAGCGGGCACCCAACAGCAGTCCGACGGCGGTCACCACCATGGTTTTACCGGCACCGGTTTCGCCGGTCACTACGCTGAGGCCTGGTCCCAACGGCAGGGCGGCATCGGTGATGACGCCCAGATCGCGGATCCGGAGTTCTTCAAGCATGTTTCACTTCGCCTTTGTGGAGTCGAAAGGTTCACCGTGCCCGGGTTCGGGCGCTGGCGCGTCCAGGGGGCTGGGCAAAGGTGCCGGCGCCAGGGTCCTGACCACCGGAATGGGGCCGGTGTGGACCTCACCTGTGCGTGGCGCCGGACCCCTCCAGCCGTGGATCGGCAACTCAAACTTGCGGACAAGCCTGGCAGAGAAAGGTGTTTTATGTGTCCGGGCCAACCGCACCGGCCTGCTGGAGCGTGTCACTTCAACGCGGGCACCCGGCGGCAGGTCAACGGACCGGCGGCCGTCGCACCACAGCACACCCAGGGCATCGGTCCGGTTCATGATCTCCACGGCAAGCTTGGACCGCGGCGAGACCACCAACGGCTTGGCAAACAGGGCATGGGCACTGATGGGGACGATCACCAGGGCCTCCACCTCGGGCCACACCACGGGGCCCCCGGACGAGAAAGCGTAAGCGGTGGAACCCGTGGGGGTAGCCATGACCACGCCATCGCAGCCGTAAGACGTCAACGGGCGTTCATCCACTTCCGTGACAACTTCCAGCATCCGCTCACGGTTGGCTTTTTCGATTGCGGCCTCGTTCAGCGCCCAGGTGTGCCAAATCTTCTGGCCCTTGACCCACACCTGCACATCGATGGTCATGCGCTCTTCCACCGTGTACTGGCGGCTGGCGATCCACTCCACCGTCTGGGCAAGGTCGGCGCGTTCACTCTCGGCCAAGAACCCCACATGACCCAGGTTCACGCCCAGGAGCGGGACGTCCACCTCACGGACAAGCTCGGCCGCGCGGAGGATGGTTCCGTCCCCGCCAAGGACCATCACCAGTTCCACATCCTCCAGGTTCACCTGGTCATTGAGGATTTCCACGGGTGTGTCCAAGGCGCCGAAGAAACGCTCAATATCGGCGAGCTCGGATTTTTGAAGTACTGGAACCAAGCCGGACGAATGCAGTTGCGTCACGGCATCCCACGCTGCGCGGAGCGATTCCTCCCGCCCTGTGTGGGCAAGGACAAGTACACGCCTGCTCATCGGGTTCTGCTTTCTACTGGTTTGGCCAGAGTTTGTTGATCAACGCAGCAACGTCCTCGTCCCGCTCTTCGATCTTAGGCAACAGCTCGGACATCCGGCGTCTCATCCACAGGAAGTATTCAACATTTCCGTCCTGGCCCGGCAGCGGACTCATGGCCAGATCCATCAGCTCAAGCCCGGCATCCACCGAAGCCCGGGCCACCTGCGCCACCGCCCGGCGTCGTTCCTGCTCCGAGGACACCACGCCAGTCCGGCTCAGACGGTCCTTCCCCACCTCGAACTGCGGTTTGACCATCAGGACCACATCTCCGCCGGGCTCAGTGCACTGGGCCAGGGAATAGGCCACCAGCGTCAGGGAGATGAAGGACAAATCCCCCACGGTCAGCTGAACGCGGCCGCCGATGTCTTCCGGTTTCATATACCGGACGTTGAGCCCCTCGTGCACCGAGACGTCGGGATGCCCGCGGAGTTGAGGCACCAGTTGTCCGTGGCCAACGTCAACTGCCACCACGTGCGAGGCTCCACGCCGCAACAGCACGTCGGTGAAGCCGCCCGTGGACGCTCCGGCGTCGAGGCACCGCTTCCCGGAAGGTTCGACGCCGGGGAAGGCTTCCAGCGCGCCGGCCAGTTTATGTCCGGCCCGGCTGACGTAAATGTCCTCAAGATGGGCCTCAACCGCCAGGTCCGTCGACTCGTCCACCTGAAGGGACGCCTTGGCCACCACCGCGCCGCCGGCGCTGACCTTGCCATCGCTGATGAGCTTCGCCGCGTGGGTGCGGGACCTCGCCAGCCCGCGGGTGACGAGTTCCTGATCAAGTCGTGTCATGCGTCAGCTGTTGCCTTCCGGGCTGATGGTGGCTGGTGCCGTGGGCATGCCCGGCTCCGTTTCAAGTGCTGCCAGCAAGGAATCATGAATGTCCGAATAGAGCCCGCCGTGATGGTGAACCGGAGAATCCGGGACGTCGTCCAGGGCCGCCATGGCGCCATCCACCAAGGCATCACCAGAGGCTGGCGGAGATCCGGGCCAGAGGGCGCCGGACCTGATCGGGGCCACGCCGGAATCGGGATCCAGTGGGTCATTCGGCTCGGTCATCGCACCAGTCTAGTGAGTTTGCCAGTGCTGGGGGTCTTCAGTAGTGGGGGTCTTCAGTGCTGGGGGGGTTTGCCAGTCAAGCTCCGGTGTCCGGGCCACGTCGGTCTCGGGCACTGCGGCCCACCAGGCCGCGCAAGCAGCCCGCCATGCGTCCAGATCGTTGCTGTCCCCTACCACCACCAGAAGACCGTCCTTGGCTGTTGCCTCGGCCTGCCCACAACGGAACGTCCCGCCCTCATCCACTATTTCGGGATAGGGGGCGTAGAGCCCTTCAAGATCCGCCAACAGATACGTGGGACGCTCAGCTGTCCTTGCCGCCAGAATGGAGTGGGTGGTATCCACCCCGGTGAGGACTGCCGCCGTCGCAAATCCTGCGCGGTTACCGCCCAGGATGTCCGTGTCCAGGCGATCGCCCACCACCAGTGGACGGTCTGAGCCAAGACGCTTCGCTGCTGTGTGGAACAACGGGGCCTCTGGCTTTCCCGCAACCATTGGCTTCTTGCCGGTGGCGGCCGCAACTGCGGCCACCAAGGTCCCGTTGCCCGGTGCGATGCCCCGGGCCTGGGGAATCGACATATCCGTATTCGTTGCGAACCAGCTGGCTCCCCCGGCCACCACATACGATGCCTCGGCCAGGTCCTTCCACCCGATTTCCGGGTTGAAGCCCTGAACCACAGCAACCGGGTTCTCCTCGGCGCTGTGGACAGGAGTCAAGCCGGCCAACTCGATTTCCTGGGCAAGCGCCGCACTGCCCGTGATGAGCACACGGGCACCGGACGGCAGCATGGAAGCCAGCAACTCACCCGCAGCTTGCGACGAGCTCACCACCTGGTGGTCCTCCGCCGGTGCGCCGAGTTCCCTGAGGTGCTCGGCCACCTGGGCGGGGGTCCTGGAGGCATTGTTGGTGACGTAACCCAACCCCACGCCAAAGGTGGAGAGCCTGCGCAGAGACTCAACAGCTCCAGGGATGGCGTGGGGTCCCGCGTAGACCACCCCGTCCAGATCGGACAGGACGGCATCGAAGGAGGAGATCAGAGCATCAGTCATTCCGGGAATCGGCATCCTGGTCTGCTGACTCTGCAGCAGCCTCTGCTGCTTCCTGACGGTCTGCGTCGTCCTCAACGGAATCCATGTCCGATTCCGCATCATCCGACTCGAAGAAGTCAGACTCGACGTCATCGAGTTCAACGTCGGCTTCGGCCTCGGCGTCTGACGCAGCAGCTTCAACGATCACGGTCTCGGTGTCCCGAGCCACCACAGCGGTGTCCCGGGCAGGCTTCTCAAAGCGTGGCTTGCGCGCGGCTTCCTCTTCCTGCTCGTCCCAGCCCAGATCCATGATCTCGGGCTCAGCGAAGTCACCCACGCCAAGGGCGTTTTCGGCAACCAGCGCCTGACGCGCCCACTTGTCAGCTTCCTCGGTGCGACCAACGGCGGAAAGAGCCTCGGCGTAGGCCCGGAAAAGGCGCGGGCTGTAGGAGAACGCCCGGTTCAAGTCCAACTGGGGAATCTCCAGCTCGGACACGGCAGCGTCGAACTGCTCCAGGTCAGAGCGTGCACCAGAGGCGACAATGGCCAATTCAACCTTGCCCGGTGCGTCCAGATCCTGGGCTTCCGGGGATCGAACCATGTCCAGCGCGCGGTCGGGGCGGCCCAGTCCACGCTCGCAGTCGGCCATGACCGGAAGATGGACATTCGAGCCACTGATGCGCCGGTATGTCCGGAATTCACGAAGAGCCTCGCCATAGTGGCCCGCGGCGTACGCGGTCAGGCCAACGGCTTCGCGAACCACCGAAAGACGGCCACCACGGCGGCTGGCAGCCAATGCGTGCTGGAAAGCCAGCTCAGGCTCAATGTCGATCAACCGGCCTGCCATCACGAGGTGCTTGGCTACCCAACCGGCACTCTGCTCCTCAAGCGTCTTGATCTGGTGGCCCGTGGCGCGGTCCAGCTCTTTACCCGTAACATCATCGTCGATCTCGGGCGAACGTTCGCGGTCAGGACGGTTGGAACTGCGGATGTCCTTGGCGTTCGGGACGCGCGCAGGGCGCTCTTCCCAGGAGTTGCCACGGTCGTTGTTGAAGGAGCGGCGGTCATCGCCGTCACGACGGGGACCATCGAAATTGCGGGGACCACGCTGCGGGCGGTCACCACGATCGTTCCGGTCACCGAACGGCTTACGGTCACCACGGTCGTTGTTGAACGGACGACGCTCACCATCACGAGCCGGACGATCATTCCGGTCGCCGAACGGCTTACGGTCACCACGGTCGTTGTTGAACGGACGACGCTCACCATCACGAGCCGGACGATCACCGAAGGAGCGGCGGTCATCGCCATCACGACGGGGACCATCGAAATTGCGGGGACCACGCTGCGGGCGGTCACCACGATCGTTCCGGTCGCCGAACGGCTTACGGTCACCACGGTCGTTGTTGAACGGACGACGCTCACCATCACGAGCCGGACGATCACCGAAGGAGCGGCGGTCATCGCCATCACGACGGGGACCATCGAAATTGCGGGGACCACGCTGCGGGCGGTCACCACGATCGTTCCGGTCACCGAACGGCTTGCGATCTCCGCGGTCGTTGTTGAACGGACGACGCTCACCATCACGAGCCGGACGATCACCGAAGGAGCGGCGGTCATCGCCATCACGACGGGGACCATCGAAATTGCGGGGACCGCGCTGCGGGCGGTCACCACGATCGTTCCGGTCGCCAAACGGCTTGCGATCTCCGCGGTCGTTGTTGAACGGACGACGCTCACCATCACGAGCCGGACGATCATTCCGGTCACCAAAAGGCTTACGGTCACCGCGGTCGTTGTTGAACGGACGACGCTCACCATCACGAGCCGGACGATCGCTGCCGCCGCGGCCCTCGTTTGAGCGGAACCCGCGTGAATCTCCGCTGGAGTTGTTGTTGGGACGGTACGAACCGCGATCATCGCGTCCCCCGCCGAAGTTGCCGCGATTACCGCCGCGGTTGCCGCCGTTGTGCTCAGCCATGGTGGATTCCTCCTGTTGCGAGCCGACCACTGGCGCGTGCGTAGTCGCTCATAACCCTTATTTCGTTGTCACGCCGCCACATGCTGAAAGCTCATGGCTCGTATATCTGATCCAATTCTATTCGACCCCATCACGGCCGCCGAACTGCAGCAATGAAATCGGGGCGTCCCGTGGCAAGTCTCACAGGCCGCTTGTTTTTGGTTGTTAAGTGCGGAAGGCCCCGAACCGGGTGGTTCGGGGCCTTCTCGTGAATGGTTGTCCGGCGGTGTCCTACTCTCCCACACCCTCCCGGGTGCAGTACCATCGGCGCTGTGGGTCTTAGCTTCCGGGTTCGGAATGGGACCGGGCGTTT
Organism: Paenarthrobacter ilicis; assembly: GCF_016907545.1. Taxonomy (NCBI): domain Bacteria; kingdom Bacillati; phylum Actinomycetota; class Actinomycetes; order Micrococcales; family Micrococcaceae; genus Paenarthrobacter; species Paenarthrobacter ilicis. The sequence continues at coordinate 1,574,401 of NZ_JAFBCD010000001.1, read as the reverse complement.
CCCCCACGCTATGACCGCCGTAACTCTGTTACCCGTCCCGCCCCCGTGGTGGTGGGGGTGGGTGGGAAATCTTTGGTTACAACTGTGGTGCTTGGTTGTTATGTAGTTGTTTGTTGGTTCCTGGAACGGTTGTTGTTCGGGAACCACATAGTGGACGCGTGCAGTGTTTTTTTGTGTGTGGTGTAAGTTGTTGGCCTATTAGTACCGGTCAGCTTCACGAGTCTTTAGTCCTCGCTTCCACATCCGGCCTATCAACCCAGTGGTCTGGCTGGGGGCCTCTCACACAAATTGTGTATGGAAATCTCATCTTGAAGCGAGCTTCCCGCTTAGATGCTTTCAGCGGTTATCCCATCCGAACGTAGCTAATCAGCGATGCACTTGGCAGTACAACTGACACACCAGAGGTTCGTCCGTCCCGGTCCTCTCGTACTAAGGACAGCCCTTCTCAAATTTCCTGCGCGCGCAGCGGATAGGGACCGAACTGTCTCACGACGTTCTAAACCCAGCTCGCGTACCGCTTTAATGGGCGAACAGCCCAACCCTTGGGACCTACTCCAGCCCCAGGATGCGACGAGCCGACATCGAGGTGCCAAACCATGCCGTCGATATGGACTCTTGGGCAAGATCAGCCTGTTATCCCCGAGGTACCTTTTATCCGTTGAGCGACGGCCATTCCACAATGTACCGCCGGATCACTAGTCCCGACTTTCGTCCCTGCTTGAGATGTCTCTCTCACAGTCAAGCTCCCTTGTGCACTTACACTCGACACCTGATTGCCAACCAGGCTGAGGGAACCTTTGGGCGCCTCCGTTACTTTTTAGGAGGCAACCGCCCCAGTTAAACTACCCATCAGGCACTGTCCCTGACCCGGATCACGGGCCGAAGTTAGATGTCCAAAGTGACCAGAGTGGTATTTCAACGATGACTCCACCCGAACTGGCGTCCGGGTTTCAACGTCTCCCACCTATCCTACACAAGCCACTCCGAACACCAATACCAAACTATAGTAAAGGTCTCGGGGTCTTTCCGTCCTGCTGCGCGTAACGAGCATCTTTACTCGTACTGCAATTTCGCCGAGTTTATGGTTGAGACAGCGGGGAAGTCGTTACTCCATTCGTGCAGGTCGGAACTTACCCGACAAGGAATTTCGCTACCTTAGGATGGTTATAGTTACCACCGCCGTTTACTGGGGCTTAAATTCTCAGCTTCGCCCGTAAGGGCTAACCGGTCCTCTTAACCTTCCAGCACCGGGCAGGAGTCAGTCCGTATACATCGTCTTGCGACTTCGCACGGACCTGTGTTTTTAGTAAACAGTCGCTTCCCCCTGGTCTCTGCGGCCCACACCCGCTCCACAGAGCAAGTCTGTATCACGGGGCAGGCCCCCCTTCTCCCGAAGTTACGGGGGCATTTTGCCGAGTTCCTTAACCATAATTCTCTCGATCGCCTTGGTATTCTCTACCTGATCACCTGTGTCGGTTTGGGGTACGGGCAGCTAGAACCTCGCGTCGATGCTTTTCTCGGCAGCATAGGATCACCGGATCCCCCCTTACGGGAGTCCCATCAGATCTCAGGATCGTGCTCGAAGCACACAGGAACGGATTTGCCTATCCCTGACCCTACATCCTTAGACCGGGGCAACCATCGCCCGGCCCGGCTACCTTCCTGCGTCACACCTGTTAATACGCTTACCTCCCGGGATCAGGTCCCGCGCTCGGCCAAAACCCACACACCACAAGGGTGCTAGGGCAGGCTCCGGGCGGTTAGTATCCCCCGCTTGGCATGGGCGGTTCTTCGCCGGTACGGGAATATCAACCCGTTGTCCATCGACTACGCCTGTCGGCCTCGCCTTAGGTCCCGACTTACCCAGGGCAGATTAGCTTGACCCTGGAACCCTTGATCATTCGGCGGACGGGTTTCTCACCCGTCTTTCGCTACTCATGCCTGCATTCTCACTCGTGTAGGCTCCACCGCTGGTTTCCACCGCGACTTCACTGCCCACACGACGCTCCCCTACCACTCCACACCCCTGAACCACGAAGGCTAGGGTACTGTGTGAAATCCACAACTTCGGCGGTGTACTTGAGCCCCGCTACATTGTCGGCGCGGAATCACTTGACCAGTGAGCTATTACGCACTCTTTCAAGGATGGCTGCTTCTAAGCCAACCTCCTGGTTGTCTTCGCAACTCCACATCCTTTCCCACTTAGCACACGCTTAGGGGCCTTAGTTGGTGGTCTGGGCTGTTTCCCTCTCGACTATGAAGCTTATCCCCCACAGTCTCACTGCTGCGCTCTGACTTACCGGCATTCGGAGTTTGGCTGACGTCAGTAACCTTGTAGGGCCCATCGGCCATCCAGTAGCTCTACCTCCGGCAAGAAACACGCAACGCTGCACCTAAATGCATTTCGGGGAGAACCAGCTATCACGGAGTTTGATTGGCCTTTCACCCCTACCCACAGCTCATCCCCTCCATTTTCAACTGAAGTGGGTTCGGTCCTCCACGACGTCTTACCGTCGCTTCAACCTGGCCATGGGTAGATCACTCCGCTTCGGGTCTAGATCACGCCACTACACTCGCCCTATTCAGACTCGCTTTCGCTACGGCTACCCCACACGGGTTAACCTCGCGACGTAACACTAACTCGCAGGCTCATTCTTCAAAAGGCACGCCGTCACAGTAACCAAGACTGCTCCGACGGATTGTAAGCACACGGTTTCAGGTACTGTTTCACTCCCCTCCCGGGGTACTTTTCACCTTTCCCTCACGGTACTGGTCCGCTATCGGTCATTAGGAAGTATTTAGGCTTATCAGGTGGTCCTGACAGATTCGCACGGGATTTCTCGGGCCCCGTGCTACTTGGGATACTCTCCAGGCTGCACACAACATTACGGTTACGGGGCTCACACCCTCTCTGGCCGGCCTTTCAAGACCGTTCACCTATGCACGCACATCACCTCACTGGTCCGGCAGAACCAGAACGGAAAGTCCCACAACCCCGCCCATGCAACGCCCGCCGGCTATCACACATGAAACGGTTTAGCCTGATCCGCGTTCGCTCGCCACTACTAACGGAATCACTATTGTTTTCTCTTCCTGCGGGTACTGAGATGTTTCACTTCCCCGCGTTCCCCCCACGCACCCTATGTGTTCAGATGCGGGTCACACAATCACCTTGCAGCGTTGTGCGGGGTTTCCCCATTCGGACATCCTGGGATCAACGCTCGGTTATCAACTCCCCCAGGCTTATCGCAGATTCCTACGTCCTTCTTCGGCTCCTAATGCCAAGGCATCCACCGTGTGCCCTTAAAAACTTGACCACACAAAGATCAAAAACATACTCGAGAGAACCACGAGCCACTTGGGCCCAGGGTTCATTCATAAGAAATTGCTGTATAAGAACACCCACACCACAGGCATGTGTGTTCTTAGATGCTCGCGTCCACTATGTAGTTCTCAAACAACAACCCCATCAACCAGACCACCCCCACACACACGTGCAAGAACAGAACCAGAAGCAGGAAACACAGAAACAACCGTCCCATGCATTGCTGCACAAGGTCCTGTTGCCTCAGAACCCCAACAGTGCGCCAAACACAACCCCCACACACCACACCCCGGAACGCTTTCCCAACAACACCACACCCCCCACAAAGGAAGACGCACGTTGCCGTACTCACACCAGGACACAGCACAGAAGACCATGCCAAAAAAATGATTCGTTGATATTCCACCCATGAGCACCCACCGCAGAACAGACGCCTGCGCAATGGGCAACACTGACAACCACCACCACACCCATACAGGCACAGCAACCAGTTGCTAGCAGCTCCTTAGAAAGGAGGTGATCCAGCCGCACCTTCCGGTACGGCTACCTTGTTACGACTTAGTCCCAATCGCCGGTCCCACCTTCGACGGCTCCCCCCACAAGGGTTAGGCCACCGGCTTCGGGTGTTACCAACTTTCGTGACTTGACGGGCGGTGTGTACAAGGCCCGGGAACGTATTCACCGCAGCGTTGCTGATCTGCGATTACTAGCGACTCCGACTTCATGGGGTCGAGTTGCAGACCCCAATCCGAACTGAGACCGGCTTTTTGGGATTAGCTCCACCTCACAGTATCGCAACCCTTTGTACCGGCCATTGTAGCATGCGTGAAGCCCAAGACATAAGGGGCATGATGATTTGACGTCGTCCCCACCTTCCTCCGAGTTGACCCCGGCAGTCTCCTATGAGTCCCCGGCCGAACCGCTGGCAACATAGAACGAGGGTTGCGCTCGTTGCGGGACTTAACCCAACATCTCACGACACGAGCTGACGACAACCATGCACCACCTGTAAACCGACCGCAAGCGGGGCACCTGTTTCCAGGTATTACCGGTTCATGTCAAGCCTTGGTAAGGTTCTTCGCGTTGCATCGAATTAATCCGCATGCTCCGCCGCTTGTGCGGGCCCCCGTCAATTCCTTTGAGTTTTAGCCTTGCGGCCGTACTCCCCAGGCGGGGCACTTAATGCGTTAGCTACGGCGCGGAAAACGTGGAATGTCCCCCACACCTAGTGCCCAACGTTTACGGCATGGACTACCAGGGTATCTAATCCTGTTCGCTCCCCATGCTTTCGCTCCTCAGCGTCAGTTACAGCCCAGAGACCTGCCTTCGCCATCGGTGTTCCTCCTGATATCTGCGCATTTCACCGCTACACCAGGAATTCCAGTCTCCCCTACTGCACTCTAGTCTGCCCGTACCCACTGCAGAACCGGAGTTGAGCCCCGGTCTTTCACAGCAGACGCGACAAACCGCCTACGAGCTCTTTACGCCCAATAATTCCGGATAACGCTTGCGCCCTACGTATTACCGCGGCTGCTGGCACGTAGTTAGCCGGCGCTTCTTCTGCAGGTACCGTCACCTTACGGCTTCTTCCCTACTGAAAGAGGTTTACAACCCGAAGGCCGTCATCCCTCACGCGGCGTCGCTGCATCAGGCTTGCGCCCATTGTGCAATATTCCCCACTGCTGCCTCCCGTAGGAGTCTGGGCCGTGTCTCAGTCCCAGTGTGGCCGGTCACCCTCTCAGGCCGGCTACCCGTCGTCGCCTTGGTAGGCCATTACCCCACCAACAAGCTGATAGGCCGCGAGTCCATCCAAAACCACAAAAGCTTTCCACCACCATGACATGCGCCAGATGGTCGTATCCGGTATTAGACCCAGTTTCCCAGGCTTATCCCAGAGTCAAGGGCAGGTTACTCACGTGTTACTCACCCGTTCGCCACTAATCCCCCAGCAAGCTGGGATCATCGTTCGACTTGCATGTGTTAAGCACGCCGCCAGCGTTCATCCTGAGCCAGGATCAAACTCTCCGTTGAAAAATAACAGACACAACCACACCCACCGGAAATAACGGCAAAACGCGGCTGCACAAAATTCGAAACCAGCTGAAAACCAGACCACCACACACGGGGGTGCGCAATGATCCAGCCATAATTTCAACCAATCAATAAAACAATCGGTATCAACAAACTTGGCACACTATTGAGTTCTCAAACAACAGACACTAACCGGCACCACCCACACCCAACAGGGTCCAAGATCGCTCCGGAGCAACTTTTCAAACTTACCCGAACCAGCCGCACAAAGCAAACCAGAACCCGGGCCCCCACACCACCCAGCAGCACACAAAAGCACCACCGAAACCGGCAATTTGAAAGGGAGTCTGTCACCATTTCCCCGCAACAGCGGCGGCAACTCGAATAACTTTACACGCGCACCAGCCACCCACCAAATCCACCCCAACACCACCCAAAAACCCCGCAAACACAAGCCAAACACCACCACCCACCCACCAAAACACCCCCAAAACCCCACAACCACCACCCGTGAACCCCATCACACCACCCAACCCACCGCCGTCGAACACCGACAGGACGTGAGAGAGCAACCCCCGAAACCCCGCGGGACGTGAGAGAGCAACCCCCGAAACCCGGCAGGACGTGAGAGAGCAACCCCAGAAACCCCGCGGGACGTGAGAGAGCAACCCCCGAAACCCCGACAGGACGTGAGAGAGGGACGCAAAGGGGGTGGGGTCAAACGCAGAAAGGCCGGCAACCGTAACGGTTGCCGGCCCTTCCTTCAGCAAAATTCAGGCTGAGACCTTAATGGTGGCCAGGTTCTTCTTGCCGCGACGGAGCAGCAGGTACTTCCCGTGCAGAAGATCGTCCTGGGCAATCACGGCGTCGGGATCGGTGACCTTGGCGTTGTTCACGTAGGCGCCGCCTTCGCCGACAGTCCGCCTGGCAGCGGATTTGCTGTCCGAAAGGCCGGAAGCAACCAGAAGATCGATGATTCCAAGACCGTCGGAGCCAACGGTGGCGGAGGGCAGCTCGGACGTTGCGGCTTCCAGTGTGCGTTCATCCAGCACGGAAAGATCGCCATTGCCGAACAACGCAGCCGATGCCGCTATGACTTTCTCGGTCGCTTCCTCACCGTGCACCAGCGATGTCACTTCGAAGGCGAGCCTCTTTTGGCCTTCGCGGGCGAACGGGCGCTCGGCAACGGACTGTCCGATTTCCTCGATCTCAGCACGCGAAAGGAAGGTGAAGACCTTCAAACGATCAACCACGTCAGCGTCGGCGGTGTTCAGCCAGAACTGGTAGAAGGCGTACGGGCTGCACATCTCCGGGTCCAGCCAAATGGCGTTGCCCTCGCTCTTGCCGAACTTGGTTCCGTCGGAGTTGGTGATCAGCGGAGTACCCAACGCGTGAACGCTCTTGCCCTCAACCTTCCGGATCAGCTCGGTGCCGCTGGTGAGGTTGCCCCACTGGTCCGATCCCCCGGTCTGCAGGGCACAGCCGTAGTCGCGGAACAGCTGCAGGTAATCCATGCCCTGGAGGATCTGGTAGCTGAATTCCGTGTAGCTGATGCCCTCGTCGGAGTTCAAGCGCGAGGCCACTGCGTCCTTGCGGAGCATGGTGCCCACACGGAAATGCTTACCGATCTCACGCAGGAAATCGATGGCGCTGAGCGGAGCGGTCCAATCAAGGTTGTTGACCATCCGGGCAGGGTTGCCACCCTCAAAGCTGAGGAAGCGCCGCACCTGTCCCTGAAGGTAGCCGACCCACTCGGCGACGGTGTCCTTGGTGTTCAAGGTGCGTTCCGCCGTCGGACGTGGATCACCGATCAGGCCCGTGGAGCCGCCCACCAGACCCAGCGGGTGGTGGCCGGCAAGTTGCAGGCGCCGCATCACCAGCAACTGGACCAGGTTGCCCAAGTGCAGCGACGGAGCCGTCGGATCGAAGCCACAGTAATACGTGATCGGGTCCCCGGCGAGCAGTTTTTCCAGTTCCGTTTCATCAGTGGAAACGTGAACCAGACCGCGCCATTTGAGCTCCTGCCAGACGTTGGCAAAGGCGGGATCGTTGTGTTGGGACTCGAGGTTGTTTACGTGTGACACGAGATCTAAGTTAGCAGGATTGCAGCCCGGGAATTTCCTAACGCTCAATACCGGCCGGAACCGGCGCCGCCGCAATCAGCCGGAGGCGTTGCGTGGCACGGGTCATGGCCACGTAGAGATCGCCCACCTTGCCGTGCTCGTGGTTCAGCATGTCTGCCGGCTCGAGCACCACCACACCGTCGAATTCCAAGCCCTTGGCTTCCTTCGGGCTGATCACCACAATGTCCTGCTCGTAACTTCCGGCACCGCTGCCAATACGTTTGCCGTAGATTTCCCGAAGGGCAGCCGTGGCCTGGGGAAGCAAGGCGCCATCGGCAATTACTGCCAGCAGGCCGCCGTCGAGCGCGTCCACTTCCTCCGGCAGCACCTCAACCAGACGACGCACAATGCCGCCCTCCTCAACACGGTCCACCACCGGCGACCATTTGCCTTCACGGACCGCCTTGGGCGCGGACACCACCAGGCCGGCCCGGTTGGCCATGCGCACGGCAGCCTCAGCGATCTGTGACGGCGTGCGGTAATTGACCGTCAGTTCCTCAAGGGTCCAGCGGTCACCGAACGACGGCGCCAGGGCACTTTGCCACGAATTCGCACCGGCCGCGGCACTGGTTTGAGCGATGTCGCCCACGATGGTGAAGGACTTCAGGGGGCAACGCCGCACCAGAAGCCGCCACTGCATGGGCGAAAGTTCCTGGGCCTCGTCCACCACGATGTGCCCGAAAGCCCACGAGCGATCACTGGTGGCACGCTCTGCCGCACTCAGGCGGGCCTCGCGTTCCTGGTTTTGGTCCGCCAACTCCTCGGCCGTCATGAGGACGTCGACGCCCATCGATTCCATATTGGCCAAGGTCTGCTTGGCGTTGGCGACGTCGCGGGCGCGATCCGCTTCCTGCTGGGCCAGTCCCCTGCCCGCTGCGGCGTCAAGCTCGCCCAGCAACTCGGCAGCCTCGTCCAGGAGCGGCACGTCGGCTTCGGTCCACGGGGCATCCACAGGGCGCTGCAGGAGCGCGCGCTGATCCGGGGTGAGGTGCGGCGTGCACGCCTCCAGGATGGCCGGCTTGCTGAAGAGCTCCGAAATGAGCTTTTCAGGGGTCATGGGCATCCAGCACAGGTTGAGCGCAATACGGACATCCCTGGCGGAACGGACGTCTTCCGCCAGATAGGCGCGATCGGCGTTGTTGCCGATATTGGCTTCCTCCACCATGTCCGTCAACTGCTCCGTGAGCTCCCGGAGAAGGATCTTGACGAATGTCAGCCGTGCCTCATTGTGAGGCTTCCCCGTTGCCCGGGCCTTTTCACGTGCACGGCGCACCTGACGGACCGTCAACGTCAGCTTCCTCGAGTCAACTTCCAGCACACGGTCCTCGGCGGGAGTACGTTGGCGGTTGGCTACGGCGTTGGCCACCACCTTGGCCATGTCCAGCTTGCCCTTGAGCGCCGCAACATCGGCGTTGTCCTCAGGGATCGCATGGATGCCCGGCATCAGGCGTCCCAGGCTGGCCATGACCACACCTGTTTCACCCAGAGACGGCAACACGCGTTCGATGTAGTGCATGAACGAGGACGAAGGACCCACCAAAAGGACGCCGGCGCTCTTGAGCCGTTCCCTGTGCGTATACAGCAGGTAGGCAGCGCGGTGCAGGGCGACTGCCGTCTTGCCGGTACCTGGACCACCCTGAACCACCAGTGCCCCGGAAATCGAGGAACGGATGATCCTGTCCTGCTCCGACTGGATGGTTCCCACGATGTCGGACATGCGGCCCGTGCGCTTGGAGTTCAGCGCTGCCAGAAGAGCGCCCTCGCCCTGGAGGGATTCGTCATCGGCCAGGAGACCGGCGTCCAGGACGTCGTCCTCGATCGCCTTGACGTCACGGCCCTGCAGGATCAGGTGGCGACGGCGGCGCACACCTTGACGGTCGAACGCGGTGGCCTGGTAGAAGTGGCCTGCTTCCGGGGCGCGCCAATCGACCATGAGCCTCTGGAGGTCAGCCGTGGACAGGCCAATGCGGCCAATGTACTGGGCTTCCCCTGAGTCGAGATCCAGGCGGCCGAACACCAAGCGGTCGTCGACGGCGTCGAGTTGGGCGAGGCGGTCTTCGTACAGTGCCGCGAACGCGTCACGTTCGGAAACGTTCTGCATGGTTCCGACCGCACCGGACTTGCGCACCTGGGCCAACTGGGCGCGCTTCTCTGCGCGCAGCTCATCCAGCCGGGCATACAGCCCCGCCACATATTCCTGCTCGTGGACCAAATCAGCGTCGTGCATCGAACCATTACCCCTATCGCAAAAGACAGACCTACCATTCTACAGCGATTTTGGTGAACTGGTGGGGTGGGGGTCATCTGCCGGGAAGGCTTGGACGGCGGGATCGCGTTTCCGTGGTTTTGCTGCTTTGTACCGGGAGACGGTCGGGTCATCTTCAACCCAGAATCTCCAGGGATAGTCCGTGCTGCCGCCGGGGCCGGCTACCCCCACCCGCGGGCCGCTTGCTACAGCGGGCGCGGGCCGCTGGGGCAACCACAAACTGAAGGGTTCTGCGAGCGCGTCACGGCCGGTGTCCGCCGTCGTGAGCCCCAACGCGGAAGCGAGCTTGGCCGGACCGCTTGCCAGGTCCTTGCTGGTTTTCGCAGCCGGCCTCCGCAGTGCCGCGAGTCCTTCGCCCTCCAGAATTTTGCCCGCACGCAGAAGGAGGGCCGATGCCGAACCTGCGGGGCCGCAAACGATGTTGGCGCAGTAATGCATCCCGTAGGTGAAGTACACGTAGAGGTATCCCGGCGGTCCGAACATGGGCGCATTGCGCGGCGTAGGGCCGCCGTAGGTGTGCGAACCCGGATCCGGCGTGACGGAGTCGCGGGGTCCCATGTACGCCTCAACCTCTGTGAGCCGCACCGACACCGTGCCTGCTGCAGAATGGTGGGTCAACACAGCACCAAGGAAAGCAGGGCCCAGGATCCTCGGATCGCCGGACAGGTACTCACGGATTTCCCCGGGTTCCCGGATGTAGTCCCCTTCGATCAGATCCATGACCCCGACCCTAACAAAAGCCCTGACGGCGATGTCCGATTTCCGCTAGAAGCGCCTCTGTCCTGCTGCAAGGATAGGGAGATGGACTTTTTGCAGCGGTACCGGGCGATCGATGCGCGCGACACCCGCTTTGACGGGCAGTTCTTCACGGCCGTGAGTTCAACAGGGATTTACTGCCGGCCGTCATGTCCGGCGCGGACCCCGAAAGCTGCGAATGTCACCTTTTACGAGACCTCGGCGGCTGCCCACGAAGCAGGGTACCGGGCGTGCAAGCGGTGTTTGCCAGAGGCGGTCCCAGGGACGCCGGCCTGGAACATCCGGTCCGATGTGGCCGGGCGTGCCATGAGGCTCATCAACGACGGAGTCATTAACCGGGAGGGCGTGGCGGGACTTGCGCAACGGCTGGGATATTCCGTCCGGCAGATCAACCGCATCCTGACGCAGGAGGTGGGAGCCAGTCCCCTGTCATTGGCACGGGCCGGGAGGGCGCAGACGGCCAGGACACTCCTGGTATCCACCAATATGCTCCTGGCCGACGTCGCGTTCGCGGCGGGCTTCAACAGCGTCCGGCAATTCAACGAAACCATTGGCGGGGTATTTGCCATGACGCCCAGCGCGGTGCGCGCCACGGCAGCGCGACGAAGCGGGGATGCGGACCACCGGGGCGGGCAACCTGCAACCCTGACGTTGAGCCTGCCATACCGCGAGCCTTTCGACCCGGGAATCTTCGACTTCCTTACCGTCCGGGCGGTACCCGGTATCGAGGCCGGCACCGCCGGCGCAGACGGATCGCGGAGCTACGCCCGCACACTTCGCCTCCCGAGCGGCGACTCGGTCTTCGCTGTGACGTACACGCCGGGAGCGGCAGGCAAGCCACTGCTGTTGAAGGCGACCATGACCGATCTTCAGGATCTTCCCGCACTCTTGAGCCGCGTCCGGCGACTGCTCGACCTCGACGCCGATCCCCAGGCAATCGATGCCGCGCTTGGAGCTGACCCCCGGCTCAGTGACAGCGTTGCCGCCCTCCCCGGGATGCGGTTGCCCGGCGCCATGGACCCCCAGGAATTGCTGATCCGCGCAATGATCGGCCAGCAGATCACCGTGGCAGCAGCTCGAACGGCCCTGACGCAGCTCTCTGCGGCCGGTTCCGCGTCGGAAGTCGATGGAGATCTGCGGCGCCGCTTCCCGACGCCGGCAGAAATTGCCTCCAACGGGGGCGGGCTGCTTCGCGGCCCGCGGCGAAGGATCGAATCCATTCTCTCCGCGGCCGAAGCCATGGCCACAGGCGCCCTGGACTTTGGCTACGGCGACGACGTCAGGCACCTCGAGGAGAAACTACTGCCCCTGCCCGGAGTGGGGCCCTGGACGGTGGGGTACGTTGCCATGCGCGTCCTGGGTGCGCCGGATGTCTACCTGGCCAACGATGCCGCTGTCCGGAACGGGCTGAAAGAACTCCCCTCCGGCATGGAGCTGAATTCCGATTTCCGGGAAGTCAGCCCATGGCGCTCCTATGCCACCATGCACCTGTGGCGTGCGGCCACCCGCCGCCAAAGGCAGCGGGATGTGAGAGAGAAACCCGCAGGAAGCAGCGGGATGTGAGAGAGGAACCTGCAGGAAGCATCGGGATGTGAGAGAGGGACGTTAGCGGGTGGTGGTGGGTTGGTTCGTGGTGGTGGGTTGGTTCGTGGTGGGTTGTGCGGCGGGCCAGGGCAGGAGCGCGGGGAGCTCCACGCCGTCGGCAGCTGCGGTGGCCCGGAGGCTGCCCAGGCTGGGTTCGCGTCCCGCGAGCCAGGCAGCAATGTCGGTAAGCATGCCCGTGATGGCGATGGATGTTCCCCCGGTCCCCACGGTCATCTGGGGAAGACCTGTCGGCTGCAGAACAAGCTTGTACGGCCCGGGAACCCGCGCCGCAAGGAACGAGATCAGGTGCTCACAGAAAGGGCGGCTCCATGTCTCGGCTCCAAAACCCACATCCAGGTCCGAGCCATGGATGGTGAGCTCGCGCCAGAGTGCCAGCCCGCCGTCGAACACCGTACCGTCGCGGTAGGCGATGGGAGCCTGCCAGTCGCCACCGGACACTTCGTCCACTGCGGCGAGGGCCCTGGCGACCGCAGCGCCCAGGTCTTCGCGGTGCTCGGCGAGGCTGTGCCCGGCGGCCAGTTCGATTGCCTTGGTACGGCCTTCCATGCCGCCGTCGTAGAGTTCCACCGTTTCGCCACGCCTCGCGTACTCGAGCTGGCGGGCCATGGCATGGGAGATTCCTTCGATGTGGGCGAGGACGTGACCGCGGGTCCAGCCGGGCAGCGTTGACTGGTCCTTGACGGTGGTTTCGTCCAGTTTGGCCAGGAGGCGTGTGAGAGTGCCGGCGGCTTTGTGAAGCTCTGCGGGCAGCGTCCCAGGGGTGATCTGAGTCATATCGCCATGCTAACGCACGGCTGGGACCCGCAACCGTGGCTTAAAGCACTGCGGGACGGCACGTGTGTGCCGTCCCGCAGTTGCCCGAGGAACTCAGCCGGCGTAGTGACGCGCCGACTCAAGTTCCGCTTCGAGCGCTGCCATTTGGCGTTCGACGGCGGCCGGTGCGGTGCCGCCCTGCGAATTGCGGCTGTTCAGCGAACCTTCGGTGCTGAGTACACTCCGGACCGCTGGAGTCAGGTGCTCCGAGATAGCTGCGTACTCTTCGTCGGTCAGATCCCACAGCTCCACGCCACGGCTTTCGGCCTGCTTGACGGCAGCGCCGGAAAGCTCGTGGGCTTCGCGGAAGGGAACGCCTTGGCGGACAAGCCACTCGGCAATGTCCGTTGCCAACGCGAAGCCCTGCGGCGCCAACGACTCCATGCGTTCCGTGTTGAACGTCAGCGTGGCGATCATCCCTGACACGGCCGGAAGAAGGACTTCCAGGGTGTCTGCTGCGTCGAAGACCGGCTCCTTGTCTTCCTGAAGGTCCCGGTTATATGCAAGCGGGAGGCCCTTCAGGGTTGCCAGGAGGCCGGTGAGGTTGCCGATGAGGCGGCCGGCCTTGCCGCGGGCAAGCTCGGCAACGTCCGGGTTCTTCTTCTGCGGCATGATGGATGACCCTGTGGAGTAGGAGTCATGGAGGGTCACGAAGGAGAACTCCTTGGTGGCCCAGAAGATGACTTCCTCGGAGATCCGGGACAGGTCCACGCCGATCATGGAGCAAACCCAGGCGAACTCGGCGAAAACATCGCGCGAGGCGGTGCCGTCGATCGAGTTGTGCACGGCCGAGTAGAAGCCAAGATCCGCAGCAACGGCCTCAGGATCAAGGCCCAGCGATGAACCCGCCAGCGCACCCGAACCATACGGCGAAACACCGGCGCGCTTGTCCCAGTCCTGGAGCCTCTGCACATCGCGGAGCAAGGCCCACGCGTGTGCCAGCAAGTGATGGCTCAGAAGGACCGGCTGGGCGTGCTGCAAGTGGGTGCGCCCTGGCATGGCAACGCCGTGATGGGCCTTTGCCTGGTCCAGGAGGGCATCAACGGTTGCCAGGACACCCTTGGCAATGATGCGCGCGTGGTCCCGCAGGAACATGCGCCCCAGGGTTGCCACTTGGTCGTTCCGTGAACGGCCGGCGCGGAGCTTTCCACCCAGTTGGGTTCCAGCCCGCTCGATCAGCCCACGTTCCAAGGAGCCGTGGACGTCCTCGTCGCTCTCTGCAGGCAGGTAGGCGCCACTGGCGACGTCCTCGTCCAATTGCGTGAGGGCGGCGAGCATGCCTTCCAACTCAGCATCGTCAAGCAGCCCGGCTTTGGCCAGCACGCGTGCGTGCGCCATGGAACCGGCGATGTCGTAGCGGGCCAGGCGCCAGTCAAAGTGCGTCGACTTACTGAGCGCGGCCAGCGCGTCTGCGGGGCCGCCGGCGAACCGGCCGCCCCACAGAGCGCCTTCGTTTGTATCGCTGGTCATTCGCCGGCAACCCGCAGGTCGCGACCGGAAGCAACCTTGGACGACATGCCCCACAGCTCGATGAAGCCGCGTGCCATGGACTGGTCGAAAGTATCGCCGGTGTCGTAGGTGGCGAGATCGAAGTCGTAGAGCGAAGTCTCGGAGCGGCGGCCGTTGACGATCGCCTGGCCACCATGGAGAACCATGCGGATGTCGCCGGACACGTACTGCTGGGTGTCCTCGATGAAGGCGTCCAGGGAGCGCTTCAGCGGGGAGAACCACTGGCCGTCGTACACCAGTTCGGACCAGCGCTGGCCAACGGTTGCCTTGAAACGGGCCTGCTCGCGCTCGATGGTGATGTCTTCGAGGTGCTTGTGTGCGGTGATCAGCGCCATGGCGCCCGGAGCTTCGTAGATCTCGCGGGACTTGATGCCCACCAGGCGGTCTTCAACGACGTCGATGCGGCCAACACCCTGCGCGCCTGCACGGCGGTTCAGTTCCTGGATGGCCTGCAGCGGGGTGACCTTGACGCCGTCGATTGCTACCGGCACGCCGGCCTGGAAGGAAATGGTGACCTCGTCCGGCGCCGGCGGGAATTCCGGGGTGGCGGTGTAGTCGTAGATGTCCTTGGTGGGAGCGTTCCAGATGTCCTCGAGGTAACCGGTTTCGACGGCGCGTCCCCAGACGTTCTGGTCGATCGAGTACGGGTTCTTCTTGGTGGTCTCGATCGGCAGACCCTTTTCCTCGGCGAAGGCAATGGCCTTGTCGCGGGTCAGGGCGAGGTCACGGACGGGTGCGATGCACTTCAGGTCCGGACCAAGGGTCTGGATGCCGACCTCGAAGCGAACCTGGTCGTTGCCCTTGCCGGTGCAGCCATGGGCAACGGTGGTGGCACCGAATTCGCGGGCAGCCTTGACCAGGTGCTTGACGATCACCGGACGCGAGATCGCGGAAACCAAGGGGTAGTGGCCCTGGTAGAGGGCGTTGGCCTTCAGGGTGGGCATGGCGTATTCGTTGGCGAATTCATCGCGGGCGTCAGCCACGTAAGCCTCGACCGCGCCGCAACCGAGTGCGCGCTGGCGGATGGTCTCCAGGGACTCGCCGCCCTGTCCGACGTCGACGGCCACAGCGATGACCTCGGCGCCGGTGGCTTCACCGATCCAGCCGATGGCTACGGACGTATCAAGGCCACCGGAGTAGGCCAGAACAATGCGCTCAGTCACGAGAGTGCTCCTTAGTTGTTGCTTGGTTCATTTCGAATCAATGCTGTCTGTCAAAATTTTTGTAAAGCGTTCAGTTACCGGGGCCGGCTTCCTCGGCCATGCGCAGGAACCGCGCTGCCAATTCCGCTCCGCCATCAGGATCCCGGGCGACCAGCAGCAATGTGTCGTCGCCTGCGATCGTACCCAATACCGAGGGCATCACGGAGTGGTCCACGGCAAGTGCCAGGAAGTTGGCAGCACCTGGCGGGGTCCTCAGCACCGCGATGTTGCCCGACGCCTCCGCGGTGACCAGGAGTTCACCGCACAACCGGGTGAGCCTGGCATCGAGGATTTCCTGGGTCACGCCGCTCTTGGCGTTGCGGTCTCCACCTTCGCCGGGGACCGCATAAACCAACGCGCCGTCCTTGCCACGGACCCTGACTGCGCCGAGTTCCACGAGATCGCGGGACAGCGTCGCTTGGGTGACCATGACGCCGTCGTCCGCCAGCAGGGCCGCAAGCTCTGCCTGGGAACGCACGGACTCACCGGTCAGGATCGCGGTGATGCGGGCCTGGCGGGCAGTCTTGGTGGCCGGGCTGGCGCCCGGCACGGACGGGTTGGTGGACACTAGAAGGTGCTCTCGCCGGTTCCCTCGACGGGCGAAAGCCCCTCCACGAATGCCAGACCGGAGCGGTGCATCAACCAGGCCATAAGTGCCTTCTGGGCGTGCAGGCGGTTCTCGGCCTCGTCCCAGACGATCGACTGCGGCCCGTCAATGACACCGGCGGAAATTTCGTAGCCACGGTACGCAGGGAGGCAGTGAAGCACCACGGCATCAGGAGCAGCCTGTGCCATCGCTGCCTCATCCACGGAGTACTCGCGGAACAACTGCATCCGCGCTTCCTTCTCGGACTCCTGGCCCATGGACACCCACGTATCCGTCGCCACCACGTCGGCACCCTTGAGTGCTTCGCCGGCATCGGCCGTGACCAGCACAGACCCACCCGTCTCCGCGGCACGTTCTTCAGCAGCAGCCACGATGTGGGCGGCAGGAAGGTAACCCTCCGGACCCGAGATGCGGACATGCATGCCGGCAGTGACACCGGCCAGCAGGTAGGAGTTGGCCATGTTGTTGGCCGAGTCCCCCAGGTAAGCCATGGTCAGTCCCGCCAGTTCGCCCTTGTGCTCCTTCACCGTGAGGAGGTCGGCAAGGAGTTGGCAGGGATGGTAATCGTCGCACAAGGCGTTGATCACGGGGACCTTGGAGTTCTCCGCCATGGCCACCAGGCCCGAGTGCGCACCTGTCCTCCACACAATGGTGGACACCATGCGTTCCAGGACCTTCGCGGTGTCCTCCACGGATTCCTTGTGGCCGATCTGCGCCTCACCGGGATTGATGATCAGGGCGTTGCCGCCCATGTCCGCGATGCCCGTGGCGAACGAGACGCGTGTCCTCGTGGAGGTCTTATCGAAAATCACGGCCACAGTTTTGCGGCCGTTGCCCTCGGCAGCGAAGGGCTGCACGCTGTACGGCGAGGCCTTCATCCGGGCGGCGAGCGCCAGGACTTCGGCCTGTTCAGCAGGGCTCAGGTCCGTGTCCTTCAGGAAGTGACGGGTGGTGGTGGAGGTGGTCACTGTGCATCCTTAGCGGTATTGGCGGTAGCCGTGGCGATCAAGGCGGGAAGGGCGCCCAGGAAGCGGTCTGCCTGGTCATGGGTCAGAATCAGCGGCGGAGCCAGGCGGATGGTCCGCGGCCCCGGGCTGTTAATGATGAAACCGGCGTCCAAAGCGGCGGACACCATGGCGGGGGCAAGATCGGCGTCAACGTCGAAACCGATCAGAAGGCCCTCGCCACGGACCTCCGTGACGTGATCGACGGCGGCAATCCCCTGGCGCAGGTACTCCCCCACGGCCTGGACGTTCTGGAGCACGCCCTGGCTTTCGATCGCGTGCAGCGTGGCCAGTGCAGCGGCTGTCGCCACCGGGTTTCCGCCGAAGGTGGTGCCGTGCTGTCCAGCGGTGAGCAGGGCCGACGTCGTGCTGCCGAAAGTGATCAGCGCCCCCACGGGGAAGCCGCCACCGAGTCCCTTGGCCAGCGTGACAGCGTCGGGAACGATGCCCGCATCCTCGGTGGCCAACCACTTGCCGGTACGGCCAATACCGGTCTGGACCTCGTCAAGAATCAACAGCGCACCGGCAGCTGTGGTCACCTCGCGGGCCGCCTGCAGGTATTCGGCGCTGAGCGGCCGCACGCCTGCCTCGCCCTGGATCGGTTCCAGGAACACTGCCGCTGTGGAATCGTCGACGGCGGACCGGAGGGCTTCGATGTCACCGAAAGGAATGTGGACCACACCACCGGGCAGTGGTTCGAACGGCGCACGGTAAGCCTGTTTGGCGGTGAGCGCCAAGGCCCCCATGGTGCGGCCGTGGAAGGCCCCTTCCAGCGCGATGATTTTGGTGCGCTTGCCATCACCGTTGTTGCGGCGCGCCAGCTTGAAAGCGGCCTCGTTGGCTTCCGTGCCGGAGTTGGCGAAGAACACCTTGGAACCGGAGGGGGCATTGGAGATGGCCAGCAGTTTCTCGGCGAGCGCGATCTGCGTGGGGCTGGTGAAAAAGTTGGAGACGTGCCCCAGGGTGGCCAGCTGGCTGGAGATCACCGAGGTGACGAACGGGTGGGCATGGCCCAGCGCGTTAACGGCAATGCCGCCCAGCAGATCCAGGTATTCCTTGCCGTCGGCGTCCCACACGAGGCAGCCGGCGCCGCGAACCAACACCCGCTGCGGCGTGCCGAAGACACCCATGAGCGAGGACGAGTAACGGGCAAGCCAGTCAGCACCCGAACTCTGGGTGACCAGTGCGGTTGCGGCGTTGTTGCTTAGTTCGGTGCTCATGCGTTCACTTCCTCGTCGGGGACAACCTGGGTTCCGATGCCCGCCGTCGTAAAGGTTTCCAGCAGCATGGAGTGGGCCAGGCGGCCGTCCACGATGTGGGCGCGTTCCACGCCCTCGTCGATGGCTTTGAGGCATGCCGCCATCTTGGGGATCATGCCTGATTGGAGCTTGGGCAGCATGGTCCGCAGCTCGTTGGCAGTCAGTGAGGAAATCAGCGACGACTTGTCCGGCCAGTTGGCGTACAAGCCCTCGACGTCGGTGAGGATGACGAGCTTGCTGGCGCCCAAGGCTGATGCGACCGCAGCCGCTGCGGTGTCCGCGTTGACGTTGAGGACCTGGCCCGTGGTGGGACCGGACCCTGTGCCGTCGTCGAGGATCTCCGGGGCCACGGTTGAGATCACGGGGATGCGACCGGCGTCGAGGATGTCCGTAATGCCTGCGGGGTCCACGCCCACGACCTCGCCCACCAGGCCGAGGTCCACGTCCTCGCCATCCACCACGGTTCCGGTGCGGACGGCGCGCAGGAGGCCACCGTCTTCCCCGGACATTCCCACAGCGTAGGGACCGTGCGAATTGATGAGGCCCACCAGTTCGCGGCCCACCTGGCCCGTGAGCACCATGCGGACCACGTCCATGGCCTCAGGGGTGGTGACGCGGAGGCCACCCTTGAATTCGGACTCGATGCCGAGCCTGCCCAGCATCGCGTTGATTTGCGGTCCACCGCCGTGCACCACCACGGGGTGGATGCCCACGTGGTGAAGGAACACGATGTCCTCGGCAAAAGCGCGCCGGAGGTCATCGTTGACCATGGCGTTGCCGCCGTACTTGATCACCATGGTGGTTCCGGCGAAACGTTGGATCCAGGGAAGGGCCTCTATCAGCGTGCCGGCCTTGTCCTGGGCTGTCTCCGCGGAGACATGGGCCGTTTCGACGGAGACCCGGCCGCCAGCGGCGGTGTCGGTGGTGTTCGCAGTCATTGTGGGTCCGCTCAGCTTGAGTAGGCGCTGTTCTCGTGCACGTAATCGTGCGTGAGATCGTTGGTCCAGATGGTGGCTTCGGCGTCGCCTGCCTGCAGGTCGATTTCCACCAGCACTTCGCGTGGTTCCAGGTCCACCAGGTTGCGGTCGTCACCGATGGCACCGTTCCGGCAGATCTGCACACCGTTCATGGCGACGTTGAGCTGGTCCGCTTCGAACACGGCATCCGTGGTTCCCACGGCTGAGAGCACGCGGCCCCAGTTGGGATCCTTGCCGAAGATGGCAGCTTTGAAGAGGTTGGAGCGGGCCACGCTGCGGCTGACGATTTCGGCATCGCGTTCGCTGGCGGCGTTGAAGGTGCGGATGGCGATGTCGTGGCTGGCGCCCTCGGCATCGCCAATGAGCTTGCGGGCCAGTTCGGCGCAAACGCGTGTGACGGCCTCGCCCAATTGTTGGGTGGACGGCAGAGCCTCCGAGGCGCCCGATGCCATCAGCACCACGGTGTCGTTGGTGGACATGCAACCGTCCGAGTCTGCCCGGTCAAAGGTGACGCGGGTGGCGTCACGGAGAACCACGTCCAACTCATTGGCGGGAACTTCGGCGTCGGTGGTCAGGACCACCAGCATGGTGGCCAGGCCTGGGGCCAGCATGCCGGCCCCTTTGGCGATGCCGCCTACCGTGAACTGCTTGCCTTCGGCATCGGTTCCGGTGAAGACGGCTTCCTTGGACACGCTGTCCGTGGTCATGATCGCGGTTGCCGCTGCGGAGCCGCCGTCGGCTGAAAGCTGTTTGAAGGCGGCGTCAACGCCCGGAAGGATTTTGTCCATGGGCAGCTGTTCGCCGATGAGCCCGGTGGAACACACCACGACGTCGGACGCGGAGACTCCCAGCACTTCGGCAACTTTCTCGGCCGTTGCGTGGGTGTTTTGGAAGCCCTGCGGGCCCGTGCACGCGTTGGCTCCGCCGGAGTTCAGGACGATCGCATCCACCCGCCCGTCGCTGACCACCTGGCGGGACCAGTGGACGGGGGCAGCAGCCACGCGGTTGGAGGTAAACACCGCAGCGGCGGCTTTGGAGGGGCCGTCGTTGACCACCAAGGCCATGTCCGGGTTGCCTGATGCCTTGATGCCGGCTTTGATTCCGGCGGCGCGGAATCCTTGGGGTGCGGTAATGGTCACGGTGCTACTCCCTGCAGGTTCAGGCCGGCGGTTTCGTCCAGGCCAAGGGCAATGTTCATGGACTGCACGGCTCCGCCGGCAGTTCCTTTGGTGAGGTTGTCGATCACGCTGGTGATCACCACGCGTCCGGTGTGCTGGTCGAACGCCAACTGCATCACCGCGTGGTTGGAGCCCTGCACCGACTTGGTGGTGGGCCACTGCCCCTCGGGGAGGAGGTGCACGAACGGCTCGTCGTCGTACGCGTCGGCCCAGGCCTGCCGGAGGTCTGCTTCCGTGACGCCTGCTTTGACCTTGGCAGTTGCCGTGGTGAGGATTCCCCGGCTCATCGGCGCCAGCGTGGGTGTGAAGGACACCGTCACGGGCTCTCCGGCGGCGTTGGAGAGACCTTGCTCGATTTCCGGGGTATGCCGGTGTCCACCGCCCACACCATAGGGGCTCATGGAGCCCATGACCTCGGAGCCGATCAGGTTGACCTTCGCGGCTTTGCCCGCGCCGGAGGTTCCGGAGGCAGAAACAATCACGACGTCGTCAGCGTGGAGGAGCTTGTTGGCGAACCCGGGCGTCAAGGCCAGCAGGGCCGACGTCGGGTAGCACCCGGGTACGGCGATGCGGGTGGCACCCTTGAGGATTTCGCGCTGGCCGGGCAGTTCCGGGAGCCCGTAGGGCCACGTACCGGCGTGGGCCGAGCCGTAGAACTTCTCCCATGCGGCGGGATCCTGCAGGCGGTGGTCCGCGCCGGCGTCGATGACCACTGTGCCCTCGGGGAGCTGGGCTGCAATCTCCGCCGAGGCACCGTGCGGGAGGGCCAGGAACACGACATCGTGGCCTGACAGGTTGTCCACCGTGGTGTCCTCAAGAATCCTGCTTGCCAAACCATGGAGATGCGGCTGCAACTCCCCTAGCCTGGAACCGGCGTTGCTGTGCGCGGTGATCGCGCCGATGGTGACGTTCGGGTGGTTTGCGAGCAGCCGCAGCACTTCTCCCCCGGCGTAGCCACTGGCTCCGGATACGGCAACAGAAATAGTCATGGCTTTACTATACAGCAATAATATTCATGCAAGCCGATATTTATGCATGCACTGGTGATGTCATCCATATTCGGGGTATGGCACGTATACTTAGTAAAGGGTGATCCAGACCGTGCAGTCCGAACGTCGGCTGCAGCGTTGCCCGTTAGCGATACGGGACACACCATGTCACCCACGCCCACCGCTGAACGCGCCACAGTCCGCGCCATCAGACCGAATCCCGTTGTCCAAAGCTATTCCGAGCTCCTCAAGTGCGTAAAAGCTGCTGGACTCCTTGAACGCCGGAGCGGCTTCTATATCTGGGTCTTCGTGGCCTTGGCGCTCCTCATGGCAGGCACATGGCTCGGCTTCGCCTTGATTGGACAATCCTGGTACCAACTCCTGATCGCCGCAGCCGTGGGCATTCTCTGTACACAGCTGAGCTTCCTGGCCCACGAGGCCGGGCACAAGCAGATCTTCGCCTCGCGCCGCTGCAACGATTGGTCAGCCAGGCTCCTGGCCACCGGCGTCGCCGGCATCAGCTACTCCTGGTGGGAACAGAAACACGGCGCCCACCACAACAACCCCAACGTCATCTCCAAGGACCCGGACATCAAGAACAATGCCCTGGTGTTCTACGAAGAGGCGGCTGCAGAGCGCAAGGGCCGCCTGGCGTTCCTGACCAGGAAACAGGGCTGGTTTTTCTTCCCGCTGCTGACGCTCCTGGGCCTGAGCCTGCAGTTTGATTCGCTTCGCTTTGTTTTCGGCAAGCAGAAGGTGCATCACCGGTGGGTCGAGACGCCCATTCTCTTGGTACGGCTTGCTGCCCTTCCAGTACTCGCCTTCACTTTCCTTCCCCTCGGCATGGCATTCGCCTTCCTTGGGGTGCAGATTGTGGTCTACGGGTTCTACATGGGCGCCTCCTTTGCACCCAACCACAAGGGCATGCCCGTCCTCCCCAAGGACAGCCGCGTGGACTTCCTCAACCGGCAGATCCGCACCTCGCGCAACATCTCCGGGGGTATCTTCATGGACTTCCTCCTGGGTGGACTCAACCGCCAGGTTGAGCACCACTTGTTCCCGGATATGGCCCGGCCCCACTTGCATAAGGCCACCAAGATCGTGCGCGGATTCTGCGCCAAGCACTCGATTCCGTACACGGAAACAACACTGATGCAGTCCTACGGGATCGTGGTCAGCTACCTCAACGAGGTGGGCTTGGCAGCAGGCCGCGGCTTCGAATGCCCTGTCGCGTCGACTCACGGACGCCGCTGAACGTTCTACACGGGAGCCTCCAACGTCCCTAGGATAGGTTCTGGAACCGGGCGCCGGAAGGACCGCCCCGGAGTGAGGAGCCAGCATGACCAACGCAATAGTTGCCCGGCAGCCAGGCGGACCCGAGGTCCTGGAGTACTCATCGGTGGAGCCGCCGCAGCCTGGGCCCGGCCAATTGCTCATCAAGGTTGCCGCCGCGGGCGTCAACTTCATCGAGACCTACCAGCGAAGCGGCATCTATGCCG
This sequence comes from Paenarthrobacter ilicis, assembly GCF_016907545.1. Taxonomy (NCBI): domain Bacteria; kingdom Bacillati; phylum Actinomycetota; class Actinomycetes; order Micrococcales; family Micrococcaceae; genus Paenarthrobacter; species Paenarthrobacter ilicis. The sequence continues at coordinate 1,551,258 of NZ_JAFBCD010000001.1, read as the reverse complement.
TCGATTACCCCTTCACCCCCGGCGCCGAAGCGGCGGGAACCATCGAAGCCATCGGTGAAGGCGTTGAAGAATTTTCCGTAGGGGATCGCGTTGCCACGGCCGAAGGCGTCCGGACCTACGCGGAGTACGCCGTGGTGGACTCCGCCAAGGCACTTCCCGTACCCGCCGGCGTCGACGACAAAACCGCCGCTGCACTTCCGCTGCAAGGCATCACTGCGCACTACCTGATGAATTCATCGTTCCGCGTGGAGCCCGGGCACACTGTGTTGCTGCACGCCGGAGCCGGCGGTGTGGGTCTGTTGCTGACGCAACTGCTCAAGGCCCGGGGTGCCCGTGTGATCACCACGGTGTCCTCGGACGAAAAGGCGGCCCTGTCCACCCAGGCCGGCGCCGATGAGGTGCTCCGCTATGAGGGCTTCGCGGACAAGGTACGTGAACTGACGGACGGCGACGGCGTCAACGTGGTGTACGACGGCGTTGGCAAGGACACGTTCGACGATTCCCTCAGAAGCCTGCGGATCAGGGGATCACTGGTTCTCTTCGGAGCCGCTTCAGGTCCCGTGCCGCCGTTTGATCCACAGCGACTGAACGCGGCCGGATCGCTGTCCCTGACCAGGCCCACCATGGCCCACTTCGTTCAGAACTCCCACGAGCGCAGGTGGCGGTCAGCTGAGATCTTTGATGCTGCCGCCAAGGGAACCCTCTCGGTCCGGGTCGGAGCAACGTATCCGCTTGCGGAAGCGGCACAGGCACACCGTGACCTGGAAGGACGCCGCACCACCGGCAAAGTCCTTCTGGTTCCCTAGATGAAAACGCCCGGACCGCACCACAAGATGTCCAGCACACAAACGGCCCCGCAACACCATGTGACGGACACGCACAATCCGACACCTTTTGTTCACCTTTCTCCGGAAAGGTAATGCCGTGAGCACAGAACATCCCGTGGGGGCCGGGCCGACGCCTGCCCTGACCACATACCGCCCCCAGCTGCCCGGCGGCGACGCAGCACCCGCAGAGCGAACGCTCTTGGACATCCTGATGGACACGGCGGAGTCCTACCCGGAGGCTTCGGCCCTGGACGATGGCCAGAAATCCCTGAGTTACACCGAACTGCTCACAGCTGTGCGCTCGTTTGCGCTCCGGCTCAATGAGTCCGGCCTGGGCCATGGGGACAAAATCGGAGTCCGGATACCGTCAGGGACAAACCACCTCTATGTTGCGATCCTCGGTATCCTTGCCGCGGGTGCCGCCTACGTTCCGGTGGATGCCGACGACCCCGAGGAGCGGGCGCGGCTGGTCTTCGGTGAAGCCAAGGTGGCAGCGGTCATCGGCGCCGGCCTGGCCATCCAGACCACTGGCTCCCTCCGGCCGTCCGTTTCCCCTGAATCCCCCGGCCTGGAGGACGATTCCTGGATCATCTTCACTTCCGGCTCCACGGGAACACCCAAGGGTGTAGCCGTCAAACACCGGTCCTCCGCTGCCTTCGTTGACGCCGAAGCCCGGATCTTCCTCCAAGCCGAACCGATCGGCCCACAGGACCGCGTGCTGGCGGGCCTCTCGGTGGCTTTTGATGCCTCCTGCGAGGAGATGTGGCTCGCTTGGCGGCACGGTGCCTGCCTGGTTCCCGCACCGCGGGCGCTGGTCCGGACCGGGATGGACCTGGGTCCCTGGCTCATCAACCACGGCATCACCGTGGTTTCCACCGTTCCCACCCTTGCAGCGCTGTGGCCTGCAGAGGCCCTTGAGAACGTCCGCCTCCTGATCTTCGGCGGTGAAGCCTGCCCACCCGAACTGGCTGAGCGCCTGGCCGTTGACGGACGCGAAGTGTGGAACACCTACGGTCCCACCGAAGCAACGGTGGTGGCCTGCGCTGCCCCATTGGGCGGCCCGGGTCCCGTCAGGATCGGCCTGCCCCTGGACGGGTGGGACCTGGCGGTGGTTGATTCCGACGGCGTGCCGGTGGCCGAAGGCGGGATTGGCGAATTGATCATTGGCGGAGTTGGCCTGGCCCGCTACCTGGACCCGGCCAAGGACGCAGAGAAATACGCCCCCATGGCCACGCTCGGCTGGGACCGCGCCTACCGCTCCGGTGATCTTGTCCGCTTCGAAGCTGAAGGCCTTGTGTTCATGGGCCGTGCCGATGAACAAGTGAAACTGGGTGGCCGCCGCATAGAACTGGGCGAAATTGATGCGGCCCTGCAGTCCCTCCCCGGCGTGGCCGGCGCAGCAGCGGCCGTTCAGACAACCGCTGCCGGCAACCAGATCCTGGTGGGATACCTGGCCCCGGCCGACAGCGCAGGACTGGACGGCACCGGACTGGATTTGGAGGAAGCGCGCCGCCGACTCGGCGAGAGCCTGCCGGCTGCGCTCATTCCCCTGCTCACGACGGTTGAGTCGCTGCCCACCAAAACCAGCGGCAAGGTGGACCGGCACGCCCTCCCCTGGCCGTTGGCCGGGGGCTCGGCCAAAGAGACAGACGGCGCGCCGCTGAACGTGGCAGATGACGCCCGCTGGATTGTTGACCAGTGGGAAGCAGTCCTGGGCAGCCCGGTCAGCTCCCTGGATGCCGACTTCTTCGCTTATGGGGGTGGCTCCCTGGCAGCAGCCCAACTCGTGTCGGCGCTGCGGGTCCGCTACCCCACCATCACCGTTGCCGACATTTATGCGACGCCACGGATTGGTGCGCTGATCGAGGCAGCACGACTGTCACTTCCCGAGGGGGTGCTCCCGGGTCCGGCCGCAGAACGTACCGTGCGGCCCACCGCATTGAAGTCCCGGGTTTTCCAAGTCCTCATGGGCGTGCCGTTGCACATCCTGGTGGGGATGCGGTGGCTGACCTATCTCATGGCAGCGAACAATCTGCTGGCAGCCCTTGCCGGGTTTAGCGCTGCACCCGTGATCTCCTGGTGGTGGGTGGCCGCGTCCTGGTTGATCTTTGTCAGCCCACTGGGCCGGATGGCGATTTCGGTTCTTGCCGCGCGGATGCTTCTTGGCCGGATCACGCCTGGAACCTACCCCCGCTCCGGCAAGACCCACCTGCGGCTGTGGCTCGCCGAACAGATCCAGGACCTCTCGGGCGCAATTGGCCTCGCCAGCGCCCCGTTCGTTCCGTACTACGCCAGGGCGTTGGGTGCCCGGATCGGGCGGGACGTGCATTTGCATTCCCTGCCGCCTGTCACAGGTTTGCTCTCCTTGGGCAGCGGAGCGAACATCGAGCCCGAGGTTGACCTTTCCGGCTGGTGGGTGGACGGCGACTCGGTGCACATTGGCGCTATCCACGTGGGCGCCGGGGCGATTGTGGGCGCCCGAAGCACGCTGATGCCGGGTGCGACCATCGGCGCAGGAGCGCACGTCGAAGCAGGGTCCGCCGTCCTCGGAAAGGTCAAGTCCGGCCACATGGTGGCAGGTTCTCCTGCGGAACGGCGCGGCAAAGCCAAGCACGACTGGCCAGAATCAGTGCCCCAACGCACCATGGTGGACAGGCTGTGGTTGTGGGCCTTCGCCAGCGCCTCCGGCCTGCTGGGTCTGATCCCCTTTGCCTCGGCGGCGGTGGCAGCCTTGGTGGTCCTGGCATTCATCCGGGGACACGACTCGCTGGGGTCCGCTGCTCCACAGATTGCCATGGCGGTTCCGCTGGCTGCCTTGGTGTGGTTCTTTGGGAACCTGGTGCTCATCCTTGTAGTCGCAAGGCTTCTTGGGCTGGGCCTGAAAGAGGGCTATTACAGGGTGCGCAGCAGGGTTGGTTGGCAGGTCTGGGCCACCGAACGGCTGCTGGACATGGCAAGGGATCTGCTCTTCCCGGTCTATGCGAGTCTGTTCACTCCCGTGTGGCTCCGGTTGCTGGGCGCGAAGGTAGGCAAGAACGTGGAAGCATCAACCGTTCTCCTGGTCCCCAAGATGACCACCATTGGCGATGGCGCCTTCCTGGCCGACGACACCATGGTGGCCTCCTATGAGCTGGGCGGTGGGTGGATGAAGATCGCACCGGCCAAGATCGGCAAAAGGTCTTTTTTGGGCAACTCCGGTATGACCGCTGCCGGTCGCAATGTACCCAAGAATTCTTTGGTGGCCGTGCTTTCCGCCACGCCGGCCAAAGCAAAGTCGGGCACCTCCTGGCTGGGCAGCCCGCCGGTCAGGTTGCGCCGCACCGCCGTCGACGCCGACCAAAGCCGCACGTTCCGGCCGCCGCTTAAGCTCAAGGTGGCCCGCGCCCTGTGGGAATTATGCCGCCTTGTACCGGTGGTCCTTACGGTGTCCATCGCCGTAGGCGTGATGCTGGTCCTGGATGCGGTGGCCCATGGATGGGGTTACTGGGCGGCGGCACTCCTGGGTGGAGTGGTGATGCTGGGTGCCGGAGCCGTAGCAGCGCTGAGCTCAGTGATCGCCAAATGGGTTTTGGTAGGAACCATCAAAGCCGGAGAGCACCCCCTGTGGAGCTCGTTCATTTGGCGCAACGAGGTAGTGGATACCTTCATTGAGATGGTCAGCGCCCCGTGGTTTGCCCGATCAGCTGCCGGTACGCCGGCGTTGGTGTGGTGGCTCCGCGGACTGGGAGCCAAGATCGGTCGCGGTACCTGGTGCGAAAGCTACTGGCTCCCTGAGGCCGACCTGGTGACGTTGGGCGAAAATTCAACAGTCAACAGGGGATGCGTGGTCCAAACCCACCTGTTCCACGATCGCGTCATGAGCCTGGACACCGTGACGCTCGGAAACGGTGCCACCATGGGCCCGCACGGCGTCATCCTGCCCGCCGCAACCATCGCCGACGGCGGAACAGTTGGACCGGCTTCGTTGGTAATGCGCGGCGAAACCGTACCCGCCGGTACCTACTGGATGGGAAACCCGGTCAGCCCCTGGGCGGGACCGTCAGCACAGGCGCCCCGTCTGAAGTAGATTGGACGGACCATGACCCTCCCCACCTCCCCTCCCGTGACCTTTGCAGACCCCTACACCCTGAATCATGGAAGTACCAGCTACCGCGTTGACCGGTACGAGCTTGAGCTGGATGTCAGATTGGGCAGCAACAAGCTGATCGGCAAAGCAGTCCTGCGGTGCACGGCCCTGGAAGCCATGACGCAGGTGGTGTTGGACCTGGTGGGACTGCGGGCAACCAAAGTGCAGCTGGACGGAAAGAAGGTCCAGAAGTTCAGCCACCGTGCTGAACACCTGGTCCTCAGCCCTGGTTCTGCCCTCCGGGCCGGCCAGGAGTTCGTGGTGGAGATCCGTTACGACGGCAACCCGGGCCCGCGCCGCGGCCTGTGGGGTGACGTGGGGTGGGAAGAGCTCACGGACGGCGTACTCGTTGCAGGCCAACCCAACGGCGCTGCGTCCTGGTTCCCCTGCAACGACCATCCGCGGTTCAAGTCGAGCTACCTGATCTCGGTCACGACGGATGACGACTACCGCCCGGTGTGCAACGGGAAGCTGCTCTCCCATTCACGCAAATCCAGCCGTGAAACCTGGGTGTATGAGCAGACCGAGCCGATGGCCACTTACTTGGCCACGGTTCAGATCGGCCGGTACTCGCGGGTTGCTTTGAACACAGAAGGAGCCCATCACCGGGTCCCGCAGTATGTTGCCGTTACTCCGGGCATGGCGATCGAGGCCCTGGAGGGCCTGGAACGCCAGCCGGATATGATGCGCACTTTTGAGGACTGCTTTGGACCGTACCCCTTTGGCGACTACACCTCCGTGGTCACTGAGGACGACCTGGAAATTCCGCTGGAGGCCCAGACGGTCTCAATCTTCGGCCGCAACCACATGCGCGCGTCCTGGGAAGCCCAGCGCCTGATCGCCCACGAGCTGTCCCACCAGTGGTTTGGCAATTCGCTGACGGTCAGCACCTGGAAGGACATCTGGCTGCACGAGGGATTCGCTTGCTACGCGGAGTGGCTGTGGTCCGAGGAATCCAGGACCATGACAGTGCAGGCCCGCGCCACTGCGGCTTGGAAGAGGCTCGACGCCGGACCGCAGGATCTTCTGGTAGGCGATCCCGGCCCCGAGCTGATGTTCGATGACCGTGTCTACAAGCGTGGAGCCCTTGCCGTCCATGCCGTGCGCCTCGCCGCCGGAGACGAAGCGTTCTTCGCCTTCCTGCACCATTGGACTGCCACCAACCGATTCGGTTCGGTGTCCACGCACGCCTTCATCAAGGCCATGGATTCGTTCATTGCGGGCTTTGACGCCGGCGCGATCCTGCGTCCGTGGCTCTACGAGGCAACTTTGCCGCCCTTGCCTGCAGCCCGCTAGCCGACAGCCAGGGCGGCAACCAGACCGTCGGGCAGCTCTTTCTCAGTGACATCCCGCAGGCCGGGCAGGTCCAGCACGTCCACCCCGGACGGCTTGGTGCGGAGGCCCTCCCCTGTCATCTTGAGCCATGCCTCTTTGCGCGCCCACAAGCCAGCGCGGTGGGACAGTGCGTCCCGGTCCGGAACCGTCGCCAGGAATCTCTTCTCGTTGTCAGTCAGGGCAACGTCGTCAAAGCCATCGAAGCCAACCCGGGATATGGCTTCCAGGTCCACTCCCAGCCGTAGGCCGTCCGCTGGATGGACGACGCCGGCCAGCAACACCCAGCCCGACGCACGGGACGCACTGAGCGCCAAGGGCGCCGGGCCGCCGTCGAGCAGGAACCCTGGGCGGCCATGGTCCTGGCCGGTGCCGCACTGCGGGCAGTGAAAGTCCGGCGTGAGCCGGGCCGGCTCTATATCAAGAAGGGATGCGGCGAAGTGCCACAAGGCGATCCGCCCCGAGACGAACTCGTCCGTGTCTTTGGGATTGGCGAAGCGGAGGGCCCGTCGATGGGCGGCCACTCCAACGTCCAGGAGTCCTTCCCGCAGCTCCGGAACGCTGTCCAGCCCGCGCAGCTCAAGCACCGGGCTATCCATCGCGACCTCCCCCGTTCTACTTTGGAACCATCATCGCTGTTCACGACGGTCACGGCCAAGTAACCTCAACGTCTGATGATGACACACCGGGAACGTTTGGCTGCCCTTCTGTCCATTATGAATGACAGCGACATGGAGGCCTCCTTCGACAGGAAGCGCCGTTCCCCGCAGCCATGTGGGCTGCGGGGAACGCGAGGGATAGCTTTTGTCTGGCTACTAACAGCTGGCTACTTAACAGAGGTCAGGTAGTTGGCCAGCGTGGGTGTGATGCGGGTGCCTGAATTAGAGCTGCCGCCGTTGGTGTGGATGGCCACGATGGTGTTGGAGCTGTTGTAGACAGGGGCGCCGCTTTGGCCACCATAGGTGTCCATTTTGTAAAAGACCTTCTCCGCCTGGGTGCTATCGATTGCGCCCGTCATTGACCACATGGTGCCAAATGCCTTATCCCCCGGGTAGCCGCGGACCGTGGTGCTGGTTCCGTTCAGGCTGGCGGTTGTTCCTGCATAGCTCAACCAACCGGTGGTGTTGCCGATGGTGCAGTCCAGCTTGATGACGCCCCAGTCGGCGTTGGTGTTGGCCGAATCGATCCATCGCTGATCGGTCAGGAGCTGGGTGGCACCGCACGTCCCGTAGGGGTCAGTGGAACCGTTCCGTCCGGGTGCCACTTTTACGCCCCAGGAGTAGTCTGCGGTTGAACCGGTGCCCCCTTCGTGAACGCAGTGCCCCGCCGTCAGAACGGTGTCAGCGGAGATGAGTGCGCCGGAGCAGATGTAGCCGCCATTGAATTCAATCTGAACGATGGAACGGTTGGGGGCGGCGGTGGTGTTGGTGATGCGGACCCGACCATCAGCGCCGATGACCGAGTCTGTGGAAGCGCCGCCATTCTTGGTGGGCGCGGCAATGGTGTACCTGTCAGCCAGTGGGGATGCAGCCGATCCCGACGTCTGCGTCTTGTCCACTGTGTGGGATACGGGCTGGACCTCCGCACTAACTGCTTGGGGCGACGACTCTGACGCCATGGCAGCTCCACCGAGCGAGGACGTCAGGGCCATTACTGCTGCCCCGACAAGCACAGCGACGTTCTGCTTCTTCATGGATACCTTTCAAAGGACGGTTCCGGGAACCGCGCGATAGATGTGATACACATGCTTCACATGTGTATGACAAAACTGTCATACACATGTGAATAGTATGTCAATATGCCGGGAGTCCAATATCAACAAAAAAGAAGATCCCCGGAACCTGGTGGTTCCGGGGATCTTCAATCACAAGCCAGGTCAGCGCTGGACAGCTCCGAAGCGCTCGGCTGCAACAGCTACGGCCGCCGCACGGGCTTCTGATGCTTCATCCGCCGTCAGTGTCCGGTCGTTGGCACGGAAACGCAGGCCGAACGCCAGGGACTTCTTGCCGTCCTCGATTCCAGCTCCCGAGTACACGTCAAACAGGGCAACGTCTTCAAGGAGTTCTCCGGCCCCTTCGCGAAGGGCCGCCAGGACCTGATCCGCTGGCACATCCTGCGGGACTACCAACGCAACGTCCTGGGTTGCCACGGGGAAACCCGAGATGTTCTTGGCGACGATCACATCTGCGGACGCCTCGAAGAGGGCCTCCACGTCAAGCTCGACTGCCACCGAACGCGCCGGCATGTCATGGGAGGCGAGAAGCTTCGGGTGAAGCTCCCCCGCGAATCCAACGACGTCCCCGCTACGGAGTGCAAGCTGGGCGGCCCGGCCCGGGTGGAACGCCTGGTGGCTTCCCTGGCTCACCACAAGCTCCACGCCCAGTACATCTGCCACCAAGCGGGCGACATCCAGGGCATCCGCCCAATCCCAGGCTCGCGGCGTATGCGTCGCGGCTGCCGGGGAGTCATGGCCGGTCAGAACTGCTGCGATGTGCAGCGGCTGGTGAGGGACGCCGTCGTACAAGCCGTCAAGTACCTCATCAGAAGGCTTGACGCCCAGCGGCGGAATGGACTCCGTACCCAGCTTCTCCCCCGGCAGGAACACCGAACCGGCCTCGAACAGGGCCAGGTCACGGAACCCGCGGGAGTGGTTGCGGCGCGCTACTTCGATGAGTCCCGGAAGGACTGAGGTCCGGAGGTAACCGTGTTCCTCGCTGATCGGGTTGGCAAGCTTCAGCGCAGTGCGGGCAGCGCCCTCTTCCGCTACGCCGAAGGTGTCGTTGGCGGCCTTCGTCACGAACGGGTAGGACAGCACCTCGGTGAGGCCCGCATCCGCGAGCGCCTGGACAACCCGGCGCTTCTGCTGCTGGCTCCGGCTCAAACCGCGTCCCGGAGGGGCGACGGGCAGAGTGGAGGGGATCTGGTCGTAACCCACCAAACGGGCGACTTCCTCGGAGAGGTCTTCCTTGGTTTCCAGATCGTTGCGCCAACTGGGAGCCGTGACCTTGTAGCCCGAAGCGGATTTTTCCACTGCTGCCCCCAGGTCCTCAAGGGACGTGGTGATCTGCTGCTCAGTGAAGTCGATGCCGATCCGGGCGGAGGCGAACTCTGCGGGGAGATCGATGGTTACAGGGGCAGGCGCGGTTCCGACGTCGGTTCCGGCGTCGTCTGCCGTTCCACCAGCGAGCTCCACCAGCAAGTCCACTACCCGCTGGGCAGCCTTGTGGGCGACGTGCCAGTCCACACCCCGCTCGAAGCGCTTGGACGCCTCGGATGGCAGCTTGTGGCGACGGCGCGAACGCGCAATCGACACCTCATCGAAGTGTGCCGCTTCCACCAGGATGTTGGTAGTGGAATCGGACACCTCGGTGTGGGCACCTCCCATGACGCCGGCAATGCCAATCGCGCCGGAATCATCAGTGATCAGCAAGTCCTCGACGTCGAGCTTCCGTTCCTTGTCATCAAGGGTGGTGATCTTCTCTCCGGGCACGGCGCGGCGGACCACGATGTCGCCCGAGAGCTTGTCCAGGTCATAGCAGTGGTTGGGCTGGCCCAGCTCAAGCATCACGTAGTTGGAAATATCCACCGGCAGGGAGATGCTCCGGATCCCGGCAAGGCGTAGACGGGAGGACATCCACGGCGGTGTGGGCCGCGAGGGATCCACGCCACGTACAGTGCGGACAACAAAGCGATCGCAACCCTGTTTGCCGTAGATCGGCGCGTCGTCGTTAAGCTTCACGCCGTAACCACCCTGGAGGGTGGACGGAGCGTTGACCTTCGACGCCGGATCGGTGAACCCGGTGCCGGTGGCGTGGGCGTACTCGCGGGCAACGCCACGGATGGAGAAGGCATAGCCCCGGTCCGGAGTGACGTTGATTTCCGCGGCCTGATCGTACAAACCCAGGAGTTCCATGGCGTCAGTGCCGATTTCCGGGTCCAGTCCGATGCGGGACAGGACAAGGATGCCGTCGTGGTCATCGCCGATGCCCAGTTCACGGACCGACGCAATCATGCCCGCGGAAAGGTGACCGTAGGTCTTGCGCGCCGAGATCTGGAAGTTGCCGGGCAGGACAGCTCCCGGAAGGGTGACAACCACTTTGTCGCCCTCAACAAAGTTGTGGGCGCCGCAAATGATGCCCTGCACACCGGAAGGATCAATGCCCTCGCCGGTGAGGGTCTGCTCCTGCCCTTCAGGAACAACCCGGACCTGGCACCAGTTGATGGTCTTGCCGTTGGTTTGCGGCTCCTTGACCAGGCTCAGGACCTGGCCAACCACCACCGGACCGGAAAGCTGGTCCGTGGGGCGGTGGACGTCCTCTTCTTCGAAGCCGACCTTGACCAGGTCCGCCATAACGTCTTCGGCCGTTGCATCGGCCGGTACCTGCGCGAATTCACGCAACCAGGAAAGTGGGATACGCACTGTTAGATCTCCATCCCGAAGTGCTCGCTGAAACGTACATCGCCTTCGATCATGTCGCGCATATCGCCGACCTCGTTGCGGAACATGAGCGTACGCTCAATGCCCATTCCGAAGGCAAAACCTGAATAGACGTCCGGGTCGATCCCGGCAGCCCGCAGAACGTTGGGGTTGACCATGCCGCAGCCGCCCCATTCGATCCAACGCGGCCCGCCCTTGGCACCCGGGTGCCAGATGTCCAGTTCCGCTGAGGGTTCCGTGAACGGGAAGTAGTTGGGGCGCAGGCGGATGGAGGCCTCATCGCCAAACATTTGCCGTGCGAAATGCTCCAGGGTGCCGCGGAGATCGGCCATGCTGAGGTTCTTGTCGATCGCAAGGCCCTCGAACTGGTGGAAGACAGGAGTGTGCGTGGCGTCCAGTTCATCGGTACGGAACACCTTGCCCGGGCACAGCACATAGATGGGAACTTCCCGCTCCAGCATGGAGCGCACCTGGACCGGTGAGGTGTGGGTGCGCATGAGCAGGTGCGCTTCGGGGGGCTCCACGAAGAAGGTGTCCTGCATTTCGCGGGCCGGGTGGTCAGGCTTGAAGTTCAGTGCATCGAAGTTGAACCATTCCGATTCCACTTCCGGGCCCTCGGCAATTTCCCAGCCCATGCCAACGAAAATGTCCGAGACACGGTCCTGCAGCGTGGACAGCGGGTGGCGCGCACCTGCACGGCGGCGACGCGGTGCGGCGGTGACATCCACGGTTTCTTCCAACAGAATCCGGGCATCGTTTTCGGCCTCAAGAACCACCGTCCGTGCTGCGAGCGCCTGGTTGACCCGCCCACGCGAGGAACCCATGAGCTTGCCGGCGGCCGCTTTGTGCTCTTTGGCCAGCCCACCTATTTCACGGTTTGCGAGGCTTAACGGCGACTTCTCGCCCGTGTGGGCGAGGCGCACGGCCTTGAGTTCTTCGAGGGAGGAAGCGGCCGCGATCGCGGCAACAGCGTCCTCGACGGCAGAATTTATGGCGGCTTCATCCAGCGGATTCGGGATGTCGGCGCCTGGCAAAGTGTCAGTCATCTACTGTTCTTAGCTACGAGTTGGGAGCGGCCGGCGGGGCAGGCTGCAAAACAAAGGAGTAGCACCCACCGCGAACGGCGGGCACTACTCCTCAGTCTAGTTGAAGCTCACAAGCCGCTCTTAACCCACGGGCGGGTTGCTGCGGTCCTGACCGTCGTCGCCCTTCGGACCTGGCTGCGTCCCACCCGGCTGCGCCGGCGGCGTGAACCCCTGCTGGGCCGGCGGAACATCGCCCGCCTGATCGGGGCCATAACCCTGCGGCGCGAGGGACCCGTCGCCTGCAACTGCAGGGGCTGCAGCCTTCTTCCTCCTGAGCAGGACGAGGAAGAGGACGAGAGCCGCGGCCACAACCACCAGGGCCACCAGGGCCCAGATGATCCACTGCGGAATTCCGGCATTGGCCTCTGCTTTGGCCATGACAGTGGTTTCCTTGATGGACAGCATGTCGAACGTAGCCGTGTTGCCATCAACCTTGGCGCCGTTGGCTTCCACCACCTTGCCGGGGAACGTAAAGGTGACGGAGGCTTCGTCGAACATGGACTTGGCCATGCTGGACGCCTGGGGATCACCGCTGTCCGCTCCCGTCACGCCGCCCATGGACAGGACGTAGAAATCGCCCTCCTTCTTCAGCGAGAAGGGATTCTCGGAACTGGATGACTCCGCCAGCTTGGCCGGATCAAGGTTGGCAGCAGTGATGCGCTTGCCCTTGTACTTCTCGTCTTCGTAGTCAACAACGGTTGCGCCCTCCGGGACGTCCATTTGCTGGCTGCCGCTGCCGTTGGATTCCATGAACTCGTCAAAGGACTTATCGCCCAATACTGACTTCTGGATCGCGTAAACAACCTCGTAGTCGACGCTTTTTTCATTATTGACCTTCACTGACATATTGAGCTTCACGCAGCCCGTCAGCGCGATCATGATGGCCAACAGGACACCCACGGTGCCCATCAGGCGTTTCGCTTTCATTCGTCTTCTTCCCCCATTGAGATTCCGGTCCCGCCGGAGCGCCGGGACCGTGTGCCCGAACAGCGTACCCCGCAACCTGCCCTGGGCCTCCGGCAGTAGGGTTAGCATGGCCACATGACTCCCCTCCAGCGCTTGCGGCAGATCATCAACATCGTGAATCTGTCCACGCCGCTGGGTTTGGCAGTGGCGGCGGCTGCGCGGACCACGGTGTCCAAGGGTCCCCGCGGGTTGCTGATCGCCGCGGGGTACCGCTGGAGATTCCCGGACGCAGGCGCTTTCACCGTTGGCAATGTGGTCATTTACAGGGCGCCGCATGAGGTGGCCGGAACCAGCGCCGTCCTGTTGGGCCACGAGGAACGGCACAGCACCCAGTACGCCTACTGCCTTGGCCTGCCATTTCTGGCTCTCTATGGGCTGGCCGCCCTGTGGTCGACTTTCCGAAGCGGCAATCCGGGAACATCGAACTTCTTTGAACGCCAGGCCGGCCTCTCAGCCGGCGGTTACCCCAGCCCTGCACACCGCCCCCCCGGCTCCGCCGCCCAACCTACAGAATGAGGCCTGACATGAACCGGACCATCACCGTCACTGGTACGGCCAGCGCAAGCGCTGCCCCCGATCTGGTCACCCTGACGTTGGGAGTGGAGACCCGGCGTGACACGGCAGCAGAAGCATACGCCGACGCCGGCACAGCAGCTGCCGCCGTCGCCGCAGCAGTCCGTGCTGCGGGAGTCAGCGACAGCGATCTGCGGACCAGCGGCCTCAACCTCAGGGCCGATCTGCTCTGGGTGGAAGGCCAAGGACAACGGGTGTCGGCCTATATTGCCACCTCAACCCTCCACGTTGCCGTCCGCAGGCAGGCTGACGCTCCCGCCGTCATCTCCGCTGCCGTGGCTGCAGGCGGGGATGACATCAGGATCAATGGGATTGAGCAGGGTTTTGCCGATCCCTCCCGTGTTGTCCTGCGAGCACAGGAGGCAGCCTGGGAGGACGCCGTTGCACGTGCGGAAAAGTATGCGGCACTGGCCGCCTCGACGCTGGGCACCGTGGTCTCCATATCGCAACAACCGGCGCATTCCTCACCGGTTCCGTTGGGCGGGATGGTCAGGGCCTCCATGGCCACCGAGTCACTTCCGGTGGAAGCCGGTGAGTCGTCGGTAGCTGCCAGCGTTGTGGTGGTGTGGGAACTGTCCTGATGGGATCTTGACAAAAATTCGAACATATATTCGAATGGAGTCCATGAGATGGGACGCACAAGCACTTTCGCCCAAGCGCGGACCGGAGGCCGGGACCAACGGCAGCGGAGCTCCAGGCCCTGCCCCGGCCGCGGATGCTCTGTTGCCCCTGGCCGGGCTTGTGCGTTCCATTTCAACTCCTGAGTTCTCCGGAGTCACCTTCCATGAGGTCACCGCCAAGTCAGTGCTCAACAAGGTGCCTGCGGGGTCTGCCATGCCCTTCGAATGGACCGTGAACCCTTACCGGGGATGCAGCCATGCTTGTGTTTACTGTTTTGCCCGTAAGAGCCACACGTATCTGGACTTCGATGCCGGCAGGGACTTCGATTCCCAAGTGGTGGTAAAGATCAACGCGGCCGATGTCCTGCGCAAGGAACTGGCCAAACCTTCGTGGACCCGGGCCCAAGTGGCACTGGGTACCAACACGGACCCTTACCAACGCGCGGAAGGCCGCTACTCGCTGATGCCCGGAATCATTGAGGCACTGGCCGATTCCGGAACGCCTTTCTCCATCCTTACCAAAGGGACGCTGCTGGGGCGGGACATTCCTCTGCTGAAGCATGCCGCTGCGCAGGTTTCCGTGGACCTTGGAATTTCTTTGGCCATGACCAACGAAGATCTCGCGCAGTTGATAGAACCGGGCACACCCTCGCCCAGGGCGCGCCTGAAGCTTATTTCCCGTCTTCGGGACGCCGGTCTGGGGTGCGGCGTCATGGCAATGCCCATCCTGCCGTGGCTGACCGACTCGGACGAGGCATTGGACTCCCTGTTTGCTGAGCTGGCCCAGGCTGGTGCCACGGGTATCAGCGCGGGTGCGCTCTATCTCAAACCAGGAACCAGGGAGTGGTTTATGACCTGGCTGGCTGCCGAACATCCCGAACTGGTGGGAAAGTACCGCCGCCTTTACGGGAAGGGCTCCTACGCGTCCAAGGAGTACGGCATCTGGCTGTCCGGCCGGGTGAACCATTTCAAAGCAAAGTACGGTTTTTCCGGCACCTCGGGTTTCAGCCACCGCAATGCCCCACGTCACGGCGCCTCGGCCCAGGCGTCCTCCCCTGCGGTGGCGGGCCCGACTCCGGCCCCGGGCCAGGAAACGCTCTTCTAGAAGAGCGCTCAATCACTCGTGGGCAAGAACGCCCACATGGGCCAGCAGCGCCCGGACAATGGGCAAGTCCGCGGGGATCCACCGAAGGCCAAAGACCTCGTCCGCGTCCTCCAGCGACACCCAACGCAGCTCATCGTGGTCTTCCAACGGCGCCGGATCTCCGGACAAAACTTCAGCGAACCACACCCTCATGGAAGCGCGATCGTTGAGCGTCCATCCCGTGGGGTTGCCTGATTCAAGTTCCGCGCCAAGGACAACACCGATTCCCAACTCCTCGGCGAGCTCACGGTGCAGCGCTGATTCCGCGGCCTCCCCGGCTTCAACCTTCCCTCCGGGAAATTCCCACATTCCAGCCAACTGCGGGGGCGCTGAGCGCCTCGCGGCGAGAAGGCGTGCGGGGGCTTCCAAGGAGTCGACGACGGCGGCGCCCACGACGTTGATCAGTGCAGTCACCCCGCCAGTGTATTGCGGATCAGGCATGGGCATGGTCACAAAGCCATGCCAGGGGACCCAACCGGGGACTAAGCTTGTTATCGGATTTTCTCGACTCTTCCCGGGCCCCCCCGGAACCCCTCACGAAGCAGGCTTATGACTACCACCATGTCCCAACCCGCCACGGCGAAGTCGGCCAAACGTCACCTTGGCCTGGCTATCCTGGCGCTGGCCATGGGTGGCTTTGCCATCGGCACCACGGAATTCGCCATGATGGGACTGCTCAAGGAAGTGGAACAGGGCCTGGGCATCAGTACCCCTGAGGCAGGCAACCTCATTTCGGCCTACGCCTTGGGCGTCGTCATAGGCGCTCCCCTGTTCGCAGCTTTCGGCGCCAAGCTGCCCAAGAAGCACCTGGCCCTGGGACTCATGCTTTTCCTGTCCCTGGCCAACCTCACGTCTTTCTTCGCTCCGGATTACGGCCTGATGCTGGTGTCCCGCTTCGCTTCAGGCCTCCCCCATGGTGCGTTCTTCGGCGTCGCTGCTGTTATTGCCGCAGGGCTGGTGGCCCCCACCAAGCGCGGGTGGGCCATCTCCATGGTCATGGCCGGCCTCACCGTCTCCAATGTGATCGGTGTGCCCGTTGCAACCTGGGTGGGGCAAACCTTCGGGTGGAGGCTCCTGTTCATCATTGTTGGCTCCATTGGCCTGGTGACAGTGGCGATGATCTGGAAGTTCGTTCCCTTTGAAGCTGCCCACCCGGATGCCAGCATCCGGCGGGAACTCGGAGCACTGAAACGGCTCCAGGTGTGGCTCGCATTGCTGATCGGAATCATCGGTTTCGGTGGCTTCTTTGCCGTCTACACGTATATCGCCCACACCATGACCTCCGTGGCCGGGATTTCCGAGAACCTCATACCGGCCGTTGTGGCGCTGTATGGCCTTGGCATGGTGGCCGGCAACATCATCGGTGGCCGCATAGCCGACAAGTCCGTGATGGGCACCATCTACTGGGTGATGCCCGGCATTGCTGTGGCCTTGGTGGTTTACGCCATCGCCGTGCACTGGGCGTGGGCTGCGTTCATCATGGCGTTCGTTGTGGGCGGAGTGGGTTCCATGCTCACGCCCGCCCTGCAAACCAGGCTTCTGGATGCCGCCCCGGGCGCCGCATCACTTGCCTCGTCCCTGAATCACTCAGCGCTCAATATCGCCAACGCCCTGGGCGCCTTCCTCGGCGGCACAGTAATCGCCTGGGGATGGGGTTACGTTGCTCCCGCACTGGTGGGCGCGGTCCTGGCTATCCTGGGCCTGGGCGTTGCGCTTATCAGCGGCCTCCTGGAACGCAAGAGGCCCTTGGTCCGTTAGGGCCTGCCGGGAGTTAAGCCGGGGGAAATCAGGGCGTCGGTGCCTGCGCGCGTTCGATATCCGGCTCCAGGTAGATGACCCGCGCGATCGGGACTGCCGCGCGGATCCTTTGCTCGGCGTCGTCAATTCCCTGCGCGATTTCCTGGCCCGTTTCCGAGGCGCCCATGGAAATTTTTGCCGCTACCAGCAACTCTTCCGGGCCCAGGTGCATGGTCTTGAGGTGGATGATGTGGGTGCCGTCCGCCTGGATGGCCTCGGTGATCCGCTGGACATCTTCCTTGGTTGCTGACTCCCCCAGGAGCAGCGACTTTGTTTCCATCGCCAAGACCACCGCGATGGCCACGAGCAGCAGGCCAATCATTGCAGTGCCGAAGGCGTCCCACACACCATTGCCGGTCACCAAGGTCATGCCCACGCCGAAGAGCGCAAAGAGCAGGCCAAGCAGTGCTCCGAAGTCCTCAAGGAGGATCACGGGCAACTCAGGCTGCTTGGCGTTTCGGACGAACTTGACCCAGGACTGCTTGCCCCGGATGTGGTTCGATTCGATGATTGCCGTCCGGAAAGAAAACCCTTCAGCCAGGATCGCGCCCGCCAGGACAGCCAGGGGCACCCACCAGAAATCCCCCTCAATGCCGTGGGGATCATGGAATTTCTCGTACGCCTCATAGAGGGCGAAGAGGCCACCCACACTGAAAAGAACGATCGAAACAATAAAGGCGTAGATATACCGTTCCCGGCCGTACCCGAAAGGGTGCTCAGGGCTTGCTGCGCGCTTGGAGCGTTTGCCACCGATCAGCAACAGGACCTGATTGCCTGAGTCCGCCACGGAGTGGATGGCCTCGGCGAGCATGGATGACGACGCCGTGAGGAAGAACGCAAGGAATTTCAGGACAGCAATGGTCAGGTTGGCGGCCAGGGCCGCCACAATCGCTTTGGAACCGCCACCAGCAGCCACGACAGGTCACCTCGTTGGATTTGAAAGAGTTGTGCTTGAATACTGCTGGGAACGTGCGCTGGCATAGAGGCACACCGTGGCCGCTGTTCCCAGGTTGAGGCTTTCGGCTGAACCATAAACCGGCACTGCCACCCTGTGGTCTGCAAGGGACAGCTCAGCATCCGATAATCCCTGCGCCTCATTGCCAAAAAGCCACGCTGTAGGTGCTTCCAAGGCGTACTCGGAGGTCACTGACGCGCCGCCCACCCTGCGCGCAGCGTTTTCGTCCTGGAGCTTATCGAGATTCAGCGTGCCGTAACCGTCAGCGGCCAGGACTCCAATACCCAGCTCTTTGCAGCGGGACACCAGATCCTCCACCTCGGCGCCCAGCACTACAGGCAAGTGGAAGAGTGACCCTGCGGTGGAGCGGACCGCTTTCGGATTGTAGATATCCACGCTGGAACCGGTCAGGACTACGGCATCCGCTCCTGCTGCATCTGCGGCGCGCAGGACCGTTCCGGCGTTCCCGGGATCCCTGACTTGGCACATCACAGCAATGAGCCGGGGACCGGCGTCGAGCACTGACTCCAAAGTGACATCCACAAAACTGCACACGGCAACAATCCCCTGGGGATTCACCGTGTCCGCCATGGCGGCCAACACTTCGTCGGTGGCGATCCTGAGCTGGGTCCCTACGGCGAGGTCGGCAAGTTCAGGAAGGCGGTCCAGGCACGCCTCACTGGCATAGACCTCATGCACGACGGCGGGCCAGCCGGCCGCTGTCCGCTCACGATGGAGAGTCAAAGCCTCGCGCACGGCCTGCGGACCCTCCGCCAAGAACCGTTCACGCTTTAAACGGGCCGGGCGCCCGGCAAGCTTGGCAACATCCCTCACCCGATCAGCTCGGGGGTTGGTCATCGTCAAGTCTTGCGGGCGCCCGGTTTCGTTCATATAAGAACTTTAGTGGCTGTTGCGACTAGTTCTTGATCTGCTGGCGGGCTTCGCCGCCTGCCGGCTCAAAGCCGGCCGCCTTTGCGGCCTCGACTGTGGCGAACCAGTACTCGGCAGCGGTGGTGTTGTACCAGGTGGAACCCGGAACGTGGTACTTCTTGGACTCGGCGTTGCCCTTGATGGCGTGGCCCTCGGGTGCTTCGTCGCCATCGGCAACAACAGCGCCATCGATGGCGGGCTTCTCGGAAACGGCAGCCTTGACAGCCGTGGCAGTCGCGGCGGCGGGAGCAACCTTGGCAGCCTTCGGAGCAGCTTCAGCCTTGGCCGGAGCGGAGGTGTCAGCCGGCAGTGCGCCCTTGGCAACGTTCACCAGAGCGGCGAAAGCGTTGGCATCGGAGACGGCGAGTTCGGCGAGCATACGGCGGTCAACCTCAACCTCAGCGGCCTTCAGGCCCTGGATCAAACGGTTGTAGGTGAGGCCGTTCGCGCGGGATGCAGCGTTGATGCGCTGGATCCAGAGGCGACGGAAATCGCCCTTCTTCTTGCGGCGGTCGCCGTAGCTGTACACAAACGAGTGCAGCAGCTGCTCTTTGGCCTTACGGTAAAGGCGCGAACGCTGACCGCGGTAACCCTTTGCGCGTTCGAGGACAACCCTGCGCTTCTTGTGGGCGTTTACCGCCCGCTTCACACGTGCCACGTGCGTACTCCTTCAGAAATCTTTATCCCAAGCTGCTACTGCCGATGAAACGGCCGGCCTGAGAAGGCTTGTGGTGTAGTCGGTAACTGCCGGATGGCAGAAACCACAGAACTTGGAACTTAGACGCCGAGCATCTTCTTGATGACCTTGGCATCGCCCTTGAAGACGATCTTGTCGCCGGCGAGGCGACGGGTCAGCGTGGAGGACTTGTGCTCCAGGTAGTGACGGCGGTTGGCCTGCTGACGCTTCAGCTTGCCGGTACCGGTCAGCTTGAAGCGCTTCTTAGCACCGCTGTGGGTCTTCATCTTCGGCATGGGAACCGATCTCCTTACGTATCCACGGACGAGTCCGCGATTCTTTCGTGCAGCCGGCCTGTGAGGACCGGCGTGCTGGTTGCTTGCCGGTGGAGGCGGAGCCTCCGCGGCGTTGAACTAGTTGGTCTTGCGTGCTGCAGGCTTGGGAGCGGCCTTGGGGGCAGCGGGCCGGGCAGCAGGCTTGGGTGCTGCAGGCTTTGCTACCGGCTTGGGAGCCGCGGGAACTGCAGGTTTGGGAGCGGCCGCCGGAACAACCGGCTTGGGAGCCGCAGGAGCGGGAGCCGCCTTTGCGGCCGGTGCAGCCTTTGCGGGAGCAGCCTTCGCCGGGGCAGCGGCTACAGGCGCAGCCTTCGCTTCGGGAGCCTTCTTTGCAGCAGGCTCTTCCTTGGCGACGGGAGCCGGAGCTTCCTCAGCTGCGGGAGCTTCCTCAACGGCCGGGACTTCCTCCGCTGCCGGGGTCTCCTCAACTGCAGGAGCCTCCTGGACTGCGGATTCTTCAGCCACGGGCGCTTCGGCCGATTCCTGCTGCTCCGTTGCTTCACTGACCTGGAAACCCTCAGGGAGAAGGTCCGCGAGGCTCTGCGTCAGCGGGGCCTGCTCCCCTGTGGTGTCCACCCGCGTGGCGGCCTTGGCTTCATTCTGCGCCTTGGCTTCTGCGCGCTGTGTTGCACGGCGGGCTTCAGCCTTGGCTTCTGCCTTGTTCTTCAGCGGACCGATCACCATGACCATGTTGCGGCCATCGATGCGGGGGCTGGACTCGATAACGCCCACCTCAGCTACGTCCTCTGCAAAACGCTGCAGAAGGCGGATACCCATTTCGGGGCGCTGCTGCTCGCGGCCGCGGAACTGGATCATGGCCTTGACCTTGTCACCGGCGCCGAGGAAGCGAAGCGCGTGTCCACGCTTGGTCTCGTAGTCGTGCTTGTCGATCTTGAGGCGGAAGCGGATTTCCTTGAGAACCGTGTTGGTCTGGTTCTTGCGGGCTTCGCGCGCCTTCACGGCAGCCTCGTACTTGTACTTGCCGAAGTCCATCAGCTTGCAAACAGGGGGCTTGGCCTGCGGCGCAACTTCAACGAGATCGAGATCGGATTCGGCAGCAAGACGCAGTGCGTCCTCGATGCGGACAATTCCTACCTGTTCGCCGGCAGGGCCGACCAACCGCACCTCGGGGACGCGGATACGCTCATTGATTCTTGGCTCGCTAATGTTAAAGCTCCTGTTGTTGTGGTGATGTCACCGGCAAATAGAGAAGGCCCCCAATTGCTGGTGCAATCGAAGGCCTCGAAGATCGGGAGCGCCCCCTCGAGGGGTAGCGCACACTCCCAGGGGCAATAAGCCTCCGGCGTGTCCGACCAGATACCCGGCAACCTCTTGTCCCCGAGGGGATCTTGTTCCCGAAGGGAAACGGCTGACGCGGGTGGGAGAGAACTCCGCTTGCAAACTGAAAGTCAATACTACAGAAAGAACCCGCCAAGCGCACATTGCGGACGGCGGGACGACTACCTTGGGCCACCGTATGAGGTGATTCAAGACATTTCGTGAATAACGACTTCCAGTCGGTCTGTGACAAGCTTACCAGTATGAGCACTGAAGACAGCAATTCCCGTAACTCCTTCGACGGAGATGCAGCTCCGGGCCAGGACGCAGGGGTATCCCAACAAATCCGCGACATCGCCGAAGTTCCGGCAGTGGAGGTCATCACCACGGGTGCCGTGCACCTCATGAGTGCCGCCGCCGTGAAAGTTGGCCTCGCTGATGACCCCAATGCCGAGGACCTCAAGGATCTGGACGAAGCCCGCAAGCTGATCACCGCCCTTGCAGGCCTGGTATCCGCGGCAGCACCGGAAATCGGCTCCCAGCACGCAGGACCGTTGCGTGACGGCCTGCGTTCCCTGCAGCTCGCCTTCCGCGAAGCGTCGCTCATCCCCGACGCACCGGGCAAGGGCCCGGGGGAAAAGTTCACCGGACCCGTGAACTGACTGCCTCTGACATAGCAAACGCCGACGGCGGGACCACCTTTAAGGGGTGTCCCGCCGTCGGCGTTTAAGAAGGTGCGGACTGTGCGGCCTGGCTGGTCAGACGCGCGCCGCCCGGCGTCGGAAGGAGGCCAGAACCAATCCAGCGCCACACAGAGCCACACCTGCCATCCCGATTGCAGCGAAGCCGGCCGAAGGACCCACGTTGTCAATGAAGACGCCGGCAAGGGGCGCCCCCAGCGCAACACCCGCGGTGAGGGCAGAGCCATACCAACCCATGGCTTCTCCACGCCGCTCTTCACTGACAAGATCGGCCACCATCTCCGAGGACGCCGACAGCACAGGGGCGCACAGCAAGCCGGGAAGCAACGAGAGGAATGCCAGCGTCCACGTATCCTGCGCGAAACCCATGGGTATGGTCAACGCAGCCATTCCCAACAGCAAAAGCCTGGGAGAGATGGTGCGTTTCATTGACCCGTAAATAAGCCCACCCACCACTGAGGCTGCGCACCAGAAGAAGAACACAATGCCGATCTGGTTCTGGTGACCGCCCCGTTCGAGCAACCCGACGATGCTCACATCCGAACCGCTCAGGACCATCCCGGAGCCGGCAGCCACCGTGAACAACGATGCAACGGATACGGTGAACCAGCTGAAGTTGCGGCTCACCCGGTTCCGGAAGCCGTTGGCCCCGGACGCAGACGGCGCCATTTCCGAAGCGGCTTCCTGGACATGGGCGGGCGCTGAAGCGACCATGGCGGACTCTGCTGCGGCGAGGTCGTCGGCAGCCCGCTCGGCGGATTCCCGGGGGCTGTCCGGAGCTTCACTGCGCGTGGGAGGGTTGAACCACATCAGGAACAGGCCCGCGACTGAAACGGATATGCCCACTGCCGTCAGCCCCAAGGCAGACCAGCCACTGGTGGCAACGATGGCCCCCACCGCCGGACCGATCATGAATACCAACTCAGTGGCAATCGAGTCCAGCGCATACGCGGAGCGCCGCTGGTCCCCGTCCACCATGACACCCAAGGATTGCCGCACAACACTGAAGATGGGCAAGGTGAACAAACCGCCCACAAAGACCAAGGGAAGCAGCCACTCGTAAGAGACGTGGGGAACAATCGACCAGATGACGGTCTCGGAGACCACTGAGGGAATGAGTGCCTTGCGCAGGCCGACGGTGTCTACCCGCCGCCCGCGCCAAGGAGCTCCCACAGCGATGCCGATGGTCATGACGGCCGCTGCTGCGCCTGCCGCAGCGTAGCCCTGTCCCAACGTCAGCACGATGTGCAGGGTGAGGAGAACGCCTGCGGCTGAGTGCGGGATACGGGCGATCATGCCCACCACCAACAACCGCCGCACCGGACGGATGGACAGCATCTCCTTGTAGAGAGCAAAATTCACGTGCTGAATCCTCTTGTTTCCCCAGGGCAGCCCCGGGGAAACCGGTACCGCCGTCAGTGCCGGCCAGGTCCCTGTGCCGCACGTTGCAATTTAATCTCGACAGAGTCGACGCTTTCGGCGAATGACTCCAGTTGCGCCCACGCCTGGTGCAAACTACCCACCAGGGACTGCACACCAGCCGCATCAAGCCCATCTTCCAGGTGGAGCACCACCTGCAGTTCAGGGCCAGGGCCACCACCGGAAACACTTCGACCGTCCGCCGTCAGCGACCTGACACCGGCTCCCGGACGGGTTTCCACAGCACGGACAGCCGGGAACTCCCGGGCCGCGCCTGCGAGATCAGACTCCAGTTGATCATTCAGGTAAGACGGCGTCCAGTCCTGCTGCTGGGCCAGCGCCCACATGGCAGGCCGTCTGACCACAAAGGTGAAGGCCGAACCCGGATCCAGCACCAGCAGCTGCGCATCCTCGGACACTGCCGAGAGGGCAGCACGCGCCGCATATACAGCAACCGGACGGGCCCCGCTGTGCCATGCCTCCAGCGTGGCCGCTGACGTGAACACTGGCATCGCCGTACGTCCGTCGGGGGCCTTCAGGGTGACAAGCGCCATATCCGCCTGCTTGTCGGCGTGCAGGCCGTGCGCACCCTCCGCTTCCTCAGCCAGTTGGGCTACTACGGGCACGAAAACCCGGGCCGTGGCCAGCGAAGCAACAACTTCGGCCTCCGAGCCTGTCCCGGCCTGCAAGGCAGCGATCGCGGCGAGGTAGCCTGCATCCGCAGTGCCGTCGTCGTCCTCAAAATTGTGGATTTTGGCGTCATCGCCAGTCAGGCTGCGACCGGCCCACGGCTGGCCGGCAGAGTCAGCTGCTCCACCGGCGCCGGCCAATGCTGCGGCTATGTGTCCGGGCAATTCACGCCGGTGGGCTTGGTCCTCACCCATCAGCGGCGACCGGCGACGTCCAACGCTTCGGGAAGCGTGAAGGCACCTGCGTACAGCGCCTTGCCAACAATGGCTCCTTCAACGCCCAGCGGCACAAGCTCCCGGAGGACACGGAGGTCCTCCAAGCTGGAAATTCCGCCGGACGCCACAACGGGCTTACCCGTCTTTTCCACCATCTGGCGCAGGAGTTCCACGTTGGGGCCCTGAAGAGTTCCGTCCTTGGTCACGTCAGTGACCACGTAACGGGAGCAACCGGCGTCTTCCAACCGGGAGAGAACATCCCACAGATCGCCACCCTCTTTGGTCCATCCGCGGCCGGCAAGGGTAGTGCCCCTGACATCGAGGCCGACGGCGATCTTGTCGCCAAAGCGGTCGATCGCCCGCTTGGTCCACTCGGGGTTCTCCAGCGCAGCAGTACCCAGGTTCACCCGGGCGACACCCAACTCCAGGGCGCGCTCCAGGGACTCGTCATCCCGCAGGCCACCGGACAGTTCCACCTTGACGTTCAGCTGCGATACCACCTCGGAGATGAGCTCCGCATTGTTTCCGCGGCCGAAAGCTGCGTCAAGGTCAACCATATGCACCCACTCGGCGCCGGCATCCTGCCAATTCAAGGCAGCCTCAAGCGGCGTCCCGTAACTGGTTTCCGAGCCCGCTTCGCCTTGCAGCAAACGGACGGCCTGGCCGTCAACAATGTCTACCGCCGGCAGAAGTTCCAGGATGGACTGGTCAGGGTTGCTCATGTGGGTCCTTGGAGTCGAGGGGACGCAGTCAGTTGCCTGGCAGCGTCAGGAGGTAGGCGGCCAGCAGGGACATTCCTGCAAGCACGTAAAAAGAGATGGAAACCCAGCGGGGCTTCTTTTGCTGGTGGAAGGAGATTCCCCCGCCCACCAGGATTCCGGCAAGTCCCATGAGGATGACAGACCACATTCAGGCAGCACCGCTCCCGGGTACCGGCGTCGCGGAGCCGGGCTTCCGGAGGCTGTCCACCCAGTTATGCAGCAGCCGGGCTCCGGCATCCCCGGACTTCTCCGGGTGGAACTGCGTGGCGCACAGAGGACCGTTCTCGACGGCGGCAATGAAGCGGGCACCGTGCTCGGACCACGTAACCTTCGGAGGAGTCATGCGGGGCTGCACCACATCGAAATTCCAGTCCTGCACGCCGTAGGAGTGAACAAAGTAGAAACGCTCTTGTTCGACTCCCTCAAAAAGGATGGAACCCTCCGCAACGTCCACGGTGTTCCAGCCCATGTGCGGAACCACGGGAGCCGGAAGCAGCTCTACCTTGCCGGGCCACTCGGCCATGCCCTCGGATTCCGTGCCGTGTTCGACGCCTGCTTCAAAGAGGACCTGAAGTCCTACGCAGATGGCCAGCACCGGGCGACCGCCGGCTACCCGGCGTCCGATCATCCGGATGCCGTCCACGGCTTTGAGTTCCTTCATGACAGTCTCGAAGGCGCCCACACCGGGAACCACCAGGCCGTCGGCGTTCAGCACGTCCTCACGCTTGGAACTCAGCACCACATGGGCACCCGCGCGCTCCAACGCACGGACGGCGGAGCGGACGTTTCCGGAACCGTAATCCAACACTGTGACAGTCGGCTTGCCTTCCGGGGACTCCGGCTTCAATAACGCCGCACCATCCGTGATGGCTCCATCCTTGAGGATCTGGCCGCTCACAGCGCACCCTTGGTGGACGGAATGCCTTCCACACGGGGATCCGATTCGACGGCAGCCCGCAGGGCACGGGCGAAAGCCTTGAACTGCGCTTCCACAATGTGGTGCGGATCCCGGCCGGCCAAGACGTTCATGTGCAGGCAGATGCCCGCGTGCAGCGTGATGGCCTCAAAGACGTGCCGCGTCAGCGAACCTGTGAAGTGGCCTCCGATGAGGTGGTATTCCTGGCCGGCCGGCTCTCCGCCGTGCACCAGGTACGGCCGCCCGGACACATCCACGACAGCATGGGCGAGGGCTTCATCCAACGGAACCGTCGCTTCGCCGAATCGTCGGATACCCGCCTTGTTGCCCAATGCTGTGCGGAGAACTTCGCCGAAAGTAATCGCGACGTCTTCCACCGTATGGTGCGCGTCAATGTGGGTGTCGCCGGTTGCCTTGACAGTCATGTCGATCAAGGAGTGCTTGCACAATGCCGTCAGCATATGGTCGTAGAAGGGTACCGAAGTGCTGATGTCGGAGACACCGGTGCCATCCAGGTTGATCTCCACCAGGACCGAAGATTCACTGGTGGTGCGCTCCATGCGCGCGGTGCGGGCAGCGGACGGCGCAGCGCCGGTTTCGCTCATTGGGATGTCCTTATACACGGAAGGTGGATGGGGTCTACAAACAAGTTTAGGCGTGCGCGGATGCCGGCCCGTCCAGGAGCGCCTCAAGGGCTTCCAGGAAGGCCGTGGTTTCCCGCTCGGTACCGGCGGTGACGCGAAGGTGTCCCGGGATACCGACGTCGCGGATCAACACACCGGCGTCAAGCAGTCCCTGCCACACGGCGTGCGGGTTGTCCAGGCCCCCGAAGAAGACGTAGTTGGAGTCCGACGCCGCCGGCTTGAGCCCCATGCGCAGCAGTTCGGTGACTATCCGGTCCCGCTGCACTTTGATGTCCTCGACGTCCGCCATCAGGGCTTCGCGGTGGTTCAGCGCCGCCAACGCGGTGGCCTGGGTGACAGCTGACAGGTGGTAAGGCAGACGGACCAGCCGGATGGCATCGGTCACTTCGGGGGCTGCGGCCATGTATCCCAGCCGGGCCCCGGCCAAAGCAAAGGCTTTGCTCATGGTGCGTGAGACGATCAGGCGCTGGCGGCCGGGCAACAGTGTCAGGGCACTGGGCGTATTGTCGTGCGCGAACTCGTGGTAGGCCTCATCCACGATCACGATTGCCTGGTTGTCCTCACCGGCCGCGTAGACGGCCTCGACTACATCAAGGCCCAAGCCGGTCCCGGTGGGATTGTTCGGTGAGCAGAGGAAGACGATATTGGCGCCCGTCTCACGGACCTGGGCGGCCGCCGATTCGGCGTCCAGCCCATAGTCATCCGCCCGGACTCCCCGCACATACTCGGTGTCGGTGCCACTGGCCAGCAAGGGGTACATGGAATACGTGGGCGGGAAACCCAAGGCCTTGCGTCCGGGCCCGCCGAAGGCCTGCAGGATTTGTTGGAGAACCTCGTTGGAGCCGTTGGCGGCCCAGATCTGATCCGGGCCGAGTCCGTGCCCCAGGTATTCAGCCAGGGCTTGCCGCAACTCCGTGAACTCGCGGTCGGGATAGCGGTTCAGCCCCGTCGCTGCGGCGGCAACGGCCTTGGTAATGGCGGCCTGTACATCCTGGGGAACCCCATGGGTGTTTTCGTTCACGTTGAGCAGGACGGGAACATCCAGCTGCGGCGCACCATAGGGGCTCAGACCGCGCAGGTTGGTCCGGAGGGGTAGTTGGTCAAGTCGCTCAAGCTGGTCACTCACCACGACAGTTTAAGCGGAGGGTGGGACTCCAGACTAACTGTGACGCCGGCGCCCACCCGAATCCGCCCGTCCTCCTAGGCTGCTGGTACAAACAGTTGCTGGCCGGGCTGGATCCGGCCACCCCGGAGGTCGTTCAGTTGAATGATTTCCGCGATGACGTCGCGGGGGTCACGCTCCGGCGCAGCGGCCCCGGCAATTCCCCACAGCGACTGCCCCTGCTGCACGGTGACGGTGACGGCAACGGGTGGCCTGAGCTGCGACTGCGAGTCGGAGGCCTTCGCCGGAGAGGTGATGAATCCGGCGAGGCTCAGGAGAGCAGCTGCCAACAGCATGGCGGGAATGCCGAAGAAGACCATCCGACCACGACGGGTCAGGCGGAGCCGCGGGGATGCCTTGGAGGCGCGGTAATCATTGAGGTTGGTGACGACGGACATGAGCTGAGCCCTTCTGAGCTATTGCCTGGCGCCGATACTTCGCCGCCTGGCTGCCAATTCTTAGTGCCTCCCCCGCGACGCCGATCCCTGGATGGGATGTTCGAACCGGATGTTCGATTTTCGGTACCTCGCGAAGATTTATAGAACACATGTTCGAACCTTGCTATGACATTTTTAGCACTTATCAACGAACGGTGTCGAGACTCGCTAGAACAAATGTTTGATAAACGCCTGCGCCTGCCCTACGTTTGAGTGAAGAAACAGGCACTGTTTCAGTGGACCAGGAGGGTCTGACATTTTTAGGACTCTCCCCATAGGGACGTACCTTGCGGGCGAAATGGAAGGCATTGGCGAACATGGCAGCGAAAGCCACAGGCGGCGCGGCACCACTGCGGAGCCAACAGCCCCAGAAGAGCCCCAAAAGCCTGACTGTCCGGCAAAAGAAAATCCTGGAGACCATCCAGAGGTCGGTGAACGACAACGGCTACCCGCCCAGCATGCGCGAAATCGGAGACACCGTGGGGCTGGCCAGCCTGTCCAGTGTCACGCACCAACTCTCACAGCTGGAGAAATTGGGATACCTCCGTAGGGATCCCAAGCGCCCCCGCGCCATGGAAGTCCTGATGCCCCTGACACTGGACGCGGGTTCCGTGCCCGGCGTCGAAGGTCCCGCCACCCTGCGCAGCACGGGCGGACTTGCGGTGACGGAACTTTCCAGCGCCAGCGACACCGCCATGGTTCCCTTGGTGGGCCGCATCGCCGCCGGCGGACCGATCCTGGCGGACCAGACTGTGGAGGACGTTCTTCCCCTGCCCCGCCAGCTCGTGGGGCACGGCGAGCTGTTCATGTTGAAGGTTGCCGGCGACTCGATGATCGACGCCGCGATCTGCGACGGCGACTGGGTAGTGGTGCGCCGCCAAAACGATGCCATCAATGGCGACATCGTTGCGGCCCTGTTGGACGATGAAGCCACCGTCAAGACCTTCCGTCAGCGTGACGGCCACACGTGGCTGCTGCCGCAAAACACGCAGTACGAGCCCATTCTGGGAGACCAAGCCACCATCATGGGCAAGGTTGTCTCAGTTCTGCGGTCGCTCTAGCAAACCCGATTCAGCTATCCTGGCCGGCAGTCCCGGCGAAATTCCCAACCAGGAAGCCATCTACGGCGTTGTAGCGGAGCCAAGCCGTTCCAGGACACCTCTGACCACTGTGCGGTCTGCAGTCGCCCAGAAGGGCGGCAGGGCAGCGCGCAGGAATGCTCCATAGCGCTCGGTGGAAAGTCGCGAGTCGAGCACCGCCACCACTCCCCTGTCACCGGTGGAGCGGATAAGCCTGCCTGCTCCCTGAGCCAGGCGAATCGCAGCGTGGGTAGCGGAAACAGCCATGAAGCCGTTGCCGCCGGACTGGGCTACTGCGCGGGACCGCGCAGTCATCAGCGGGTCATCGGGCCGGGGAAACGGTATGCGGTCGATGACCACCAACCGGCATGAGCCGCCGGGAACATCAACACCCTGCCACAGCGACATCGTGCCGAAAAGGCAAGTGTCGGGCTCATCCGCGAACTGCTTCACCAACGCGGACATGGTGGACTCGCCTTGGCAAAGAATGCTGACATCCAGGCGCTGACGCATCGCATCTGCGGCGTCTTCCGCGGCACGGCGTGAGGAGAACAAGCACAATGCTCCCCCGCCGGAAGCCCGGATGAGGTCTTCCAGCTCGTCCAAGGCCTCAGGAGAGGTTCCCCGCGACGGTTTGGGCAGATGCTTGGCCACGTACAACACACCCTGCTTGGGATAGTCGAAGGGCGAACCTACGTCGATCCCCGTCCAGCTGGGAGCTCCGTCCCCTATCAGCCCCAATCCCCCGGCTGCCGGTTCAAAAGCCGAACCGATGGCCAGCGTCGCTGACGTCAGTACCACCGTATGGTCGGCGAAGAGCCCTTCCCGCAGCCTTCCGGCCACGCTGAGCGGTGCGATGTTGATCAATGCCGGTGCGGTCTCGTCAGGCTGGGAGTACCCCTGCTGGGGGTCGAAAGTGCTGTTCCGGGAAAACCACACCACTTCCCGGTTTTCCTTGGCGGCGAGCATACGCTCGCACAGTTCAAGGATGAGCATCAGCCGCGACCGGGCCAGTTGCCGGCCACCGTCGACGGCCGTCGAGGAGTCGGTTTTGGAGTCCGAAAGGGCCGCCCGGGTGGCGTCGCGCAATTGATCGAGGCAGTCCAGCTGCTCATCATTGAGGCCGTTGGGAAGCAAACCGTCGGGAACACCGGCGATTGCCATGTCGAGGCGGTCCGCAGCGGCGTTGAGCGCATCCACAGTAATGGCCGTGTGCTTGCGTGCGCTGGAGGCGGCAGCATGGACCATCGCCACTGACAACTGGCCGGATACTGCTCCCGTAACCCTGTCCTGCAGCTCATGCGCTTCGTCTACCACCACGACGTCGTATTCCGGCAGCACTGCCAGGCCTTCGAAAGCGCTGACGGCCAACATGGCATGGTTGGTGACCACAACATCGGCCTCAGCCGCACGGGCGCGTGCCAGTTCACTGAAGCACTCCTCGGCAACGGGACATTTTTGGGCCCCGAGGCATTCCATGGAGGTGACGGATACTTGCCGCCATGCCCTGTCCGTCACGCCGGGCATCAGTTCGTCACGGTCTCCCGTGGCGGTCTTTTCGGCCCATTCGCGGAGACGGACGACTTCCTTGCCAAGCTGCGACTGCGGGCCACCCATGGACGCCGCGAAATGCGGCACGGCCGTATCCTCACCCAGGGAAAACAACTGGCCTTCTGACGGCTCCTCGCTGGGGAAGCCGCCTTCCAGCTTTTGCAGGCAAACATAGTTTGCCCGCCCCTTCACCAACGCCACGTTGACCGGGCGTTCAAGGTGGGGGGTGATTGTGTCCAGGAGCCTGGGAAGGTCCCTGCCTACAATCTGGGTCTGCAAAGCCAAGGTGGCGGTGGACACAAGCGTGGGCTTGTTGCTCTCCATGGAGTGGGCGATCAACGGAATCAGGTACGCCAGGGACTTACCTGTTCCCGTTCCCGCCTGGACCAGGAGATGTTCTCCCGTCTCAATGGCACGGGTGACATGCTTGGCCATCTCATGCTGGCCTTCCCTGCTTTGTCCCCCCATGCCTGAGACGGCACGATCCAACAATTCAAGGGTTGCTTTCTCACCCTCGGATGCGGCTCCGTCCGCCGCCACCTTCTTAGCCATGAGCGATGAATGACTCCAGTTCAGCGGCCAGGCCCTCACGGACCATTGCCACTACGCGCGTGCCGTTTTCCTGGTGGTCGAGGCTGAGAATTTCGGAGTCCGAGCTGTGCAGCTTGCTGATCAGCTCGCCACGGTCGTAAGGGATCAACAGCTCCAAGCGGACACCGGGCCGCGGGATGGATCGGCTGATGTCCTCAAGAAGCTCCGCGATTCCCTCGCCTGTACGTGTGGAAACCACTGCATTCCTGGGCTCCTTTTGCTTCAGTCGCTCCACAACGAAAGGATCTGCGACGTCCACCTTGTTGAGCACGATGATCTCCGGCACTTTTCGTGCATCCACTTCGGAGAAAACAGCCCTGACTGCGGCAATCTGCCCTTCAGGATCCGGGTGGGAAGCATCCACCACGTGGAGGATCAGGTCAGCATCCGCGACCTCCTCCAGCGTGGAGCGGAAAGCCTCCACCAATTGCGTTGGCAAGGACCGGACAAAGCCCACGGTGTCGGCAAGGGTGTAGCCGATGCCGTCCGGAGTCTGCGCCTTGCGGACGGTGGGGTCCAGCGTGGCGAAGAGTGCGTTCTGCACCAGGACCCCGGCATCGGTCAGGCGGTTGAGCAAGGAGGACTTGCCCGCGTTGGTGTAGCCGGCAATGGCCACGGACGGAACGTCGTTACGACGGCGGTTGGCCCGCTTGGTCTCGCGCGCCGGCTTCATGGCCGCAATCTCACGCCGAAGCTTGGCCATCCGGGTACGGATGCGCCGGCGGTCGAGTTCAATCTTGGTTTCACCCGGACCACGCGAACCCATGCCGGCGCCTGCGCCACCCACCTGGCCACCTGCCTGGCGGGACATTGAGTCACCCCAACCACGGAGCCTTGGCAACAAGTATTCGAGCTGCGCCAGCTCAACTTGTGCCTTGCCTTCACGGCTCTTGGCATGCTGGGCGAAAATGTCCAGGATCAACGTTGTGCGGTCCACCACCTTGACCTTGACAATGTCCTCAAGCCCACGGCGCTGGGAGGGCGCAAGCTCGGTGTCCACCACCACCGTGTCCGCGCCGGTGGCGGCCACGATGTCCTTGAGTTCCTGGGCCTTGCCGGAGCCAAGGAAGGTACCGGGATCGGGCTTTGTACGCCGCTGGACGAGTCCGTCCAGGACCTCGGAACCTGCCGTCTCGGCCAGGGCTGCCAGTTCACGGAGGGAATTCTCCGCATCAGCCAAGGTACCTTCGGTCCACAGACCAGCGAGGACAACGCGCTCAAGGCGCAACTGCCGGTATTCAACCTCGGTGACGTCTTCGAGTTCAGTGGACAGCCCTGCGGTGCGGCGCAATGCGCGGCGCTCGGCCAGGTCTTCCTGGTCACCGTCGTAAATACTGTGCTCTTGGTCGAGCGAAGAGATTGCCTGCGCCTTGCCGAGGACACCACCGGCGTCGCTGTCAGCAGACGGCCGGGCTGGTGCATCCTTGGAAAGAATCCGGTCGATGACGGCCTGGATTTGGTCAGGACTCATGTCCTGGGCGTCGGAATCGGATCCGGAGTGCTTCTGGGTGGTCATGGTCTCCTTAGACTGTTCGGCTATTCCAGAATAGTGCTGTTTACTGCTCGATGGTGCGCTCTTCGCGCTGGGCTGACGGGCTTGGGCCATGGAGGCTCCTGTGGGCCGGGCAGAATCCACACCTCGGGGGTGGAAGCTGCAGGTAACAGTGGTTCGAATGGATCCGCGGGGAGGCAGCCGGCCCGGAGGATGTCCTGACGCCCGGGCCGGACCGCACGTTGGGAACGCAGCATGATGCTGCCTCCACTGCGGAGGGACTGGGAGCGTTGATCTCTCGGGGATGCCGGTAGCAACCTGCCGGGCGGAAAGGGCGGCAACCGGGCAATAGTGCCGGGCCGCTCTGCGTCGCGGGCGAGGCCTCCAGGGCCTGCTGAAGCAGGCCGGGAGGTTTTGGCTACTCAAAGATCAAGAACATGGACTAAACAATAGCACCGCACGTCAACCCACCCTGCTCCCCCGGCAGTTTCCCAAGTCCACCATTGGGCCACTAATCTGGCTCCTTATGGAGTCTGCACACTATTTCACTGCCCAACCTGCCGGTCCGTTCACCCGGAAGCCGCTGACCGTGGAATTGGACGGCAAAACACGTCACCTGCAGACCTCCAGCGGTATCTTCAGCCCCGACGCCGTGGACAAAGGAACGGCCATCCTGTTTTCGGACGTTCCGCCACCCCCTGCCGAAGGAACGTTCCTGGACATCGGGTGCGGATGGGGTCCCATTGCGCTGACACTGGGGCTGAAGTCCCCGGAGGCCACCGTTGTTGCGGTGGACGTGAACGAACGCTGCGTGACGCTTACCAACGAGAATGCTGCGGCGCTGGGCCTGGGCAATGTCCATGCCAGTCTCCCGGACGACGTAGACCCCGGCGTCGAGTTCACCACTATCTGGTCCAATCCGCCCATCCGCATCGGCAAGGCTGAACTGCACGCGCTGCTGCTCCGGTGGCTTCCGCGCCTCGCCCCGGGCGGCGAGGCCTGGCTCGTGGTGCAGAAGAACCTCGGCGCCGATTCACTCCAGAAGTGGCTCGCCGGAGAACTGGGCAGCGGTTACGCGGTGGGCCGGGAAAGCACGTCCAAGTCGTTCCGCATCATCAAGGTCAGGAAAGCGTCCCTGTAGCCACGATGACCGCCGGGCCGCTGAGTTCAACGTGCTCACGGCCGCCGGCTCCGGGGAAGAACTTTACGCCTACGACACCGCCTGGAACCTTGACGTGCCAATCGTTGGGTGCCGCGCTGCCGGCCCAGTGACGAATGGCCACGGCAGCCGCGCACGCGCCCGTGCCGCAGGATTGCGTCTCACCGACCCCGCGCTCGTGGACGCGCATGGAAATGGTGCCCACTCCGTCCTCCACCAGGGGTTCGGCGGGAACAACGAATTCAACGTTGGTGCCGTGTTCCGGTTTGGGATCCACCACCGGTGCTTTGAACAACTGGGTAGCAGACAACTCGGCCAGCTCGGCAAGGGCCACAACAGTGTGGGGATTGCCCATGCTCACGGAGAGCCCGGGCCGGGCTACTTCCAGGCCATCGGCACTGACCAGGGCGTCCATGGCCTTGCTGGTGGCTTCTTTGGGGAAGATAAACTCCCACGGCCCCATGTCAACGGCGTAACCGTTGACTGTGCGGACTACTTTTTTGACGCCGCCGCGGGTTCCAATGGTGAGCGTTTCCCCTGTTCCAAGGTCTACCAGGCCCTGCTCGATGAGGAAGTGGACGAAGACGCGGACCCCATTGCCACACATCTCAGACAATGAACCATCGCCGTTGCGGTAATCCATGAACCATTCGGCGCCGCTGTCCTGTTCAAGCGCAGCGCGGCCCTCGGGCAGGAAGCGCGACGGCACCGCGCGGATGAGTCCGTCACCTCCGATGCCTGTGTGACGGTCGCACAGCTGGGCTACCTGCTCGGGAGTGATCTCATGCGCGTCGCCCGGGTCCGCGATCAGGACAAAGTCATTTCCCGTCCCATGCCCCTTGGAAAAGGGCAATCCAGCCAAGCTGGGTGCGGGCACGGCTGCCTCGGCGGAGGGTGCCTGCGGGGCAGTGGCTACGGCGGTTTCTTCCATGGAGTCAAGGCTACCCGCCCCGCTTGACTGGCCCTAAATTGCGGGGGTGTTCCGGCTTCCCACTTCCGAGAGCGCCTTGCCTGCCAGGTCCGGGTCACGCCAATCCAGCCAGGTGATCCGGGGGTCGGCACGGAACCACGTCAGCTGCCGCCGGGCGAACTGCCTGGTGGCCACAATGGTCTCTTCGATGGCGGTGGCCTGGTCCATGACGCCATCCAGCACCTTCAGGAATTGCGCATAGCCCAACGCCCGTCCTGCCGTTTTGCCGGTTCGCAGGCCGATCGCATCAAGCCGGCGCACTTCGTCCACCAATCCAGACTCAACCATCCCGTGGACACGCTCAGCCAACCGACCACGCAGCTCTTCGCGATCAACTGCAAGACCTATCTGGACTGCCGGCTGAAAGTAGCGCCGCTCGGGCATGAAGGAACTGAACGGGCGCCCCGTCAGCCCATGGACTTCCAAGGCACGGATCACCCGCCGGGCATCACCGAGGCGGCCTGCGGCCACTGGATCCACCGCGGCCAAGCGTTCCCGGAGGGGCGCCAGCCCTGTGGCGGCCACCTCCTCCTCCAACCGTTGTCGAAGGGCGGGGTCGGTTCCCGGGAACTCCAGGACGTCCAACGCCGCCCGGACGTACAAGCCGGAGCCGCCCACCAGGATTGCCCTCTTGCCGCGTGAGTGGATGTCGCGGATCGCGTCGCGGCACTCCTGCTGAAAGTCGGCCACGCTGGCCTCGTCAGTGACGTCCAGGGTATCCAGGAGGTGGTGGCGGACGCCCTTGCGCTCCTCCATGGTGATCTTTGCCGTGCCGATGTCCATGCCCCGGTAGAACTGCAGGGCATCGGCGTTGATGACCTCGCCGTCGAGGTCCAATGCGAGCTTGACCCCCAGGTCCGATTTTCCCGAACCAGTGGGACCGACAATCGATATGACAGGCGGGGCGCCCGCAGTCACTCCGGGCGTTGCGGGGTTGTTTGGGGACTCATCCGGGGTTTCCGACATGCTGCAGCGCCGCCGGGATCAGGATCGCCGGGCAGGCAGGGACGGCATCCCCAGGGAAACACCCGACGTGCCGGTGCCTGTGCCAGCTGCCGGGACGCCGCAGGAGTCTGCCTGAGCCCTGTCCCAAGCCTCCCCGGCACGTGAACGCCGTAAGACATAGTCATCCGTGGTGGCAGGGTCTGCCACCAGGTGGAACGCAGCTGCCTCCGTGATGGTCACAGTGACGAAATCCCCCGGGCGCGGAGCCTGGGCTCCCGCGGGAACGGAGAAATGTACAAGCCGCTGGTCCTTGGAACGTCCGGAAAGCCGGTGCGTCTCTTCGGCCTTTCGCCCGGACTGCGCCGTCACCAAAACCTCAACAGTGCGTCCAAGCTGCTTGGCGTTCTCCTCGGCGGCAATACGGTCCTGCAGGGCGGTGAGCCTCTCGAAGCGTTCCTGGACCACGGCCTTGGGCAACTGATCCGGCAGCTCGGCCGCGGGTGTGCCGGGCCGCTTCGAATACTGGAAAGTGAAGGCGGTGGCAAACCGGGACTTCTCCACAACGTCCAACGTGGCCTGGAAGTCTTCCTCGGTCTCCCCCGGGAAACCAACAATGATGTCTGTGGAAATTGCCGCACCCGGGATCTTGTCCCGCACCTTGTCCAGAATGCCGAGGAACTTGCTGGAACGGTAGGAGCGACGCATGTCCTTGAGGACCTTGTCCGATCCTGACTGGAGCGGCATGTGCAATTGGGGCATCACATTGGCGGTTTCCGCCATCGCGTCAATCACATCGTCGGTGAACGCAGCCGGGTGCGGGCTCGTGAATCGAACCCGTTCGAGGCCTTCAATGGTGCCGCAGGCACGAAGTAGTTTGGAGAACGCCAAACGGTCGCCGAACTCGACGCCGTAGGAGTTAACGTTTTGCCCCAAAAGGGTGACCTCCACAGCTCCGTCATCCACGAGGGCCTGGATTTCAGCCAGGATCTCCCCCGGACGCCGATCCCTTTCCTTACCTCGAAGCGACGGAACGATGCAGAAGGTGCAGGTGTTGTTGCAGCCCACGGAGATGGAGACCCAGCCCGAGTAGACGGAGTCCCGCTTGGTGGGAAGGGTGGAAGGGAAGACGTCCAAAGACTCCAGGATCTCCAGCTGGGCTTCGTTGTTGTGGCGTGCCCGGCTCAGCAGGGCCGGGAGGGCTCCCACGTTGTGCGTACCGAAGACCGCATCAACCCAAGGCGCCTTTTTGACGATGGTTTCCCGGTCCTTCTGCGCCAGGCAACCGCCCACGGCAATTTGCATTCCGGGATTCTGTTCTTTGGCCTGCCGGAGTTGTCCCAGGTTTCCGTAGAGCTTGTTGTCCGCGTTCTCCCGCACCGCGCAGGTGTTGAAGACCACGACGTCGGCCAAGGCACCTTCCGCAGGCACGTACCCGGCGTCTTCAAGAAGTCCGGCCATCCTTTCGGAATCGTGGACATTCATCTGGCAGCCGAAGGTACGGACCTGATAGGTCCTGGGTTCGGCTGTCTGTGCGACAGAATCTGCTGGGGAAGAAATGGTCAAACTCACTACTCAAGGGTACCGGCTTCCGCCAACACCTCGCCGACAATCCTGAACGCCATGGAGGGCGCATAGCCCTTGCGGGCCAGCATGGCTGCCAGCCTCCGCGTGTGCTTATCGCGCTCGGCCCGATCCGCCAGATTCATCCCTGGCCGGACCTTACGCTCAACGAGTTCACGTGCAGCACGCTCCTCATCGTCATCGCTGAGCTGGGACAACGCTTCCTCCGCCGCCTCCAGCTCAATGCCCTTCTCCGTCAACTCTCGTCGAAGGGCACCCTTGGCGAGCTTCTTGCTCTGGGAACGGCTCCTGACCCACATCGTGGCAAACTCCGGGTCATCGATGAGCTGTACCTCTTCAAAGCGGTCCAGCACTGCCTCTGCCACGTGTTCAGGAACGTTCCGCTCAGCGAGCTTCCGCGCCAACTGCAACCGGCTCCGGGGCGCCATGGTCAACTGCCGCAGAACGATGGCACGGGCCACGGACTCCGGGTCCGGTTCAGGGTCTGCGGCGACGGAGGATTCCGGGTCCGGTCCCCGTCTAACCTTCAACGGCCTTCAGCTTCGGGGACTCTTCCTCAGCCTTCACGCCTACGCCAAGCTTTTCCTTGATGAGGCGCTCCAGTTCCTGCGCCAACTCAGGGTTATCACGCAGGAAGCGGCGGGAATTCTCCATGCCTTGGCCCAGCTGGTCGCCATCGTAGGTAAACCAGGAGCCGGACTTCTTGATGATGCCGTGCTCTACGCCCATGTCAATGATCCCGCCTTCACGGGAGATGCCCTGGCCGTAGATGATGTCGAATTCCGCGATCTTGAAGGGCGGGGCCATCTTGTTCTTGACGATCTTCGCCTTGGTGCGGTTACCCACCGAGTCTGCGCCTTCTTTGAGGGTCTGGATTCGACGGACATCGATACGGACGGAGGCGTAGAACTTCAGCGCCTTACCACCGGTGGTGGTTTCGGGCGATCCGAAGAAGACACCGATCTTCTCGCGCAACTGGTTGATGAAGATCGCCGTGGTCTTGGTCTGGCTCAAGCGGCCGGTGATCTTTCGAAGTGCCTGGCTCATCAAGCGGGCCTGCAGGCCAACGTGGGAGTCACCCATTTCGCCTTCGATTTCAGCGCGGGGGACCAACGCGGCCACGGAGTCAATGACGATGATGTCCAGTGAACCTGATCCGACCAGCATGTCCATGATCTCCAAGGCTTGCTCACCGGTATCCGGCTGGGAAACCAAAAGAGCGTCCGTATCCACGCCGAGCTTGGCGGCGTAGTCCGGATCCAACGCATGCTCGGCGTCGATGAAGGCTGCGATGCCGCCGGCGCGCTGGGCGTTGGCCACCGCGTGCAGTGCCACGGTGGTTTTACCGGAGGACTCCGGGCCGTAGATCTCCACGACGCGTCCACGCGGCAGGCCTCCAATTCCCAGAGCGACGTCCAGTGCAATGGAACCCGTGGGAATTGTCTCGATGGGGGCGCGGGTGTCATCACCCAAACGCATGATCGAGCCTTTGCCGAACTGCTTGTCGATCTGGGCAAGCGCTGCTTCAAGCGCCTTCTCACGATCCGGGGCTGCCGCCATGGTTCACACCTCTGATGCTTTCTCGCTGTGGAGTGGCCCGAAGGCCGCTTTCCTGTCATGTCAGACGCTATTACGGTGCCCTGACATTTTTACAAGCCGTTCCCCGCTATGTGGATAAACGGGGCTGCCGGATGCCTTGGAACGCGTCTTTCAAGATCAAACTGTCCTTGTTAGGAGCATATCCCCATCCGAACAGATATTCGAATAACGCTCCGGCGTGTCCGGCCGACGCGGGCCGGGATTCCCGGGTCAGTTGGAAGACGGCTTGATGTCCCGCCCAAGCCTTCGTTCCGGGGGAACATCCTGGACTTCACAGACCGCCAACCATACGTCCCGGGGATGGCGTCCGGCGGCCAGGGCCTCTACTGCGGTACGTCCCCCCACCCCGGCCAAGACCAGTGAGTTGGCCAGCACGCGGGAGTACCCGGACCCGAATTCATCGTCCATCAATCGCCAAAAGTCACTTGCCCTCACCGATAGAGTCTCTCACGGCACCGGACTCTAGAATGGTTGCCATGAGCAATCCTCTCCAGAGCACGCCCGGTCCCGTCGCATCAGGCGACGCCGTGGACGACGCCCTCCAGCAGGTGGAACACCAGCTGAGCCTGCTCTGGCGGAGGGCACGATCCATCTCCTACCAGCTCTCGCGCCAGGTCCATCCCGATATGGAACCTGCAGCCTACGGCTTGCTGACCGTCATCCGCCGCGAAGGTCCCATCAGGCTCACGGACCTGGCCACTTCCATCGGCGTGGGAAAACCTTCGGTGAGCCGGCAGATTGCCTTTTTGGAGAGCATCGGGCTCGTCTTCAAGGAGGCAGACCCCCAGGATGGCCGGGCACAGTCGATCCGGCTGACCGAAAAGGGCGAGGAGAAGATGCACCAGGTCCAGGACGCACGCCGGCAGGTTTTCCGGGAACGCCTGGGCGAATGGCCGCTTGAGGATGTGCAGATCCTGGCCGACTACATGGGACGCCTCAATGTCATCTACGGCGACGGCGTCCTGAAAGATGTCGCCGTCTCCAAGGAAGCCGCCGTCTCCGAGGAAGCCACCGTCTGCAAGGAACCCACAGACCCGTAATGCCGCCCCTCCCCGCACGGAGGGGCACAAAAAAGTCCCCAGCCATCCGGCCGGGGACTCTTTCTTAATTCCTTGGTGAAGCTTACCGGGCGCCGGAGAGCATCCCCTGCGGGAAGTCGTCCGTGAGGTCCAAATCACGGCCGTAGCGCTGGGAGAACTCCTGCGGAACGGTATCCGGTACTGACACACCTTCCGCGACGGCCACGCGATCGCTGACTTCGCGAAGCATGTGGGACAACGGAACATCCAGGGCTGTGCAGATAGAGGACAGGAGCTCGGAAGAAGCCTCCTTCTGGCCGCGTTCTACCTCGCTCAGGTAACCGAGCGAAACGCGGGCACTGTGCGAAACCTCGCGGAGGGTACGGCCCTGACGCTGGCGGACATCGCGCAGAACATCACCGATCTCGTGACGCAGTACAACCATTTTGCGCTCCTTCTGTTCGCTCTGTGTCTTATCAGCCAAGCCCACATCCTTCCAGCGGACAACGCCGTTCACGGACACGGGCTGCTTTACCATCTGTATCGCCTTGCTCCTCGTTCTTCCGGCCCGCTGCTGGCGAACCGGGTGGGTGTCTACATCCTAGGCGCCCCGGCTCTTCCGAGGCGACACAATGACACAACTATCGGCAAACAGTTTTTGTTCCCGGCAACTTTACAAGCGGTAACCAGTTGAGGTCAGCGCTTCAAAAAGCCTGGCCAATGCAGCATCAGAGGCCTGCCGGCGAATGGACGGCCTGCCGCCGTCGAAACCGTATTCAAAGGCTGTGCTGCCATCGGCCGTGCTCACGCCGATGAACACTGTCCCCACAGCTTTGCCATCATGAGGCTCGGGGCCGGCCACCCCCGTCGTGGAAATTCCGACGTCGGCCCCGCAAGCAAGCCTGGCGCCATCAGCCATGGCGGCCGCCACGGCCCCGTCGACTGATCCGACTGCGGCGAGCAGGTCCCCGGACACTCCGAGTACCTTGGCTTTGACCGAGTTCTGGTAGGCCACCACGCCGCCTTGGAGCATTCCTGACGCCCCGGGAGTATCTGCCAGCGCGGCGGCCACCATACCGGCCGTCAGCGATTCCGCCGTGGCAACAGTGAGGTGTTTCTCCAGGGCCAATGCCACCACCGATGACGCTGTCCCCTCCTCCGGCGTCGTGTCGGCCGGCGTCCCGGCGGTCGGGCTCATGCGCGGCGTCCTGCAGCGCGGAGCTTAAGGGCCTGGACAACATATTCGACGCCGGTCCACAGCGTGATGGCGGCGGCGAGCATCATGACCCAGAAAGCAAGGCCATCCAGCCACGGCACGGAGGCCTTGAGGGGCAACAGATACAGGAAGATCGCCAACGTCTGCACCACGGTCTTCAGCTTTCCGCCCCGGGATGCCGGCATGACGCCGTACTTGATGACAACGAACCTCAGGGCCGTTATGCCCCACTCGCGGACCAGGATGAGGATGGTGACCCACCACGGCAGTTCCGCCAGGATGGACAGGAGCACCAAGGCCGAGCCGATCAGGAGCTTATCCGCGATGGGGTCCGCGATCTTGCCGAAGTTGGTGATGAGGCCGCGCGCCCGGGCGATGTCGCCGTCGAGCTTGTCGGTGTAGATCGCCACCGCGAAGGCTACCAGCGCTGCCCAGCGCCAGATTCCGAACTCATGGTTGTCCTCCAGGAGGAACCATACAAAGAACGGGACCAGGGCGATGCGGAGCATCGTGAGGATATTGGGCAGGTTCCAAATATCGGATCTGCT
This sequence comes from Paenarthrobacter ilicis, assembly GCF_016907545.1. Classification (NCBI taxonomy): domain Bacteria; kingdom Bacillati; phylum Actinomycetota; class Actinomycetes; order Micrococcales; family Micrococcaceae; genus Paenarthrobacter; species Paenarthrobacter ilicis. The sequence continues at coordinate 1,509,481 of NZ_JAFBCD010000001.1, read as the reverse complement.
GGACGCTGTATCACCCTCGGCTCTAGTCACCCCTCTAGGCTACCGTCTTTGGGCCTGCCGTCAGGGCTGCGACGGCCTAGCGTCCGGTCAGTGACCAGGCGTCTTCGCCGCCCTCGTCATCCTTCGGCCCGTCCGCGCCGTCGTAATACTCGATGGCCTGCGTCCTGTTGTCCAAGTCCGCCGCGACGAGGTCCTCCGCGTAGCCTCCGACGGCGATGTTCGAGTTCGCGTTGTCGCTCAAAGCCGCGGTCTGCGAGTCGGGGGCAGCGGGTGCCTCCTGTCCCTTCATGGCTGCCAGTACAGCAGCCAGGTCATCCGGCTTGACCAGGACGTCACGGGCCTTGGATCCCTCCGAAGGACCCACCACGCCGCGGGATTCCAACAAGTCCATCAAGCGGCCCGCCTTGGCGAAACCGACGCGAAGCTTGCGCTGAAGCATGGAGGTTGAGCCAAACTGCGTGGTGACCACAAGCTCGGTGGCCTGCAGCAGCACCTCGAGGTCGTCCCCGATGTCATCGTCGATCTGCTTCTTCGGCGCTTCGGCAGCCACATCGTCCCGGTAGACGGCCTGCAGCTGCCCCTTTACGTGCTCCACAACCTTGTGGATTTCGGATTCAGTGACCCAAGCGCCCTGGACACGCATGGCCTTGGAGGCGCCCATGGGGAGGAACAAGGCGTCGCCCTGTCCGATCAGTTTTTCCGCGCCGGGCTGATCAAGCACCACGCGGGAGTCGGTGACCGACGACGTCGCAAAGGCCATGCGGGAAGGAACGTTGGCCTTGATGAGGCCCGTGACCACGTCAACGGAGGGGCGTTGGGTTGCCAGGACCAGGTGGATGCCTGCCGCGCGGGCAAGCTGCGTGATGCGGACAATGGAGTCTTCCACGTCCCGCGGAGCCACCATCATGAGGTCGGCGAGCTCGTCCACGATGACCAGAAGGTACGGGTAAGGCTTGATGACACGCTTGGAGTCAACCGGAGGAACCACCTTGCCGGCCCGGACTGCCTTGTTGAAATCGTCAATGTGCTTGAAGCCGTAGTTGGCGAGGTCGTCGTAGCGTGCGTCCATCTCCCGCACCACCCATTGCAGTGCTTCTGCTGCCTTTTTGGGGTTGGTGATGATGGGCGTAATCAGGTGCGGAACGCCTTCGTAGGCCGTGAGTTCCACGCGCTTGGGATCCACCATGACCATGCGGACCTCATCCGGCGTTGCACGCATCAGGATGGAAGTGATCATGGAGTTGACGAAGCTGGATTTACCGGCGCCCGTGGCACCGGCCACCAACAGGTGGGGCATCTTGGCGAGGTTGGCCACGACGTAGCCGCCCTCGACGTCCTTGCCCACACCCATCACCATGGGGTGGTCCGTGCGGCGGGCGTTCTGGCTGCGCAGGACGTCGCCCAGGGACACCGTTTCGCGGTCCGTGTTGGGAATTTCGATACCGATGGCCGACTTCCCCGGAATAGGGCTGAGGATACGGACATCACTGGAGGCCACGGCGTAGGAAATGTTTTTGGACAACGCAGTGACGCGCTCCACCTTGGTGCCGGGGGAAAGCTCGATTTCGTACCGGGTGACCGTGGGACCACGGCTGAAGCCGGTCACCGCTGCCTCTACGTTGAATTGCGTCAAGGTGTCCGTCAGGGCAGCAACAACGGCATCGTTGGCCTCGGTGCGCTCCTTCGGGATTGACCCGGGGGTCAGGTAATCAGACGCGGGGAGGGTGTAGGTGACGTCGCCGGCGAGCGACAACTGCTCCGTGCGTTGGGGAATGGGTGCCTGCGGAAGCGGAGCGCCGGCCGGCTTGGCCGGGACCTGGGCAACCGGGGCGGGCTGGGCGGCAGCCACTGCCTGGCCGGACAGCTCGGGGGTCAGGACGGGAATGGCTTCAGTGGGGTTGTCGATGCCCGGCGTTGCGCCGGCAAGCCCCTGCGCTGCCTTGATCTTTCCGACGGCGATCTCAGCCTGGGTGGGCCGCCGTACGCCCGGCGGTACCCGCGGTTCGGACGAACGTGGCGCCTCGTCGTCGTCCACTATGGCGTGCTCGAAGGCCTCGTCACCGACGTACCCTTCGATCCCGCCGTCGGGATTTTCATCTTTGCCGAACAGCCGCATCCGCTTCTTTTTGCGGGGCTTGGACGGCGAATCATTCTCGTACAGGTAGCTGCGGTCGTGACCGTCCTTGGCCCCGCCATCCACCAGGTCCACACCCATCAGGTGCTCGTAGGCTCCCCTGATCCTGGACGGGATGGACCCGAACGGCGTGGCCGTGACAATAAGGACCGAAACGAACGCAAGCAGGCTGTAGATGATCACCGGGATGGCCGGGTGGATGGCCGCGAAGGGAGCCGCAGCCAGGAAACCGAGCATGCCCCCGGCCTTGCGGAGACCGTCAAAACCATCAGCCACAGTGGGAAGTCCGCCGATGACGTGCGCCAGGGCAGAACCGGCCAGGGTCATCACCAGGAAACCGATGCCGACGCGGTTGTTCCCCCGGCCGTCCTGCGGCTTGCGGAACAACCTGAAGGCGCACACGAACAACATCAGCGGAAGCAGCAATGACATCCATCCGAACGTCCCGTTGACGACGCTGTAGACGGCGTCGGGAAGCCAGCCGGTCAGACCCCACCAGGCGAACGTGGCGATCCCTGCGCCCAGGACCAGGTTGAAGAGGGCTGCGCCGTCGCGGCGGTCTTCCGGATCAAGGTCACTGACGTCCTGGCCGATGCGCCGTACTCCGGCGCCCACCACGTGTCCGATGCCTTGCCAAGCGGACGCCACCATGCGAAGGGGCAGCGGGGCCTGGGGCTCCACGGCAGCAATCTGCTTGGTGCGGGCCGTACTCCCCCGGCCATTCTTGCTTGCCGACGTGGTGCTTTTGGATGCAGCAGCACCCCGGCCTGTTCCGCCGGTTTTACTGCTGGAGCTGCCTCGTGGCGTGGAGGTAGTACGGGTCGCCATAACAGCCACGGTACCCCAAGGGGGCCTGTAATCCGCGGATTTCAGGCCCCCTTGGGCATGCATGTTGCTGTTGTCCTGCTGCCTATGCCTCCAGGACCACCGGAATGATCATGGGACGGCGGCGGAGCTTGCGGTTCACCCAGGTGCCGATGATCCGTCGCACCACCTGCTGCAGCTGGTGGTTGGTGTGGTCCGCATGGTTGAGCACTGCATCTTCCAGCGCAGCATTGATCTTGGGAATGATCTCATCGAACACAGAGTCGTCCTCTGCCACGCCGCGGGCGTGGATCTCCGGACCGGAGACGATCTTGCCCGTGGTGCGGTTGATGACGGTGATGATGGAGATAAAGCCCTCATCGCCCAGGATGCGGCGATCCTTCAAATCGGCATCCGTGATTTCGCCGACGCTGGAGCCGTCAACGTAGACGAAGCCGACCTCCACCTGCCCCACCACTGTGGCCTTGTGGTTCTTGAGGTCAATGACTGTTCCGTTGTCGCTGAGGATGATGCCCTCCGAAGGAACTCCGGATTCCAAAGCGATGTTGCCGTTGGCGATGAGGTGGCGGGTTTCGCCGTGCACCGGCATGGCGTTCAGCGGTTCAAGGATGTTGTAGCAGTACAGCAGTTCGCCGGCGGCAGCGTGACCAGACACGTGGACTTTTGCGGTGCCCTTGTGGATGACGTCTGCACCCAGCTTCAGCAGGCCGTTGATGATGCGGAACACCGCATTCTCGTTGCCGGGAATCAGGCTGGAGGCCAGGATGACGGTATCGCCCTTGCCCACGATCACGCGGTGATCGCCATTGGCCATCCGGGACAGGGCAGCCATGGGCTCACCCTGGGAACCGGTGGACATCAGGACCACCCGGTCATCCGGCATGTTGTCGATGTTCTTGATGTCCACCAGGATGTTGTCCGGAACATCGAGGTAACCGAGTTTTGCCGCTATGGCCATGTTGCGGACCATGGACCGGCCCACGAAGGCCACTTTGCGTCCGTGCTTTTCAGCCGCATCCAGGACCTGCTGCACCCTGTGGACGTGGGAAGAGAAGGACGCGACGATGAGGCGCTTCTTTGCCTGCCCGAACAGACGGTCCAAGGTGGGCCCGATTTCTTTTTCGGCCGTGGTGAAGCCGGGCACGTCGGCGTTGGTGGAATCGGCCATGAAGAGATCCACGCCTTCTTCGCCAAGCCGCGCGAAGTGCCGGAGATCGGTGATGCGGCCATCAAGCGGCAGCTGGTCCATCTTGAAGTCGCCGGTGTGCAGGACGTTTCCGCCGTCTGTACGGATGAAGACAGCCAGCGCGTCCGGAATGGAGTGGTTGACGGCCACGAATTCGCACTCGAATGGTCCGAACTGCTCCACCTGGCCCTCTTTGACCGTGAGGGTGTAGGGCTTGATCCGGTGTTCCTGGAGCTTCGCTTCCACCAGGGCAAGGGTGAGCTGCGAGCCAATCAGGGGGATGTCCGCCTTCAGGCGCAACAGGTAGGGAACTGCACCAATGTGGTCCTCGTGGCCGTGGGTCAGCACTACGCCCACCACGTCATCCAACCGATCCTCGATGTACGAGAAATCGGGAAGAATCAAATCCACGCCAGGCTGGGTTTCCTCCGGGAACAGTACCCCGCAGTCAACAACCAGCAATTTGCCGTCGATTTCGAAGACCGCCATGTTGCGGCCGATCTCCCCCAGTCCGCCGAGCGGAACGATCCGCAGAGTGCCTTTGGGCAATTTAGGCGGAGTAACCAATCCGGGAAGGGCGGTTTGGGTCATGTTTTGCTACTTTCCGGCGAAGCGTCCTAGACGGTGAAGTCCATTCCGGCTTCTGCCAAGTCCCCGCGGATGGTGTCGATCTCGGCCGCGTCCGGCTCCACGAGGGGCAAACGGACAACCGAGTTGGGCAGGACTCCCTGCCACTTGAGAATCTGCTTGGCGGCAACAGCGCCTTGGACCCGGGTCATGGTTCCACGCACCACGGGTTCCAGTTCAAAATTGATGGACCGCGCGGTAGCGAGGTCATTGGCATTGACGGCGTCCACCAACTGGCGGAAGCGCCGCGTGGCAACGTGGGTGGTGACGCCCACCAGGCCAACAGCACCCAGGGCCATCCACTGGAGCGTCAGTCCGTCGTCACCGGAGTAGAAGAGCAGGTCTGTCTCCGCCATGACGCGCGTGGCAGCCGCGAAGTCGGCTTTGGCGTCTTTGACGGCAACAATGTTCCGGTGCTTGGCCAGGCTGATCATGGTTTCCGGAGCGATGGCGATGGAGGAACGTCCCGGAATGTCATAGAGCATGACGGGGAGGTCAGTGGCCGAGGCAATGGTTTCGAAGTGTGCGCGGACACCTGCCTGGCTGGGCTTGTTGTAGTACGGCGTGACGATGAGGAGACCGTCCACCCCTACCTCGGCCGCACGCTGCGAAAGGTGCACTGAGTGGGCGGTGTCGTTGGTGCCGGTGCCCGCGATGATGGCAGCCTTGCCGCCAACGGCTTCTTTGACAGCGCGGAACATTCCGACGTTTTCGTCATCGGTGAGCGTGGACGTTTCGCCGGTAGTGCCAGTGACAACCAGCCCGTCACAACCGTCCTGGACGAGCTTTTCCGCCAACGCTGCCGCCTGGTCATAGTCAACCTTGCCGTCTTCAGTGAAGGGGGTGACCATGGCGGTCAACAAGGTACCAAGTGCAGGAGAGGGCGCGCGCAAGTCAGACATAGGAAAAACGTTACCCTGTGACGGCCGTGTTACAAGAATGGGTCTCGAGTGATGGTCCTCGCATCCAGCACTACGTGAGCACTTGCGCGACTACTGGGCCTTTTGCGCGCGCGTGGGCTGGTCAGCGCAGTACCGGGCCACAGCACTGTCCTTAAGTTGCCCCGCCCAAGCAACCAAGCGCTGCGAGGCCCTGACGTATTCGAACAACTCCATGGGCGTCAGTGAGTCCAGGTCCGCATCGGAGAGCCTGCGTGCCAGCTCAGGCCCGGGTGGCTGTTCGGCCAACACCTTTCCTTCGCTGCGCCACTGCGTATCCTCGGGAGGCTCTCCGGCCACCAGCTGCCGGAAGAGGAAATCAACAACGCCCGGGCTCATCGCCTTCATGGGGCCATTGGGCCCTTCCAGCGGCGTGGGGAGATCGTTCATGCATTCATGGTATTCGAACATATATTCGAAGACAAGGCTGGGGCTCCCCACCGGTCACCTGGTAGTGGCGGGTCACCTGGTAGTGGCGGGTCACCTGCTAACGCCGGGTCACCTGGTATTGGCGACCAGGGCTTCCAGCCGGGGCCCAACCCTGTCAGCCATCAGCCGGTAGCCGTGGTTGTTGGGATGCAAAGTGTCCGGCATCAGGTCCGCTGCTTCCCGGGCAGTAAGGATGGTTTCCCCGTCAATGAGGAACGTCAGCGCGTCACCGCGCCCACGAATCGCCTGCACGGCATCCCCCACCGCCTTCCTGTAATCCGCCAACGTCCACCCCACGGCGTTCGGGACGTCCTCGCGCGGCAAGGACAACACTGGTGAGATCACGGCGAGCGGAATACCTGGATGGGCCTTCCTGACGCTTCGGATGAAGCCCAGGGCCTGGCTGGCGAAAGTCCTGGCGGAGAAGGTGGCCGCGTTGTAGACGTTGATGCCCAGGCACAAGGAAATGACGTCAGCGGGAACCTGGGAAAACGTCTCCAGCACTGCGGGATCCAGATGGCATTCGCTGCCGAAACCCAAGGACCGCAACTGCCACCCATGACGCCTGGCAACCAGCGCCGTCCACGCTTCCGACGGGCCGTCAGCCTGCCGGCACTGGGTGATGGAACTACCGTAGGCAACCCAGCGCTTGCCGCCTGCAGGAGCGGTGGCCACCCCCGGTCCCCGGAGCGAGATCTCCAGGACCCGGAGGAAGCCATACTGCGGCAGCCACACCTGGACGGTGGAGCCAGCGGGGATGCGGCCAAGGTCAACGTCATGGCTGACCCGCCCCCGGCCATCAAGTCGATGTGCCAGTGCACCATTGACCAGGACGTCGAAAGGTGAGCCGTCCCCTTGCCCCTCTGCTTCGATGACCAGCCTGCCGCCTGATGCTGTCCACGTCGCATGGATGCCGGCGCACATCTTTGCGCGTTCCTCCAGCCCGTCCGTTGCCGGCGGCATGAACAGCGTGCTGTCCAGCCGGCGGAACTGCTGCCAGCCATCGGCGTCGTGGACAATGTCAAATACCCCGGCCCACCGGGCCATCACGGAATCCATGACTCAGGACTCTACAGGGGACTCCCCGGAGGCCTGTGAGACGATCACACCATGACTTCGCATGAGACGGCGCGCCACGGGGATCCGTCCCCAGCCGCTGCCGCCTCGCCCCGCTTGATTGGCATTGACGCCGCCCGCGGCGCAGCATTGCTGGGCATGATGGCCACCCACCTGATGCCCACTTTCGGCCCGCCACCCGCGTGGGACCCCACCTTTGTGGGACTGGTTTTTTCAGGCAGGTCTGCGGCGTTGTTTGCTGTGCTGGCCGGTATTGGCCTGGCACTGAGCACGGGAAAGCAGGAGCCGCGAACAGGGGCCGCGCTGTGGGCTGCCAGGCGCGGAGTGGCAGCGCGCGCCCTGGTGATTGCCGTCGTCGGATTCATGCTGGGCGGCCTGGACGTCAACATCGCGGTGATCCTGGTCCACTACGCCTTCCTCTTCCTCTGCGTACTCCCGTTCCTTGGCATGCGGCTCCGTGCCCTGTGCTGGTGGGCGCTCGCGTGGGTCCTTGCGTCGCCGCTGGCAGCTTTCCTCATCCGTCCCGTCCTGTTGGACGCAAACCCGCCCCTGCGCCTGGGGCACAATCCCGGAACCGATGATTTTGAAACGCCCGGACGCTTGCTGGGAGACATCTTCATCACTGGCTACTACCCGGTGATCCAGTGGCTCTCCTATGTCCTGGTGGGACTGGTGGTGGGGAGGCTGGCGTTGACGTCCACGAAGATCCAGGTGTTGCTGGTGGCCTGCGGAGTGGTCACCGCTGTTCTGTCCAAGATCATGGGCTTTGTTGCCATGGAACTTTGGGGTGGCCGGGAAGCATTGGAGGCGCTGCCCGTGACCAGGGGATACCCGCTGCAGAGCATGCTCCAGGTCAATCTCACCGGCCTGCAACAAACTGATTCGTGGTGGTGGCTGGCCACGGCGTCACCCCACGCGGGCAGCACCCTGGACCTGCTGCACACCAGCGGTACAGCGTCCGCCGTGGTGGGTTCGATGTTGCTGCTGGCCGGGGCGGTCCAGCGCGCCGGAGCCAACATCCTGCTGATCCTCAGCGGGCCGGGTTCCATGACGCTGACGCTGTATTCAGCGCATGTGTGGGTGGTGTCCGGGTTCACCAACCAGCCGCTTCCCGTCGGGTGGACCCCGGAAGGAATGTACTGGGCCCAAGCGCTATGCGCAGTGGGCATCGGGGTGTGCTTTGGATTGTTGGGACGCAGGGGGCCGTTGGAATGGGTAGCCCACCAGGCGTCCCGGCTGGCGCGTTACCGGCCGGCCGTCGTGGGCTGAGTCCGGAACAGCTTCACGGCATCCCGCATGGACGCGCGGGCTCTCTTGCGGTCCCCGGCGGCGTCGTAGGCGCAGCTCAGGCGGAACCATGAGCGCCAATCCTCCGGCGCTGCTTCGGCTTCCACCCGGTACTTTTCAAACTCGGCATCAGCGGCGGCACGCACAATCCGGCCACCGGGAGTGCGGGGCAGCGTGTCCACCGGCAGTCCGCCCTCGGCCTCGAGGACCTTGGCCATCTGCTCTGTGCGGGCCCCGAACAGAAGTTCGCGGATGAGCGCCCACGCTCCGATCACCGGGAGGACCAGGTAGGCGGCACCTATGCCCTTGGCCACCAGGTTGGGATCGCCCAGCAGAAGGAACGAACGCTGCACGGAGACCACCAGGTACAGCACCAGCAACAAGGTGATGGCACCGACCCAGATTTTGGTCCGGTTGTTCTTGAAAGCTGTCCACAGATTCGCCACGGCGCTAGAGCCCCAGGTCCAAGTAGCCGTCCAGGCCCACCGTGAGGCCGGGATGGTGGGCGACCTTCCGCAGTCCCAGCAGCACCCCCGGCATGAAGGAGGCGCGATCGAACGAGTCGTGCCGCAGCGTCAATTGCTCGCCCGGTCCGCCGAACAGCACTTCCTGGTGGGCCACCAGGCCCCGGAGGCGGACACTGTGGACGCGAACGCCGTCAACATCGCAGCCGCGGGCACCATCCATGGAGGTCTCGGTAGCGTCGGGGCTGGCCGGGATCCCTGCTTCCTGGCGGGCTTCTGCAATGAGCTGGGCAGTTCGCACTGCGGTTCCGGAGGGAGCATCCACCTTGTTGGGGTGGTGAAGCTCGATGATCTCCACGGATTCAAAGTATTGCGACGCTTTGGCAGCGAATGCGGAGGCGAGGACGGACCCGAGGGCAAAGTTGGGAGCAATGAGGACACCAGTGTCCGGTTGCTGGTCCAAAAGCTCCTTCAAGGATTCGAGACGGCCTGCGTTCCACCCGGTGGTGCCCACCACAGCGTGGATGCCGTGCTGGACCGCGAAGCGGACGTTGGTCTCAGTGATGTCGGGAACAGTCAGGTCCACGACGTAGCGGGCTCCGGCGTCGAGCAGTTCGTCCAGGGAGTCGCCCCGACCAAGGGCGGCCACCAGCTTCATGTCCGCAGCTGCTTCCACGGCCTTCACGGCCTCGATTCCCATGCGCCCGTTGGCGCCCAGCACTGCAACAGCGAGTTGTTCGGTCATGGCATCAACCCTACCGCCGGGCGGCCCTGCGGCAGGAACCGTGACCAGTGGCTACTCCCCTGCCCCTACCCACTCCACGGTGCCGTCCACGAAGAATTGTTCCTTCCAGATGGGCACTTGGGCTTTGATCCTGTCCACGAGTTCGCTGCAGACCGCGAAAGCCTGTCCCCGGTGGGCGGCGGCCACGGCACAAACCAGTGCGGGATCGCCAATTTCCAACGTCCCGATCCGGTGCGCAGCCCAGATCCGGACGGGCTGTTGTGCCTCGCCGGAGTGCTCCGCCACCAAGCGGGCCACGACGTCGGACATGACCTGGTGCGCTGTGGGGTGGGCACTGTAGCTCAACCGGGTTACAGCCTTGCCGCCGTCGTGGTTCCTGACGACGCCGCTGAAGCTGACCACCGCGCCCGCGGTGTCCGACTCCACGGCACGGATGGCCTGGTCAACGGAGATCGGCTGGGAGCTCAGGACCGCGTTAACAACCTCAAAGTCCGTTTCAGTGCCCATGGTTTCCTTCCAATTGATCGCACAGGTGCCCAATCACGGGGTCCAGGACGGCCAAGCCGTCCATCACGCCTTTGGGAGAACCCGGGAGGTTGATGATGAACGTTGTGCCGGCAGCTCCCGCGTGGCCACGGCTCAGCATGGCCAGCGGAGTCTTGGCAGCGCCGGCACGCCGGATGCCTTCCATCAGGCCAGGGATCTCGCGGTCCAGAAGTGGGAGGGTCATCTCCGGCGTATGGTCGTCAGGGCTGAGGCCCGTTCCGCCGCTGGTGATGATCACGGCCGGCTCCTGCGTCAACAGGGCCCGCAGGGCTGCGCCCACCGGCTCACCGTCAGGGACCACCATGGCGGGAAAGGTATCGAAGCCGTGTTCCGTGAGCCAGTCGGCAATGATCGGGCCGGTCTCGTCCGCGTAGACCCCGGCAGCGGCACGTGTTGAGGCAATGACGACGCCGGCTTTGCGGGGTCCGTGCCCGGGTTCACAAGCGCTCATGCGTCGGAGCCTTCCTGATTGGATGAGGGGCTGGACTGATTGGATGACTGGCTGGATGAGGGGCTGATGGACCAGTCACCGCTCTTGCCACCACTTTTAGCCAGGACACGGATGTCGGTGATCACGGCATTCTTGTCTACTGCCTTGATCATGTCGTAGACGCCCAACGCGGCAACGGAAGCAGCCGTCAGGGCTTCCATCTCGACGCCGGTGACTCCCCTGGTTTTGACCGTGGCCACAACACCGATGGTGTCCTCCCCCAGGTCAAAATCCACCGTGACTTTGGAAATCGGCAAGGGATGGCAGAGCGGGATCAGGTCCGGGGTCTTCTTGGCCGCCATGATCCCTGCCACCCGCGCCACGGCGAGCGCGTCGCCTTTGGGGAGCTCTCCGGCCCCGAGCAGGGCCAGGACTTCCTTGGTGCTGTGCAGCGTGGCAGTCGCAGTGGCCACACGGGTGGTGACCGCTTTGTCCGAGACGTCCACCATTTGTGCTGTGCCGTCCTGGCGCAGATGGGTCAAGCCACCTGCGTTGGGCTGGGTGCCGGTTATGTCATTCACAGCATCCATACTTCCACCTCAGCACCGGCCGGGAGTTCCGTGACGTCAGCGGGGATGTGTACCAGGGCATTGGCGCGGGCCAGGGCATGGACCAAGTGCGAGCCTGCTCCCCCCTCCATGCGGACCGTTCCGTCCCCGTCCACCCTGCCCCGGCGGATCTGGTGCTTCCCATCCGGAGAAGTCAGGCGTTCGGCCAGGACCACGTTGCGTGCGTGCCGGGGGGACGGGGTGCCCAGAAGGTCCCTGAGAACCGGCCGCAGGAACATCTCGAAGGAAACGAGGCAGCTGACCGGGTTCCCGGGGAAACCAAGGAAGGGTACTCCCTGGAAACTGCCCAGCCCCTGCGGGCCTCCCGGCTGCATGGCTACGGGAAGAAAGTCCACCGGGTGGCCGGCCATGGCTTGCCGGACAACCTCGTACGCGCCTTTGCTCACCCCGCCCGTGGTGATGATCAGGTCCACAGGGTTGGTGGCCCGGGACGTATGCCTTTCCAGCACCTCCAGCAAGGTGGCCGGATTGTCGTTGGAGATTCCGGCGCGAACCACCCCAAGGCCCGCTTCCTGCAAAGACGCTTCCAGCAACGTGCCGTTGGAGTCGTAGATCTTGCCTGGGGTCAGATGCTCCCCCGGTTCCAGCACTTCGTCGCCCGTAGTGACCAGCAGGACCCGCAGCGCTTTCCGGACCTCCACGGTGTTGAGTCCCAACGCGGCTGCCAGGCCCAGTTGCGCCGGACCAAGCCGGGTACCCGCCGGCAGGGCCAACTGGCCGGCTTCTATGTCGCTGCCCTGGTTCCGGATGTAGGTTCCTGCTGCAACAGCGGGCAACGTAACGGTCGCGTCGGTGGACGCGGGATCCGGAAAGGAATCCGGCACGGCCTTTTCGATGGGAACGACGGCGTCAGCACCTTCGGGGATGAGGGCGCCGGTCATGATGGGCGCGGCGAAGCCCGGTGCAAGGGCCGCGGGCGCCTTGCCCGCCGGCACCGGAGGGGCCACCCGTAGCCGGGCACCGCCGTCGGGGATGTCCGCGGACCTCACCGCGAAACCGTCCATCTGGGAGTTCGCGAAGGGCGGCAGCGAAATGGGTGCATGCAGGTGGTTGGCCAGTGCCTTTCCCAGTGCGTCGCGCAGCGGAAGATGCTCGACACCTTTGGCCGCAGCGGGAGCGGCCAGCAGCTCAAGCACCGCGTGACGGTGGGCTGCAACGGATCTGGGCACGGCGGTCCTCCTGTGATGAATCGTTCAGTAGTGAATCGTTGGCGGCCGGAAAAGTACCGGACGTACCCAGACTAGGTCCTCAATCAACCTTGACGTTGATGGTGTGGAAACCCGTGGCGCCGTCGGGTGCAACAGGCGCTTTATCCTCGGTCTGCGGCGTACCCGTGGCGTCGGTGGCCCGGACCTGGACTTCGTAGTCGCCGGGGGTGAGTTCCACGCCGAGTTGCCACTGGTACCACGTGTCCGTTGAGATTCCGGTGCCCAGTTCCGCCTGCTTCCAGGTTCCCCGGTTGATCCTCACCTCCACCCGCTGGACTCCGCGGTGTTGCGCCCACGCCACGCCTCCAAAACGCACGGTCCCGGCTTTGACGGTCCTGCCGCTGCGGGGCACATCTATCCGCGACTGGGTTTTGATGGGCCCATGATCGCTCCAGCCACGCGGTGTCCAGTATGCGACGTCGTCGGCAAAACGGGTCACTTTCAACTCCGTGAGCCATTTGGTGGCGGACACAAAGCCGTAGAGTCCGGGCACAATCATCCGGACGGGGAATCCGTGTTCCAAAGGCAGCGGTTCTCCATTCATTCCCACAGCCAGGAGCGCGTCACGATCATCGGTCAGTGCTTCCAACGGCGTGCTGGCCGTCCACCCGTCGTTACTGGTGGAGAACACCATGTCCGCCCCCGCTGTGGGCCCGGCCATGGCCAGCAATTCGCGGACCGGCCAACCAAGCCACAGCGCGTTGCCAATCAACTCGCCGCCCACGTTGTTGGAAACGCAGGCGATGGTGATGTGGCGTTCGGTCATGGGCTTAGCCAGCAGCGTGGCGAAATCAATCTCGATCTCGCGTTCCACCATCCCCGTGACCTTGAGCTTCCATGAGGGAGGATCAATGGCGGGCACGGTCAACGCAGTGTCTATCCGGTAGAAGTCGGCATTGGGGGTCACCAGCGGGCTGATCCCGTCCAAGCCAAGGGTGGAACCGGCGGGAATGGCTTGTGGGGTTGTGACCGGGGCGGGCAGGGTCAGGGAACCGCGGAAGCCCGATGCGACGGCGGTTGCCCGGGTAAGGATGCTGGACACAGTCCCTGCCACGACAGCCGCGATTGAGGTACCGGCGAGCGCATTCAGGAAACTGCGGCGGGCCAGCGGAGCCCGGTCCGCCTGAGGGTCGGCGCCAGGGGGTACCCATGCGCCCAGCCGCCGGACCAAGGTCCTCAGGAGCACCATGGTGATGGCTGCGGCGATGATGGGGGCCAGGGCCGCTTGCGGACCGGCTTGCGCCCGCGTCACGACGGCGGTCAGTCCCGCTGCGCCCGCAAGTGCGGCAAGTGCCAGGCCCAGCCCTGCCCGCCGACGCTCAAGCAGCCCGGCCATGGCGGCAAGGCAAGCTGCCACCACCATGATGGAGGCCACCAGCACAACCTTGTCCGAGGTTCCAAAGAGCTGGATCGCCGCATCCTTGAGCCACGGCGGCACGGCGTCAATCACGGCGCCGCCCAGGGCCGTCACCGGTGATACCAGCGGGCTGAGGAACGCGGCAGCGAGTTCCCCGCCGGCGATTCCCGCTGCGCCCGCCGCAAGGCCTGCCAAAGCGGCCCAGGTGCCGGGCCGGGCAGGCCGCCGCTGCGGCAGGGGGGTCGTGGTGGTTTGTGTGCTCATGCTGTGCCTCCAGCCGGTAGTGTGAGCGCGAAGCGGCATCCGCCGTCGATGTTTTCCACGGTGATTGATCCGCCGTGGGCCTTGACGATTCCGGCAACCATGCTCAGGCCAATGCCGGCGCCGCTGTATTCGCCGTGGGACCCATGGGTGCCTTGTCGTGCGCGGTCCTTTTGCCAGCCGGTTTCGAACAGGTGCGGGAGATCTTCCGCCGGGATGCCACCGCAGTGATCGTCCACCGAAATGACGGCATCCCCGTTGTTGCTGCCCACGCTGACATGCACGTCCGTGCCGGGCAGGGTGTAGATGATGGCGTTCAGCACAATGTTCCGCACGGCCCGGGCCATGCTGGGTCCGTCAGCCACCGCCATGCACTCGCGGTCCCCGCCGCCGTCGAGCACGACTCCCCGACGCGCGGCCAACGGGGCGAGATCGGACAAGGCGTCGCTGACGAGGTCGTACAGGTCCAAGGGCTCCGAGCGGAGGCGCAGGGTGCCGGCCTGGATTTTGGACAGTTCCAGGAGGTCGTTGACCATGGCCGTCATTTGTTCGGTCTGTCCGATGATCTTCCGGTAATAGCCCTGGACGTCTGCTGCCATGCCGTCTTCCAAGGCCTCGGTCATGGCCCGCATGCTGGCCAAGGGGGTGCGGAGGTCGTGGGAGATCCAGGACACCAGCTCCCTTCGGGCAGTCTCAACAGCTGCTTCGCGCTCGCGGGACTCGGCCAGGCTGCGGCTGCTCGCTTCGAGCTCCTGCGCCAGCGCCGCCAGTTCGGACGTCATGGCCGGGGCAGCAGCCCTGGCCGCTCCGGCGTGGTGGCCCAGCGTTTCACCCCGCCCGATCCTGCGGGCGGAGTCCACCAACGTGGCCGCGTTCCTGGAGACTCCCGCGCCCAGCATCAGGGAAAGGGCAACGGCCACAGCGGATGCCATGGCCAGGATGTACCACATGACCTCAAGGTCCCGGGCGGAAATGAACATGGCATTGAATGCGCTGACCATGCCCGCAACCAAGACGGCAACGGTGGCCACCACCACCAGGCAGATCTGCGCCAGGAGCGACGCGCGGCGGAGCACACGCAGCAGCAGGGATGTTGCGGCGCCGATCAGGACGGCCCAGAAAAGTACCCATGCCAGGATGGTCCAGAGCTCACTGCCCTCCATCGCGGTCCTCCGGGAGGTCGAACCGGTACCCGACGCCCCACACTGTCTTCAGCAACAGGGGTTTGGTGGGATTGGCCTCGATTTTTTCGCGAAGCCGGCGGACGTGGACCGTCACCGTGGACAGGTCTCCGAAATCCCAGGCCCAGACCGCTTTGATGAGTTCTTCGCGGCTGAACACCTGGTTGGGGTGTCGCATCAGGAAGGCCAGGAGGTCGAATTCGCGGACAGTGAGCGCCAGGGCGGTTCCGTGGTGGGTCACTGTGCGGGACCCGGGATCAAGGGCGATCCCGGCGGCCTCCACCGGCGGCTCGGGAGTGAACTCCCGGACGCTGCGCCGCAGGACGGACTTCACCCGGAGCACCAGTTCCCTGGGCGAGAAGGGTTTGGTGACGTAATCGTCAGCCCCGGTTTCCAGGCCAAGGATCCGGTCATCCTCGGTGCCCAGGGCGGTCACCATGATCACGGGGACGCTCATGGTTTCCCGCAGGCGGCGGCATACCTCCACGCCATCCAACCCCGGGAGCATGCGGTCCAGGATGACCAGGTCCGGGGTACGCTCAGAGGCCAGCTGCAGCGCAGTGAAGCCGTCGGCGGCCATGTCCACCTGGAACCCGGCCTGCACCAAATAGTCGCGCACCACATCGGCGATGGTCTGTTCGTCTTCGACCAGGAGTATGCGGCGGTTGCCCGGTTCCGGGGCTGCTGCCATGAATGAGCTCACGCTCCCAGCATAGGTTTGTGGACGTGCCCGGACACCCAGGTTGGCCGCACCGGCGGTGATTGTACGGATTCCGTAAGAACTGGACAGTGTCATGGGTGTCACTGTTGTTGCCGCGGTGGCGTAGCCTGATTTTATGAGTGTTCAGCTGGGCATGCCTTCCGCCAGCGGCGCAGGCAACGATGCGTCCGTGCCACCGCCGCGCCCGGACGGCACGCCCGCCGGGCTGTGGGACCGTTACGGGCGCCGCGCCACGGATATGCGGCTCTCGCTGACGGACAAGTGCAATCTGCGATGTACCTACTGCATGCCTGCCGAGGGCTTGGAATGGCTGTCCAAGCAGGCAGTGATGACCCGGGAAGAAATCGTCCGGATCGTTGGTATAGGTGTGGCCGCACTGGGTGTGCGGGAGCTGCGGCTCACAGGCGGTGAGCCCTTGGTGCGCGCCGATCTGGCGGACATCATTGCCGATATCCGCGGCAACCACCCGGACCTTCCCATTTCCATGACCACCAACGGTGTTGGCCTGGACAAGAAGGCCGCGAAGCTCAAGGCTGCCGGCTTGACCCGCATCAATGTTTCCCTGGACTCCCTTCACGAGGAGACGTTCACGCAGTTGACGCGCCGTCCCTTCCTCGACCGGGTCCTGGCCGGCGTCGACGCCGCGTGGGCTGCAGGCCTGGGACCGGTCAAGATCAACGCCGTCCTCATGCGCGGTATCAACGACGCCGAGTCGCCGGATCTGTTGTCCTGGGCCCTGGACCGCGGCTACGAACTCCGTTTCATCGAACAGATGCCCTTGGATGCGGACCACGGGTGGACCCGCCGGGACATGATCACTGCCGCGGAAATCAGGGAGCTCCTCTCCCGCGACTTCGTGTTGAGCCCCGACGCGCGTGAACGGGACGGCGCACCGGCCGAACGCTTTGATGTCCGACGGCGGGATGATGCTACCGGCGCTGCGTCAGGTCCGGTTCTGGGTACCGTAGGCATTATTGCCTCCGTGACTGAACCGTTTTGTGCGGACTGCCGCCGGACACGCATCACTGCTGAAGGCAAGATCATGAGTTGCCTGTTCTCGCGCCAGGAGTTCGATCTCCTGGGGCTGTTGCGTGATGGCGCCACGGACGAACAGATTGCCGGGCGATGGCAGGACGCCATGTGGATCAAGCCCAAGGCGCACGGTATGGACCACACAGGTCTCGGCGCGGAGGACTTCGTCCAGCCGGACCGCAGCATGAGCGCAATCGGAGGCTGAACCTTTGCTTGTCCGTTACTTCGCTGCCGCACGCGCGGCTGCAGGTGTTGAGGAAGAGATTCACCGCCTGCCGGAAGGCACCAGTTTGACGACCCTTCTGGAGGCAGCCCTGGCAATCGAGCGGCCTTCGCCGCCGGACGGAACCCCGGAACTTTCACGGATCATGTCCCGCAGCAGTTTCCTTCGGAACGAAGTGGCCGTACGGGACCATTCCGTGCCGCTGGGCGCGGAGGACGTCATCGACGTCCTCCCGCCTTTCGCCGGCGGCTGAGGCCGCGAAAGCCCTAAAGGCCGAACGTTTCCGTTTCTTCGAACGGTCCCACAACGGTGATGGTCCGTGGCGCGGCCGCGAGTTCCCGGGCCAGTTCACGCACGTCATCCACGGTGACTGCCTGGATGCGGGCCAGGGTCTCGTCAATGTCCTGGAACTCGCCCGAGACCAGCTCGGCACGGCCCAACCGCGACATGCGCGAGCCCGTGTCCTCCAGGGCAAGGACGATACCGCCGCTGAGCTGACCCACGGCTTTCCTGAGTTCTTCTTCGGTGATCCCATCCTGGGCAAGCTTGTCCAGCTCGACTCCCAGAAGTTCGAGGACCTGGCGGACCTTGGATGGCGTGCAGCCTGCGTACATGCCAAAGTAGCCGGCGTCCGCATAGGCAGCAGTGAAGGAGTACGTGGAGTACACCAGCCCGCGCTTCTCCCGGATCTCCTGGAAGAGCCTGGAGGACATTCCGCCACCCAGGACCGCGTTCAGGACGCTCATGACAAAACGCCGGTCGTCGGTGGCAACTATCGTGGGGCAGCCCACGATGATGTTGGCCTGCTCAACAGGCCGTTTCACCACGTGGAGTCCTGAAGTGCCGGTGATGACGGCCCGGTCCGTTTGCCGGCGGTTCACGGGTTCCGCATCGGCGTCCAGGTTCCAGCCGGCGGCAGTCAAGGCGTCAAGCACCTGCCGGCAGACGTCGTCGTGGTCCAGTCCGCCTGCGGCAGTGATCACCAGCTCTTCCGGCCGGTAATACCGTTGGTAGTGCTCCCAGACAGAATCCCTGGCAACAGCCTTGATCGCGGCAGGGGTTCCGCCGATGGGACGGGCCAGGGGGTGGTCTCCCAGCACAGCGGCAACGAACTTCTCGTGTGCAACATCAGTGGGGTCGTCGCTGTCCATGGCGATTTCCTCCAGGATCACGTCCCGCTCCTGCTCCAGCTCCTGGGGATCCAGGACGGCGCCGGTGATCATGTCAGCAATCACGTCAATCGCCATGGGCAGATCGGTATCAAGCACCCGGGCAAAGTAGCAGGTGCTCTCCTTGGCCGTTGCAGCGTTGGACTCGCCGCCTACCTCGTCAAATGCGGACGCGATTTCCAGTGCCGTACGCCGTTTGGTGCCCTTGAACAGCAGGTGCTCCAGGAAGTGCGTGGAGCCGTGCTGGCCGTCGGCCTCGTCACGGGAACCAACAGCAACCCAGAATCCGATGGTCGCAGAGCGCTGGCCCGGCATCGCTTCGGTGAGCACACGTACGCCGCCAGGCAGGACGGAGCGTCGAACTACGGAGCCGCCCTCGGCGCCGTGGATCAATTCGCCACCGGGCAGGGTCTGCTTCAACGGCAAGGGTACGACAGTCATTAAGGCCTTTCGGGTTAAGGCCGGAAGGGCCGGTGGAGCTTTTTCAAGCCCACCGGCCCCGCCGGGTGTACTGCTGACAGACTACTCTGCGGACTCTTCCGCGGCCTCGGCCGGAGCGTCCTGGTCGGCTGCGCCTTCTTCCTCGGCCACTACCGGGGAGAGGGAGAGCTTGCCGCGGTCATCGATCTTGGTGATCTCGACCTGGACCTTCTGGCCCACGGAAACGACGTCATCAACGTTGTCCACGCGCTTGCCATTGGCCAGCTTGCGGAGCTCGGAGATGTGCAGCAGGCCATCCTTGCCCGGGGTGAGGGAAACGAAAGCACCGAAGGTGGTGGTCTTGACGACCGTACCCAAGTAACGCTCGCCGATTTCCGGAACCTGCGGGTTGGCAATGGCGTTGATCGCGGAGCGTGCGGCATCGGCAGACGGACCGTTGGTGGCGCCAATGTAGACAGTGCCGTCATCTTCGATGGAGATGTCCGCGCCAGTGTCTTCCTGGATCTGGTTGATCATTTTGCCCTTGGGGCCAATGACCTCGCCGATCTTGTCCACGGGGATCTTGACTGCGATGACGCGCGGAGCGAACTCGGAGAGCTCATCCGGAGTGTCGATTGCAGAGTTGATGACCTCGAGGATGTGCAGGCGTGCTTCGCGGGCCTGCTTCAGTGCTGCTGCCAGCACGGAGGCGGGAATACCGTCGAGCTTGGTGTCCAGCTGTATGGCTGTGACGAACTCGGACGTACCGGCGACCTTGAAGTCCATGTCACCGAAGGCGTCTTCGGCACCGAGGATGTCGGTGAGCGCTGCGTAGCGGGTCTGGCCGTCAACCTGGTCGGAAACCAGGCCCATGGCGATACCGGCAACAGCTGCCTTCAGCGGCACACCGGCGTTCAGCATGGACAGCGTGGATGCACACACGGAACCCATGGACGTGGAGCCGTTGGAGCTCAGTGCCTCGGATACCTGGCGGATGGCGTACGGGAATTCTTCACGGGTGGGCAGAACCGGCACCAGGGCGCGTTCTGCGAGGGCACCGTGTCCGATTTCGCGGCGCTTGGGGGAACCAACGCGGCCGGTCTCACCGGTGGAGTACGGCGGGAAGTTGTAGTTGTGCATGTAGCGCTTGCGCGTTACCGGCGACAACGAGTCGATCTGCTGCTCCATCTTGAGCATGTTCAGCGTGGTGACACCCATGATCTGGGTTTCGCCGCGCTCGAAGATCGCGGAACCGTGAACGCGCGGCAGAACCTCTACCTCGGCGGTCAGCTGGCGGATGTCCGTCAGGCCACGGCCGTCGATGCGGACCTGGTCCTTCAGGATGCGCTGGCGGACAACGTGCTTGGTGACGGAGCGGAAGGCTGCGGAAAGCTCCTTCTCGCGTCCCTCGAACTGCCCGGCGAGCGAGCTAAGGACTTCGTCCTTGAGCTGATCGGAGGCGTTGTCGCGGTCCTGCTTGTCAGCAATCTGGAAGACTGCTGCCAGCTTGTCTGCTGCTGCGGCTTCCACTGCTGCGTAGACGTCATCCTGGTAATCAAGGAAGACGGGGAATTCAACCGTCGGCTTGGCTGCGCGGCCGGCCAGGTCTGCCTGTGCATCGCAGAGAGCCTTGATGAACGGCTTGGCGGCCTCGAGGCCCTCGGAGACAACCTCTTCGGTGGGAGCGGTGGCGCCCTGTTCCTTGATGAGGTTCCAGGAGTTGTCCGTGGCTTCGGCTTCAACCATCATGATGGCGACGTCGTCACCGGTAACGCGGCCGGCAACGACCATGTTGAAGACGGCGTTTTCCAGCTGGGAGTGCTTGGGGAAAGCAACCCACTGCGAACCGTGCTCATCAGCGATGAGGGCAACGCGGACGCCGCCGATGGGGCCGGAGAACGGAAGACCGGAAAGCTGGGTGGACATGGACGAAGCGTTGATGGCAACGACGTCGTACAGTTCGTCCGGGTTGATCGCAAGAACGGTCACGACGATCTGGACCTCGTTGCGCAGGCCCTTGACGAAGGCGGGGCGCAGCGGGCGGTCCATCAGGCGGCAAGCCAGGATGGCTTCCGTCGAGGGACGGCCTTCGCGGCGGAAGAACGAGCCCGGGATGCGTCCGGCAGCGTACATGCGCTCTTCGACGTCAACCGTCAGCGGGAAGAAGTCGAAACCTTCGCGCGGCTGCTTGCCTGCGGTGGTTGCGGAGAGCAGTGCGGTGTCGTCATCGATGTAAACCATCGAGGCGCCGGCTGCCTGCTTGGCAAGGCGGCCGGTTTCGAAGCGAATGACGCGCTTGCCGAAACGACCGTTGTCGATAATGGCTTCGGAGAACTGGATTTCGGGACCCTCCATAGAGAGTCACCTCCGTTTCTGTTAGCGGAGATCCGCCGCATCAACCCAGGCCGCCTCTTTACTTCCGGCCTGTACTACACCCGGTCATCGATCGAGATCCACGGGCGCCATCGTCCAAGATGACCTTCCCGGGAATCACTACCGAGGACCGCGAATGCGCGATGCGGTTGATTCCTGTTTTTAGTTGTTGGTAAAGAAGGCGGCCCGTTCCGGACAGGACCGGGCCGCCCCAAAAAGCAGACTAGCGGCGCAGGCCGAGACGCTCGATGAGCGCACGGTAGCGGGCGATGTCAGTGTTCTTCAAGTAGGAAAGCATGCGCTTGCGACGACCAACCATGGCCAGCAGACCGCGCTGGGTGTGGAAGTCGTGCTTGTGCTCCTTCATGTGCTCAGTCAGATCTTTGATCCGCTGGGTCAGGACGGCAACCTGGACCTCGGGTGAACCGGTGTCGCCTTCAGTGGTTGCGTATTCCTTGATGATGGACTGCTTTACAGCGGCGTCAAGTGCCACGTGAACTCCTAGAGTTGTGCCGTGCGTCCCATGCAGCACCTCGCTGACGGGTTGCCCTGGGTGCGTTGCCACACACAAAACAGGTCCAGCTGCCACGGACTGCGGCCGGAACCAAGTTTCAGTTTACCGGCAGGTCCGCTGTGTTGTCGAAATGCCCTGCCCGGCCCGCCAGGAGCTCATGCGCCTGGGCCACGTCAAGGCACATTTGCTCCACCAAGGCTTCGGGCCCCCGGTAGGCAACCATGCCCCTGAGCCGCTGGGTGAATTCCACCGCGATCTTCTGTCCGTAGAGGTTGAAATCTTCGACGTTTTCTTCCGGACGGTCTATGACGTGCGCTTCCACCTGACGGCTCACGCCGTCGAAAGTGGGATTTGATCCGACGGAAATGGCGGCCGGCCATCGGGTCCCGGACTGGTCAATCAGCCATCCGGCGTAGATTCCGTCAGCAGGAACGTAGCCGGTGGAATCCGGAGACAGGTTTGCGGTGGGGAATCCAAGATCGCGTCCACGGGCTGCCCCGTGCACCACTTCGCCACGCATCCGGTGTGGCCGGCCCAGAACCTCCGCGGCCGTGACCACGTCCCCCTCGGACAGGGCTTCCCGCACCCAGGTGGAGGAGCAGCGGCGGTCGTCGTCGTCATCTGCCGGAGAGCCACCGGCACCGTACTCATTGACCACCTGCACACCGAAGCCCAGCCGTTGGCCCAGTTCCTGCATGGTGGTGACGTCACCGGAGTTTCCGGTACCGAACCGGAGATCGTGACCCACCACAACCTCCGTGGCGTGGAGTCCGTCCACCAGGACAACCCGGACGAACTCTTCCGGCGTCATGGCGGCCAGGTCCAGCGTGTAGTTCATGACCAGCACTGCGTCCACGCCTGCGTGGCCGAGTGCGTCGAGTTTGTCGTCGAGCCCCATGATCAGTTCCGGTGCAGCATCAGGACGATGCACCTGGGCCGGGTGGGGATCGAACGTGACTGCGACAGAGCGGATACCGTGCCGGGACGCCGCATCCGTCAGCTGGTTGAGGACATGCTGGTGGCCCCTGTGGACGCCGTCAAAGTTCCCAATGGTGACGGCAGTGGGTCCAAAGTCCCCGGGGACTTCGGTGGGATCGTGCCAGATGTGAACCATCAACCTCGCCTTACACTGCAGATGTTCGTTGCGCCCGGCAACCTCCCGGCGCCGGAACATTCTAAGGTTACCCGCATGGACGCAGAGCTCAGGACGGGCGTCGCTTGTTCAGCCACAACAGCCCCAGGATGGGCAGCACCAAGGGGACAAAGCCGTAGCCGCGTCCAAACAGCGACCATACGGTGTCGTGTGGGAAGGCCACGGGATCGAAGAGGCTGAGCGCGCCCACCACCAGGACACCAACAAGCTCGGTCAGGACAGCGGCCACGGATACTTTGAACCACGTGCGTCCGGGCTTGGCCAGGGACACGGTGGCCACAATGTAGACAATCGCGGCAAAGGCAGACAGAACATGCGCCAGCGGTGCTTCAGTAAACTTGGTGGCAATTTGGTAGCCCGCCCGGGCAGTGGCGGACAAGGCGAATACTGCATAGACCGCGATCAACAGCCTGCCGGGTCCGGTGTTGCGGGTATCGGTCCGGGGTTCCGGGGTGGTGTCGGTTCCAGTCACTTTGGGTTCTTCTTTCACGGTCAGTACCAAATCTGGTTCATGCGGGCGCCCATCACGAAGACCGTGATACCCACAGCTGCGAGGACAAAGTTGCTCCACCGGGTCCGCTCAAGGATGGCCCAATAGACCGCTCCCAGCGGGATCATCAACGCTGTGATCAGGTATCCCCAGAACTCCCACGGCTCTCCGGCAATCTGCTCCCCCATGATGACCCGGACGATCGAGCCCACCAAGTAGACCACCAGCACCACTTCAACTGCCAGCACCGAAAGGATGGTGGGATCGTTGGGAGCCTTCTTCATCAAGCCCGCCACCAGGCACATGAGCGTTGACACCAACCCGACAATCAGCAGGGCGTAGAAATAGCCATCCATGCTTACTTCCCCTGCCCTGTTCCGGGGGCAAAGACCAGCACGGGTTTCGCATGGGTGCCGGAGTCAGCCAGCAGTGCCACCAGTTCTCCCGACGGGGCGAAGGCTGCGGCCGGGTTGTCCGCCGTTGCCGCGCCGGGGCCGCCTGCAGGTACGCCTGCCGCGATCCGGCGGCCAAAGGAGATCTCGATTGCTTCTTCCTCACTCAGTTCGCGGTTGGGCATCAGCGCCCGTGCTGCGAGGGACATGTCCAGGACCTGGAGTTCTTCTGCGAGCTCCTCCAACGTCCTGGCCTGATCCAGGGAGTATGGCCCAACCTGGGTCCGTCGGAGAGCCGTCAGGTGGCCGCCGACGTCGAGCCCGTTCCCGAGGTCACGCGCCAAAGCCCTGATGTAGGTTCCGGAAGAACATTCCACGGTGACGTCAACGTCAACCACCCGCCCGCCGTCGGGCCTCCTGATGGCATGGACCTCAAAACGGTGGATGGTTACCGGCCGGGCCGCAAGCTTGACTTCCTCGCCGGAACGGACCCTGGCGTAGGACCGCTCACCGTTGACCTTGATGGCGCTCACACTGCTGGGGACCTGCTGGATGGGACCGGTCAATTCGGCGACGCCGGCGGCAATGGCCTCATCGGTGACGTCCGCGGCACTGCGGGCCTCGGTGACCTCGCCCTCGGCATCGTCCGTAATGGTGGCTTCGCCGAGCCTGATGGTGGCGGTGTAGGTCTTGGAGGTTCCCACAATGTAGGTCAGAAGCCTGGTGGCCTTGTTGATGCCGAGCACCAGAACACCCGTGGCCATGGGATCCAGCGTCCCCGCGTGGCCCACTTTCCGGGTACCGGCCAGCCTCCGCATCCGTCCAACCACATCGTGGCTGGTCCATCCCTGCGGTTTGTCAACGATTACCAGTCCAGAAAGCACGCTTACCAGTATATGGGTGGCTAGGATGGCTCCCATGCCTGAGCTTGCCGCGCACGTCCGCGATGTCCCCGTAAACCAGATCCGGGAAATCACCGAAGCCGCTTGGTCCACCCCGGGCGCGATCGTGCTGAGCATCGGTGAGCCGGGTTTCCCCCTCCCGCGGCACATCCTCGACGCCGGCATTGCTTGCCTTGACCGCGACGAGACCAATTACACACCCAATGCGGGCCTCCCGGCCCTTCGTGAGGCTTTTGCTGCACGCTTCAGGGCCACACAAGGCGTTCAGACCGGCGCAGAGCGGGTGTATGTGGTGGACGGGGCGCAGCAGGGCCTGCACTTCGCCATGAGCCTGCTCCTCTCCCCCGGTGATGAAATCCTCATTCCCAACCCCGGCTATCCGACCTTTGCCATGACCAGCAGGCTGCTTCATGCCGTCCCAGTGCAGTATCCGCTCTACCCGCACAACGACTTCCAGCCCCACATCGATGACATCGAAGCCCTGATCACCCCCCGCACCAGGGTGCTGATGCTCAACTCGCCCTCCAACCCGCTGGGTGCCGTGATCAGTCCGGATTCCGTCCGGCAGCTGGTGGAACTCGGGGTCCAGCACGACCTCTGGATCATCTCTGATGAATGCTACGAAGCCTTCACTTTTGACGTTCCCCACGTCAGCCCTGCCAAATATGACAGCGACGTTCCCGGACAAGCACGCGTATTCACCTCGTTGACGTTGTCGAAGACCTACGGACTGACGGGCCTTCGCATCGGCGCCCTGGTCTGCCCGCCGGGGATGGAGGCCATGATGAACAATGTCATGGAAGCGATTGTGTCTTGTGTGGCGTCCCCGTCCCAGTACGCAGCCCTGGCGGCCCTGACCGGACCACAGGACTACGTGTCCACCGCCCGGGACCATTACCGCAGCAACCGGGACGCGGCGTCGGCAGTCCTGGAGGCAAAAGGCATCCCATACCTGGGAGCTCAGGGTGCGTTCTACTTGTGGGCTGATGTTTCGCATGTCAGTCAGGGGGATGTCCGGACCTGGGTTCGCCGTTTCCTGGCTGACTCGGCTGTGGCTTTCGCGCCGGGAACCGCTTTCGGGTCCATTGGCGAGGGCTGGATCAGGATTGCGCTCTGCGGCAACCAGGCCGACTTGCTCGACGGCGTCGGCAGGCTCCCAGCCAACGTTTAGTTCCCGGGACCACCAGCAGGCCTAATAAGCCGTCCGGCGACCATGGTTCTTCCACGCCTCGAAAGGGTCCTCCGACGCCGAACGCCGGGTGTGCTCCACCGGGAGAATGTCCGGCCGGGTTCCCGCAAAGTACTCATAAAACAACGCATCATCGAATCCAGCCCGGGCTGCGCCATTCCTGTCTGCCGCAAAGAACACGCGGTCCACGCGGGCCCAGAGGGTGGCCGAGAGGCAGAGCGGGCAGGGCTCGCAACTGGCGTACAGGACAGACCCAGACAGGTCGAAGCTCCTGGTGGCTGCGCAGGCCCGCCGGATGGCAACCACTTCCGCGTGCGCTGTGGGGTCGAAGTCGCGGGTCACCCGGTTGACGCCCTCGTGGACCG
Organism: Paenarthrobacter ilicis; assembly: GCF_016907545.1. NCBI lineage: Bacteria > Bacillati > Actinomycetota > Actinomycetes > Micrococcales > Micrococcaceae > Paenarthrobacter > Paenarthrobacter ilicis. The sequence continues at coordinate 1,483,214 of NZ_JAFBCD010000001.1, read as the reverse complement.
ATCCGTCCGGAGCGACCACGACGGCGCCGAAAGGGCCGCCGCCGTCGGCAACGTTCTTAACGGCCAGCCGTATGGCCAGGTCCAGGTAACCATCACGCTCATGAGCATTTAGCGCCGACATGCCTTGATCCTATCCAGCCGGCATTCAAAACCAACAGCAAAAGGCCGGCTCCCACTGACCATGATCTGGTCAGTGGGAGCCGGCCTTTCAGCAACAGCTCAGTGTGGAACGACGTGCCTGGAAGGCCTTGGACTCAGCGGTCGTCGTCGCCGTCGAGGTCTTCCCCGGCAGGGGCGTCGCTCTTGTACGGATCGGCATCGCCGGCCGGCTTTGCCCCGGCAGCCAGGGCGGCTACCTCGGCATCGCGACGCTTGGCCTCACGCAAAAGTTCCTCAAGGTTCGAGGCATTGACCGGGATCTGGTCGGCCACGAACTCGAGCGTGGGGGTCAGGCGAACGGTGATGTTGCGGCCAACTTCCTGCCGCAGCACCCCCTTGGCCTTCTCCAAGGCCTTGGCAGCATCCGTGTGCGCTTCCTCGTCACCAAAGACCGTGTAATAGATGGTGGCGTGCTGAAGGTCATTGGTGACGCGTGCGTCAGTGACCGTGATGGCTTCGACGCGCGGATCCTTGACCCTGCGGCCAAGAGCCTCGGCAACAACTACCTTGATCCGCTGTGCCAGCTTGGCAGCGCGTGCGGGATCAGCCATGACTTCCTCCTGGAAAGTAGAACGGGGACGGAACGGGTCCGCCGGAGATATCCGACGGACCCGAACCACATGGAACCTAGACGCGCGGCTTTTCGCGCATTTCGAAGGTCTCGATGATGTCGCCTTCATTGATGTCATTGAAGGAGCCAAGACCAATACCACACTCGAAGTCGGTGCGGACTTCGGTGGCGTCATCCTTGAAGCGCTTGAGCGTCTCAACGGTGAGGTTGTCACCGATGACCTTGCCGTCGCGGCTGACACGTGCCTTGGTGTTACGGCGGATGATGCCCGAGCGGACGATCGAGCCTGCGATGTTGCCGAACTTCGAAGAACGGAAGACTTCGCGGACCTCGGCGGTGCCGAGCTGGACTTCCTCGTACTCCGGCTTGAGCATGCCCTTGAGGGCCATCTCAATGTCGTCGATCGCGGCGTAGATGACCGAGTAGAAGCGCATGTCCACGCCTTCACGGTCAGCCAGTTCGGCAACGCGCTCAGCAGGCTTGACGTTGAAGCCGATGATGATGGCGTTGTCCACCGTTGCGAGGTTGACATCGTTCTGCGTGATGGCACCCACACCGCGGTGGATAACGCGCAGCTGAACGTCGTCGTCGCCAACGTCGATCTTGAGCAAGGCGTCTTCGAGGGCTTCCACGGCACCGGACACGTCACCCTTGAGGATGAGGTTGAGGGTGTCGATCTTGCCTTCGGCAACGGCCTGGTCGAAGTCTTCCAGGCTGATGCGCTTGCGGCGCTTGGCCAGTGCTGCGTTGCGGTCGGCTGCTTCACGCTTCTCAGCGATCTGGCGGGCCGTACGCTCGTCAGGAGTCACCAGGAAGGTGTCGCCTGCACGCGGCACGTTGGACAGGCCGAGGACCTGCACCGGACGGGACGGCAGCGCGATGTCCAGCGCCTCGCCGTTCTCGTCGAACATGGCGCGGACGCGGCCGTGAGCCGTACCGGCCACGATCGTGTCGCCCACAGCCAAGGTACCGGACTGCACCAGCACGGTGGCAACGGAACCGCGGCCCTTGTCAAGGTTCGCTTCGATGGCGATGCCTCGAGCGTCCTTGTCCGGGTTGGCGCGGAGATCCAGTGCGGCATCGGCCGTCAGCAGGACAGCGTCGATCAGTTCGTCGATGTTGAGGTTCTGGCGCGCTGAAACCTCAACGAACATGGTGTCTCCACCGTATTCCTCGGGAACCAGGCCGTACTCGGTGAGCTGACCCTTGACCTTGTCAGGGTTGGCGCCTTCCTTGTCGATCTTGTTCACGGCCACGACGATCGGCACGTTGGCCGCCTGGGCGTGGTTGAGGGCTTCAACGGTCTGCGGCATGACACCGTCATCGGCCGCTACCACCAGGATGGCGATGTCAGTGACCTTGGCACCACGGGCACGCATGGCCGTGAAGGCCTCGTGACCGGGGGTGTCAATGAAGGTGATGTCGCGGGCGTTGCCCTCGTGGACGTGGCTGATCTGGTAAGCACCGATGTGCTGGGTGATTCCACCGTGCTCGTCAGCCACAACGTTCGAGTTGCGGATGGCATCAAGCAAGCGGGTCTTACCGTGGTCAACGTGGCCCATGACGGTAACAACCGGCGGACGGGCCTCGAGGACGTCGTCGCCTTCGGCGTCGAGTTCATCCTGGATGTTGATGTCGAACTGGCCGAGGAGCTCGCGCTCTTCGTCTTCCGGAGAAACAACCTGGAGCTTGTAGCCGAGCTCAGCACCCAGCAGGCCGAAGGTGTCTTCGTCCAGCGACTGCGTTGCAGTTGCCATCTCACCGAGGTGGAAGAGCACGGTCACCAGCGATGCGGGGTTTGCATCAATCTTCTCGGCGAAGTCCGTAATGGAGGAACCACGACGAAGACGGATGATGGTTTCGCCGTCACCGCGGGGTACTGATACGCCGCCAAGTGACGGAGCACTCATCTGCTCCAGTTCCTGGCGCTTTGCACGCTTCGACTTGCGCTGCTTGCCACGGCCTGCGCCGCCCTTGCCGAAGGCACCCTGGGTACCACCGCGACCGCGGCCACCCTTGCCGAAGCCGCCGCCTGCGGGAGCTCCGCCACCGGTACCTGTACCGGGTGCGCCACCGGGACGTCCCGGTCCGCCACCCGGACGGCCTGCGCCACCGGGACGGCCTGCGCCACCCGGAGCCGGACGCTCAGTGCGGTTGGGCATCATGCCCGGAGTAGGACGGTTTCCGCCACCGGGACCGCCGGCGGGACGCGGAGCGCCCGGACGGGGTGCACCCGGACGCGGAGCGCCCGGACGGGGACCACCGGAACCTGCTGCGGGACGGGGTCCACCCGCACCAGCTGCGGGACGCGGACCACCGGGGCGTTCGCCATCATTGCGGCGTTCGCCACGGGGCATGCCCTGGGACGGTGCAAACGGGTTGTTGCCCGGACGCGGCGGACGATCGCCGTCGCCACCACGGCCGCGGGGCATGCCCTGGGACGTAGCGAACGGGTTGTTGCCCGGACGGGGGCCGCCGGGGCGGGGAGCCTGGCCACCTTGACGCGACGGAGCCGGAGTCTCTGCCTTGGGAGCAGGACGTGCACCGGGCTTGGCCGAAACCGGGGTGGATGCTGCAGGCGCCGCAGGAGCCGAAGCTGCCGGGGCGGACGCTGCAGGAGCAGCCGGGGTGGACGCTGCGGGAGCGGCCGGTGCCGGAGTGGGAGCAGCGGGACCCGGAGTGGGAGCCTTGGGTGCTGCCGGTCCGGGTGCGGGAGCAGCCGGACGAGATGTTGCGGGACGGCTTGCTGCGGGGGCAGCAGCCGGGGCGGGGGACTTTGCAGCGCCGGCGCCGGGGTAGGCGTCGCGAAGTTTCTTCACGACGGGGGCCTCGATGGTTGACGAGGCGGAGCGAACGAATTCGCCCAATTCCTGCAGTTTGGTTACTGCATCTTTGGAAGTAATACCGAGCTCTTTGGCGAGCTCATGTACGCGGACCTTGGCCACATTTCTCCTGTCTCGGTCCGCACCGAGCCAGGCACGAACCGTCTACTTCTTAATGCGGGCCCCGGCCGTTTGCACGGCGGAAAGGCCCTTTGCAGAGCGCAACAAAGTTGTCATCGTTACGCACTCATCGCTGGGAACTCATCGGGTTTCCATCAGTTTTCTGACCCGCTTTCAGGTTGGGACGGTTTGCCGGTGGCGGCTTGGGCCTCCACATGTGGCGCGCCCGGCATCAGGTAGCGTTCAACAGCACCCGCATCGGAAGCGCCCGCGAGGGCCCTGCCAAAAGCGCGCCGCTTGATCGCCAATGCCAAGCACTTTTCGCTGGGGTGCAGCCACGCACCCCGGCCGGGCAGCCGGCGTCGTTCATCCACCGCAACGGTGGACGGACTGTCGCCTTGGGCGACCAGCCGGATCAGTCCGGACCGGGAGCCTTGCTTCCGGCATCCAATACACGTTCGAACAGGGCCAGAGCCCCGTTCCAGCAGTTCAGCCACTACGTGTCCAACCTGCCTTCGTGCTTTTGGCGCCTGGCTACCCGTGAACTGCCCTTGCAGTCCGGGGCACGCCAAGGCGCGCGGATACCGGAGGTAAGCCCGGTTCTTTCTAGTCTAGCCCCCGGGCGCGGACTCCCGAAACCGGGAGCACCGCCCGCGCGGCGGCTGACCGGCGGCCGGAGCCGCCGGGTGGGACGCTATTCGGCCTTCACCGGGGCTGCGTCAGAGACGATGTCGATCCGCCATCCGGTCAGCTTTGCTGCGAGCCGCGCGTTCTGGCCTTCCTTGCCGATGGCAAGTGAAAGCTGGTAATCCGGCACAACAACCCGCGCTGAACGGGTGGCTTCGTCCGTGATGGTGACGGAATTCACCTTCGACGGCGACAACGAGTTGGCAATGAAGGTTGCCGGGTCCTCGTTGAAATCAACAATATCGATCTTCTCGTCGTTGAGTTCCGTCATGACGGCACGGACCCGCGACCCCATCTCACCGATGCAAGCGCCCTTGGCATTGATGCCGGGGGTGTTCGCCTTGACGGCAATCTTGGTGCGGTGTCCGGCTTCGCGTGCCAGGGCCACGATTTCCACAGAGTGGTCGGCGATCTCCGGAACTTCCATTTCAAAGAGCTTGCGCACCAACCCGGGGTGGGAGCGTGAAAGCGTGATGGAAGGACCCTTGGTGCCGCGGTGGACATCCACCACGAATGCGCGCAAGCGGCTTCCGTGGAGGTACTTCTCGCCGGGAACCTGCTCGGGCGGCGGCAACAGCGCCTCCACGGTACCCAGGTTGACCTGGATCATGTGCGGGTTGTTGCCCTGCTGGATCATGCCGGCCACGAGCTCGCCCTCGCGGCCCTTGAACTCGCCCAGCACGTTGTCATCTTCCACATCGCGCAGGCGCTGGAGGATGATCTGACGCGCAGTGCTTGCAGCAATGCGGCCAAAACCTGCAGGAGTGTCCTCGAACTCTCCGATGGGCTCGCCGTCGTCGTCAATCTCGGTGGCCCAGATGGTCACGTGGCCGCTCTTGCGGTCCAGCTCGGCGCGGGCCTTCTCAAAGGCACCGGGCGTCTTGTGGTACGCCACCAGCAAGGCCTGCTCAATGGTGGGAATCAGGAGATCCAGCGGGATTTCACGCTCACGCTCCAGGAGTCTCAGTGCGCTCATGTCAATATCCATTAGGCCTCCTCGGAAGGTCCGTTGTGCTCGTCTTCCAGCGCAGCCTCGTGGAGGTGGCTGAATTCAATCTCGACTTTTCCTTGGCGGATCCTGTCGAAAGGAATGGTGATGGGATCACCCTGCTTGGGCTTCATGCCCTTCTTGACCTCGTGCTCGGGGATCAGCGTCACGGCGTCATCCCCCACGGAGGCAATACGGCCCAGGAGGTTGTCACCCTGGATGATGTTGACCCTGGCCATGCGGCCCCGCGCGCGGTGCCAGTGACGGGGCTCGGTCAGCGGACGGCTGACTCCCGGGGACGAAACCTCGAGGTCGTACGGCCTGCCGTCGTCTTTGGGGTCGTTGTCAAGAATATCGGACAGGCCGCGTGAAACGTCTGCGATGGCGTCAAGGCTGACACCGCCTGTTTCTTCCTGCGGCAGGTCCACTACGACGTGGACGACGCGATGGGAACCCGCTACGTGGATGGAAACATCCTCCAGGTAGAGCCTGCTGGCGAGGACGGCCGGTTCAAGCAGCGCCTTGAGCCTGCTCTCTTCCGGGTTGTGGATGGTGGACGTTGGGTTCGATTCAGAACTGTCCGGTGAAGTCGTGGCTTCCGAGTCACTCACGTTGCCCGCCGCCTCCCGCTAGATGATGTTGTGACTACTAGACTAACGATTTTCGCGGGAACTTGGTGCACGGAGTCCTCTTCCCGCATGACACGATGGTGAGTTGTGAACGAGGACAGAAGCAAAAAACGGGGCTTTCCACCGGCGGGCCGCCTGGTCCTCGTGATGATCGTGGCGTTGCTGGTGGCGGGCACCGGAATGATCCTGATTCCGCGTGATTCCGGGAATCCAGCGCCGGTCCCCTTCTCCGAAATGGCCCGCGAAGCGGCCCTGCATGACGCGCTGAGCCTTCGGGAAACTGCAGCCGGACTTGCAGGGGCCGCTCCAAAAGCTCCGGAAGGCGCCACCGTGGATGACGCTGTGACATTGCTGACAACCCATGCCAGGGCCCTCCTTGATCCGGCTGGTTCCCCGGCGCCCTCCCCCTCGCTCCCGGCGTCTTCCGCTTCACCCCCGGCAACGGAATCCCCCACCACCCGGTCCACGTTCGCGTCCTCGCTCGCGGCCAGCGCCCGGCAGCGCCTGGCCGATGCCCGCGAAGCCGACGGCGGGATGGCCCGCCTGCTCGCTGCGATTGGAACCTCGCAGCTGATGGAGTCGGAAAGGCTCGCTGCGGCGTGGAAGGTAACGCTGCCCGACCCTCCAGCCTCCGGCAAGGGTACAACAGGCGCCGCTGCCTGGACCTGCCCATCCGGCAGCGCCTCCCCCTCCCCCATATCCGATGCCGGTTCCGATGCACGTGCCGATTCACGTTCCGGCGACGCATCGCTGGCTGCCGTTGTGCGTTCCCAACAGGAAGCCGTATACGCGTACCAAGTGGCCATGAAACGCCTGGATGGTCCGCAGTCGGCCCAGGCCGCAAAGAACCTGCAGTCCCACCAGAGCCTGCTGCGCCAGGCAGAGGACCTGGCACGGGCCGCCTGCGCAGACTCCCCTGCGAGCGAGCCAGGCTACCGGCTGCCTCAGGAGTTCACCGCCAACCCCGCAGGTTCGCTGGCCGCCGTCGAGGCCGCCGCCCTGCCCGTTTTTGGTGATGCCGTTGCATTCTCTTCCGGTACATCACGCCAGTGGGCCATGGACGGCTTGCTGTCAGCGGCCCGGCGAACCGTGCAGTGGGGCGGAACACTGCCTGCCTTCCCGGGGATGAATCTCGACGCCGGTTCCTTGCCACCGCTGCCGGCTGCCGGTACCGCAACACCCCAGGCAACCACAGCCGGATAGGGCAGCCTTTCCATGCTGGCCAAGGTGTGCACGGTGGTGCTTTTCTTGATCCATGGCCTCCACAGAACCTGCCACACTGCATGACAACGAGCCGCACCGCGATGACTTGGCCCAGCGCCTCAACTGGTTGCGGGCGGGCGTCCTGGGCGCCAACGACGGGATAGTCTCCGTCGCCGCGATCGTGGTGGGTGTAGCCGGCGCCACCACAAGTACCGGCAGCATCCTTGCCGCAGGCACCGCCGGGTTGGTCGGCGGTGCCATCTCCATGGCCCTGGGCGAGTACGTGTCCGTCAGCAGCCAGAGCGACACCCAGCGCGCGCTGATCGAAAAAGAGCGACTCGAACTCGCTGAGCAGCCCGAGGAGGAACTGGACGAGCTGACGGCCATCTACGAGTCCAAGGGACTGAGTCCCGCAACAGCCCGGGCCGTGGCGGAGGAACTGACGGAGCACGATGCACTGGCCGCACATCTTTCCGCCGAACTGAACATCCACGAGAACGACATCGTCAGCCCTTGGAACGCTGCGTTGGCATCCGCAGTGGCCTTCACCCTTGGCGCAATCCTGCCCATGCTGGCCATTCTTCTGCCCCCGGCGGACATGAGGGTTCCGCTGACCTTCGCCGCGGTGTTGGTGGCTCTGGCAATCACCGGAGCCTTGGGAGCATGGATAGGCGGCGCGCCCAGGCTCCGCGCTGCCGTCCGTGTGGTCATAGGCGGAGCCCTGGCGTTGGCTGCAACCTTCACCATCGGGACGCTTTTGGGCGCCAGCGGCGTTTTCTAGGAGCGGCACGAATTCCCGGCATTAGGCTGGGCCCGTGACCAGCCATGCGATCATCCCTATTCCGGCCGCCCTGCACAAACGGTACAACCGTGATTCTGCAGGGCGCGACTGGCTGGCAAGCCTGCCTGGGCTGATGGCGGCGGCAGCTGAGCGCTGGGACGTGACCGTGGACCTGCTCCCCGGGGAAGAACCGTGGCATGGCCATGGGGCACTGGTGATTCCGGTCCTGCACGCAGGACACCCCGCTGCCCTCAAGATCGCATACCCCCACGACCAAGCCCTGCTGGAGCGCCAGGCGCTCACCCTGTGGGACGGGCACGGAGCCGTGCGCCTGATTGCGGCAGATGCCTCGGATTGTTCGTTGCTGCTGGAACGTTTGGACCCTGACACCTCGCTGCAGGAAGCGTCCCTGGAGAACGCGCGCGACATCTGGGGCGGCATTGTCCGTGAGCTCTCCATCACGCCGGATGACCGATCCGAATGGCGGGGACTGGACCACGTAGCGGCCACAGCGGAGCGCTGGAGCGATGAGTTGCCCGCGGAGTGGGAACGTTTGGGACAGCCTTTCCCGCGGTGGCTCCTGGAGGCGGCACTTGAGGTCTGCCAGACCCGGGGGGCGGTGGGACGCCGCTCCGGCAAAGACGTACTGGTCCATACGGACCTGCACTTCATGAACATCCTCGCGGCCGGCGATAAGTCACCCAGGCACAGCCCCTATGTGGCAATCGACCCGCAGCCCCAAGTGGGTGAAGCCGAGTTCGCCGTGGCGCCGATCTTGTGGAACCGCATCGCGGACCTTCCACCCGGCAACCCCGCGGAGGCGCTGCGGGAGCGTTGCTCCGACTTCAGCTGCGCTGCCGGCCTTGATCCGGAGGTGGCGCGCCAATGGAGCATCGCCCGGGAAGTGGAGAACGCACTCTCCTTCACGGCGGAGGCGCGCACGGGCGATCGACACCGTTCATTGTGGGTGGCCAGCACCCTGGCCGGTCGGACCCTGGAGGGTCTTCCCAGTGCTCACGATTTACCCGGTCCCGGTGAATCGGACTGACAAGGCACTGGCCGGAACTTAGTTGCCCTTGGGGGCGAAGTTATCGTTCCACACGTCAATGCCGAGCTTGACGATCAGCGCTGCCACCACGATCAGGAAAACGATACGCACGAAACGGCTTCCCTTGGAGACGGCGGTGCGGGCGCCAAGGTAGCCGCCGGCCATGTTGGCGATGCCCAGGACCAGCCCCACGCCCCACAAGAGGGAGCCGTGCGGGAGGAAAAACATCAGCGCCCCTGCATTGGTGGCCATGTTGACGATCTTTGCCTTGGCGCTGGCTTCCAGGAAGGCGTAGCCCATGGCGGACACCAAAGCGATGACCAGGAATGATCCTGTGCCGGGCCCGATCAAGCCATCGTAAAAACCAATGACGGCGCCAATGGCGCAGGCAACAACGTAATGCTTGTGGCCCGAATGACGGAGAGCCGTCAGCTCACCGGCGCTGGGCCTTAGTGCGGTAAAGATGGCCACCGCGATCAGGGCCAGCACAATGATCGGTTTGAAGACACTGGCCGGCAGGGACGCAGCCAGGATTGCGCCGCCGAAGCTGCCGGCCAAGGCAATGACAGCCATGGGTACTGCGGTCTTCAGGTCGGGACCCACCCGGCGGTAATACGTCACCGTGCTGGTGGTGGTCCCGAAGATGGATCCCATCTTGTTGGTGGCCAGGGCCTGGACCGGTGTGATTCCGGGAACCAGCAGCAAGGCAGGAAGCTGAATCAGCCCCCCGCCTCCCACCACTGCGTCAACCCAACCGGCTGCGAATCCAGCCACCACAATCAAAATGAGTGTGGTGAGCTGGATCGATTCGAAGCCTGAAATCACCGGTTGCGTACGGCGTTGACCACGTAGTCCACGGCCTTGTCCACGGCGATGTTTTCCGCTTCCGACGAGCGACGGTCCTTGATTTCCACCACGCCGTCCACCAAGCCGCGGCCTACGGCCAGGATGGTGGGGACGCCCACAAGCTCGGCGTCGCCGAACTTGACGCCCGGGGAAACCTTGGGACGGTCATCGTAAATGACGTCCAGCCCGGCCGCCTCGAGCTCTTGGGAGAGCCGCTCGGCGGTGTCGAAAATCTCCTCGCCCCTGCCAACGGCCACTACGTGGACATCTGCCGGCGCCACGGAGCGCGGCCACACCAAGCCCTTGTCATCATGGTTTGCCTCCGCCAACGCGGCGACGGCCCGGGTGACGCCCACACCGTAGGAACCCATGGTGACAACTTGCTGCTTGCCGTTCTGGTCCAGGACCTTGAGGTCCAGGGCCTCGGCGTACTTGCGTCCAAGTTGGAAGATGTGTCCCATTTCGATGCCGCGTGCGGTCTCCAGAGGACCGGAGCCATCCGGGGCGGGGTCACCTGCACGGACCTCCGTGCTTTCAATGACACCGTCCCAAGCGAAGTCGCGCCCGGCAACCAGGCCGAAGACGTGCTTGCCATCGGCGTTCGCGCCGGTGACCCAGCTGGTACCGGAGACCACCCGCGGGTCAACCAGGAACAACACCTTGGACGATGCTTCGAGGCCCAGGACGGGCTCCTCCAGGGACAGTCCCGGACCGATGTAGCCCTTGACCAGCCATGGCAGCTTCTTGAGGTCCTCTTCATTGGCTGCTTCCAGGCCGATCTCACCGGCAATGGGCAGGAAGGAACCGATGTTGGCTTCAACACGCTTGAGGTCCACAGCGCGGTCCCCGGGAACACCGATGACCACAATCTGGCGCTCACCCGTGGGAAGCGTCACCGCGAGGACCACATTCTTGAGCGTGTCAGCGGCAGTCCATGCGCCGCCGTCGGAATCGCTGCGGGGAGCCATCTGGTTGGCAGCCTCCACCAAAGTATCGATGGTGGGAGTGTTGGGCGTGTCCAGAACGCGGGCCGCCGGGGCATTGGCAAAGTCAATCTCATCGGGGACAACCGTGGTGACCGCTTCAACGTTGGCGTAGTACCCGCCGGCGGAGCGAACAAAGGTGTCCTCGCCGATCTCGGTGGGGAACAGGAATTCCTCGCTCTTCGAACCGCCCATGGCGCCCGCCGTGGCAGCCACGGGAACAACCTCAAGGCCCAGGCGCTCGAAGATCTTCAGGTAAGCGGCGCGGTGGGCGGCATAGCTGGCGTCCAAACCGGCGTCATCAACGTCGAAGGAGTAGGAATCCTTCATGATGAACTCGCGGCCACGGAGGAGGCCGGCGCGGGGACGGGCCTCGTCGCGGTACTTGTTCTGGATCTGGTACAGGCTCAGGGGCAGGTCTTTGTAGGAGGAGTACAGGTCCTTCACCAGGAGCGTGAACATTTCCTCGTGCGTGGGTGCAAGGAGGTAGTCCGCGCCCTTGCGGTCCTGGAGCCGGAAAAGGCCCTCGCCGTATTCGGTCCAGCGGTTGGTGGCCTCATACGGTTCACGCGGCAGGAGCGCAGGGAAGTGCACTTCCTGGGCACCGATCGCGGACATTTCCTGGCGGATGATTTCCTCGACCTTGCGCAACACGCTCAGGCCCAACGGGAGCCAGGTGTAGATGCCGGGCGCCGCGCGGCGGATGTAGCCGGCGCGGACCAGGAGTTTGTGGCTGGCGACCTCGGCGTCGACGGGATCTTCACGCAAGGTGCGCAGGAATAACTGGGAAAGACGAAGGACCACGGGTGCTTTATCCGTTTCTTTGGCATGGCTGAAACAACTGCCTACTAATCTACCGGCTGCACAGAAGAGCCACGCCATCGCATGTGGAAGCCCCTGGCCCTGAAGGCTGGTCATCCTGTGATGGCGTGGCTCAACGGCCGGCCGGCCGCAGACTTGGTCCAGGGACTAGTTCCCCGTTCCCTCCAGCGGAACGGGATTCGCTGCGGCTGGGAAGCATTGATCATTGCCGAACTCACGGATGGTTTTGGCGCGCAGGGCGCCCATCAAGGTCAAAGTCACCAATTCCCCCTCTGCCATCCGCACCCCAACGACACGGCTTGGGAAGAACCTATGTGATCGGGAGCACCTTTTCAAGCGGGTGCCTGAATTTCCCCGGCTTGGAACAGGTCTTGACCCCAACCACCAGAAGGCCCACACTCTAATTCATCAATTGATGAATTAGCTCCCTTGGAGGCCGTCATGCCCCAATCCGCATCTGCCATCGAGGCCGTGGGCCTTCATGTCACACGCGCCCGGTCGCCCATCCTCCGGGGCCTCGACTTCACGGTGGAATCCGGGGAAATCACCGGACTCCTGGGCCCTTCAGGGAGCGGCAAGACCACCTTGATGCGTGCCATCGTGGGGGTTCAACGCATCACCAGCGGCACCGTCAAGGTCTTCGGACAGCTCGCCGGGAGCACCGCCCTCAGGCACGACGTCGGATACGTCACCCAGGGCGCCAGTGTCTACGGTGACCTCAGCGTTGAGGCGAACGTCCGGTACTTCGGCGCCATGCACGGCGCGACGACGGCCGACGTCACCGAGGCGATTGACGCCGTCGGACTCCAAGCGTTCGCCAAGCGGAAAGCAACAGACCTTTCCGGTGGGCAGTTCAGCCGCGTATCGCTGGCCTGCGCACTCGTCTCGCATCCCCGCCTATTGGTGCTGGATGAACCAACAGTGGGCCTGGATCCGGTACTCCGGGCAGAACTGTGGGACCGGTTTGCTGCCATGGCCCGCAGCGGAACAACCCTGCTGGTATCGAGCCATGTCATGGAGGAGGCGTCCCACTGTTCGTCGCTGTTGCTCCTCCGGAACGGACAGCTGATGGCCCACCTCACCCCGGCGGAATTGGCCGAACGTGGCCGCAGCCGGGATCTGGAGCGCGCCTTCCTGAACATCATCACCGCGGAAGCCACTGCCGCTCCTGGCCAAAACCCGACACCGACAGGGGTGGCATCATGAACATCCGCATGACCTGGGCAACCAGCACCAGGGTCCTGGCGCAACTCCGGCACGACCACCGCAGCGTCGCCCTGATCCTGGTGGTTCCTGCCCTGCTGCTGACGGCTGTCTACTTCCTCTACGACAACGAGACACTTCCGCCGGGGGTCCCCCGCACCTTTGACCGGGTTGGTTTGATGATGCTGGCCATCTTTCCCTTCGTGGTGATGTTCCTGGTCACCTCCATCACCATGCTGCGCGAACGAACGTCCGGCACCCTGGAGCGGCTCCTGACCACCCCGATCCACAAGGCCGACCTCTTGTTTGGCTATGCGCTGGCCTTCTCGATCATGGCCGCACTCCAGTCCTTGGTGGCTACAGCGGTGGCGTACTGGGTCTTCAATCTGGACATCCAGGGAAGTCCAGGGCTGGTGGTGATGATTGCGGTGATCAACGCGGTGCTCGGAGTCGCCCTGGGGTTGCTCTGCTCCGCCTTTGCCCGCACGGAATTCCAGGCGGTGCAGTTCATGCCGGTAGTGGTGGTGCCGCAGATACTGCTGTGCGGGTTGTTTGTGGCGAGGGATGACATGAACCCCGTCCTGGACGCCATCTCCGGGGTCCTCCCGTTGACCTTTTCCGTTGACGCCTTGAAGGAGATCGCCGGAAACGCCACTGCCACCGAGGTTCTATGGCAGGACACCCTGATCATGGGCGGAATCGTTCTGGTGGTGTTGGTGCTTGGTTCCCTGACGCTGCGGCGGCAGACCCGGTGAGCCTGCCGTCCGCCAAGCGAGGCAGGCGAACCGCCGGCGACCATTCACGCGAGGCCATACTGGACGCCGCCCGCACGCTCTTTGCCGAGCACGGGTTCGAAGGGACCAGCCTGCGGCAGGTGGCCCGGGACGCGGGAGTAGACCCGGCCATGGTGCACCACTTCTTCGCTGGCAAGGACGAGCTGTTCGCCGCCAGCGTCGCCTTACCGGCCAATCCCGCGGAGGTGCTGTCCGGCGTCGAAACCACCCTGCCGGAGCACCGTGCCGAAGCGATTGTCAGGGCCATCCTGCGGCTCTGGGAGGGACCTGCACAGCACGGCCTGGTGGCTTTTGCCAGGGGGACCCTCGGATCAACCGCCAAGACAGCCCTGCTGCGCGAAATGGTCAACCGGGTCATCTTGTCCAGGGTGGTTGCAGGCTTGCCGGGCACGCCCGAAGAACTGCGCCTCCGAAGCAACCTGGTGGCCAGCCAGGTCATCGGCCTGGTGCTGGTCCGCTACGTCATCAAACTTGAGCCGCTGGCCGGCGCAGCGCAGGATGACGTGATCAGGATGGTGGCCCCCACCATCCAGCGCTACCTCACGGGGGAACTGGACGGCCCGGGAGCCACCACCTGACGGCGCCTTTGGGGGCCGGTGAGGGCTACTTGACCAGTGCTGCTGCCTGGTCCATCAGGGTTCCGGCGGCGGCTGCGCCGTCTGCCGCGGCGTTCGGGCCCGATGCCGTCGCGGAGATCAGCACGCCACCCTTGACAGCAAAGGCCGACACGGTGGATTGGGTCTGACCGTCTGGAAGGGTCATGGTGGTTTTGAGCCCCACAGTGCCCGGGACGGATCCGATTCCATCAACCTTCTCGGTGTTCACGGTCATGGCGGTGCCGCCCATGGTCATCTTCATGGTGGAGCACGTGGCGATCTGGGACTCGCTGCCCTTGAGGTTCTTCTGAAGGGTTTCTGCCGGGACGCCGGATACCAAAGCCACGCTGGAGACACTGCCGGTAGCGGTATCAACTTTGGCGCCAGTGGCGCCGGTGGAGCCTTCAATCGATTGCGAGGCGCCGGACATGGCCAAATCCTTGCACTCGGCCGGTTCGATGTTCATGGAGCCCATGAGTTTCTTGAGTGGATCGGCCTGGGCCGCAACATCATCAATGGTGGTAACGGTCAGTTCCGTGCCGTCAGCAGGCTTGATCTGCTTGACCAGGTCCGTAAGTTCAGCCGACGTGTACTGCTTGGCCGCAGTGGGCGTCGGAGAGGGTGCCTCACTTGCGGCTGAGGGAGCGGCATCCGTGGAGGAGCCGGAGCCACCGCAAGCAGTAAGACCCATGACCAGCAGCCCTGACACGGCGAAACCGCGCAGCATATTCTTGTTCATTCGTTTCCCCAATGGAGTCGAGTGTTCCGGTGGTGGCGGTCGCCAACACGGACAAGAATACTGGATTCCCCATCGACTTTAGAAAAGGACGGTGGCGAACATTCCCACTTGCTGGAAGCCCACACGTTCATAGGTGGCGCGGGCCTTGGCGTTGTAGTCATTGACGTACAGGCTGGTCACCGGAGCGAACGTCCGGGAGAGGTTGACGACGGCGGCCATGTAACCGGCGCTGTGGCCACGTCCACGGAGCTCCGGGTTCATCCACACGCCCTGCACCTGGGTGACGTCGGCTGTCACCGCCCCAAGCTCGGCCTTGAAGACCACCGTGCCTGAGGCATCGATGTGCACCAGCGAATGACCCTGCCGGATGAGGCCCGCCACGCGTTTGCTGTAGAACTCCTGGCCGCCCAGGAACGGGGAATAGCCCACTTCCTCTTCGAACATGGCGGCGCAGGCCGGAAGGATGCGGTCAAAGTCGGCCATCCGCCCGAAAGACAGGGAGGGGTTGGCGTCTATCGAAGGGGTTCCTGAGATTGTGAGCAGTGGCTGTTGGGACCGCACCTCATGGGCCGCGTGACCCAGTTCCTCAAAGCGGGAATGGAGGGCCAACACGGTTTCCGAGGGACCAAAGATGGACGCAAAACGGCGCCCGGTCTGATGCGCTGCGAAGGCCACGCAGTCCACCAGCGAGGGGTCCAGCTGCACCGGCACAAGGTTGGCGCCCGCCCAGCAGGCACCCACCAGCGTGCCGCCGTCGAAAACGCCGAACACGCTGGCGCCGCCACTGGTGGGAGCGGCGGTGCCGGAACTTTCCAGGTGCGCCAGGATGAAAACGTTGGCTACAACGTCCTGGCGTGCAAGCTCGCGAAGAGCCAGGGTGTCGGCATTGCCGAGCACCCTGACTCCCAAGCCGTCCTGGTTACGAGACGCTAACCACGGGGCTACCCTTGACAGCATCTTCGCCATCGGCCTCCCCCATCTCTTCGGCGATGCGCATGGCCTCTTCGATCAGTGTCTCAACAATTTCGCTTTCAGGCACGGTCTTGATGACCTCGCCCTTCACAAAAATCTGGCCCTTGCCGTTGCCTGACGCCACACCAAGGTCCGCTTCACGGGCCTCGCCGGGTCCGTTGACCACACAACCCATGACGGCGACGCGAAGGGGAATCTCCATTCCCTCCAAACCCGCCGTGACCTGTTCCGCAAGCGTGTACACATCCACCTGGGCACGGCCACACGACGGGCAGGACACGATCTCAAGCTTGCGCGGACGCAGGTTCAAGGACTGCAGGATCTGGTTGCCCACCTTGATTTCTTCCACCGGAGGGGCGGAAAGGGAAACCCGGATAGTGTCGCCAATGCCGCGGGACAGGAGCGCTCCGAAAGCCGTTGCGGACTTGATGGTGCCTTGGAAAGCGGGGCCGGCCTCGGTGACACCCAGGTGCAGGGGCCAGTCGCCCTGTTCAGCAAGCAGTTCGTAGGCAGCCACCATGATGACGGGGTCATTATGCTTGACGGAAATCTTGAAGTCGTGGAAGCCATGTTCCTCAAAGAGCGAAGCTTCCCAGACCGCCGACTCCACCAAGGCCTCCGGAGTGGCCTTGCCGTACTTCTTCATGATGCCCGGCTCCAGCGAACCGGCATTGACGCCGATGCGGATGGACGTGCCGTGGTCCTTTGCTGCTGCAGCGATTTCCTTGACCTGGTCATCGAATTTGCGGATGTTGCCCGGGTTCACACGAACCGCCGCGCAGCCTGCCTCAATGGCAGCAAAGACGTACTTGGGCTGGAAGTGGATGTCCGCGATCACCGGGATCTGCGATTTACGGGCGATGATGGGCAACGCCTCGGCATCATCGGCCGACGGGCACGCCACGCGGACAATGTCACAACCTGACGCTGTGAGCTCCGCGATCTGCTGAAGGGTGGCGTTGATGTCCGTGGTGGGCGTGGTGGTCATCGACTGCACGCTGATGGGGGAATCGGAACCGACTCCTACCGATCCAACCTTGATCTGCCGCGTTTTGCGCCGCGGGGCAAGGACGGGGGGTGGGGCTGCTGGCATTCCCAGGCTGACCGAGGTCACGTGGACTCCTTGGGTTGGGGTGGATCGGTGTGGTGAAGATCGCCCTGATCAGGACGCGTGGGCAGCCAGGACGCCGATGATCGGCGACCATTCCGTGGTGCGTATTCCGGCAATGACACCGGCTTCAGCGAACGGGTCCTGCTTGAGGACGGCGGTGAGTGCGGCTTCGTCTGCAGCGGTGAAGATCAGCAGGGCGCCCGCACCGTCGCCGTAGGGGCCGCTGGCCAGAAGGGTGCCTTGCTCGGCCAGGTCGGCAAGCCAGGCGCGGTGCGATGCTCGGGTTTGATCGCGGAGGTCGCCGGAATCGGCGGCGTAAACGTACTCAACAGCGAAAACAGTCATGGTGCTAGCCTATCCCCACAGTTCGGGCAATGATGCGCACGGGCCGGGCGTTGGCGTTCACAACTCAGCCAAAGATGTTCACGGGCTTGACGATGTCCGCGTAGATCAAGAGTGCACCCATGGCCATCAGCAGTGCCGCCACCACGTAGGTGACGGGCAGCAGCTTGGCGATGTCGAACGATCCCGGGTCCGGCTTCCCGCGCAGCCTGGCGAATTGCCGGCGGACCCCCTCATAGAGTGCACCGGCCACGTGGCCACCATCGAGTGGGAGCAGCGGGATGAGGTTGAAGATGGCCAGGGCGAAGTTCAGGCCGGCAAGCAATCCCACCAGGGTGCCGATGCGGGCCTGCAGCGGTACTTGTTCCATGGCCGCCACTTCCCCGGCAACCCGTCCGACGCCCACCACGCTGATGGGCCCGTTGGGATCGCGGGGTTCTTCACTGAACGCCGCCTTCGCCACACCAACCACGCGTGCAGGAAGGTTGAAGATCACTCCCGCGATCTGCTTGATGTTCTCACCGGCCATGGGCAGCACGGCCGACGCCGGTTGCGGAACCAGGGCGCTTTGCGGACCGATCCCCAGGAAACCGACTTCCTGATACTTCAAGACTCCGTTGGCATCCTGCTCCGGCCTGCCGTCCGGCCCGGCGACGGGCCGTGAGGTGAGTACCGGAGTGACGGTGGTTTGGACAGTGTTTCCGTTGCGTTCCACCGTGATGGGCACGTCTTTGCCCGCTGAGGAGCGGATCCACCCTGTGAGTTCGTCCCAGTTGGTAACGGGTTTCCCGTCAAAGGAAGTGATGGTGTCGTTGGGTTGCAACCCTGCCGCGGCAGCCGGCGTCAGCTTGCAATCGGCCGAGTTGGGATCCACGCTCTCCCCCGCCGCCACCTGGCATTTGGAGACGTCGGAGATGGTGGTGGTGGCCGTGGCCACCCCGAAGCCCATCACGAGCACGGCCAGCAGGATCAAGCCAATCAGCATGTTCATGGCGGGACCGCCCAGCATAACAATGATCTTTTTCCATACCGGCAGCTTGTAGAAGACCCGGTTCCCGTCCTCGGGACCAACTTCCTCGTGCGCCATGGAGCGCGCCTCGGTGGCCAGCGTTTGGAACATTCCCGTGCTGGAAGGACGGACTGAACCGTCATTCTTGTTGGGCGGGTACATGCCAATCATGGATACGTAACCGCCCAATGGCAGCGCTTTGAATCCGTACTCCGTCTCACCCTTTTTCCTGGACCAGAGAGTGGGTCCAAAGCCGATCATGTACTTGGTGACACGGACCTTGAAGAGTTTCGCGGGCACCAGGTGACCGACCTCGTGCAAGGCAATGGAGACCGCGACGCCGATGGCGACGAAGACAACTCCGAGAATGAAAAGAAGGACGGGACTCATGCCGGTGGGACTGCTTCCGTAAGGTTGGCTCTACTGGGGGCTGCTGGATAAATGATCATGCGTGCGGGCTCGTGCCCACGCCTCAGCATCCAGCACCGACTCCACCGTCAGCTCGGAAGAACCTGAATGTTCGCTGAGGACGGACTCCACGGTGTCCACGATGTCCGTGAAACGTATGCGGCCGGCATGGAAGGCCTGGACGGCTTCCTCGTTGGCGGCGTTGAACACGGCCGGGAAGGTACTCCCCTGCTTTGCGGCATCCTTGGCAAGCCCCACCGCAGGGAAAGCCACGGCGTCCAGGGGTTCGAACGTCCAGCTGGTTGCCTGGGTCCAGTCGCACGGCGTGGCGGCGTGGGGAACCCTGTCCGGCCACCCCAGGCCCAAGGCGATGGGCAGCCGCATGTCCGGAGGCGAGGCCTGGGCAATAATGGATCCGTCCACGAACTGGACCATGGAGTGGACCACCGACTGCGGGTGGACCACCACGTCGATCCGGTCCAGGGGAACATCGAACAACAGGTGTGCTTCGATGACTTCCAAGCCCTTGTTGACCAGGCTGGCCGAGTTGGTGGTGACCATCAGACCCATGTCCCAGGTGGGGTGTGCCAGGGCTTCCCGGGGCGTCACGTGGTGCAGTTCGTCGCGGGACCGGCCCCTGAACGGGCCGCCGGAGGCGGTGAGGATCAGTTTGTCGACCTCCTGCTCCGTCCCTGACCGCAGGCATTGGGCAATGGCGGAGTGTTCCGAGTCCACGGGCACTATTTGGCCGGGGCGTGCGGCAGCTTTGACCAGCGCGCCGCCAACAATCAGTGATTCCTTGTTGGCCAAGGCGAGCGTGGCTCCGGTCCCCAGCGCGGCCAGCGTGGGTGCCAGGCCGATGGAACCAGTGATGCCGTTGAGGATCACATCGCACTCGATGGCAGCTATGTGCGTGGAGGCGTCCGGACCAGCAACAATTTCCGGCGAGTAGCCGGACACGCCGGCAGAAGATGCAGCGGCGTCAATGAGTTCCCTCAGTGCAGCCGGATCACCGCCCGCAATTCCCACGGCCTGCGCCCGGGTATGGACGGCTTGGCGCGCCAGCAGCGGCAGGTTTCCGCCACCAGCGCTCAGCGCAACCACTTCGAAGCGGTGCGGGGCGGCGTCGACGACGTCGATCGCCTGTGTGCCGATGGAACCGGTGGACCCGAGGATGACGATCTTGCGCGGCTGCATTGCTTAAGTATCCCAGCCACATGCTGCCACTGCGACCGGAGCCGCGGGTAAGTGGAAAACCTCCTGTGGTTCTAGGCGGAGTGAGCGCTGGGAACCCGGGCCTGGGTGCGTGGGGGCGCCGTGGACTCACGGACCACCAGGTGCGTGGCCAGTTCCATCCGCCGGGAGTCAATTTCCTCCCCCTCCAGCTGGCGCAGGATGAAGTTCAGCGCGGACCGGCCAATTTCCTGAAGAGGCTGGCTCACCGATGTCAGTGGAGGGATGGATTCCTCCGCCTGGTACGTGCCGTCGAATCCCACCAGGCTCATCTCTTCCGGGATCCGAACGTCCTGTCGCCGCGCCTCGGCCAGGACCCCCAGGGCGATGCTGTCACTGCCGGCGAAAATTGCCGTGGGCGGATCTTCCAAAGCCAACAAAGCCTTGAAGGCGGCAGCACCATTTTCCGGCCGGAACTTGCCAGCCGACACGTACTCGTGCTCCACAGTGATGCCCTCGGCCATGAGCGCAGCCATGTAGCCGTGGAGCCGGGCCTGGCTGCATTCTGCGGTCTCGGGTCCGCCGATGTAGGCGATCCGGCGGTGGCCCAACTCCAGCAAATGCATGGCAGCGGCCTTGCCTCCGGCCCAGTTGCTGGCCCCGACGCTGAAGAGGTTGGCCGGTGGCGGGTTGAGCGGATCAATCACCACGATGGGAATCCGGCGGCGCTGGAATGCTTCGAGCTGGGCTGCCCCGAACGCTGAGGTCACAACAATCATTCCGCTGCGTCCCTCATCAATCATCCGCTGGGCGCGCTCTTCCGGGCCAAGCCGGGGAGGCGACTGCAGCCCCGTCACGGAGAGGATCACCTCCATGCCGGAGGCATTTGCCTGCTCCATGACGCCGTTGAGTACCTCCATGTTGTAGGCAGAATTCAAGGAATCGAAGACGGCTTCCACAGCGCGCTTGCCCGGATTGCCCTTGCGCTGCAGGGGTGATTGGTAGCCCGTGCGCTCCAATGCGGCCATGACCCGGGCACGGGTGGACGCGGCTACATCCTCACGCCCGTTGACCACTTTGGACACCGTGGGGACTGACACGCCCACCTCCTGCGCAACTGCGGAGAGGGTCATCTTGGAGGGCCTGTTCGGGAGGGCCACGGCATACCTTCTTTCGAAAACTTTCGATCTGCGTTCAGTGTGAAGCACGGATGATTTCACGTCAACAGAGACCGCCAACGCTCAAATTTGTTTCCCTTTGGCACTTGACGGTGACGTAGGTCACCGCTAGCTTAGGTGGGCACTTCCGAAAGGAGTTTCGAAACATTTCGAAATTCATGAAGAACCGGCGATCGCCGTCGATCCCCTCCTGGCCGAAGTGCGGCTTTCACACGAGCAACCGGGCCATCAGCGTCGAGCCCGTAAGACGAATGGAAACAGCACATGAATAACCTGAAGTTGCGTACCGCCGGAATGGCCGTCTCAGCAGCAGTCTTGTCCATCTCTCTGGCAGCATGCGGATCCTCGGGCCCGGCTGGAACAGGAGCCTCCTCGGATTCAGCAACCATGTGGGGACTGACCGGCGGTGACCAGCCCGTCTTCCAGGCGTCCGTGGACTCCTGGAACAAAGCTCACCCCGATTCCTCCATCAAGCTCGATTTCTTCGCCAACGATGCCTACAAGACAAAGGTCCGCACCGCCGTCGGCGCCGGCCAGGGTCCCACCCTGGTTTACGGCTGGGGCGGCGGCGTGCTGAAGTCCTACGTTGATGCCGGGCAAGTCGATGATCTTTCCGGCTTCCTCACCGAGAACCCGGACGTGAAGAGCCGCTACCTTCCCTCCATCCTGGAAAGTGGCGTGATTGACGGAAAGACCTACGCCCTGCCCAACAACAAGGTGCAGCCGGTTGTCCTTTACTTCAACAAGGAAGTCTTTGAGAAGGTGGGCGTGCAGGCTCCCAAAACCTGGGACGAACTGATGGCACTGGTGCCCAAGTTCAAGGCCGCCGGCATCGCTCCGTTCTCCTTGGGCGGCCAGTCCAAGTGGCCCGACCTGATGTGGCTCGAATACCTGGTGGACCGCATCGGCGGCCCCGAGGTCTTCGCGAACATTGCGGCCAACAAGCCCGGCGCCTGGTCCGATCCAGCCGTCATTGAGTCCCTGACCAAGATCCAGGAGCTGGTGGACGCGGGTGGCTTCATCAACGGTTTCTCGTCCATTGCCGCTGACAGCAACGCCGATCAGGCCCTGCTCTACACCGGCAAGGCCGCAATGATCCTGCAGGGCAGCTGGATCTACCAGGGCATGAAGAAGGACGCTGCCGATTTCGTCAAGAGCGGCAAGCTCGGTTACACCCCGTTCCCCACCGTTTCAGGCGGCAAGGGCGATCCCGCGAACGTAGTTGGCAACCCGTCCAACTTCTGGTCCGTGTCCTCCAAGGCCACCGACGCCCAGAAGAAGACCGCCCTTGAGTACGTCAAGGACGGAATGTTCACCGATGAGAACGTCAAGTCCCTGATCGACTCCGGAGCAGTTCCCGTGGTCACCGGCATCGAAGACAAGCTCGCCGCCTCCCCGGACAAGGACTTCCTGACCTACGTGTACGGCATGGCCAAGGACGCCCCGGACTTCACACTGTCCTGGGACCAGGCACTCAGCCCCGCACAGGGCGATGCCATGCTGGCGAACCTGGACCAGATCTTCCTGAAGAAGATCACCCCCGAACAGTTCGCTTCCACCATGAACGCGACGATCGGTAAGTAGTCACGTGTCCACTGCTACTGCACCTACCCGGGAGCACACTTCCCGGCGGGATCAGCCGTCCCGACGGACCTTGGAAAAGGGTCCGTCGGGGTGGCTGGCAGCCCCTGCCCTCGCGTTCTTCACGCTGTTCGCCATCCTCCCTTTGCTGGGTGTCCTGTTCCTGAGCTTCACCCGTTGGGACGGACTTGGCGAGATCAAGCTTGACGGACTCTCCAGCTGGCAGACCGTGCTGGCTGACCCGGTCACCGGCAACGCTTTGCTGGTCACCGCCAAGATCATGTTCTTCTCCTTCGTGGTCCAGGCGCCCATCAGCCTTCTGCTGGGTGTGTTCACCGCGGCCAGCCAGAAGTACCGCGCTGCCCTGGCAGTCCTTTACTTCGTGCCGCTGCTGTTGTCATCAGCTGCTGTGGCCATTGCGTTCAAGGCACTCCTGGATCCCAATTTCGGCCTCGGCCCCGGGCTTGGCTTGCCCTTCCTGGCGCAGGACTGGTTGGGCAACTCCGACCTTGTGCTGTTCGTCGTGGTGTTCGTGATTGCCTGGCAGTTCGTTCCGTTCCATACCTTGATCTACCAAGGTGGCGTGCGCCAGATCCCTACCTCGCTCTACGAGGCCGCCCAGATCGACGGCGCCGGACGGGTCCAGCAGTTCTTCAACATCACCCTCCCCCAGCTGAAATACACCATCATCACCTCCTCCACCCTGATGGTGGTTGGTTCCCTGGCGTACTTCGACCTGGTCTTCGTGCTCACCGCCGGCGGACCTGGCTACTCCACCCGCCTGCTGCCGCTGCATATGTACCTGACCGGGTTCAAGGCCAACGACATGGGAGCAGCCAGCGCACTGGGCGTGATCCTGGTGGTCATCGGCCTGGCCCTGGCCCTGTTCCTTCAACGCCTGGGCGGCAAGAACCGCAACGACAGCCAATTGGAAGGTGCGTAATGGCTTCCGCAACCCAACTCCCCACCCGACCCGCAGCGCCGCCCACCCAGGCGGGCGCCCGCCGTCGGACACCGGGGCCCGGACGCGCGCGGCCCAACCTGCTGGGCGGCTTGGGCGGCTGGGCCTGGCTGGCAATCATTATTGTGCCGGTGTACTACGTGGTCATCACCAGCCTGAAGAACCAGGCAGGCTTCTTCACCTCAAACCCGATGCTGCCGCCTTCTGAACCAACGCTGGACAACTACAAGCTGGTGTTGGAGAACGAGTTTGCGAAGTACTTCACCAACAGCCTGATCGTGACAGTGGGAAGCGTGATCCCGGCACTGCTGGTCTCCTTCATGGCGGCCTATGCGATAGTCCGGGGCAAGGGTAAGTTCCTCAGCTGGACCAACAACATCTTCCTGCTGGGCCTGGCCATCCCCCTCCACGCCACCATCATCCCCATCTACTGGATGATCACCAAGGCGCACATGTACGACACCCTGTTGGCTCTGATCCTGCCGTCCATCGCGTTCGCCATTCCCATCTCCGTGCTGATCCTGTCCAACTTCCTCCGGGACGTTCCCAACGAGTTGTTCGAATCGATGCGGCTGGACGGGTGCTCGGATTGGGCCATGCTGTGGCGGCTCGCGCTGCCCATGACCAAGCCCGCAGTGATCACCGTTGGCATTTACAACGCACTCAACGTGTGGAACGGATTCCTGTTCCCGCTGATCCTCACCCAGAGCCCTGAGACCAGGGTCCTGCCGCTGTCCCTGTGGACCTTCCAGGGCGAATTCAGCGTCAACATTCCCGCTGTCCTCGCCTCCGTGGTCCTGGCCACCTTGCCGCTCCTGGTGATCTACGTGGTGGCACGCAGGCAGTTGCTCAGCGGCCTGACAGCCGGCTTCAGCAAGTAACGCTGATACGAAAGGATTTTCTGATGACTGACCCCCAACCGCTTCGCGTGGGAATGGTGGGATATGCCTTCATGGGCGCCGCCCACTCCCATGCCTGGCGAACAGCACCGCGCTTCTTCGACCTTCCACTGGCTCCTGAGCTCACGGCCGTAGCCGGCAGGAACCAGGAAAGCGTCACGGCGGCCGCCCGCAAATACGGCTGGGAATCGACCGAAACTGACTGGCGGCGCCTGATTGAACGGGACGACATCGACCTGATCGATATCTGCACCCCCGGCAACACCCACGCGGAGATTGCCATCGCTGCGCTGGAAGCCGGCAAGCACGTCCTGTGCGAGAAGCCACTGGCGAACTCCGTTGAGGAGGCCGAAAAGATGACGGCGGTGGCGCAGGCAGCGGCCGGGCGGGGCGTCCTGTCCATGTGTGGTTTCAGCTACCGCCGCACTCCTGCCCTGGCCCTGGCCAAACGGATGGTGGATGACGGCCGCCTCGGTACCCTCCGCCATGTCCGTGCCCAGTACCTCCAGGACTGGCTCAGCGATGCCGATGCACCGCTGACCTGGCGCATGGATAAATCCTTGTCGGGATCCGGCTCCCTGGGGGACATCGGCGCCCACAGCATCGACGCCGCCCAGTGGATCACCGGCTTGAACATCACCGGGGTCTCAGCGCTGCTGGAAACATTCGTGAAGGAACGGCCCGTGGGTGGCGACTTTGTGGGACTCGGTGGCCGTGGCGGCTCCGACAGCCCGCGCGGTCCGGTCACCGTGGACGATGCCGCCCTGTTTACCGCCCGGTTTGAAGCGGCGGACGACGCCGGTGCTGACGCAACGTCAGGTCCGATCGGCATCTTTGAGGCCACCCGCTTTGCCCTGGGGCGCAAGAATGCCATGCGCTTGGAACTGAATGGGACCAAGGGATCAATCGCCTTCGATTTCGAGGACATGAATTCGCTCCAGTTCTACGATGCTGCGTTGGAGCCGGACGCCGGGTTCCGCAAAATCATGGTCACCGAACCATCGCACCCTTACACGGGCAACTGGTGGCCCACCGGTCACGGCCTGGGCTATGAGCACGGGTTCACGCATCAGGTGGTGGACCTGGTGACGGCCATCGGCGCCGGGGAGCAGCCCACGCCGTCGTTCGCTGACGCTTTGCAGGTACAGAAAGTACTGGCCGCCGTGGAGGCCAGTGCCGAGAACTCATCCCACTGGCAGAAAGTCTGAAGGAAAACATGACAAGCAACAACAAGACCGCACTGGTGGTCCGCGGCGGTTGGGACGGACACCAACCGATCGAAGCCACTGACCTGTTCCTGCCCTACCTGCGCGGGAATGGCTATGACGTCCGGGTTGAGGAGTCACCCAAGATCTACGCTGACGCCGAGTACATGGCCGGCGTGGACCTGATCGTTCAGTGCATGACCATGACCACCATCGAAAAGGACGAGTTCGAGGGGCTCCGCACCGCCGTCGAAAATGGCACGGGACTGGCAGGCTGGCACGGCGGGATCGCCGACTCATACCGCAACAACTCGGACTACCTGCACCTGATCGGCGGGCAGTTTGCCTGCCACCCCGGCAAGCATCCCGATGAGAGGACCGGGGAACAGTCGGACAACTACGTCCCGTACGCCGTGAACATGCTGCCTGCCGCCGCACACCATCCCATCACGGAAGGAATCGCGGACTTCGCACTTGTCACGGAACAATATTGGGTGCTGTCCGACGATTATGTCGATGTCCTGGCCACCACCACCCAGAAGGTCCGCGAATGGGACCCGTGGAACCGCGAAGTGACATCACCGGCCATCTGGACCCGGCAATGGGGCAAGGGCAGGATCTTTGTTTGCACCCCCGGCCACCGGGTGGAGATCCTCGAGGAAACCAACGTACGCACC
Organism: Paenarthrobacter ilicis; assembly: GCF_016907545.1. Lineage (NCBI taxonomy): Bacteria > Bacillati > Actinomycetota > Actinomycetes > Micrococcales > Micrococcaceae > Paenarthrobacter > Paenarthrobacter ilicis. Next base: position 1,456,707 of record NZ_JAFBCD010000001.1, on the reverse strand, counting down.
ATCATTGAAAGGGGAATGCTGTGGGCTTCCCGCTGAACCCGGCATCACCACAGGATCCGTCCGCCCCGATCAACGTCGGAATCATCGGCTGTGGCGCCATCATCGCCCAGTACCTCACCAATTTCCGTCGGCTGGATGCGATCAACCTCGTAGCCGTCGCGGACCTGGATCCGGTGCGGGCGCAGGCCGTTGCCGATTCCTGCGACGGCGTCCGCGCCATGTCCGTGGAGGGGCTTCTGGCCGACGACGACGTGGACCTCGTCCTGAACCTCACCATCCCGGCCGCCCATGCGGAGATCGCGCTGAAGGCCATAGCTGCGGGCAAGTCCGTGTATGGCGAGAAGCCATTGGCTGCCACCACCAAAGAAGCAGAAGAAGTACTCGCTGCTGCGGCCAAAGCCGGTGTGGTGGTGGGATGCGCACCCGACACTGTCCTGGGCACCGGAATCCAGACAGCCAGGAAAGCGATCGACGACGGTCTGATCGGCTCCCCCGTCTCTGCCACGGCCACCATGGCCACTCCGGGCCATGAACGCTGGCACCCCAACCCGGACTTCTACTACCAGCCCGGTGGTGGACCGCTCCTGGACATGGGGCCCTACTACGTTTCGGCCCTGGTCACCCTGCTGGGACCCGTAGTGTCCGTGGTGGGCGCTGCCAGCCACACCCGCACCGAGCGCACCATCGGCTCGGGCCCGCGTGAAGGACAAGCGGTTCCCGTGGACATCGACTCCCATGTCACCGGGGTCCTGGTGCACGCCTCGGGTGCGCTGTCCACCCTGTTCATGAGTTTCGATGCCGTGAAGACCAAGAGCCCCAACATCGAAATCCATGGCGAGAAGGGTTCGCTGATTGTTCCGGACCCCAACCATTTCGACGGCGATGTCGAGTTGTTCGCCCTCGGCGCCGAGGACTGGGAGACCCTCCCGGTCTCTGCCGGCTACGTGGAGTCCGGACGCGGATTCGGGATTGCCGACCTGGCAGCGACTCCCGCAGGGCAGGAACCGCGGGCCGGTGGAAAACTGGCCTTCCACGCACTGGAGGTCATGGAATCCGTCCTGGAATCAGCCCGCACGGGACAGGCCTTGGCTATCAAAAGCACTGTTGAGCGGCCAAGCACCGTTGAGTTGACGGAGCTGGGCCGTCCGGCTGAACTCCCGACGGCGGCCCGCGCCTAACGCCCGGAACACCCGCCTGCCCCGCCCGGATGGCAGTGGATGGCAATGCAACTCCGGCGTCTCAAGGCGGCCGGAGCATTGCCATCTACTGTCATGTGGCGGAGGTTTTGGCCCGGCGGAGCGTCGCCTCGGCATGTTTGAGGATGGGGCCATCGATCATCTTGCCCTTGAATTGGAAGACCCCTGATCCGGCCGCGGCCGCCGCTTCCAGGAGTTCGCTTGCGTCGGTCACCGCCTCGGGAGCCGGCGCGTAGGCCTCCCGTACCACCGCCACCTGGTTCGGGTGGATGCACGCTTTGGCACCGAATCCGCTGGCCACCGCGTCCAGGGATTCATGCTTCAGACCGTCAAGATCCGGGATGTTCACGTACACCGAATCAATGGCCTCCTTGCCTGCGGCCTTGGCGGCGAGCAGCACAGCGGACCGTGAATGCAAAGCGACAGCCCGGTACGCGCCGTCGTCGTTCCTGCTGGAAAGCCCGCCGAGGGAGGCAAGCAGGTCCTCCGCACCCCACATAAGGCACACCACGTTGGGTTCGGCGGCAATCGCGGAAGCGTTGACAATGCCGGCGGCAGTCTCGCACAGCGCGATCACGTCATAGCCCGCCAAGGAACCCAGCTGCTCCGCGCGTTCAGCTTTGGCCAGCATCACAGTGCGGTAGGGCGTTGCGGCCAGGGCTTCCAGGTCTGCCTCAAACTCCGGTGTGCCCACCGGGTTGACGCGGACAATTGTTCTTGCAGGATCCAGGCGCTCCCCGTCCGGCTGCTCGATGATCGCGGTGCGGGCGCGGGACTTGTCGGCCGGAGCTACTGCGTCTTCGAGGTCCAGGATCACGGCATCCGCACGGTGTGCCGCCTTCCCGAAACGCTCGGGCCTGTCGGCCGGGCAGAACAACAGGGCCGGGCCCATGGTAAAGGGAGAAGGCATGGTAAAGGGAGTAGACATGTGTTACCTCACTGCTGGGGTGTGGGTGGCGGGAAGCGGACGTCAGGACTGCGCGGCGTGCGCTTCCTTGGTCCACATCAGGCAGGTCCGGGTGGCCAGTGCCACCACTGCCCCGTCCTGGTTCCGGCCCGTATGCTGCATGGTCACCACGCCCTGGCCGGGGCGGGACGATGACAGCCTCCTGGAGGTGACCACTGTTTCCGTGTACAGCGTATCGCCGTGATACAGGGGATGCGGAAAGGTGACGTCGGTCATCCCCAACTGCGCGATGATGGTCCCTTGCGTCAATTGGGTGACGGACTGCCCCACCATGGTGGACAGGGTAAACATGGAGTTCATTAGGCGTTGGCCGAACGGCTGCGTGGCGCTCCATGCTGCATCCAGATGAAGGGCCTGGGTGTTCATGGTCAGGGTGGTGAAGAGGACGTTGTCCGTTTCCGTGACTGTACGTCCGGGCCTGTGAGCGTACACCACGTCTTCTTCGAGTTCGTCGAAGTACAGTCCCCTTTGTTCCACCACGCGGGTCATACGGTGAGCTCCTGGTCTTCTTCGAACAACTCGGCGCCGGTTGCGGACAGGACGTCGTCGAGGGTGACATTGGGGGCCAGTTCGCGGAGCACCAGGCGGGGATCACCCTGGTCCCTGACCACGTCGATCACCGCCAAATCGGTAATGATGCGGTCCACGCACCCCTTGCCGGTGAGCGGAAGCGTGCAGTCCTGGACGATCTTGGGCCTGCCGTTCCGGTCCACGTGCTCCATCATCACAATCACCTTCTTGGCCCCGAACACCAGGTCCATGGCTCCACCCATGCCCTTGACCATCTTGCCGGGAATCATCCAGTTGGCGAGGTCGCCGTTGGCAGCGACCTCCATGGCTCCCAACACCGCCACGTCAACGTGTCCGCCGCGGATCATGCCGAACGAGGCCGCCGAATCGAAGAACGCTGCGCCGGCGTTGGTAGTCACCGTTTCCTTGCCGGCATTGATCAGGTCGGGGTCCACCTGGTCCTCCGCAGGGTATGGACCAACACCCAGGATGCCATTTTCCGAGTGCAGGATGACCTCCACCCCGTCCGGGATGTAGTTGGGAATCAACGTGGGCATGCCAATCCCCAGGTTCACGTATTGTCCGTTGGTCAGTTCCCTGGCCACGCGCGCTGCCAGTTCGTTGCGGGTCCAGCCTTTGGCCTCATGATGTTCGACGTCGGCACGCCGGTATTCGTGCCGCACGGCTTCGGGGCGGGGCGGAACATCGTGGTAGCTGTTGTCGGTCACGTCAGGCTCCTGCCGGGGTGGGGGACGATGCGAGGGAGACGGTCCGTTTCTCAATGCGTTTCTCGTTGGACGGCGTCACCACCACCCGCTGCACGAAGATACCGGGCGTGTGGATGTGCTCGGGATCGAGCTCGCCGGGTTCCACCAGCTCCTCCACTTCGGCGATGGTGGTCTTGGCCGCCATGGCGCAGAGGGGGTTGAAGTTCATGGCCGTCGCGTGGAAAACCAGGTTCCCGTGGCGGTCGCCCTTCCACGCATGGACCAGGCCGAAGTCCGGGGTCAGGGACTCTTCCAGAACGTAGTCGGCATCGTTGAAGGTTCGCACCTCTTTCGGCGAGGAGGCCAGCGCAACGTTCCCCTCGGCGTCGTACTTCTGCGGGAGGCCGCCTTCGGACACCTGGGTTCCCACGCCGGCTTTGGTATAGAACGCAGGAATGCCGGCGCCACCGGCGCGAAGCTTCTCAGCCAGGGTGCCCTGCGGGGTGAGGACCACTTCCAACTCCCCCGCAAGGTACTGCCGTGCGAATTCCTTGTTCTCGCCCACATATGAGCTGATGGTTCGTCGGATGCGACCGTCCCTCAACAGGATTCCCAGGCCCCAGTCATCCACACCGCAGTTGTTGCTGACGGTTTCCAGATCCGTGGTTCCCTGGCCGTGCAGGGCATTGATCAGGGAGACCGGGATGCCGCAGAGGCCGAAGCCCCCAACAGCCAGCGAGGCTCCGTCCGGGATGTCCTTGACCGCTTCCGCGGCGCTGGCAACAACCTTGTCAATCATCCTTGATCCTTCCCAGTACGGTTACAGACCCAACTCGCGGGCGATGAGCATCAGCTGGACCTCGGTGGTGCCCTCGCCTACTTCAAGGATCTTGGAGTCGCGGTAATGCCGCGCCACCGTGAACTCGTTGATGAAGCCGTACCCGCCGAACACCTGGGTGGCGTCCCGCGCGTTATCCATGGCTGCCTCGCCTGCGACCATCTTAGCGATGGCCGCTTCCGTCTTGAACGGCTTCCCGGCCAGCATCCTTGAGGCGGCATCGTAGTAGGCAAGGCGGGCGGTGTGGGCCCTTGCCTGCATGCGGGCGATCTTGAACTGGATGGCCTGGTACTTGCCGATGTTCTGTCCGAATGCGCTGCGTTCCTTGGCATACTGCACGGACAAATCCACGCACCCTTGGGCCGCTCCCGTGGCCAGCGCTGCGATGGCGATACGTCCCTCGTCAAGGATCGAGAGGAAGTTGGCGTAACCCCGGCCGCGCTCGCCCAGGAGGTTGGCTTCAGGGACATGGACGTTGTCCAGAGTGAGGGGGTGGGTGTCGGAGGCGTTCCACCCCACCTTGTTGTAGGGCTTTTCGGCGGTGAATCCGGGGGTTCCGGCGGGGACCAGGATGGTGGAAATTTCCTTCTTGGTGCTGCCGTCCGCCTTCTCCTGGGTGCCGGTGACCGCCGTGACTGTGACCAGGGTGGTGATGTCGGTTCCGGAGTTGGTGATGAACTCCTTGTTGCCGTTGATGACCCACTCGCCGCCCTCCAGCTTGGCGTGCGTCTTGGTACCACCGGCATCAGAACCGGCTTCACGCTCGGTGAGCCCGAATCCCGCCAAGGACTGTCCCGAGGCCAACTGCGGGAGCCACTGTTCCTTCTGGGCGTCCGTGCCGAATCGGTAGACGGGCATGGCTCCCAACGAAACACCGGCTTCGAGGGTGATGGCCACGGACTGATCAACCCGGCCCAGTTGCTCCAAGGCAAGCGCCAGTGCGAAATAATCCCCGCCCATCCCGCCGAATTCCTCCGGGAACGGCAGCCCAAAAAGGCCCATCTCCCCCATCTGCTTGACTACCTCGTACGGGAAGCTGTGCTCCTCGTCGTGCTTTGCCGAGACTGGTGCCACCACTTCGTCGGCGAACTCCCGCACAGAGTCGCTGAGGTCCTGGTACTCCTCTGTCAGTCCAAACGTGCCGTTCGATTCAAAAGTGCTCATGGCTGAACTTCCTTGTCTGTTTCAGCCGGCGCATCAGCAGCGTCGGCAACGTGAATGGTGGCGAGTACTTGGTCTGCTTTGACCAGATCGCCCGGTTTGCTGGTGAGGCGGACGGTCCCTGACACCGAGGCCACCAATTGGTGCTCCATTTTCATGGCCTCCACTGCAAGGAGCGCCTGGCCTTCTGTGACGTGTTCGCCGTCGGCAACGGACACGGAGACCACGGTCCCTGGCATCGGCGAGCGCACTTCGGGGTCAGCGGTTCCTTCCTCGCGCTGGATACCGGCGAGGACACGCCTGAGGCGTTCGGGGCGCGTCAGGACTTCCAGCCGGCAGGACCACCCGTCATTGCCGAGGAACAGGGATCCGTCGGCCACGGCCACCGCATAGGTGACCGAACCGTCGTCGAACGTCACCTCGATGCTGTCCGCGCTGCGGTCTGTCACGTGGGCCCGGTGGTGGGGACCGCCGTCGATACTGATGGCCAGCGGGTCGGAAGCCGTTCGCGACGCATGTGGCGGTCCACCGGGAGCCGTGACGGCGATCGTCGCGACCGTTCCGTCCGGGAGTCCCAGGGACGTGGTCCATGCGCCCGGCGCTCCTACCCGCCATGCGTCGGGAGCCGCCCAGGCATGGCCGGCCGGCGCGGACCCAGCCGTATGATGACCCGTCCGATCCAGCCACAGCGCGAGCGCTGCCGTCATCAGTTCCCGGGGGCCGGCGTGCCGGAAGTCCATGGCGGGAAGTTTCCGCTCGATCAGCCCGGTGTCGAGCTGGCCTGCACGGACCTCGAAGTCGTTGATCAACAGCCGAAGATACTCCACGTTGGTGTCCACGCCCAGCACCGTGTAGCGGCCCAGTGCAGCATCAAGGGTTTCCAACGCTGTGGTCCTGTCCGCTCCCCAGGCAATGACCTTGGCGAGCATGGGATCGTAGTCGCCGGTGATGTCCAGGCCGTCCACCAAGGCTGAGTCGATCCGGACGCCACCGTCCCGCGGCAGCTGCCCCGATAGCCCCGGGGTTGAGGGACCGTGTTCGGCCAGCGCCACAATCCGCCCCATGGAAGGCATGAAGTTCCGCTCGGGCACCTCCGCGTAAACGCGCGCCTCCACCGCATGGCCCATGAGTTCGACGTCGGACTGGGCGACGGTGAGCACCTCGCCGGCGGCGATCCTCACCTGCCATTGAACAAGGTCCACTCCCGTCACCAGCTCGGTGACAGGGTGTTCCACCTGCAGGCGGGTATTCATCTCCATGAAGAAGAACTCGTCCGGGTGCTCATCGGACACCAGGAATTCCACCGTTCCGGCTCCGCTGTAATTGACCGAGCGAGCCGCGTTGCAGGCGGCTTCGCCAATGCGGGCGCGGTGCACGGCACCATCCGGCATGGACTCGAACAGTGCCGAAGGAGCTTCCTCGATCACTTTCTGGTGCCGCCTCTGGAGGGAGCATTCCCGCTCGCCCAGGTGGATGACATTTCCGTGGTTGTCGGCGAGGACCTGCACTTCGATATGGCGTGGTGCGCGGATGAGGCGCTCCAGGAAGAGCGTGTCATCCCCGAACGCCGAGGCAGCCACCCGCCGGGCCGTCTGCAGCGTCCCGGCCATGTCTTCCAGCCGCTCCACCACATGCATGCCTTTGCCGCCGCCGCCGGCGGAGGGCTTGATGAGGAGGGGAAAGCCGACTCCGGGGGCGGCATCCATCAGGTCCTGGTCAGTGAGCCCGGGCTTGGCGATTCCGGGAACGCAAGGAACGCCATACGCCAGCACGTGGTTCTTGGAGCGGATCTTGTCACCCATCACCTCGATGGCGCCGATTCCCGGACCAATGAAGGTGATTCCCGCGGCGTCCAGGGCCTTGGCGAACTCCACATTCTCGGACAGGAATCCGTACCCCGGGTGGACCGCGTCCGCTCCACTGCGACGGCAGGCATCAATGATCGCGTCAATCTTCAGATAGCTCTCAGCGGGCGAGGTGCCACCGATGGCAACTGCGGTATCAGCGAGCGCCACATGCTTGGCGCCTCGATCGGCGTCCGAGTAGACGGCTACGGAGCGGATACCCATGGCCTTCAGGGTCCGGATGACGCGGCAGGCGATTTCCCCGCGGTTGGCAATGAGGACAGCGCCGAAAACGGGAACTGCCGTACCCGGCACTGTGGTGGTTGTGGACAGTGTCATGATCACATCCTGAAGAGGCCGAAAGATGTCTCCGGCAGTTGCTGGCGGGAGACGACGTCCAAGGCCATGCCCAGGACGCGGCGGGTATCGGCGGGATCGATGATGCCGTCATCCCACAGTCTTGCCGTGGAGTAATAGGGGCTCCCCTGGTCTTCGTACTGCTGTTTGATGGGAGCCTTGAACGCCTCTTCATCTTCTGCGGACCACACCTGGCCAGCAGCCTCATACTGATCGCGTTTGACCGTGGCGAGGACACTGGACGCCTGGTTTCCGCCCATGACCGAAATCCTGGCGGCAGGCCACATCCACAGGAAACGCGGTGAGTACGCGCGGCCGCACATGGAGTAGTTTCCGGCTCCGAAGGAACCGCCGATCACCACCGTCAGCTTGGGCACCCTGGCAGTTGCCACGGCTGTGACCATCTTGGCGCCGTTCTTGGCGATGCCGCCCTGCTCATAGTCTTTGCCCACCATGAAGCCGGACAGGTTCTGCAGGAAGACCAAGGGAATGCCGCGCTGATCGCAGAGCTCAATGAAGTGGGCGCCCTTCAGGGACGACTCGCTGAACAGCACGCCATTGTTGGCCACAATGCCTACCGGATGGCCGTGAAGGTGCGCGAAGCCCGTCACCAGCGTGGTGCCGTAGTTCTTTTTGAACTCGTGGAATTCTGAGCCGTCCACCAGCCTCGCGATGACTTCGCGGACGTCGTATTGTGCGTTGACGTCGGTGGGAACCACCCCGTAGAGATCGGAAGGGTCGACGGCGGGCGGAAGGACGACGTCGGACACGTCCCATGCCGGCTGCGCCGGCTGTGGCAACGTAGCCACGATGTCCCTGACGATTTCCAGCGCGTGTTGGTCGTTCTCGGCAAGGTGGTCCGTCACCCCGGAAATCCTGGAGTGAACGTCGCCGCCGCCCAGTTCCTCAGCGGTGACAACCTCGCCGATGGCCGCTTTCACCAACGGCGGGCCGCCAAGGAAAATAGTGCCTTTGTTCCGCACAATGACGGTCTCGTCACTCATCGCGGGCACGTAGGCGCCACCTGCCGTGCAGGAGCCCATGACCGACGCGATCTGCGGGATCTTTGCCGCGGACATCCTGGCCTGGTTGTAAAAAATCCGGCCAAAGTGTTCCTTGTCCGGAAACACCTCGTCCTGCTTGGGCAGGAACGCTCCACCGGAGTCCACCAAGTAGATGCAAGGAAGCCTGTTTTCCATGGCTATTTCCTGCGCCCTGAGATGCTTTTTCACGGTCATGGGATAGTAGGTGCCGCCCTTGACCGTGGCGTCATTGGAAATCACCAGGACGTGGCGCCCATGGACCAGCCCGATGCCTGCGATCACTCCGGCCCCGGGCGATTCGTCGTTGTACATGCCGTTCGCAGCCAAGGGCGCTATCTCCAGGAACGGGCTTCCCTCGTCCAGCAAGTAGTCGATGCGTTCCCTCGGAAGAAGCTTCCCGCGGCCAAGATGCCGTTCCCGCGACTTCGCCGGGCCCCCAAGGGCCGCCGTCGCCAACCGCTCCTTAAGCTCCTCCACCAGGGCGAGCTGGGCATCCTTGTTGACCTCGAAGGTGCCGGCAACGGCTCCTGTCAGGTTGGCAATTGTCTCCATCGACCCCTGTTCCTTCTCCGGCCACAGACCGTTTCGGTTAGTGCCACGTAACTGAAATTTAGGTTAGTGTTTATTAACTGTGATGTCCAGCACAGCGGGATCGATTCCCGCAGTCCCGCTTCGTGCGGACTGCGCATGAGGAGGAAAACATGACGGGCGGTCCGGAAACCAGCATCGACAGTTCGCGCGGTGAAGCTGGACAGCGCGGTGAAGCTGGACAGCGCGGTGAAGCCAGCGGTGAAGCTGCGCAGCGCGGTGAAGCCAGCGGTGAAGCTGCTCAGCGCGGTGCGGCGACGCAGCGCGGCCAAGCGAAAGAACAACGACGGCGGGCGATCCTCACCGCCGCGGCTGAACTCTTTGCTGAACACGGCTTCACCAGGGTGTCGCTTGAGGACCTTGGAGCTGCTGCGGGAGTCAGCGGTCCCGCGGTCTACCGTCACTTCCCAGGAAAGCAGGCCGTCCTTGCTGAACTGCTCCTCAGCGTCAGCAGGGACTTGCTGGAGGGCGGATTGCGTGTTGTGTCCGAGTCCGGGGATCCCCTCGCTGCGCTGAAAGGCCTGATCCATTTCCAGGTGGATTTTGCCCTAAGCAACCCGGACGTCATCCGCGTTCAGGACAGGGACTTCGGGAGCCTGAACGATCTGGACCAGGCAGAGGTCAGATCCCTGCAACGCAGTTATGTTGAGACGTGGGTGGATGTCCTGGGTCGGCTGCACCCGGGCGCTGACATCTCCGGACTCAGGGTGCGGGCCCATGCCGCCTTTGGGCTGATCAACTCCACTCCCCACTCGGTGCGGCATCACGGCCGGAGAATCGCCGTGAAGTCAGCCAGGCCCGTTCTTGAACACATGGCCTTGGCTGCGCTGACCTCTCCCTGAGGCTGACGTCGCCGTGAGGGTCTAAAAATGTCGGACCCCGGTGCCATGATCAGTTCATGGAAGATACAGGGCAGTTATCAGCAGCGGGACCGGCGTGGTCCCCCGCTGACGCAGCCTTGGCTGAATCGGCTTTGACTGGATTCGGCGCCCCACGTTCCGCGGGAAGTTCGCGTCAAGGTTCCGCGGGAAGTTCGTGTCAGGGTTCCGCGGGAAGTTCGTGTCAGGGTTCCGGCATTTCGCCGGTTGCCATCTCAGTCACGCATGGCTTCCGCGGCACCCGGCTTCTGGCGTTTCATGGCTCACGGGTTCCCGCCCACTTGGATAAGTTGACGCTCACTTCAGGGATCCCCGGCGCACCTCTGCAGTTGCCTTCGGCCAGCCGCACTGCCGTCACCGCCAACACTCCACCGTCCTTGGCCGCCCTTCTTGCCGGCAGCGCGGAACTCCTGGATGCCGCCCGGATGACGGCCGTAGGGCAGGCTCCGATGTTCGGCTTGGGTGAGGCTGCTGATTTCGCCGGCTCAGTAGAGGACATCTCGAGGGTTGTTGAATACCTGCAGCTGATCGCCGCCCGAGCCGTAGAGAACACCCGGATCCTGGCCCAGCTGAATCAGTCAGCCGCCGCATCGACTCCTCCGACGGCTTCCGCGTCCGGTACGGGCGGTTGGCTCACCGGCTGGACCGGTGGGACTGAGGAGCCCGGTGGTACTGATCTGACCGGTGGTACTGGGGGGATCGCGGCATCGACAGGGCCGGCAAGCGCCCCCACCACAGACGCAGCGTTGGCCTTGGATGACGGGTACCGGAACGCCGGAGAATTCCTTCGCGGGCGGTTGCGTATTTCCATCGTCGAAGCCCGGCGCCGGCTATCCCTCGCGTCCGATGTCCTCCCCACCCTCGGAATCGCCGGACAAGAGGTCCCGGCCCGGCGAAGCCACCTGGCAGATGCCTTGGCGACGGGCGCCATGCCTTCGCGGTCCGCCACCATCATTGGAGCCGGACTGGACAAGGTCCGTCTCCTGGCTGACCCGGATACCCTGTCCGGAATGGAGCACAACCTGGTCCGGACGGCGCTTGAATCGGATCCCGACTTTGTCGCCAAAATGACCAAGCGTTGGGTTGACGCGCTCGACCAGGACGGTCCGGAACCCTCAGAAGAGGCACTCCGGCAACTGCAGGGAGCATTCGTCCGCAATCGACGCCGCAACGGGCTCCACTACCTCGAAATCTTCGCCACCGCCGAGCAATTCGAAACCCTCACCACCGCCATGAACGTCGCCACCAACCCCCGGCTCACCCCCGCACCCGATGACACTGACACTGCTACTGACACTGCGGGCAGCACATCGGCGGGCAGCACATCGGCAGGCAACACTGCGGGCAACACCGCGGCAGGCAACACAGCAGCCGGCACCAGCGCCCCCGCCCCGGAACTGGACCGCCGGTCACGCGCCCAGAAACTCCTCGACGGACTCGTCGGAGCCTGCAGCCTCGCCATGGGCACCGGAAAACTCCCCGCCAACGGCGGACTCAAACCCCACGTCATGGTCACCATCGACCACCGCGACCTCCTCCACCACCTCACCCCCACCAACACAGGACAATCCAACACAGGACCCGCCAGCACAGAAACCGACAGCGACAGGCCCACCAGCACAGCAACCGCCACCTTCACCGGCCCGATCCACCCCAACACCATCCGCAAAATCGCCTGCGACGCCGACATCCTCCCCGTCCTCCTCGGCACCGGCTCCGAGATCCTGGACATCGGCCGCACCACCCGGATCTTCCCACCCCACATCCGCAAAGCCATCACCGCCCGCGACGGCGGCTGCACCTTCCCCGACTGCACCATGCCCGCACCCTGGTGCGAAGCACACCACATCACCTACTGGTCACAAGGGGGCACCACCGGAACACACAACGGCGCCCTCCTGTGCAGCCACCACCACCACCTCATCCACAAAGAACAATGGCGCATCGACATGACCACCGGCGCCCCCTGGTTCATCCCGCCACCACACATCGACCCCCACCAAACACCCCGACGAAACCACCACCACACCCCACTCAGAACCTAAACACCACCCACAACAACACCACCCACAACGCAGGCCCACCCACACCCAGACCCCGTTGTCCTAGGACTCACAGGGCCAGCTTCAGTGCGTGTTTTCTGCCTGCGCCGCGCCTAATGTGGAAAGTCGGGCCGGCACCAACACCAAATGTCACCAACTCCGGATGTGCCGGCGGCCTGCATCATCCAGCTACTACGAGGAGCACACCATGAAAATCGCAGTCACCGGCGGAAGCGGAAAACTGGGCAGGAATGTGGTCCGGAGACTGGAACACGACGGTCATGAGGTATTGAATATCGATCGTGACGGCAGCCGCGGCCCGGGCTTTGTCAGCGTCGACCTCCGCAATTACGGACATGTTGCTGATGTCATCATGGGCCTTGATGACCGGCACCAGGGATTGGACGCGATCGTACACCTGGCAGCCATTCCGGCTCCCGGTTTGGCACCGGACGCTGCAACATTTGAAAACAACATGGTGTCCACCTACAACGTCTTCCAGGCAGCACGTCGCGCAGGTATCAAAAAGGTGGTGTACGCCTCCAGTGAGACCGTGCTCGGACTGCCCTTCGACATCGACCCTCCCTACATCCCCGTGGACGAGGAATACACAGCCAGGCCGGAGAGCACCTATTCGCTGGTCAAACACTTGGAAGAACAAATGGCCATCCAGCTCACCCGCTGGGACCAGGACCTGAGCATCACCGCGCTCCGCTTTTCCAACGTCATGAATCCCGAGGACTACGAGGCTTTCCCGTCCTTCGACTCCGACGCGACTCTTAGGAAGTGGAACCTCTGGGGTTACATCGATGGCCGGGACGGCGCCTTGGCCGTCGTCAGGGCTTTGGAAAACGCAAAACCGGGTTTCGAGACGTTCATCATTGCCGCATCGGACACCGTGATGAGCCGAAGCAGCGCCGAGCTGGCCGCGGAAGTATTCCCCGGCGTCGAAATCCGCAAGGAACTGGGCCAGCACGAAACCATGCTTTCCATTGACAAGGCGCGCACGCTGTTGGGCTTCGAGCCCGAACACAGCTGGCGGGACTTCCATTCACTCCGGACCACGCCAACCGAAGACTGAAGGCTGCGCCCACAAACGCGCCGGCCCACCCCTTGGCTGCAGTTTCCTGCAAGCACTCGTCAAGGGATGGGCCGGCGCAGCTTGGGGGTCTAAATCATGGTGATGACCATGGCCGGGTCCGAGAGGATGGCCCCGAGGTCGGCAAGGAAACGCGACCCTTGCTCGCCATCAACCAACCTGTGGTCGAAGGACAGGCTGATGGACATCACCTGGCGGACCACGATCTGGTCATCCACCACCCAGGGTGCCTTGCGAACTGCGCCCAAGGCCACGATCGCCGCTTCACCCGGGTTCAGGATGGGCGTCCCGGCGTCAATGCCGAAAACTCCGATGTTGGTGATCGAGATGGTTCCGCCCGACAAGTCTGCGGGTGGGGTCTTGCCGGCGCGGGCGGTATCGGTGAGCTCAGTCAGGGCCGAGGAAATCCCACGCAGGGACAGCCCGTCCGCATCCTTGATGTTGGGAACGGTCAAACCCCGTGGTGTCGCTGCTGCGATGCCCAGATTGACGTAATTGAACTGGATGATCTCCTGCGCTGCTTCATCCCAGCGCGAGTTCAACGTGGGGTTGTTCCGAAGGGCGATCAGAACGGCCTTGGCAGCAACAGTGAGCGGCGTCAGCTTCAGGCCGTCGAAGGCTTTGCTGCCCTTGAGCCGTGCCAGCAGCTCCATGGTTGCCGTGACATCCACCGTGAGGAACTCGGTGACATGCGGCGCGGTGAAGGCACTTTGGACCATCGCTGCGGCCGTGAACTTCCGGACACCCTTAATGGGTGTCCGGGTTGTCCGCTCATTCTGAAGCCCGGAGACGGCCGCGCCGGAATCGTCCCGCGAGGCAGCTCCGAAACCCTGCACATCCTCCCGGGTGATCAGGCCACCGGGCCCGGTCCCGCGGACCTGGTGAAGATCAATCCCCCTGTCCCGGGCCAGTTTCCTGACCGGCGGAGTTGAGCGCGGACGCTCGGACACTGGCTCTTTTTCACTGGGCGGCACCTCTTCACTGGACGTCACCACGGGCGCTGTGGGAGCCTGCTCTCCCGCCACGCTGCCGCGGGCCCGGCGCGCTGGCCGTCCGTTGTGTTCAACCACCGCACCGTATCCCACCAGGTTCGGTTCCCTTTTGGCGGGTTGGGCACCGGATTTGGAACCGGCGGTTTCGGGCTCGACGGCGGTCGGGCCGCCGACGTCGGACGCCACGCCGGTGCGGTTAGCCGCCCCGGCGTCGTCCACCTCGAAGGAAACGATCGGTTTGCCTACCTCCACAACTGTGCCGGGCTGCTCGTGAAGTGCAGCCACGGTACCGGCGAAGGGCGAGGGCAGTTCCACTACGGCTTTCGCTGTTTCGACTTCGGCGATGACCTGGTTGAGGGTCACAGTGTCCCCCACGGCAACCTTCCAACTGAGGATCTCCGATTCCGTCAAGCCTTCGCCGAGGTCCGGCAACCTGAATTCCTTGATCATGGTGGCGGTCATCCTTCCAGTCCGCTCAGGGAGTTGCGGCGGCCCAGCGCTCGGTCCACGCCGTCAAGAATCCTGTCCAGATCCGGCAGATGGTGCATTTCGAGCTTCGAGTACGGGTACGGAACGTCGAAACCCGTGATCCGTACCGGGGCGGACTCCAGGTAGTTGAAGCAGCGTTCCGTGATGCTGGCAGCAATCTCCGCACCGAGCCCACCTGATTGCCCGGCTTCGTGGGTGATCACCAGGCGCCCGGTCTTGCGGACCGATGCTTCCACCACCGGATAATCCACCGGTGACAGCGAGCGCAGGTCAATTACCTCCACGGAAATGCCTTCGTCCGCAGCGGCGGTTGCAGCGTCCTTGGCCGTTTTGACCAGTGGACCATACGCGACCAAAGTGACGTCGGATCCGGTGGTGACAACAGCAGCCTTGTCCAGCGGAAGTGCGCTGGAGAGATCCCTAGCCTCATCCACATCGCCCTTGTCGTGATATCGGCGCTTCGGCTCGAAGTAGAGCACCGGATCATCCGAGGCGATGGCTTGCTGAATCATGGTGTAGGCGTCCTGTGGGTTGGACACCGCCACCACCCGTAGGCCTGATGTGTGGGTGAAATACGCCTCCGGCGATTCGGAGTGATGCTCCGGGGATCCAATGCCTCCACCGAACGGGACACGGATGGTGATGGGCATTTTCACCCTGCCCTGCGTCCGGTAGTGCATCTTCGCCACTTGGCTGACAATCTGGTCGAAGGCGGGGTAAATGAAGCCGTCGAACTGGATTTCGCAGACGGGCCGGTAGCCACGGTAGGCCAGGCCCACC
Source organism: Paenarthrobacter ilicis (assembly GCF_016907545.1). Lineage (NCBI taxonomy): Bacteria > Bacillati > Actinomycetota > Actinomycetes > Micrococcales > Micrococcaceae > Paenarthrobacter > Paenarthrobacter ilicis. Next base: position 1,441,216 of record NZ_JAFBCD010000001.1, on the reverse strand, counting down.
GCAGTACCGATGATCCCGGACTCCGCCAGCGGGGAATCGATGACTCTGTGCTTGCCGAAGTCTTTCTGCAAGCCGTCGGTAACGCGGAAAACGCCACCCAGGGCTCCGATGTCTTCGCCCATCAATACCACTTTGGGGTCGCTTTCCAGGGACTTGCGGAGGCCTGCATTGATGGCGCGGGCGAAAGTAAGTTTGGACATCAGAGTGCGCCTTCCACGACGGATCCATTGAAACTGTTCAGGTAGCGCGAGTAGTGGTCCTTCTGGCGTTCAATCCAGGGGTTGGGCGTGCTGTACACGTGGTTGAAGACGTCCAACGGTTCAGGGTCCGGCATGGTGGTGCAGCTGGACCGTAGTTCCGCAGCTACTGCATCCGCTTTGGCTTTTACGGCTGCCTCAACATCAGCAGTGAGGAGGCCCTTGGCTTCCATCAGCTTCCGGAGCCTGAGGATGGGATCCTTGGCCGCCCAGTCCTCCAACTCGATGGGATCCCGGTACCGGGTGGGATCGTCCGCCGTGGTGTGGGGACCCATTCTGTACGTGACGGCCTCGATGAAGGTGGGGCCTCCACCATTCCGGGCACGGTCCAAAGCGGCGCGGGTTGCAGCCATCACAGCCAGGACATCGTTTCCGTCCACACGCATGCTGGGAATTCCGAAACCATTGGGCCTGTCGGCCAATTGAACGTGGGACTGCACCCGAACAGGCTCGGAAATGGCCCAGTGATTGTTTTGGCAGAAGAACACCACGGGAGCCTGGTAGCTGGCGGCGAAAACCATGGCTTCGTTCACGTCGCCTTCACTGGTTGCACCGTCACCGAAGTAGGCCATCACAGCGGTGCTGGCTCCATCCAGTTGCACTCCCATGGCGTAGCCGGTGGCGTGCAGGCTCTGGGACCCGATGATGATCTGCGGCGTGGCCAGATTGATCCGTTGCGGATCCCAACCGTAGGACGCATTACCGCGCCAGACCCTGGCGATCTCGGAGAGGTGGGCGCCTCGAACATATGCCACTCCGCTTTCCCGGTAGCTGGGAAAAACGAAGTCATCATCGTGCAGGGACCGGCTTGAGCCGATCTGGGAGGCCTCCTGGCCCAGCAGCGGGGGCCACAACGCCAGTTCTCCTTGACGTTGGAGGGCTGTGGCTTCAGTGTCTATACGACGGATGACCGTCATGTCTTCGTACAGCGAGCACAACTGCTCATCACCGACGTCCTTGACCCAGACGTCGAATTCGGGGTGGCTGATGCGCTCACCCTCAGGCGACAGCAGTTGCAGCAGATTGCCGCCGGTACGAAGGGACTGGTGTGCACTTTGTTCCGGGCCCGGAGTGTGGTTCTGCACTCCCCAGCCCGCCTGATCCGTCAACACAGGTGATCGCGACCTTCCGGTTCGGTCCTGCCGGCGCCAACAGGACTCGTGATCCCGCCGTTGACCGGCCCTCCGGCACCTTCGCCGGAGTTATTTGTGACCCTACTCACAAGATGCAACAGGTACAACTGGCCGTGCATAAATTGAGCATTCTGCTCTGCCAGGAGTCCTCAGCCCGTGCTAATCTTGCGCATTATGCAACCCTTGGATGGCACTGATACCCGTCTCCTCTCGGCCATGGCCAAGGATCCTCGAGGCACCGTGGTGGCCCTGGCGCAGAAACTGGGTCTGTCCCGCAATACCGTTCAGGCACGCATGGCCCAGCTGGAAAAGAAACATGCCTTCCTGTCCTTTGAGCGTCGCATCAATCCGGCCGCTTTGGGCTATCCGCTGACTGCCTTCATTACCGTCCACGTCCAGCAGCAAAAGCTGGCCTCTCTGGCCAAGGACCTGGCCGGCATCCCCGAGATCCTGGAAGGCTTCGGGTTGACCGGCTCGGCTGATCTGCTGCTCAGGGTTGTGGCGCTGGACGCCGAGGACCTTTACAGGATCAACGGCAAAATCCTGGGCTGCGACGGAGTGGAGCGAACCGATACGGCCCTGGCCATGCGGGAAATGATCCCTTACCGGGTGCAGCCGTTGTTGGGGCGGCGCTCCGAGGCCTGAGTTGCCGCGGCGCGTAGTTGTCAGGCTGTACAGGAACCCGCAGATACGATGTGATTCAAGAGGACGATCCGGGGGCCGTCCAGAGGTTCCCGGCCAGGTGGTGGCACAACTGCTCGCCAGCGAGCAATATGTGGCTATCGAAAGGGGCACTACCGTGAGCAACCCGCAAGAACCGCACCAGCCCGATCAGAACCAACCCCCGCAGAATCAGCCACCGCAGAATCAACCCCCGCAATACCAGCCGCCGCAGTATTTGCCGCCGCAAAACCAGCCCGGCCCAAACCAGCCCAGCCAGAACCCGCCCCCTGTTCCGCCTGGCCCCGGCTACCCACCGCAAAGCGGAGCCTCGCCGCAGTGGCAGCAACCGGCGTCGGACGGCTCCCAAGCCAACCCTCCGTACCCGGCTCCGGGCGGGCAGTACCCCCAGACCGGCAACCCCTACCCGCAGACGCCGCCGGGCAATCCGTATCCGCAGAACCCCTACCCCCCGGCGGAGAACCAGCCCGGCCAGTATCCCCCCGGCCAGTACCCACCCGGCCAGTACGCTCAACCGCCCAAGAAGAACAGGAAGGTCCTCTGGATCGTCCTGGGCATCGTCGCGGGACTGATCGTGCTGGTGGTTGTTGGCATTCTGGTGTTGGTGAATGTGGTGGGCAATGCCACGTCCAAGGCGAGATCACTGGGTGACGAGTTCACCACCCTGATCGTCGCCGGCCAGACGGAGAAGGCCTACGACGACTACCTGGGCCAGCCGTTGAAAAACGAACTGGACAAACAAGCCTTCATTGATGGCATCGAGAGCTTGAACCTGGACAGCTCCTGCAAGCCCAATTACAACTCCGTCAGCGTCAACAATGACAACGGCAACAACAAGGCGGACCTGACCGGCAAGCTGCAGTGCGACGGCAAGACGATCGACCTGCGTTATGTCTTCGAGGGCACCAACGACCTGAAAATGACCACCATCCGGCTCCGCCCCTGACCTGCGAATTAATCCCGCCTCCCACCCATCCGAATTCCCGCATGGTCCGAATCACTGCTTGAAAGCCCCGCCTGGGGCTGAGCAGGACGGCCGGCATTCCGGCCATCATCGGAAGGTTTGGACCATGCGTACTTCGCCCAATCGTTTGATCGCTACCATTTTCGGAGCTGTCTACCTCCTGGTAGGCGTGCTGGGATTCTTCGTGACGTCAGGAATCGGATTCTTCGCCACTGAAGGCGCCAACCTGATCGTTTTCGCGGTAAACCCACTGCACAACATCATCCACCTGGCCATCGGTGCCGCACTTCTCTACGCCGGCCTGAACGGCGTGACCATCTCCAAATCCGTGAACACCACCGTCGGTGGCGTCTACCTGCTGGTGGGCATCGTGGGGCTCTTCCTGGTGGGCAGCTCGCTGAACATCATCGCCCTTAACGGTGCAGACAACGTGCTGCACCTTGCCAGCGCCGTGGTCCTGCTCGGTGTTGCCCTGTCGCAGGACAAGGCCGTCGTTTCTTCTGCCCGCGCCTGAGTCACCCCGCTCACAACCAGTAACCGGACACTGACCAGGACCACCCGGAAGGGCCTCAGCCATGGAGAAAAACAGCCAACCCACCCTCAGGGCGGCCACCACGCTTTTCGTCTACTTTGCCGCCATGGCGGCGGGCATGGTGGAGCTGTCCTTGGCTGCTGGGTACCTCACCGGCCCAGGCTCGGGAACCCCCGGGAGCATTGCCGCCGGTGCGGTCACCCTCCTTGCCGGGCTCGCTTTCCTGGCGTGGTCGCTCTTTGGCTTGCACCGCAACGCGCTGGTCTTCACCAAGTACGCGCTGCCGGTCCTGTCCCTTGCAGCCGTGGCCCACGTCGCAACCGTGGTCAGCGCAATTGCCGTTGAACGAACACTGGACGTCAGCAACTTCGCCGCTCTTGGCCTGACACTCATGGCTCTTGCCGGAGCCGGATGGTTGAGCCGGCAGAACAAGACCAGCGACGGCGGCGCCCACGGCCAGCCAAGGACCGGGCGGCTTCTGGCAGCCGCGTTCGGAGCCGCCGTCGTTGTTGCCTCAGTAGCCACACCTGGCTTGGCTGCCTCCATGGCGGGCCAGTACGCTGTCCCCCACGGCGAGCACGGCCAGGTGCCGGACCAGGGTTCCAATCCCGCCCTGGAGCAAGGCCACCACCACTAGGTGGCGGCCACTGGACAGGCGCATCATCAGCAGCGCCCTCTGTTGATGATGCGCCTTGTTCGTGGATTATGGAGCCATGGATCCCATTGAGGCGCTCGACGAAATTTCTTTCTGGCTGGAACGCAGCCAGGCTCCCACTTTCAAGGTCCAAGCCTTCCGTAAAGCGGCCGACGCCGTGCGGCAGCTTTCCGGGGATGAGCTCGTCAGGTTGGTGGGCAGCGGCCGGATCACCAGCCTCAAGGGCGTGGGAAGCCGGAGTGCAGAGGTCATCACCCAGGCCATGGAGGACAGGGTCCCCGACTACTTGGCGGACCTCCGCGAGCGCGGCGCCGAGCCGCTCGCGTCGGGCGGCGAGAGCATCGCAACAGCCCTGCGTGGCGATCTCCACAGCCACAGTAATTGGTCCGATGGCGGCTCCCCCATCGAAGCCATGGTTGCGGCAGCGCACACGTTGGGCCGTGAGTATCTGGCCCTCACGGACCATTCGCCCAACCTGACAATCGCCAACGGCCTCAGCGCCGAGCGGCTGACCACACAGCTGGAACTGGTGGACGGGATCAACGCCGGGCAGGATGGCTTCCGGTTGCTGAAGGGCATCGAAGTGGACATCCTGGAGGACGGCACGCTTGACCAGACGCCCGCGATGCTGGGCCGGCTGGATGTGGTGGTGGCCAGTGTCCACTCAAAACTCAGGTCCGATAAGAAGACCATGACCGCCATGATGCTGGGCGGCATCACCGATCCCCACACCAACGTGTTGGGGCACTGCACGGGCCGGCTGGTGCAGGGTTCCCGCGGCACACGTCCACAGTCCGAGTTCGACGCCGCCAGGATCTTCAAGGAGTGCGCCGAATGGGGCGTCGCCGTGGAGATCAATTCCCGCCCGGAACGGCAGGACCCACCGGACGATCTCATCGCCATGGCGCTGGACGCGGGTTGCCTGTTCAGCATCGACAGCGACGCACACGCTCCGGGGCAACTGGACTTCCTCCAGTACGGTGCGGCCCGCGCGGAGGCCGTGGGAGTTCCGCCGGAGCGCATCGTCACCACCTGGCAGCTGGACCGGCTGACCGAATGGTTGGCCCTGAAAAAATGATGCACCACCCGAAGGGCTCCCCCTGCTTTGCCGCAGAGGGAGCCCTTTGTTGGTTGCCGGAACGGTGTGGTTCCAGGAACGGTGTGGTTGGAGGGACCTAGTGGTCTACCGCCTTTTCGGCTCCAATACCTGTCAGTGAACGCACTTCCATTTCCGACTGCTTGGCCGGATCCTCACGCCGCTTGTCCAGGACCGTGCCAAGCCAGCCCAGGAAGAAGGCCAGTGGAATGGACACGATGCCCGGGTTGCTCAACGGGAAGATTGCGAAGTTTGCGCCTTGGATCATGGACGTCTTGGCGCCGGACACCACCGGTGAGAAGGTGATCAGCAGGATTGCCGCCGCCAGGCCGCCGTACATGCTCCAGAGCGCGCCCTGGGTGGTGAACTTCTTCCAGAACAGGGAGTACACAATGGTGGGCAGGTTGGCGGACGCTGCTACGGCAAAGGCCAGTGCCACCAGGAATGCGACGTTCTGGCCGTTGGCGAAGATTCCTCCAAGGATGGCGAGGACACCGATCACCACCACGGTCCGCCGCGCAACCTTGACCTCGGTGGTTGCATCAGCTTTGCCCTTGGCGATGACGTTTGCGTAGATATCGTGGGCGAAGGATGCTGCGGCCGTGATGGTCAGGCCGGCCACCACCGCCAGGATGGTTGCGAACGCCACCGCGGAGATGAAGCCCAGCAGCAGCGGGCCACCCAGGTGGAAGGCCAGCAGCGGTGCGGCAGAGTTGACCCCGCCCGGCGCGGACTTGATGGTCTCTGCACCCACCAGTGCTGCCGCTCCGTAGCCCAGGACCAGCGTGAACAGGTAGAAGAGGCCAATGAGCCAGATGGCCCACACCACTGATTTACGGGCTTCCTTGGCTGTGGGCACCGTGTAGAACCGCATCAGCACGTGGGGCAAGGCTGCAGTGCCAAGCACCAGTGCCAGTCCCAGGGACATGAAGTCCAGCTTGGTGGTCTCAGTCTTTCCGTACTGCAGGCCCGGGTTGAGCACGGCCGGGTTGTTGGCAGCCTCAGCGGCGGATCCCAGCAAGGATGAAACATTGAATCCGTAGATGGCCAGCACCATGGCGGTCATGACCGCCGCACCTGCAATAAGCAGGATTGCCTTGATGATCTGGACCCAGGTGGTGCCCTTCATGCCGCCGATAAGCACATACATGATCATGAGGGCGCCGACGACGACAATCACCAGTGCTTGTCCGCCCCAGTCACTGATTCCCAGGAGGAGCGAGATCAGGCTGCCCGCGCCGGCCATCTGGGCCAGCAGGTAGAAGAAGCAGACGGCGAGGGTGGACAAAGCTGCAGCAATGCGTACCGGCCGTTGGCGAAGCCTGAAGGACAGGACATCGGCCATGGTGAACTTGCCCGTGTTGCGAAGGAGCTCAGCCACCAGCAGCAGGGCCACGAGCCACGCGACCAGGAAGCCGATGGAGTACAGGAAGCCGTCGTACCCGTTGATGGCGATTGCCCCGGTGATACCCAGGAAGGAGGCTGCGGACAGGTAATCGCCGGCGATTGCGGTGCCGTTTTGGGATCCGGTGAAGGATCGCCCTGCCGCGTAGTAGTCGGCGGCGGTCTTGTTGTTCCGGCTGGCCCGGAAAACAATGACCATGGTGACTGCGACGAACAGGGCGAAGATGCCCATGTTCAGCAACGTGGTGTCCTTCAGGGCAGCTACATCGACTGCCGGGACCATGATGACGTTCATTTGGTTCCCCCGCTGATGACGTTGCCGTCCTTGTCGAACTGGTGGCCTTCAATGTCATTGCGTATTTCGGCCGCTATTGGATCCAGCTTCTTGTTGGAATAGCTCACATACCACGCTGTGATGCCGAACGTTGTGACGAACTGGAAAAGGCCGAGGATCAAACCGATGTTGATATTGCCCCACACTTTTGTGGACATGAAGTCAACGGCATAAGCGGCCAGAAGAACGTACGCGAAATACCAAATCAGGAATACAACGGCCATAGGGAAGACGAAGCTGCGGTGCCGCTTCCGCAGAGTCTTGAACCGTTCCGATTGCTGGACTTCCTGGAAGTCCACGGACGCTGTTGCGTCCTGGGGGTGGGCCTCATTACCCATGGTTCCTCCTGGTTGTGATGTGTCCACAGTGACTCCACACACGGCCCCACTGTGACTGCAATCACTATTGACTGTCAGCGGGGCCCGCTTCCAGAGCTTTGCCGGTGACCGTCGCTCAACGGTCGCGCCCCTGCGCCGAGCGGCGGGATCACGGCGCCGGTATTGGCTACGCTGGCTCTATGCCCGACTCCCCGCTGTTCACAGCCGCCGCGATCGCCGTCATCGTGCTGGCCGTCGCCGTCGTCGTGGGCGTTGGCCTCAAAGTGATCCGCTCCTTCCGGGACCTTGGCACCGACGCTGAGCGCGCCACCTACAACACCCTCCACGCGGCATCCCGGGCCGGCCAGCATCTTCGCGGCGGCCTCCAACCCGCCGGAGCGGCGAAAGCGAGCAAGCAACTGCGCGCACTCCTGGGCTGTGACGCGTTGGCCATCACGAATGGCGACTCCGTGCTGGCCTGGGACGGCGCGGGCGAGGAACTGCGGCCATCGCTGATGCCGCTTGCCGTGGAAGCATTGAGCAGCGGCCGGACCGTGGTGGTTCCCCATGCCGGGAGCTCCCCGGACGGCAAACCGGGGCACGGGTTCAGCGCGGTCATCGCTCCCATCCAGACCGGCTCCAGGGTGGTGGGATCGGTGGCCGCCCTGGCGCCGTCGGCCGGAGCCGGGCTGGTCCGGGCCACCAGTGAAGTGGCCGACTGGATCGCAGCGCAACTCGAACTTGCGGAGCTGGAATCGTCCAGGACCCTGCTCATGGAGGCGGAAGTCCGGGCACTGCGCGCCCAGATCAGCCCCCACTTCATCTACAACTCCTTGAACGCAATCGCTTCCTTCATCAACACGGACCCTGCCCGTGCGCGTGAGCTGGTGGTGGAGTTCGCGGACTTCACCCGCTACTCGTTCCGCCGGCACGGCGATTTCACCACGGTGGCGGAGGAACTGCGCTGCATTGACCGCTATCTGCTCTTGGAACGGGCGCGCTTTGGCGAGCGGGTCCAGGTCAGCCTCCGGATCGCCCCGGAGGTCCTCAGCACCGTGATCCCCTTCCTCAGCCTCCAACCGTTGGTGGAAAACGCTGTGCGGCACGGACTCGAAGCCAAGGAGGGCCCCGGACACATCACCATTTCCGCCAACGATTCCGGGGCGTTCGCTGAGGTCACCATCGAAGACGACGGCGTGGGGATGGACCCGGAGCACCTGCGGTCAGTCCTGGCAGGACACACCGATGGAGACCACGTTGGGCTCCGGAACGTGGACGCCAGGCTCAGGCAGGTCTACGGGGACGACCATGGACTGGTCATCGACACCGCTCCCGGCGAAGGCACCCTGATAACTCTCCGGGTACCCAAGTCGCAGCCGGGACACGACGCCTGAACCGCCGGGCTAGTCTATAAACATGATCAACGTGCTCGTCGCTGATGACGAACTCCCCGCGGTGGAGGAGCTCGCTTTCCTCCTGGATAGGGACCAACGGATCGGTTCCATTCATCGCGCTTCCTCCGGAGCCGAGGCCCTGCGGACGCTGGAAACGGAATCCATTGACGCGGTCTTCCTGGACATCCACATGCCGGCCCTCTCGGGCCTGGACATTGCCCGCGTCATCGCCCGCAGCAGTAACCCGCCGGCGGTTGTGTTCGTCACGGCGGATGAAGACTGCGCGCTGGAAGCGTTCGACCTCGCTGCCATTGATTACCTGCTCAAACCCCTGCGCGCCGAGCGGTTGACCCGTTCAGTGGACAGGATCAGCGACCTCATTAAGGACGGCGCTCCCGCCCCGGAGATGATCACCGTGGATTTGGGCAGCACAACACGCATGATCCGGCGTGACGACGTCACCTATGTGCAGGCCCAGGGCGACTACGCCCGGTTGCACACCAGCGAAGCGAGTTACCTGATCCGGGTCCCACTGAGCGATCTGGAGCAAAAATGGGCGGATGCCGGCTTCATCCGGATCCACCGCTCTTACCTCATTGCCCTGAGCCACGTCCAGCATCTCAGGCTGGCAGCCACCGGTCCCAGTGTGGCGGTCTCCGGGGCGGAGCTGCCCATCAGCCGCCGGCACCTACCGTCGGTCCGGGACAAACTGCAGTCCACCCGGATCCGGCCGCAAGGATGAGCCGCGTCCGTGTCACCGCACCGCGGCAGTTGGCCCCACTGGCATCCGGGCGGCTCCAGACATCCCGGGAGGCGCCCGACGAATCGGACTCCGCCCGGATCTACGTCCGCTCATTGATCCGCACCCAGTTGCGCTTGTCCATGGTGGTGGCCTGCGGCTTCCTGGTGATCCTGGCCGTGTTTGCCCTCTTCCTGGTCTACGGTCCCGGAGTCGCGGAGATCAGGATCCTGGGAATTCCGCTGGACTGGCTGGCCCTGGGGGTGGGCGTCTACCCGGTGATCGGGCTCAGTGCCTGGCTCTACAACCGCGCGGCCGCACGGAACGAGGCACGCTACCGCGATCTTGTGGGCGACCAATGAACCCAGCCGTCGGACTGTTTGCCTTCGTTGCCGTTTCCATCACGACGGCGGTGATCGGCTTCTACGGTCTGCGCATCTCCCGGACAACAGGGGACTTCTACGTTGCGTCCCGCACCGTCCCGCCTTGGTGGAACGCCTCCGCGATCGGCGGCGAGTACCTCTCAGCGGCCAGCTTCCTGGGAGTGGCCGGGCTGATCCTGCTCTCCGGTACTGATGCGCTCTGGTTCCCGGTGGGCTACACCGCCGGGTACCTGATGCTCCTGCTGTTCGTTGCCGCTCCCCTGCGCCGGTCAGGCGCCTACACAATCCCGGATTTCACCGAAGCCCGGCTGGAATCCGCCACGGTCCGGCGCGTTACCAGCCTGGTGGTGGTTGCTGTGGGGTGGCTGTACATCGTGCCCCAACTCCACGGGGCGGCCCTCACCATCCGCATCACCACCGGCCTGCCCTCCTGGGTGGGAGCAACAGCGGTGGTGGTGGTGGTTTGCCTGACGGTAGTGGCCGGAGGGATGCGCTCCATCACGTTCGTCCAGGCGTTCCAGTACTGGCTCAAACTGACGGCCCTGGCCGTTCCCGTGGTGTTCATACTGCTTGTTTTGGCCGGAAATTCCGTTGCACCGCAGGCACAATTGCCCGTCAACCCCACCGGCCAAGACCCAGCGGGGGCCTACCAACACATCTCCCTGATGGTGGCCCTCCTCTTCGGCACCCTGGGCCTCCCCCACGTGTTGGTGCGGTTCTACACCAACCCGGACGGTCAATCGGCACGACGCACCACACTGATCGTGCTGGGCCTGCTGTCAGTGTTCTACCTTTTCCCCACGTTGTCCGGCGCCCTCGGCCGTATGTTCGCACCGGAACTCGCGCAATCCGGACAGGCCGATGCCCTGGTGCTGCTGCTCCCGGGCACGTTGATCGGCGGCGTGCTGGGAGACGCGTTGTCCGCTTTGGTAGTGGCCGGGGCATTCGCCGCCTTCCTCTCCACCACCTCCGGTCTGGTGGTGTCCCTGTCCGGCGTCATCAGCCAGGACCTCTTCGGTGGAAGCGTCAAAGGGTTCCGGCTCGCAGCGGTGCTTGCCGCCGTCGTTCCTTTGGGTTTTGCCTTCATGACCGACTCGTTGGCGCTGGCCGGAAGCGTGGGACTGGTGTTCGCCTTCACGGCCTCCACGATCTGCCCGGTGCTGTTGCTGGGCATCTGGTGGCGTGGGCTCACGGACGCCGGAGCCATAGCGGGCATGGCCACCGGAGCTTTGCTGTGCGGCGGCGCCATGGTGGCTGGGACGATGATGGGCGCAGCCCAGGCACCCGCGTGGTTGGCCCAGCCTGCTGCCTGGAGTGTCCCCGCTGCATTCACGGTTACGGTAGCCGTGTCCGCAGCCACGCGGAAACGGGTGCCCGCAGCCGTGAACCGGATCATGTCGCGCCTTCACGTCCCGGAACGGCCGGTGGCTACGGAAAGGTAGCGGCAAACGTGCTGCCCGTCAGTCCGGGCCTGTTGTCCGTCCCGCCCACCGGGTGGACAATAGCGCCATGTCCGAGGAAGCAGGGATGCCTGGCCCGGAACCTCCCCCGGGGCCATCCGAAATCCCGCCCAGTGTCCGGGCGCAGCTACTGGCCACCGAACACTGGAGTTTGCTGGCGTCCAGGAGCACCACCCAAGGTGAGGTCCTTACGCGTATCAGCATGTTCCTGACCTTCACCTCGGCCAGTCTGCTAAGCGTGGCGCTGGTGGGGCAAGCCACCCAGTTTTCGGACTCATTCAGGGCCTTCGCCCTGACAATCCTGGGCATCGACGTGGTGGTGGGCCTGTTGACCCAGGTCCGCGTGATGAGCGTGGGCATGGAAGACCTGATGTACGTCATGGCCATGAACCGGTTGCGCGCCGCCTATGTGGACATGGACCCCGGAATAGCAAAGTACTTCATGGCCGGCTTCCACGACGACGAGGAAGGGGCAAAAACCACTTACTATTTCCTGGGCGGACGCAAGGATCTCAGCCAGGTGGCGGGCAGCAGCATGGTGTTCATGGCAACAGCCAACTCAGCCCTGATCGGCCTGTTGACCGGCTCCGCCATGGTTGCCCTCGGCGCAGCGGTAACGCTGGCGGCAGTGGTGGCACTGGCGGCGGCGTTGGTGTTTTTCGGAACCACGCTGTTCAGGGGCGGCCGGCGGTACTTCGCCGTGTGGGCGAACAACCGTCCGGTGTCCCCTACCCCTGGTAAAGGGGACTAGTCGATGGCCGCCATGAGTTCCACCACGCGTTCCAGGAACGCATCAACCTGCGCCTCTTCATAGCCATCATCACCCTTGGCAGCGCGAAATACCGATCTCCGCACCGTGTCCACGCTCAGCTGCTGGTCATTCTCCAAATAGCCAATGAGCTCAGCGCACAGGGCGTCAACATCCTCCACGTTGTAACTGCGCGTCCGCTTGCCGGCCGGGCGTCGGAACCGTTCGCCGTCGGGCCTGTGCAGCCGTCCCCGGAGGATCCCGGACAACTTGCCGATCTGGCGGAGCCAGGCTTCCTCTCCCTGCTGGGTGACCAGGTCATCCCGTTCACGCCGGGCAAATGCATCCTCCAGCCTGTCCAGCGCTGCGTCAACGCTGTGTGCGTCATAGCCGCCCTTGACCGGGTCAAAAGCCACTGCGCGCACATCAGAACTGGTTACCTGGTCGGCAGTGCCAACTGGGTTTTCGAAGGACGTCCGGGCCCGCTGGAGGAATTCATCCACCTGCTTGGCGTTGTAGCCGTATTTGCTGCGTTCCACGCGGTCAAAGGTTGCGGGGATTTGGCGTCGAATATCCACGGGCACTGATTTTCCTTCACTGGATTGCTAAACGCCGCTGAGCAGCGCGAACAGAATATAGGCTACGGGGGCGGCAAACACGATGGAATCCAGGCGATCCATGACTCCGCCGTGGCCGGGCAGAATGCTGCTCATGTCCTTGACGCCCAGCTCCCGCTTGACCATGGATTCGGCAAGGTCTCCGGCCGTGGCAGCTGCCACCATGCCGATCGCCAGGATAAGCCCCATCCACCACGGCCTGTCGAGCACAAAGATGCATGCCAGGACACCGATCACCATGGCTCCCCCGACTGAACCAGCGAAACCCTCCCAGGATTTCTTGGGACTGATCTTCGGTGCCATGGGGTGTTTGCCGAAGGTGGCGCCAACAATGTAGCCAAACGTGTCATTGGAGACCACCAGCAGCAGCATCGCCGCAATCTGCCAGGCTCCCTCAGGGATACCGTCGGGCCAGAAGCCAACGGGAGTTACCCCGCCGCTGGAATGCAGGGACAACGACGCGAAGCTGATCAGGAACGGAATCCAGGCAAGCGTGAACACTCCGGCAAAAACACTCCGCGGAGCACCTGTGGCACTCTCAATGGAGCGCCACAGAAGAACGGCCACCGAACTCACTGTCATGGTGAACAGCAGGCCCTCAAGGCCGCCAAAATAGGCAGACACCGGCATCACCAGGCTGCCCACCATCACGGGGATGATCGGCATCCTGGTGCCCTGCGCTTCAAGAGCGCGGAAAACTTCCCAAACACCCAAAACACCAAAAGCTGTGGTGAGGAGGACAAACCCCAGCGGAAGGAACAGCAGTCCACCCAGGACTGCCACCAGCATTGCCAGCCCGACGCCGATAGCCGCCGGAAGGTTGCGGCCCGCCTTGGGTGTGGGGTTGACCCGCACACGCCTGGCGCGTTTGGGGGTGTCGCGTGTCGGGACCCGCCCCGCGGGTGCCGGCTCTGCCTGATTCATCAGACCTCGAGCAGCTCGGCTTCCTTGCGCTTGAGCAGCTCGTCAATGCCGTCGACGTGCTGCTTGGTCAGGGCATCAAGTTCCTTCTCGGCGCGTGCGCCCTCGTCCTCGCCGGCCTCGCCGTCCTTGACCAGCTTGTCCAGCGTGTCTTTGGCCTTGCGGCGGATGCTGCGGATGGAGACCTTTGCGTCTTCACCCTTGCCCTTGACGATCTTTACGTATTCCTTGCGGCGCTCCTTGGTGAGCTCGGGGATCGTCACGCGGATAACGTTGCCGTCGTTCGACGGGTTGGCGCCTACCTCGGAGTCACTCAGGGCCTTCTCGATGTCGCGCAGTGCGGTCTTGTCGTAAGGCGTGATGAGGATGGTCCGGGCATCGGGTACGCCGAAGGAGGCCAGCTGCTGGAGCGGGGTGGGCGTGCCGTAGTATTCCACGATCACCTTGTTGTACAGGCCAGGATTGGCGCGGCCCGTCCGGATCGTGGCGAAATCGTCCTTGGCTACCTCAACCGCCTTGTCCATCTTCTCGCCGGCTTCGAGCAAGGTCTCTTCGATCACGGGTTTCTCCTCAGAAAATAGTGCTGCCCAACTTCGGGCCGCAATGCACGGTCAACAAATGCACAGTGTGGATCCACCCCGGAGGGCGGACAGTCCTTCAAATATCCTAGCCCTTGCTAGGGACTAACCAGGGTTCCCAGCGTTTCGCCGAGGATGGCGCGGGTAACGTTCCCTTCGCCCTCCATGCCAAAAACCACCATGGACAACTGGTTGTCCTTGCACATGGTCATTGCGGTCTGGTCCATCACCCGGATGTCCCGGCGCAGAGCGTCGTCATAGCTGAGGACATCGAGCTTCTCGGCAGTGGGATCCTTCTTGGGATCTGCGGTGTACACACCATCCACGCCACTCTTGGCCATCAGGACCACATCGGCGTGCACCTCGAGGGCGCGCTGCGCAGCAACGGTGTCGGTGGAGAAGTACGGCAGGCCGGCTCCAGCACCGAAGATGACCACGCGGCCCTTCTCCATGTGGCGGATGGCGCGGCGGGGAATGTACGCCTCGGCAACCTGCCCCATGGTGATGGCGCTCTGGACACGGGTCTCCACGCCGGCCTGCTCCAGGAAGTCCTGGAGGGCAAGGCAGTTCATGACCGTGCCCAGCATGCCCATGTAGTCGGCGCGTGAGCGGTCCATGCCGCTCTGCGACAATTCCGCACCGCGGAAGAAGTTGCCGCCGCCTACGACGATCGCAACTTCGACGTCGGATACGGCTGCCGCGATCTGCTTGGCAATGGCGCGGACGGTTTCAGGGTCGACGCCGAGCTTGCCTCCGCCGATGACCTCGCCGGACAGTTTCAGAAGTACACGTCGGCGGGTCTTCTCCGGCTGGATTGCAGTGTTGACGGTTTCCATGGTGCCTTCCCGTTGGTGGACTCTGGCTAGATTATCGTGCTGTGGGTCCGCGCAGATACTACCCGGACGGGTGCATGAAAAAGGGGCGGCCACCGAAGTGACCACCCCTTTTCATGAATTACTAGTTTCCTACGCGGAAACGGGTTACTGCAGTTGCCTTCACGCCGGCTTCTTCGAGGACCTGTGCAACAGTCTTCTTGGAATCCTTGGCGAATGCCTGGTCAACCAGAACTTCACCCTTGTAGAAGCCCGTCACGCGGCCTTCCACGATCTTGGAGAGAGCTGCTTCAGGCTTGCCTTCAGCCTTTGCGGTCTCTTCAGCGATGCGGCGCTCGGACTCGACCAATTCGGCCGGGACGTCTTCGCGGGTCAGGTAGTTCGGTGCCATGGCTGCAACGTGGACAGCGATGTCGTGTGCTGCGGTGGCAGCGGCTTCGCCTTCGCCGTCAACAGCGAACAGAACGCCAACCTGGGCCGGGAGGTCCTTGGACGTCTTGTGCAGGTAAGCGTCAACCGTGGTTCCCTCAACGCGGGAGATACGGCGGACAACAACCTTTTCGCCGAGGACAGCGCCCTCTTCGACGACAACCTCGGACAGCGGCTTGCCGTCGACCTCGGTGGCCAGGAGGGTTTCGAGATCGGCAGCGCCGGACTCGACAGCAACGTTGAGGACCTTGTCAGCCAGCTGGATGAACTTGTCAGCCTTGGCGACGAAGTCGGTCTCGCAGTTGACCTCGATCATTACGCCCACGCCACCGTTGACCTTGGCAGCAACCAGGCCCTCGGCAGTGGAACGGCCTTCGCGCTTGGTTGCGCCCTTGAGACCCTTGATGCGGATGATCTCAATGGCCTTCTCGGCGTCGCCATTGGCTTCGTCGAGAGCCTTCTTGACGTCCATCATGCCGGCGCCGGTGCGCTCGCGCAGGGCCTTGATGTCAGCAGCAGTGTAGTTCGCCATGTGAACCCCTCTGTCTAGAATTTGTGTGTTTACGGACTGACAGGACGGCAGCCCACCGCGTGAGCCGCCATCCTGTCAGATGCCCCTGATGCTGTTTCCGGCATCAGGGAAGGTCCAGATTTACTTGGCTGCTTCGGCTTCGCCTGCAGCGGCTTCGGTTACTGCGGGAGCCTCGGCTGCCGGAGCTTCTTCGGCGGGGGCTTCTGCTGCAGCAGCTTCTGCCTTGCTGCCTTCGAGGAGTTCGCGCTCCCACTCGGCCAGGGGCTCTTCCGGAGCTTCGGTGGTGCCGGTGGCGCGCTGGTTGCGGGCGATGAGGCCCTCAGCTACGGCGTCGGCAACAACGCGGGTGAGCAGGTTCACGGAGCGGATGGCGTCGTCGTTACCCGGGATCGGGAAATCAACTTCGTCGGGATCGCAGTTGGTGTCCAGGATGGCAACAACGGGGATGTTGAGCTTCTTGGCTTCGTCAACAGCAAGGTGTTCCTTCTTGGTGTCTACAACCCAGAGAACCGAGGGAGCCTTGGTCAGGTTGCGGATACCACCGAGGTTGGCTTCGAGCTTGGTGAGCTCGCGCTTGAGGAGCAGGAGCTCCTTCTTGGTGTAAGCCGAGCCGGCGACGTCGTCGAAGTCAATCTCTTCGAGTTCCTTCATGCGCTGGATGCGCTTGGCGACAGTCTGGAAGTTGGTGAGCATGCCACCAAGCCAGCGCTGGTTCACGTAAGGCTGACCCACGCGGGTAGCCTGCTCCGCGATGGCTTCCTGTGCCTGCTTCTTGGTACCAACGAAGAGGACGGTGCCGCCGTGGGCGACAGTAGCCTTGACGAACTCGAAGGCGCGGTCGATGTAGGACAGCGACTGCTGGAGGTCAATGATGTAGATGCCGTTGCGCTCCGTGAAGATGAATCGCTTCATCTTCGGGTTCCAACGGCGGGTCTGGTGTCCAAAGTGGACGCCGCTGTCAAGCAGCTGGCGCATGGTTACGACGGGCATGCCGACGCTCCTTCCGGCAGGTCATTCATGAGAGAGCCCATGGGGCTGCTCTTACCCTGCCAATAGTTGACGGTTGTTTAGCCTTGACCCGGACGGGCGTGGCTCCTGGCATCCATTGCGCTTCTCATCCGACCCGGGCATAAAGCTCAGGCGGACCGCAAGAGGCACAATCCTCCGCAGCCTGAAGCCAAGGGCTTCGCTGGTGGAGGGCTGGATACGCGTAGTCAGCTTGGGACCCCCGCATATCTGAATGAGACATGCTTCTGAACAAGCTTGAGGGCACAGCAAACTGCTCCAATAAGTGTACTACAGCAGGTCCGCCGGTTTGACCGTCCGCAGCAGTGGTTATCCACATACTGCAGTGCGGGTCTGGAAGGCCACCGGTCCCCTCGGAAGACTGGAACCCATGACGATCTCCAAGCCTTTGGCACTGCTGCTGACCACGTTGGTGTTCTTCTCCGCACCGACCGCACTTTTCTCCACATCACCGGCAGCCGGCTCGCCGGGCAAAACCCACTGGAGCTGGCCCCTCTCCCCCAAACCGGGACTCCAGCGGGCCTTCGATCCGCCTGATAAGCCGTGGCTCAGCGGTCACCGCGGCGTCGACCTGGGGCCATCGTTCGACGGCGCCCAGGTCACCTCGCCGGCGGACGGCGTGGTCACTTTCAGCGGCACCGTGGTGGACCGCCCGGTCCTGACCATCGACCACAGCGGGCTGAAAAGCAGCTTCGAACCCGTTGCCAGCACCCTCAAACCCGGCGACCCCGTGAACAAGGGACAACCCATCGGGACCCTGGAGCCCGGGCACTGCGGCACCATCACCTGCCTGCACTGGGGAGTCAGGCAGGACGGCACCTACATCAATCCTTTGGACCTGGTCCAGGACATGCGGCCCTCGGTGCTGCTGCCGCTGGGCTGAGTCGGACCATGACGCCGGTTGCTGGAAGGGAGATGCGGGAGGATGGATGGAGAAAGCGAAGTCCTAGACGATGGCGGAGACTCCTGTGATGGCCCGGCCGGTCACCAGGGTGTTGATCTCGTGGGTGCCTTCGTAGGAGTAGATGGCTTCCGCGTCGGAAAAGATCTTGGCCATGCCGTAATCGGTGACAATGCCGTTTCCGCCAAGAATGCCCCGGCCCAGGGCTACGCTCTCCCGCATGCGGGCGGTGGCGAAGGCCTTGGCCAGTGCGGACTGCTCGTCCTTGGCCACTCCGGCGTCCTCCAACTGCGCAAGTCGCACCATCATGCCCATGGACGCCACCGTGTTGCCGAGGATCTGCACCAACTGGTTCTGCACCAACTGGAATGCCGCCAAGGGGCGCCCGAACTGCTGGCGCTCCACGGCGTAGCTGCGGGCGACATCGAAGGCAGCCATCTGCAGGCCCACAGCCTGCCACGCCACTGCCAACCGCGTCACTTTGAGCACCTTGTTGGTGTCACGGAAGCTGTTGGCGTTGGCCAACTTGAAGAAGTCGGGGACCACTACGTTGTCCAAAGTAATGTCAGCATTCTGGACGGTTCGCAGGGAAATCTTGTTCTCGATCTTGCTCGCGGAGAAGCCCGGCAGCGTGGTGTCCACCAGGAACGCTTTCACCTGGTTGTCGGCGACATCGCGGGCATAGATGACAACCCAGTCAGAGAACGTGGCGTTTCCGATCCAGCGCTTGGCCCCGTTGAGGATCCAGCTGTCACCATCGCGCTGTGCGGTGGTCCGGGTTCCACCGGCAACATCCGAACCACCCAAGGGTTCGGTCAGCCCGAACGCGCCGATCTTTTTCAGCGCGTAGATGTCCGGGAGCCACGCATCCTTTTGCTCTTGGGACGCAAGGGCCTCGATCGAGCCGGTAAAGAGTCCGTCGTGGACACCCATGAACGTGGCGATCGAGGCGTCTGCGCGCGTCACTTCGGCGTGCAGCATGCCGGCAAAGAGGTTGGAGTAGCCCTGGCGGCGGACGGGGCTGACCAGATCCAACTCGGCAAGCTTGGGGATCAGGTCCATGGGGAATTCGCCCCGATTCCAACAGTCGACGGCGATCGGCTTGACTTCGCGGGCCAAAAATTCCCGGACCTCTGCGAGGCGGTCCCGCTCCTTGCCCGTCAGCATCTGCTCGAAGGCGTAGAAGTCACCGTCCGCATACGGGAGGGTACTGGCATCAAATGCGGCGTTGGACATGTGCGCTCCTTCAAGGTGGTCGGCTTCGACCCCGTCAGCGTCAGGTGAGCGCCCGTGCCCGGCGTGTATCGGACAGCCGTGGCGCCGACTGACTAAGTTACTGATCAGTAACTTACCAAAAGGCGCTGTGACGCGCAACGCAAAAGAGCCGTGGCCGACGATTCCTCGTCAACCACGGCTCTCCGTGTAAAAGTTCTCCGTGTAAAAGTAGGGCTACTCGGACTTGAACCGAGGACCTTAGGATTATGAGTCCCGCGCTCTAACCAGCTGAGCTATAGCCCCATGCGCTGCCCGGTCCGAAGAAAAATCTCCTCACCGGGAAAAGCACTCTAGCAATACTAATGGCTGGGAAGCAGTGCTCGGGTCACACCACCATGTCCTCGTAGGACGCTCCGCGGTAGAGGTCCTCAAAGGTCTGCAGGGTGCCGTTGAGGCTGTGGGGCTCCACCATCTCGCGGCTGAGCTTGCCCATGGCCTTCAGCTGGTCCTCGGGAAGCTCCACCAACTTGGTGATTTTCCCGGCCAGCTCGTCGCTGTCGTTGGGGGTGAACAGGTAACCGTTCTCACCGTCGCGGACCAGGTGCGGCAGGGCCATGGCATTGGCCAAAAGAACGGGCGTGGACGCGGACATGGCTTCCAGGGTCACCAGTGACTGGAGCTCTGCAGTGCCGGGCATGCAGAAGATGTCGGCCTTGATGTACGCCTCCCGAAGGTCTTCATCGCTGGCCAGGCCGAGGAACTTCACCCTGTCTCCCAAACCGAGCCGTGCAACCTGGGCTTCCAGGGCGGGCCGGACCTCCCCGCCTCCCACGATCTCAAGGTGGACGTTGAGCTCGCGCGGCGTCTTGGCAACAGCGTCAATCAAAACGTTGACGTGCTTTTCTTCGGCCAACCGGCCGGCAAAAAGAACCGTGGGGTGGGTGTGGGGCTCAATGATCTCGCCCGGAAGGAGTTCGTACGCAGAAGAGTCGATGCCGTTGGACAACGGCAGCACCTTACGCAGGAAAGCATGCTGGTGCATGGCTTTGGCAGCAAGCGGAGTGGGTGTAGTGACCACATCGGCCTGGCCCATGACCTTGCCCATGTCCTTCCAGGAAA
This sequence comes from Paenarthrobacter ilicis, assembly GCF_016907545.1. Lineage (NCBI taxonomy): Bacteria > Bacillati > Actinomycetota > Actinomycetes > Micrococcales > Micrococcaceae > Paenarthrobacter > Paenarthrobacter ilicis. Next base: position 1,420,948 of record NZ_JAFBCD010000001.1, on the reverse strand, counting down.
CACGTCCCACGATGTCCTTGAACCATGCCGGGAACGGCAGGAACGGGTTCAGGTTTTCCGGCATGAAGTGGTTGGTGGCCACGATCCTGATGCCTCGCCTGACGGCCTCGTACAGTACCTGCTCGCCAATCATGTAGTGGCTTTGGATGTGCACTACGTCGGGCTGCACTTTGTCGAAAAGCAGGCTGATTTCCTTCTTGATTTCCCAGGGGAAGCAAATCCGGAAGTACTCATGGGTGAATACCCCGTGGGAGCGGAGACGGTGGACCGTCGCCTCATCCCGGAACTCGGAGAAGCTCTTGCCCTTGTCCTGCCGGCAAGCCAGGACGTGCACGTTGTGTCCGCGCGCCGTCATTCCCTTGGCCAAGCGGTAGCCGAACTGCGCGGCTCCGTTGACGTGCGGCGGGTAGGTGTCCGCCGCAATCAGGATAGTGAGGGGTTTGTTGGTGTCGGGAATGGTCACGTGGAGAACTCCTGATGGTCACGGTGCGGACAGCGGTGATGAATCCACAGCTGCGGTGTCGCCGGTTTGCCGCCCGCAACAAAGCGGGGGCGCAAGGTAAATCGTCAGCCCTGGGCCTTACGGTTGGCCGCCTTGGCTTCCTTCTTGCGTTTGGTGACTTCCGGGTGATGCCGGCTCAGCGCTATGACTCCCACGATAGCAAGGGAAGCCGCCGCAGCCATTGCTATCGCCATGACGGCGTGGACATCGGGACGAAGCTCACCAAGGATCACAATGCCGATCGCAATTCCCACCATGGGGTCGATGACTGTCAGGCCGGCGATCACCAGATCCGGGGGGCCGCCCGAGTAGGCGCTTTGGACGAACCAGGAACCCAGTCCACCCGCAGCGGCAATGGCTATCAGGGTGTACCACTGGACATTGAGCAGGAAGAGTCCGTTGGGATCCAGCAGATGCTTGCCGATGATGCGGGTCAGCACTGCAACGAATCCAAAAAGGACACCTGCCCCCAGAATGTAGATGAATGCGCTCATACGGTGTTTGAACAGCACCGCCAGAGTTCCGAACAGTCCCACGGCGAGGGCGAGCAACAGGACAATTGTCAGCTCATCCTCAGCGTTGACGTGGTGGTTTTCCTGGGTCACGTTGACCGCCAGGAGCACGAACGCCGCGGAGCCGGTGACGCAGCAGGTAATCGCCACCACCGTGGCCCTGTTGATGGTGAGGCCTTGGTCTTTGGCGTTGACCACCGTGGTGATGACCAGTGCTATGGCACCGATGGGTTGCACCACGGTGAGCGGCGCGGAAACCAGTGCTACGGCATTCATGGCCATTCCCAGTGCAAGGAAAAGCAAGCCGAGCATCCAGCGGGGATTTCGCAGCAGCCTGAGGAAACCGTTGGAGCTGAGCGCCAAGCCACCTGTGTCCGCCTTGACCGCGCTCCCCTGGCGTTGAGCGCCGATGGCAAGGAAGAAGGCACCCATGACCGCGAGGAAAACCGCAAGCCAGACCATCAGCTGAGTTCGCCGTCGTTGGTTTTCAGATCTTTACCCTTACGCAAAATAGCCCAGAAATAGTTGTAGGCAGCTATCCAATGTCCCGCGAGACCCAGCCCCAGGAACGTCCATGCGCCCACAAAGTAAACCTCAGTGAACGGTATCGGCAATTTGGACAAAACCAGCAACGGCGTACCGACCAGCAGGAGTCCCGTCCGGATTTTTCCGATGATGCTCACGGGAAGATCCGGGTGGTTGCGGAAGTACACCAGCGAAGCAACGGCAAGGATGGCATCGGGAACCAGCAGCGCAGCGAGATACCACCACTGCACGACGCCGGCAATCACCAACGTCAGGGCAACGGCCAGGAGTGCCGCCCTGTCCGCCATGGGATCCAGGATCCTGCCGAGCTTGGACGTTTGGTCGAAGCGACGGGCGACGTAGCCATCCACCCAATCGGTACTGCCCATGACCACCAGCACCAGGACCGCGAAGCCGTACTCCTTTTGGGCGAGGACCAACCACACAAACAACGGCACGCCCATAAAGCGAAGGACTGTAATGGCGTTGGGAACGGTGAGGATGGCGTCGTGGTCCACCTGGGGGCGGCCAGGACGCGAGCCGGCACCAATCAACCTCACGTGGGCCCCCTTCCTCGTTCCCGGTATTTGGCGCCTGGTGCAGGTGTTACTTTTTCAGCAACTTCCGCAAGGCAACAACGAATACCACTGCGGCCGCAGCGAATGCGGCAAGATCCTTCCAGTGCGCTGACATGCGTTCGGTGACGGTGTTGGGCACAGAGTCGTTCAGGTCAGCCAAGCGGGCAGCAGCCACGTCTTTGCCTTCCCGGAACTTTCCAGTGGCGCTGTCCAACAGCGCCTGGCCCTGCTTCTTGACGTCCAGCTGCTCGCCAAGTTCGTCGCGGACCCCGGTGAGGTGCTGGCGACGCCTGGTCAGGCGCGACCGGAGTTCGCCTTCGGTGGGTGCCTTGACTGCATCCGCTTCCTTGGTTGCCTCCTTGGCAGCCTTTTCAGCCTTGGCCTTCTCAGCGGCCGCTTCCTTTTGGGCTTTGGCGGCCTTGGCAGCTGGCGAATTCGGGTCAAGGACGGACTCGTCGAAGTGTGAGCCCTCCTTGGCAATGCCGAGGTCGTGCTTGATACCCCGGATGGTGTCCTCCGGCATCAGAGGCATGGCCTTCTTGAATTTGGCCAGCCCGATCAGCGCCGCGATGGCAACAATCACCAGGAAGAATGCGGCGACAACCAGCGCAGCCAGCCAGCCAGGCATGATGGTTGCCAACCCCAGAATTGCAGCAACCACCAAGGCGATCACCAGCAGCGCGAGGAAGACCAGTGCTACTCCGAAGAAAGCGCCTGCGACGCCAACCTGGGTGGCCTTGCGCTTGAGTTCCACCTTGGCCAGGGCGATCTCATCATTGATCTGCCGCGGGGCCAGGCGCGCAACAAGCTTGAGGGTCTTCGGCAAAGTTCGTATGGCGGGTCCTTGGCTGGTCCTGCCGGTGTGACGTCCACTCATGGATTCCGCCTAACTGCTTCCTCTGGGCTTGGTGATTGCGCACACGGCCGGATGGAGATCGCCGCGGGCACCTGTCCACAAAACTATCATTCAGGTTCCTGCTTAACTTTCGGGTACGGTCCGTGGCGCATCCGACGCGGGGACTTTAAATATGATCCAAGCCATACCCAACGATGATCCAGGCCATAGGATGGATGATCGTGACCTCTCCAACTGCTCCCGGTGATTCACTCAGCCGACGCGAAAAACTTGTCTACATCCTTCTGCTGGGCGCCCTCACCGCTCTTGGTCCGTTCACTATTGACCTGTACCTTCCCGCATTCCCCGCGCTCGAGAAAAGCTTTGACGTCTCCGCGGCTGCCATCCAACTGACGTTGACGGGCACCACCGTCGGGTTCGGCCTGGGACAACTGGTGGTGGGCCCCTTCAGTGACAAGGTGGGGCGGCGGCTTCCCCTGATCCTGGCCACGGCGGTACACATCGCCTCGTCGATCGGCGCGGCGCTGGCGACGGACATTGGCTGGTTGTCATTGTTCAGGGTGCTCATGGGCATCGGCGCCGCCGGTGGCGGCGTGGTGGCGATGGCAATGGTCCGGGACCTCTTCCACGGCTATTCGATGGTCCGGATGTTTTCCCGCATGTCCCTGGTCAACGGACTTGCCCCGATCCTTGCACCGGTCATCGGATCCCAGCTGCTGCTGGCCTTTCCTTGGCCGGGAATCTTCTACTTCCTGGCGTCCTACGGCCTGCTGGTGATCCTGGCATCGATTTTCTTCATCAAGGAGACCCTCCCGGCTGAACAACGCGGAAAATCCACGGTCACAGTCCGCCAACGCTACAAGAGCGTCCTGAGCGACAGGATTTTCGTTGGCATGGTCCTGGTGGGAAGCCTCAACTTCGGCGGCCTCTTTGCCTACCTTTCAGCGTCCACGTTCCTTTTCCAGAACGTTTACGGCTTCTCGCCGCAGCAATACGGAATTCTGTTTGGCATCAACTCCCTGGGAATCGTGGCGGGCGTTCAGATCAGCTCCCGGCTCATCCGCAGGGTGGCCCCTCAATGGATCGTGGCCGGCGCCACCCTTGTGATGGTGTTCCTGGCGGCACTGATCGTGGTCCTGGACCTTCTGGGTGCAGGACTCTGGGGAATTCTGGTTCCCCTGTGGTTCTACATCTGCGCCACCGGCTTCATGTTTCCCTGCGTGCAGGTCCTGTCACTGGCCAACCATGGAGCGCAAGCGGGCACTGCTGCTTCACTGCTGGGCGCGTCCCAGTTCATGATGGCGGGCATCGTGCCGCCGGTGGTTGGCTGGCTCGGCGTCGGTTCGGCCGTTCCCATGGGCTCGGTCATGGCGGTCTGCATCCTCGGCTCCATCACCGCTTTGTGGCTGATTGTCCGGCCACGGACCGTTCCGTCCATCCACTAGCACCGTAGGCTGTGACCATGACCCGCAAACCCCATCGCAACGGCCGTGGCCTCTTTCTGGGCGTCGTGATCGGTGCAGTCATCGGAACACTCATTGGCCGTGCGGCCGGCGGCGCACTTTACGGGGCACTGCTGGGGGCAGTCATCGGCGCTGCGGTGCTTTACAGGGTCAATCCCGGTCCCTGGAACCGCGACTAGCCCTCACCGGAAATATCCCCCGGACCGCCACAGCCCCACCCTCTCCCCCTGCGGCCCTGGGCAAGGCAGAATGGTGCCGGACCGGGCTTAACCGGCGCCGGACCGGTGAGGGGACACTACATGAGCACGGCCGTGGCAATCAGGCGAACACTTCGGAGCGTTTCCACCGTCAGAAGGCTGCCACTCACCTTGGCCCTTGCAGTGTTGCTCTGGATACTGGGAGCCGTGACCGGGAGCCTCCTGAACGGTCCGGAAGAGACCTTGCTGGAACAAGTCGGGCTGGGCCTGGCCACCGAGCCCGGTCCGTGGTGGTCGGTCCTGACGTCGGCCTTCTTTGCCTCATCATTGTTGGACTACATCGCTTGTACTGCAGCCATCCTTCTGGGGGTGGGGATCGCGGAACGGATCCTGGGTCCGTGGATTGCCCTGGCCGCCTTTGCCGTGGGCTCGGTCCTGAGCGCTGTGGTGCTGACCGGCCTGGTGACCTTCGGGACCGACGCCAGCGATCAATGGCTGAGCTTTCTTGGTGGTGAGTACGCGGTTGGCGCCTACGGTGGTGCAACCGCCGCGTTGGGATTCACGACGGCGGCCCTCGCCTCCCTCTGGCGACGCCGACTCAGGACGTGGCTGCTGGCCGGAACGCTGATGTTCGCATTGTTCGTCGGCGTCGCCCAGAGCCTGCAGGCTCTGGCCGGCGCCGTGATCGGCATCCTGGCGGGGTGGGCCGTGCAGTCCCTCGTCCTGAAACGCAGCGGGGGTTCGTTTCATTCTTCTACAATCCGGGAATCACGGTTCCTCGTGGGCACCGTGGTGGGCGTCTTCGCCGTCGGGCCGCTTTTGACGCAACTGACCGGGACCTGGGAGGTGGGTCCGCTCTCTGTGGTTTCGGAGATTATGCTCCAGGCCAGTCCGGATGCCAACGAGGTCCGTGAGGCCTGCGGCAATGACACCAACTGCGTCACCCTGCAGGGGATCGTTGGCGTGCAAAGCTTCGGGGCCACCATCCTCACCCTCATACCGGTCCTGCTGCTCCTCGTGTGCGCCGAGGGGCTCAGGCGCGGGCGCCGCCTGGCCTACCGCCTCACGCTGGTGATCCAAGCGTATCTGGCCGCCGTCACCGTGCTGTCCATCACCCAATACGTCACCGATCCCGAGGTCACGCTGGAGGCAGACGACTTTGGGTACCTGCTGCTGTACGCGGTCCCCGCCGTGCTGGCACCGATCATCGTATTGAGCCTGCTGGTGGCCAACCGGCACAAGTTCCAAGTGGAGTCCAGCGACGCCGGATACCGCACCTTGGGCCGGATATCGCTGACCCTGGCCGTCGCGGCCGTTGTCCTCTATGCGGCCTTCTGGTTCCTGGAGGGCAATCCGGGCAGGTCCACGCTGCTGGACCTGGCCGGGCAATTGACGCACATCCTGGTGCCTTTTCCCGTGCCGTTCGTTGTAGCCCTCCCGCAGGGGCTTCTCAGCACCGTCCTGTACGGCCTGGGCGGGGACATCATTTGGCTGTGCATCCTGGTGCTGGTGCTGAACAACTTCAGGCGGTTCCGCATGATTGCCATGGATCCGGCCGCCGACCTGGGACATGCCCGCGAGCTCCTGCACCACGGCGGCGGAAGCCTTTCCTGGATGACACTGTGGGACGGCAACCAATACTGGTTCACGCCGGACAGGACGGCCGGAATCGCCTACCAGGTCCACAATGGCGTGGCCCTGACGGTAGCCGGCCCGATCGGCGCAGCTGAACACCATGACGCTGCGGCAACAGGCTTCCTGGCACACTGCTCGCGCCTGGGGCTCATCCCGTGCTTCTACTCGGCAACGGACCAGCTGGATGCTCCGCTCCTCCCCCAGGGCTTCAGCAAGCTGGAAGTGGCAGAGGAGACACTGTTGAACGTCCAGTCCATGACGTTCAAGGGCAAGGAATGGCAGAACGTCCGCACCGCGCTGAACCGGGCCGGGAAGCTGTCCATCAAGGACTACTGGTACCACTACCAGGACATGCCGCCGGGAATCAGGGCGCAACTGGCGGAGATCTCCGAGGAATGGGTTGCGGACAAAGCCCTCCCGGAAATGGGTTTCACCCTGGGCGGCCTCAATGAGCTCAAGGACCCCGAGGTCGTGTGCTGCGTGGCCGTGGACGACGACGGCCTGGTGCACGGAGTCACCAGTTGGCTGCCCGTCTTCACGGACGGAACGGTGTCCGGTTGGACCCTGGACTTCATGCGCCGTCGCACAACCGGGTTCAAAGGCGTCATGGAATTCCTGATTGCCTCAGCCGTGATCCACTTCAAGGAGCAGGTCACCCGGATTTCCCTGTCCGGCTCGCCCCTGGCCAACAGCGGACAGGACTCCGGGGAGGGCGATCACAGCGCACTGGACCGCGTCCTGACCCTGCTGGGCAATGCCCTGGAACCCATGTACGGCTTCAAGTCCCTTGCAGCCTTCAAATCCAGGTTCCAGCCTGACCATCGCACGCTGTACATGTATTACCCCGAACCGCTGGCCCTGCCCGCCATCGGCGTCGCTGTGGGATCGGCGTACCTGCCGGGGCTCTCCCCGGCACAAAGCGCCGGCCTGCTGCGGCAAATGATCGCCAGGGAGCCGGCCGCATGAAACGCCCCGCCTGGATACACCGCAGCTGTGCCGGCAGTGCTTCAGCTGACCTCCGGAAGGGATCCCGGCCTTGCTGGACACCATCCTGAAAATCGAAATCAGCGGTCCCGCAGTCATGACCGCCGCGGTGGTGACCGGCGTCGTGTTCTTCCTTGTGCTGTTCCTGCGTCCCACTGCCCGCTGGGCACTGACTGCCACCATTGCCATAGCGGCGGCGGTGGTGGCCGGCGCCATCACCGTGTGGGTGGTGGAGGACGTGCTGGACGTTTTCCACGTGGGCCTTACGCCGAGGGTGTGGTTCTGGGCGCTTGCCGGCTGCGGTGCGCTGGGTTTGGCCCTGGTGAGCTTCCGGCACAGCCCGGCGTGGCGGAAGGTGGTGGCCGCGGTATCCATTCCGGTCTTCATGCTGGTGGCCGCGCTGGGCATCAACACCGAGTTTGGGCTCAACAAAACGCTGGGCTCCGCCTTCGGCGTTTCCACGGAGGGCGCCATCGCCCTGAACAAGCCCGATCCCAACGCCACCAACCCAGCCGGGCCCCTGTGGCAGCACTGGAAACCCCCGTCCGGCATGCCAACCCAAGGCAAAGTGGGAACACAGGTGATTCCTGCCACCGCGTCCGGCTTCGACGCCCGCCCCGCCGGCATCTATCTTCCACCGGCCGCGCTCACCGCGAATCCACCGCAGCTGCCCTTGTTTGTGCTCATGATGGGTCAGCCCGGGCTTCCCGATCCGCAGTACGTCTCCGCGGCACTGGATGAGTTCGCAGCCCGGAACAACGGCCTGGCGCCCATCGCGATCGTTGCCGACCAGATCGGACCCGACCAGAACGACACCCTGTGTTTGGACACGTCCACGTACGGCAAGGTCCAGACCTACATCAATGTGGACGTGGTCAACTGGGCCAAGGCAAACCTGAACATTCTGACCGACCGCAAGGATTGGACCATTGCCGGTTATTCCAACGGTGGCCAGTGCGCCATTTCCTTCGCCGTGAAGTACCCGGACATGTGGGGGAACGTGGTGGATATCTCCGGCGAGGAGTTTCCGGGCGCCGAAGATCCTGAAGGCAACCTCGCCACCATCTTCAACGGAAACCAGGCGGACTACGACGCCCAAAAGCCCATCAACATCATGAAGGGCAAACAGTTTCCGGATACGACGGCGGTTTTCACCGCCGGCTCGGATGACGTCACCTACGTGGCCGCAGCCAAAGCGGTCTCCGCGGCTGCGCGGGCGTCCGGGATGACGGTGACCTATTACGAAGTGCCCAACGGCGGTCACGTGGGGATTGCCCTCAATGACGGGCTCACAGAGGGGTTTGATGTCCTGTATCCACGGCTGGGCCTGTCCAGGCAATGAACTCCCTTTTCCCCGCAACAACCCGGCGATAAAGTTGGAGGGTGCCACACGGGCAAGAACTGCAGCCGCTTCCCCCACCCTGGCAGCGGCGGGATGAGCGCATCCTGCCACTGTGGTGGGACCGCCTGTGCTCTGTGACCAGTGCGCAATCGGCGGCGCTCTACGCGGCCGGGCTGTTCACTGACGATCGCCGCCGGCCCATTGCGCAGTGGCACAACCCCGCAACGGGGGCTGCTTTGCTGGTTGCTCCCGAGACGTCCCCCGAATGGCCCGTCCAACGGTTCGGCATCTTCTACGCCCCGCCTGGAGGCGGCTTCACCCGCGTCCACTCCGCGGCCCATGAATGGCATCCGCGTGAGCCCCGGACGCCTCCCACCGAGCAGGACTCCTTCGGAGCCGCTGTCTCGGAGGCTGCGCGGTTCCTGCAAGTGGAACTGGATTTCGTTTAAAAGGCGGACCCCGCACCGGCATCATGCTGGTACGGGGTCCTGATGCTCCTCCGACTGGACTTGAACCAGTAACCCTTCGATTAACAGTCGAATGCTCTGCCAATTGAGCTACGGAGGAATGAAGCGCCTACGACTTTAGCAAAGGTTTATCCGATTGCGAAATCGCCCTCAAATACCCGGAGGGGGTATAAAAATATCCCCGCTCCGGTTGCCCGGAACGGGGATATTGCGCGCTCCTCCGACTGGACTTGAACCAGTAACCCTTCGATTAACAGTCGAATGCTCTGCCAATTGAGCTACGGAGGAATGAAGCGGTTACTAGCTTAACAGGGGGGTGCCGGAAAACGAAATCGAACCGTTCAGCCGTCGGAACGCAGTGCGCGGCGTTCCATTTCCAGCTGCATCAGCTCACGGTTGAGCCGCTGGAACTCCTCCGGATGGGACGCGGCATCCAAGCGCTGGAGCTGCCCCATCTTGTCAGCCTTGATCCTGGTGATCTGTAGTTCAAACAGGCGGGCAAGAATATCCCGGCAGTAACGCTGCATGGCTTCCGGCGTGCTGGCGGGCAATGGCGTGACAGCAAGTTCGGACACCAACGGGCGCAGGGGCTCCGGAACTTCCTGCCGCACCTCCTCCACCCACCTCACGGGATCATCGGCGTGGACCAGGCCCGTGGCCCTGATGGCGGCATGGACCGCGCCATAGGCCGGGGTGGAGAAGTACGATGCTTCAAACCGCTCCCATGCGCCACCCCCCAGCACAGCAGGGTCCTGAAGTACCACTTCCAGTGCTTGGCGCTCCATTCCAGCCACGGGATCGCGGGGATCGGGGCGTTGGAACAACGGACCTGCAGACGGCGGTGCTGCCGCCGTCGGTTGCTCACCCGAAGGTGCTGAAGTCCCTGAGCCTGCGTTCCCTGACCCGGTGTTTGCTCCCCGTTTGACGGCCGCACCAACATAGCGGCTGACTTCTTCGATGGGCATGCCCAGCCACCCCGCAAGCTCACGCGTGTAGCCCGGCCTGGTGGCCGCGTCCCGGATCTGTGCCACCACCGGTGCTGCCTCCCGCAGGGCAGCCACACGGCCCTCAACGGTGTCCAGGTTGTGGCGGCGGAGTGAGGCCTTGATGGCGAACTCAAAGAGCGGTTTTCGGCTGAGGATCAGGTCCCTGACGGCGGCATCGCCTTTGAGCTGGCGGAGGTCGCAGGGATCGGCTCCCGTCGGTTCGACGGCAACGTAGGTCTGCGCCTGGAAGCGTTGATCCTCTTCGAAGGCCCGCAGTGCGGCCTTCTGCCCCGCGGCGTCGCCATCGAAAGTGAAGATCACCTCTCCCCCGGTGCCGTCATCCGAAATCAGTCGCCGCGCCACCTTGATGTGATCGGTACCGAAGGCCGTGCCGCAAGTAGCCACCGCTGTCGCAACACCGGCCAGGTGACAAGCCATGACATCGGTGTATCCCTCAACCACCACCAGCTGACGCTCTTTCGCGACGCTCTTCTTGGCGATGTCGATCCCATAGAGGACCTGGGATTTTTTGTAGAGCGTGGTCTCCGGGGTGTTCAGGTACTTGGGACCCTGGTCGTCCTCGTACAGCTTCCGGGCACCAAAGCCAATGGTGTCCCCTGCGATGTCGCGGATGGGCCAGATGAGCCGCCCACGGAAGCGATCGTAGATACCCCGATTACCTTCGGAAAACATGCCCGTCAGCTTGAGTTCAGCATCCGTGAAGCCACGGCCCCGCAGGTGCTTCAGGAGGGAGTCCCAGCCCTGCGGCGCGTAGCCCACTCCGAAGTGTTCGGCAGCAGCCCGGTCGAAGCCGCGGCCGTCCAGGAAATTGCGGGCCTCCGCAGCACCGGGAGTCAGCAGCTGCGCGCGGAAGAATTCATCGGCGATCTTGTGGGCATCCAGCAGACGCTGGCGCTTGCCCACTTCCTCACGGTTGGGACCGGTGCCGCCGTCCTCGTACCGCAACTCATAGCCGATCCGGGCGGCCAGTTTCTCCACCGCTTCATGGAAGGAGCTGTGGTCCATCTTCTGGATGAAGGAGATCGCGTCCCCGTCCTCGCCACAGCCAAAGCAGTGGTAGCGGCCTACTTGTGGCCGGACCGTGAAGGAAGGGGAACGCTCGTCGTGAAAGGGACACAGGCCCTTGAAACTTCCCAGCCCGGCGCTCTTGAGGGTGACGTACCCGTCAACCACTTCCTTGATGTCGGTGCGCTGGCGTACTTCATCAATATCTTCACGTTTAATCAGGCCAGCCACGTGACCATCCTAGTCGTTGAAGCCGGGCCCCCATCCGTCACCAAAGGGACGGCAAACTGCCCACCAGGCGCTCGTACATGGCCAAGGCGGAGGCGTCCGTCAGGGACGCCACCTGGTCGATGACCACGCGAAGGCGGGCACCGTCGTCGACGGCGTCGCGCCAGTCAGCAGCGAACATCGGCTCCAAATGCCGGTCACCCGAGGCGTTCAGCACGCCCACCAACGCGTGGAGGACCTCGCGCTGGCGTTCATACACCGGCTGCCGGTGGTCGGTGGAGATGACAAAAGTGGTTGCCAGGCCCTTCAGGACCGCGATTTCGCTCACTGTATCCGCCGGGACCATGAGCTCGGCGTCGTACCGGGTGAGGTTGGCGGGACCAAAGTGACCGCGGGTGGTTTCCATGGCGCTTTGGCAGAACCGGCCGATGAGCTGGCTGGTCATATCCTTGAGCGCAGCCATCGATTTGCGGCTGCCGTCTGCCTCCCGGACCCACACCTTGGTGGCTTCCAGCCGTGAGAGCGCGGCATCAATCTCAGCGGGATCGTTGTGCGGCAGGTACCACTGCTTGGTGTAGCCCACCACCCTGGCACGGTGATCCGGGTTATCCATCCATTTCAGCTGGAAATGCCCGGCCACAATGGCATCCTCGACGTCGTGCACCGAGTAGGAGATGTCATCAGCCAGATCCATGACCTGGGCTTCGATGCAGGAACGGTTTCCCGGGGCACCTTCGCGCAGCCATTCGAAAACAGGCAGGTCGTCTTCGTAGGCACCGAACTTGCTGGTGCGGTGGCCGTGGATGACGGGCGCGTCCACGGCGGACCACGGGTACTTTGAGGCGGCGTCGAGACTGGCGCGGGTGAGGTTGAGTCCGGCGGGCCGGCCGTCCTCAGCCAGCACCTTGGGCTCCAGCCTGGTCAACAGCCGCAGGGTCTGGGCGTTTCCTTCGAAGCCGCCAATGGTGTGCGCCACCTCGTTCAGGGCCGATTCGCCGTTGTGCCCGAACGGCGGGTGCCCGAGGTCGTGGCTCAGGCAGGCGGTGTCCACCACATCCGGATCACAGCCCAGGGAACGGCCAAGCTCACGGCCCACCTGGGCAACTTCCAGGCTGTGGGTCAAGCGGGTCCGCACAAAGTCATCGGTATCGGGTGCCACCACCTGGGTCTTCGCGCCGAGCCGGCGGAGAGCCGACGAATGCAGAACCCGTGCACGGTCCCGTTCAAAGTCCGAGCGGTAGTTGCTCTTCCGGGGCTCTTCGACCCATCGCGCTGAATCGGCTTCAACGTAACCGGGAATCGCCTGCACGAAATCGTGGACGGTTCCGTTCTGACCAAGCATCGCTTCGGTTCCCATGGGATTCAGCCTCCTTCAAGCGCCGGTGTGTGGTGCTTCTTGAGCCATCCTTACACGTGTGAGGCTAGCCGCCCGAAACGTCCAGCTCCGCGGCAGAAATTTCCGCGCTCTGTTCCTCGTTCAACTGGCGGCTCAGCAGCCAGTCCTTGGGCAGGGCGGGCTTCTTGGGCGAGCCTGCCCGGCCGCGGGGCCCCTCGGAATCGACTCCCGGGTAGGGCGACTCCATGTCCAGCTCGTCCAAATATCCACGGAGGACTTCCAGGGTGGTGACGGTGGCAAGTTTGGTGCGCAATTCGCTCCCCACCACGTAGCCCTTGAAGTACCAGGCCATGTGCTTGCGGATTTCGCGCAGGGCCTTGTATTCGTCGTTGCCGAACGTCTCCACCATCAGTTCGGCGTGCCGGTAAACTCCCTCGGCCACCTCGCGCAGGCCGGGCCGGTGCCGCTCATCGCTGCCTTCAAAGGCTGCCTGGAGGTCCCCGAAAAGCCACGGCCGCCCTTGGCAACCACGGCCCACCACGATCCCGTCGACTCCCGTTTCCCGGACCATCCGGACGGCGTCTTCCGCGGACCAGATATCACCGTTGCCCAGCACCGGAATGTCCGGCAGCGTTTCCCGGAGCCGCGCGATCGCGGACCAGTCAGCCTGGCCGGAGTAGAACTGGGCGGCTGTTCGTCCGTGCAGCGCAACGGCAGCCACACCGGAATCGCGGGCAATACGGCCCGCTTCCAAATATGTCAGGTGGTCTTCATCAATGCCTTTACGCATCTTGATGGTCAAAGGGATGCCGCCCTTGGACGCTTCCTTCACGGCGGTCTGCACAATGGAGGTGAACAGGTCGATCTTCCATGGCAACGCCGAACCGCCGCCGCGCCGCGTGACCTTGGGGACCGGGCAGCCGAAGTTCAGGTCGATGTGGTCCGCGCGGTCTTCCTCCACCAGCATGCGCACCGCCGCGCCGACAGTCACCGGGTCCACTCCGTAGAGCTGCACCGAGCGGACTTTCTCGTCCTCGTCGTGGGAAATAATGCGCAAGGATTCCGGCGTGCGCTCCACGAGCGCACGCGAGGTGACCATCTCCGCCACGTACAGGCCACCGCCGTATTCACGGCAGAGCCTGCGGAAGGCCGAGTTGGTGATCCCGGCCATGGGAGCAAGGATCACCGGGGTGTCCACAGTGATCCCACCCAGCTGGAGGGGCGGAAGTTCGAGCTTGGGTGAAGGGGGCGTTGCTACAACAGTCACCTGTCCATTGTTGCAAATCAGGGCAAATCGGGGTGGATGGTCCTCACAGCAGCCACCCGTTCCGGTCCGCCAACCGCACGGCCTCGGCCCTTGTCCGGCCGCCCGTCTTGGCCATGGCCGCTGAAAGGTAGTTCCTGACAGTACCTTCGGAGAGCATCGCTGCCTTGGCAATGTCCGCCACCGTGCCGCCGTCGGACGCCGCCTTCAGCACCTCCGCCTCACGGTCGGTGAGGGGACTGTCGCCCGACATCAGCGATTCCGCGGCGAGCGTCGGATCAACCACCCGGAGGCCACTGTGGACGCGCCGTACCGCCTCGGCCAATTGCCGGGCCGGGGTGTCCTTGACCACGAAGCCCGAGGCGCCGGCCTGCATGGCCCTCCGGAGGTAACCCGGCCTGCCGAAGGTGGTAACCATCAGGACCCTGCACGACGGCGCCGCGCCGCGCACGGCGGATGCCGCGGCGATACCGTCCATCCCGGGCATTTCGACGTCCAGCATGGCCACGTCCGCGCAGTGCTCCAGCACGGCCGGCACCACCCCTGTACCGTCGCCGACCTCCGCCACCACTTCTATGTCCGTTTCTAGCCCCAGCAGGGCAGCGAGCGCACCCCGGACCAGGGCCTGATCGTCCGCAATCACCAGCCGGATGGTCATAGGTCAACCGCCAATCTGAACCCTCCCAGGTCGCTCGCACCAATACTTACCGTCCCGCCTGCAGTGGCTGCCCGCTCCCGGATCCCTGACAGCCCGCTCCCGCCGTCGCACTGCCCCGGCCCCACGCCGTCGTCCTCCACCAGGACGGTGGACGCCGACAACCGGACCCGGCATTGCCCGGCTCCCGAGTGCCGGACAACGTTGGTCACGCCCTCCCGGAGTACCCAGCCGAACAGTTCCCGGTACTTCACCGGCACCTGCTCCACGGTCCGGGGAAGGTCGGCCTGGATGCCTGCAGATTCCAGCGCTGTCCGCGCTGCCGCGAGTTCAGCCAGGACGCTGACTCCGCGGTAGCCCGCAACGGTGGCCCGGACATCGGCGAGCGCTCCACGCGCCAGCTCCTGGACTTCCACGATCTCCGCGGTTGCTTTGGCATGGGCTCCGGCCGGCCCGCCGGGAGCTGCCTCCATGAGGCGGGCCGCCAGCTCCGCCTTGATGGCGATGACGGTCAGGGAGTGCCCCAGGATGTCATGCATGTCCCTGGCAACCCGGTTCCGTTCCGCGGCCACGGCGGCGTCCGCGAGTTCGGTCTGCGCGGCCCGGAGCTCCGCTGTCTGCCGGATCAGCCGCGCAAACGAGGACATCATGAACCCCAGGGACAGGATGAGTGCTGGTTGGAAGAAAGCCGTCTCCGGGCTCTCGCCCAGCAACTGCGAGGCAAGCGAAATCCCGGAAAGCGCCATGATCAGGGCAAAGTCCAGGCGTGGCGGCAGGGTGGTCATGCCAATGGCGCAGGCCAGGAAGGGCCAGGTCCAGAGAGCTTCCCTGCCCACCAGCAGGATCACCAAACCATTAAGTGCCAGGAGAATCGCCACGCATGCCAGGCCTGTCCGAACGTCCCGCTGCCGGCTGAACATCGGCAGGATGGCATAGGCGGCGAAGAAGGCCACCAGTGATGCCGAGGCCAGCACTTTCCAGCTGGCCGGCTCTTCCACGGACCACACCAGGTTCCACGTTGGCCACGCCCACAGGACGATGGAAAACCCGGCGCCGATGAACCACTTACGGGGTCCGGGACCGCGGAGTGATTCCCACAGGGACGGGGTGCTCATGGATCCAACCTTAGTCACGGGCAGGCAACTCACACACGGTTGGTGTCGCGCCGGAAGGCCATGGCGGCCCCACCCACGAAGATCGCCAGCCACACAAGGACGTTGACGATCCACAGGGCATCGAACTCCCCCGTGATGGGGCTCCGCGCCAGTTCCCCGATCCCGTATGCCGGCGTGAATTTGGCGATGGCCCCGAAGGTATCGCCCATGATTTCGATGGGCATGAAGAGCCCTCCCAGCATGGCCAGGATAGCCAGGGCCGGCCCCAGGATCTGCATGACATTCTGGCTGGGCATCAGGTAACCAACGAAGAGTCCCAACGCGGCGAACACCAGTGAGCCCAGCCATGCAACCAGCCCTGCCGTGAGCCAGGTTTGAGCGTCCATGGTCACACCGGCCAAGGCACCGATCACGAACTGCGCGATGACTGCCACCAAGGACAGGGTCAGGGCAGCTGCGGCCTTCACGGCGATGTAGGCTCCGGGCAGCAGGGGCGTCAGGCGCAACTGCCTGCTCCACCCCTGGGCACGTTCCACCGCCACTTGGCTCCCCGCACCCGTGGCCGCCGTCATGGCCGCATATACGGTAAGACTGATCAGGATGTACTGCCCATAGCTGTGGCCGTTGGGCAACAGCTGGTCCTTGTTGGACAGGCCGAAGATGAAGAAGAAGATTGCCGGCATCAGGACAGTGAAGACCACTGTCCTGCGGTTGCGGAGCATCCTTTTGATTTCAATCCACAGGAACGTGGAGTTGACGCCGCCCGCAGAGGGCTTCCGGTCCTGGATGGCTGGTGCCTGGCTCATGCCCGGCCTCCTTCTGTGACGGTTTCGGCCGGGGCTACGGTTTGAGCAGGGGCGACCGTTTCGGCAGGCGTGTCCTCGCTGGTCAGTGCCACAAACGCCTCTTCGAGGTTGTGGGCCACCACTTCAAGATCATGGGCACCGGTGTTGTTGAGCAGGAAACGGACCACTGAATCCGAGTCCGGCGTACGGATGGTGACCCGTCCGCCGTCGTAATCCACTGCGTCGGTGGGCGGCAACGCGGCCAGCAACCCACGGTCCCCCTGCGGCAGGGCAGCCTTCACCGTCCGGCCGGACGCCAGGTTCTTGATCTGGGACGCAGTCCCGTCCGCCACGATGGTTCCTTGCCGCACCAGGACAATACGGTCGGCGTAGGCGTCTGCTTCTTCCAGGTAGTGCGTAGCGAAAATAACGGTACGGCCCTTGGTGGCGTCCGCCCGGATAGCGGACCAGAAATCCCGGCGGCCCGCCACGTCCATGCCCGTGGTGGGCTCGTCAAGAATGAGCAGGCCCGGGTCCGAAACCAGTGCCATGGCGAAGCGAAGCCGTTGCTGCTGTCCTCCCGAGCACTTCTCCACCCGGCGGTCCGCGATGTCCTGGATGCCTGCGCGGGTCAGTACCTCGTCCACGGGCCTGGACGACTCGAACATGGCGGCAGTGAGCTGGACGGTCTCGCGGACACTGATGTCGCGCAACAGACCTCCCGTTTGCATGACGGCCGCCACCTGCCCGCGGGCGATGGCGCCCCTGGGCGAGCGGCCGAAGATGGAGACCTCGCCCCGGTCCGGGCTGCTCAGGCCCAGGATCATGTCGATGGCGGTGGTCTTGCCCGCCCCGTTGGGCCCCAGGAAGGCAACCACCTCCCCCTGTTGCACCGTCAGGTCGAGGCCACGCACCGCCTGGACCTTCCCGAAGCTCTTGTACAGTCCGGCGGCGCGTACGGCCGGCACTCCCGGTGTTGTCATTGCTCTCCCTGAATAGGTCTTGTTCACCCATTCAAACGGCAGGACCGTCCGGGCACCCGTAGCGGGTGTCATCGCTTGGCCATGACAAATGTCATCGGGCTATTCGGGTTTCCGTCGCTCCGCTTCACGCTGGGCCCGCCGGCTTCCCGGGCGCGCCGGGTTGCTGTCGGCGCTGGAGCCGTTGAGTCCTTTTCGTTCAGAACCGGCCGCCCGTTCGGAGCCGGCCGCCCGTTCAGAACCAGCCGCCCGTTCAGAACCGGCGACGACGGCGGCAGCCGCCAGCGCGCCGGTGTCGTCAAGGTCGTCGGGCCTTACAGCGGGTCCGCCTGCGTTTCCCGAAGCGGCAAGGCGCTTCGCACCGGTGGCTTTGACAACCAGCACCGCGATGAACGTGGTGACAGGGATCGCCAGGACCAACCCGATGGAACCAACCAGCGTGCGGATGACTTCTTCCGAAAGCTCGGCACTGGTCAGCGCCTCGGCCAAGGGCCGGTCGTAGAGCATCACGATGATCAGGATCGGCAACGCAGCACCCGCGTAAGCGAACGCGATGGTGTACACCGTGGAGGCAATGTGGTCCCGCCCGATCCTCATGGCAGAGGTGAAGAGTTTGCGGGCGGAGGTGTTGGGCGCCAGCTCGTAGAGTTCCCACACGGCTGACGACTGGGTGATGGTCACATCGTTCAGCACGCCAAGACCGGAGATGATCAGGCCGCACAGGATGATCCCCGAAATCGAAATCTGCGGGGACATGTTCACCAGCGTGGAAGCGTCATGGTTTCCCACGCCTGCAAGATTGGCCGCATCCGTGGCCCAGGCCGCCAGGAGCGCCGTGATGCCCAGCCCGAACACCGTCCCCAGCAACGCCGTGGAGGTACGCGCGGAGAATCCGTGGGCGAAATACAGCACCCCGATCATGATCACGGTGGAGCCCACCAGCGCCAGCAACAGCGGCGGCTTCCCCTCCACCAGGCCCGGAAGGATGAAGCTGACCAACACGAAGTACGCCCCCACCAGCCCAAGCAAGGCACGGAATCCGCGCCACCGGGCCACCGCGATGACCACCACCGCGTACAGGACGGCCAGGAGGGCGATGGGGACGTTGCGGACAAAGTCCACGAAGACGTAGGCCGGGGCACCGTTTCCGGCGCCGGCACCTTGCACCGCGGAAAGGTTCAGGTAACGGATGGCATCGCCCACATCCACCCCGTGGGACATGGCGACATCCGGGTTGATGACCACCTTCACCGGGTCCCCGCCTTTGTCCGGTTCCGTGAAGGCGAACGTGCATTGCGAGCCGCCGGATTGGCTGTTTTGTGATTGGCCGGTTTGGGATTGGCCGTTTTGGGATTGGCCTGTGTCGCCTTGGGCGCCGCCTGCCTGGCCCGTCTGCGTGCAGCTTTCGCGCACCACGCTCTGGATCCGGCCGGTGTCGAACGTGACCCCCGGGGCAGCCTGGTAGGGACTCGAAAACGTGATTCCCTCCCGGCTGCCCGAGGGCCACATCAGGATCATGGCCACCAGGGTGAGGACGCCCAAGGGCACAAGCACTGCTGCCAAGAGCCAGTTGGCCCTCTTTCGCGAAGCGAGTGCCTGCGGGTCCGGAGTTGAACCGTCAGGGTGTCCGTGGGAGTGACCGTGGCCCATCAGCAGCAAATCCTCATGTCGTTAAGCCTACGTGGGAGCTAGTCGCTGACGATCACCGTGTCAGCACCACGGGTGTGGGCTTTCCCGGTTTCCAGCAGGGGCTCAAGGACGGCGCTCAAAGCAACCATGGATTCATCGACTTCCAGCAACACCGGGTGCTGATAGGCAATGAGGGCCAGGAGGTCCCGCACCGCAAACGCCGCATCCGCTTCGGAAAGGTCCGGATCATGGCCCAGGAAAACGTCCGACGGCTCATCCGTCCCACCCTGGGCGTAGCTGATCGCAAACGCCTGGATCTTGCCCTTGCGGCTGGCTGGGACGTTGTCACCGAAAGCGCTGGCCTTCGGCGCACGCAGCACAATGGCACCGTGCGCGCCGGTGAGGTCGTTCAGGAACAACCTCTGCACGGTGGCTATGCCCAGCTCGCCCGGGCTGTCCCAGTGATGGACGTGGGAATAGTACTTCCCCACAACCTCGCTCAGTTCCACCGATCCCGTGGCAAGATCCTCCACGCGCTCGGCGGCAGCTTCCTCCGATCCGTCGCCGAAGCGCGGAAGCTTCAGCGGCTCGGGTTCCACCACCACCAGTTGCGAGCGCTGGATGGGGGCCAGGCCCGCCGTCGCGGCAAAGGCCGCACCTGCAGTACCCGGTTCCACCTTGCTGCGAAGCCTGGAGACGCCCGACGGCGAGTTCGCGGCTTCGCGGCGGAGCATGGCGAGGAGGGTTGCACCCACGCCGGCGCGCCGATGGTCCTTGGCAACCTCAATGTAGGCCCAGAGGCGTTCAGGGTGAAGCGATGCCTCATGGACCACAGCGGCGGCTACGGGAATATGAACCCCGTCCACCACGTCCTCGGCCACGATGCAGCGGCGCCAGGGTTGATTGCTGGACGACGCCAGGGCTGCCCGGAACTGCTCAGCGGGCAGCGTTTCCGGCCCACCCCAGATCTCCAGCAGGGCGAGGTCGTCCCCGTCCTTCCATTCCCGGTATTCCAACGCCATGCTCAGGCGCCAATCAGTCGTGCTGCCAGGTAGCCCTCTACCTTGTCCAGGGCCACGCGTTCCTGGCTCATGGTGTCGCGCTCACGGATGGTGACCGCCTGGTCGTCAAGGGTGTCGAAGTCCACCGTGATGCAGAACGGTGTGCCGATCTCGTCCTGACGGCGGTAGCGGCGGCCGATCGCGCCGGCGTCGTCAAAGTCGATGTTCCAGTTCTGACGCAACTGCGCACCCAGTGCCTTGGCTTTCGGGGACAGGTCCTCGTTGCGGCTCAGCGGCAGGACGGCTGCCTTGACCGGTGCCAGGCGCGGGTCAAGCTTCAGCACGGTGCGCACGTCCACGCCGCCCTTGGCATTGGGAGCCTCGTCCTCGGTGTAGGCATCGATCAGGAAGGCCATGAAGGAGCGGGTCAAACCGGCGGCCGGCTCAATCACGTACGGGGTGTAGCGCTCGTTGGTGGCCTGGTTGAAGTAGCTGAGGTCCGTGCCGGACGCCTTGGCGTGCGTGGACAGGTCGAAGTCGGTGCGGTTGGCAATGCCTTCGAGCTCGCCCCACTCGGAGCCCTGGAAACCGAAGCGGTATTCAATGTCCGTGGTGCCCTTGGAATAGTGGCTGAGCTTCTCCAGCGGGTGCTCGAAGAAGCGCAGGTTGTCCTCACGGATGCCCAGGTTGGTGTACCAGGACATGCGCTCCTTCATCCAGTACTGGTGCCATTCCTCATCCGTGCCGGGCTCCACGAAGAATTCCATCTCCATCTGTTCGAACTCGCGGGTGCGGAAGATGAAGTTTCCGGGCGTGATCTCGTTACGGAAGGACTTGCCGATCTGGCCGATGCCGAACGGCGGCTTCTTCCGTGAGGTGGTGAGCACGTTGTTGAAGTTCACAAAGATGCCCTGCGCCGTTTCCGGGCGGAGGTAGTGCATGCCCTCTTCGCTGGCTACCGGGCCCAGGAAGGTCTTCAGCAGGCCGGAGAACTCCTGCGGTTCCGTCCACTGGCCACGGGTGCCGCAGTTGGCGCAGACAATGTCCGCCAGGCCGTTCTCCGCCGGGCGGCCCTTCTTTTCCTCGTACTCTTCCTCGAGGTGGTCCGCGCGGTACCGCTTGTGGCAGGAAAGGCACTCCACCAGGGGGTCGGAGAAAACGTCAACGTGGCCGGAAGCTTCCCATACCTGGCGGGGAAGGATCACCGAGGAGTCCAGGCCCACCACGTCTTCGCGGCCGCGGACAATGCTCTGCCACCACTGGCGCTTGATGTTTTCCTTCAGCTCCGCGCCGAGGGGTCCGTAGTCCCACGCGGAACGGGAGCCACCATAGATTTCACCGGCCTGGAAGACAAAGCCCCGCCGTTTGGAGAGGGAAATGACCTGGTCAAGAACGGATTTTGCTGCCATGGGTACTCCATTTGTTCTACAGGGCCGCTGGGTGCGGTCCGCGGTGGTTTGCCCCGGATTCCGGACACGGTTGTCCGGCGGGGTGCTGGGGAAAGTTGTTCCTCTAACCCTACCGGCCTTTGGCGGCCGGCCGCCGCGCGAAAGCGCCTTTGGGCCAGGGCAGGGTGGCCACAATGATCGCGGCGAGTGTCAGGACGGTTCCCAGCACCGTGGGCAAGGCGACTGCCGCGCCCGGACTGGGGAGCACGACGTCGAGCACCAGCGACCCCACCAGTTGTCCGGCGATCATGCCCAAACCCGTGATCAGGACGCCCAGGCTGCGCACCAGCAACGCTGCGAGCCCAATGAAGATGCAGCCCATGGGGCCGCCAAGGTAGTACCACCACTCCCCAGGCAGCGGGGCGCCCGCTCCCGCCACCATCAGCTTGATCAACCAGGCGACCCACAGGATGGCGGATCCTGCCACGAAGTTGACCAGTGTTGCCGCAACGGGCGTCCCGTAATGCACAGTGGCTGTTCCGTTCATGGCTTGCTGGAAGCTCATCAGGAAACCCGCTGCGAGTGGCAGCAGGACAGGCAGGACCAGCGACGCGATGTCAGCAGCGCCGCCGAAACGGGGTGAGACCGCCCATGCGACTGCTGCGACTGTGAGGATGCTTCCCAACACCCGGACGCCGGTGATGGGTCGTTTGCCGCCGGGACCGATTCCCAAACGGTCCACCAGCAGTCCACTGAGTGTTTGGCCTGTCACCGCTGCAACGGTGAACAGGGCCACCCCCAGCAGCGCCACGGTAAAGGACTGGGCGAAGACGAACAGGGCACCGATGGCGCCGGCCATGATGTAGAACCTGGGGAAGCTGCGGTTGCGGACGGCGGGAACAATGCGTCGCAACCCGGACCTGCCTTTGGGCGTGACCAAGGAGACAATGCCGATCACCAGGAGCCCTGTGGTGAAACTCACCACTGCCGCGGCGATGCCGTCCTGCAGTTTTGCCCCCAGGGCTCCGTTGATCCGGGCCTGCAGTGGAATGACCAGGCCCGTGGCAACGGCAATCGGGAGGCCTGCGGCCAGGGGAAGGGATGAGCGGGAGGATGGCTGCGGCACCGTCACCACACTACTTCAGGCATCATTGCTCTATGAGCACCCCCGAAATTGAAGAAATCCCCATCCGCGACGACATGATCCGGCTGGGCCAACTCCTGAAACTGGCCAACCTCGTGGAGGACGGCGTGGAGGCAACTGAACTCATCAAGAACGGGCTGGTCAAAGTCAACGGTGACATCGACGAGCGTCGCGGCCGCCAACTCCATCCCGGGGACACCGTGACGGTCAACGGCCGGACGGTCAGGATCGTCGCTGCCTAGTTTGGCGTGGAGCTAGTCCGCCTGCGCTGACAGGACCTTGTGGGTGAGGAACTCCCCTACGTGGCCGATTTCCTGCTGGTTGATGCCATGCCACATTCCCGTGTAGAGCACCTTGGTGAGGTCCACGTGGTTCCGCACCCACCCCATGGTGTATTCGATCCTGTCCTGCGTGATGACCGGATCCTGCTGGTCACGGCCCCAGAACATGGGAACTGACCCGTCCAGTTCCGTGTCCCGGAAGGCGGCGTCAGCGCCGGCGTCGACCACAAAACCGGACAGCCCGACGACGGCGGCGAAGTCCGCGGGACGGTACCGAAGCATGGTGGTGGCCATGGCCATGCCCATGGAGAAGCCCAGCAGGGTCACTGAAGAGTGGTTGTCCTTGACGCCGTCCAACCATTCGAGGGCATAGTCCGCTGCCCGCTTAACGGCGTCGATTGAATACTCGATGGATGCCGTCAGCGGGAACCAGGTAAATCCGGGCCCGGTTGGCATCGGAGCCCGGAGGGCGGCCACCACGAATCCATCCGGCAGCAGCCCGGCCAGGCTGAAGAGATCGTCCTCATTGGACCCGTAGCCGTGCAGGAGGACCAGCAACGGCTTGCCCGCGCGCTCGGCTTCGGGGTGGGACCACAGGACAACGGGGGCGGGAAATGAGGTGGCTTCAGTCATGGATCCATTCTTGCAGTTACCCACAAGTAACAACCTACGGTCGCGTAGGGTCGCGTGCAGGGGGCAGTATATGAGCGTGAGTGAGAACAATCCTTTACCAACGCCCGGCGACCGGGTCCAGAAACACCCCTGGACCCGCTATGTTGCCTTGGGCGATTCCTTCACGGAAGGCATCGGCGACCCCGAGCCTTCGAATCCGGGCGGCTACCGCGGCTGGGCTGACCGTGTGGCCGAGGAACTTGGCCGCGACCAGGAAGACTTCGCCTACGCCAACCTGGCCATCCGCGGCAGGCTCCTGCAGCAAATCATGGACGAACAAATCGGGCCCTGCCTGGAGCTGCAGCCGGACCTGGTGTCCATCTCAGCCGGTGGCAACGATCTCATCCGGCCCGGCGGTGACCCTGACCTGCTGGCCGAGAAACTCGACGCCGCAGTGGCCGAACTCAGTTCCGGCGGGGCAACAGTTGTCCTGTTCAACGGTCCTGATACCGCTGCGTCGGTCCTGGGCCGTATCAGGGGGAAAGTGGCCATCTACAACGAGAACCTCCGGACGGTGGCTGCCCGCCACGACGCCGTCATCGCGGACATGTGGTCCCTGCGGCAGCTGTCCGATCTCCAGATGTGGGACGTGGACCGGCTGCACTTCTCCCCTTTGGGCCACCACACCATCGCCATGATGGTCCTTGAAGCGCTTAACGTGGACCACACGCTGGAGCCCTTAATGCCCAAACCCCTTCCGCCCCGGACCTGGCGTGAAGCCCGGTCCTCGGACCTGGTGTGGGCCCGCGAGTACTTTGTCCCTTGGGTTGTCCGCAGGCTCCGTCACCAGTCCTCCGGGGACGGCATTACACCCAAACGCCCGACGCCGGGACCTGTGTTCAGTTCAAACGGCCCGCTGGTGCCACGCCGCTAGGGGCAAAGCAGTGACGGGTGAGGGGGTTCGTGCGCTCAGGATGCGGCTGCAGCAACTCCGCGCCCCCTTTGCGGCGTCACCCGCAGAAGCTGTCCGGAACCTGCTGGCGGTGCAGTCCCAGGAATTTGCCTACGCCCGATGGACCCTGGCACAGAGAAGTTCCCCGGGGGTCACCGCCTCCGCGGTGGAGCTGGCAGTCGCCGAGGGGACCATCCTTCGGACGCATATTCTGCGGCCCACATGGCATTTCGTCCACCGCGACGATCTGGGGTGGTTGATGGGACTGTCCGCGGAGCGGCTGCATCAAGGGAACAAAGGCATGTACCGCCAAACGGGCATCGACCCGGACGCCGCAGCCCGCAGTGGCCGACTCCTCGCCCAAGCAGTGGAAGGCGGCGCCCACAAAACCAGGGAAGAGCTGGCCGGAATCCTGGGGCAGGCAGGGTTCCCCGGCAAAGGACTGGGTTTCGTGTACCACCTGATGCATGCCGAGGTCAGCGGAATTCTTGTCAGTGGGGCGCCGGTTCGATCATCGGGTGGAGCGCTCAAGCAGACATACGCCCTCTTCGGGGAGAGGGTCTCCGGTCCCTTGGTGAACCCGCTGTCCAGCGACGACCGGGAGGAGGCCCTGGGGCGGTTGGCGCTGCGCTACTTCAGCAGCCGTGGTCCGGCCACGGTCAAGGACTGTGCCACGTGGTCCGGCATGACCATGCAGGACATCACAGTGGGCTTGGCCGCAGCCCATGCCACGGCTCCCGGAAAGTTGGCAACCATGGCCTTTGAAGGACAGGAGTTCCACCTCCCCGCCACCGGGATGGACCAGCTGCTGGCTCTGGAAGCCGCGGGCACAAACCGGGAAGACCACGTCAAGGCGGACCTCATCCAGTGCTATGACGAATACGTGATGGGCTACTCGCAGTCCCGGCACTATTTGGGCGGAACCGCCCCCTACTTCCCGGAGGACAAGGGCCCCATGCACGTGGTCCTGGTGGACGGCCGTTTGGCCGGGTGGTGGCGGCACGGTTTCCAAGGCGGCGTCTGCGAGCTGGACCTCCGCATGAACCGGGCTGTTACCCCGGCCGAACAGGCTGCCCTGGACCGCGAGGTGGAACGGTACGGAGCTTTCCTTGGCATGGACATCACACTGGTTTGAGCCATCGGGCATGGCTGGGGCCGTCGGGCTAAGCTGGGCTAAGACCTAGGAGGCCTCCACATTGAACAATCTGATCTTTTGGATCATCGTCTGCTCGTGGGTGATCCCGCTCGGGATCCGCATGTACAACCGCTCGCGGGCACGTCGCCTCCAGAACAACGAGTACCGCGGGCCGGGGTATCCCCCGCAGAACCTGCCGGGTCAGGGTAACCAGGGGCAGGGCTACCAGGGCCAAGGTTACCCGGGACAGGGTTACCCGGGACAGAATTACCCCAACCCCGGTTACCCTCCGCAGAACTACCAGGGGCAGGGCTACCCGGATCAGAACTACCCTCCGCAGAACTATCCTGGGCAGAACTATCCTGGGCAGAACTATCCTGGGCAGAACTTTCCCGGGCAGGGTTTCCCCACCCAGGATTACCAGGGGTATCCCTCCGGGCCGGCCACCAGCCGCCCCGCGGGCATGGACCCGCAGTCAGGCCCGTCGTCGAACGATCCGGCGCAGTCCAACGCCCCACAGCCCCTGCCCACCGGCAGCTCTGAGCCCCAAGGCTTCCGCGCGCGGCGGCTCGCCGAGCTGGACGCAAAGTTCACCAACGGCGAGATCGCCATGGAGGACTACATGCGCCAGCGCGGGGAGATCATGCGCGGCTAGCACTGCCGCCCCGCTGCTGCCTCAGGCGAAGAAGGCCTGGCGGAGTTGGGTTGAGAGTTGGCCGATTTCGGTCAGGAAGCCGTCGTGCCCGATCGGTGCCTGGATGCGGTGAACCTCAACGTCCCCGGGCAGGGCCGCGGCGAGCTCCTCGGACTGGGCCGGGAAGTAGAGCCTGTCCGTATCCACTGCGGCTACAAAGAACTCTGCCGTGGCACGTGACAGTGCGACCTCCAGGTTTCCGCGGCCGCGCGTTACATCGTGGGACATCAGTGCCTCCGTGATGGCCACGTAGCTGTTGGCGTCGAACCGCTTCACCAGCTTGGTGCCCTGATGGTCGAGGTAGCTTTCCACCTGGTAGCGGCCACGTTCCGCCAGGACCGCTGCCGCGAGGGGAGTCTCCTGATGCTGGGCGTCCCGGCCGAACCGGAGGTCCAGTTCCAGTGCCGAACGGTAGGTGATGTGGGCGATCCTGCGGGCCAGGGCCAAACCGTCCTCGGGGGCCGGACCGCCGTAGTAGTCGCCGTTGTTGAAATGCGGATCCTGCCGGATGGCGAGCGTTTGGGACTGCGCGAATGCGATCTGTTCGGCCGTGCTGTAGGCACCCACGGAGATGACACCGCAGCGTTTCACGCGCTCGGGCAGCGTGACTGCCCATTCCAACGCCCGGGCGCCGCCCATGGAGCCCCCCAGCACTGCGTGCCAGGCGTTGATGCCCAGGACGTCGGCCAGCCGCGCCTCGGCCAGGGTGCTGTCCCGGAGGGTGACCAAGGGGAACCTGGACCCCCAGGGCTTGCCGTCCGGCGCCTCTGTGGACGGGCCGGTACTTCCGTAGCAACCGCCCACGATGTTGATGGACACCACAAAGAACCTGTCGGTGTCCACGGTCGCACCGGGGCCCACCAGCTGTTCCCACCAGCCTTCCTCGGCCGTGTCCCCGCGGGCTACGTGCGTGCTGCCGGTCAGGGCGTGCTGGATGAGCACCGCGTTGGAGGCATCAGCATTCAGCCTGCCCCATGTCTCGTAGCCCAGCACAACGTCCGGCAGGTAGCCGCCGGCCTCCAGCTCCAGGGAACCTATTCTGGCGTACTTGACTGTTCCGTCCTTTTCCCCGGACGTAGGGAGAGCTGTAGCAGTAATGGTCATTCCTTAAAACCTCACCTCGCGCTTGCCTGCCGCCTTGCGTGCGACAGGCCAGGTCTTCACCCGGGGCACCCCGCCGCGGAAGGAGGGTTGCCGGCCAGCAAGCCGGGGCTGTGTGCTGGCACTCATGACCTAATACGTAGAGTCTAGGAAAAAGACCACTGTTCTGGCGAAGAATGTGACACCAGTGTGACGGTTTGGGGCGTCATGGTTCACGGAACAGCCCTCTGGGGCGCCGCCTGACGAATTATCGTCGATCAGGCGGCGCCCTTGGCGTGCTGCCGGGGGCGCGACGGCGTGCCCTGTGCGCGCGTCCTGGCGTCAGGCGCCCTTCGCGGCCCGGAACCCGGCCTCGAGGTCAGCCAGGATGTCATCCACGTGCTCAATGCCCACCGACAAGCGCACCAGTCCCGGGTTGACGCCGGCCACGTTCTGTTGCTCGGCAGTCAGTTGGCTGTGCGTGGTGGACGCCGGGTGGATGACCAAGGAGCGGACGTCACCGATGTTGGCTACGTGGGAGTGCAATTCCAGTCCGTCCACAAAGCGCTTGCCTGCCTCAACGCCGCCCTTGATATTGAAAGCAACGATTGCGCCCGTGCCCTTGGGGCCATACTTCCGGCCACGGTCGTACCACGGGCTGGACGGCAGGCCCGCATAGGCGACCGATTCGACGTCGTCGTGGGCTTCCAGCCACTCGGCCACTTTCGTGGCGTTCTCCACATGCCTCTCCACGCGCAGGCTCAGTGTTTCCAGGCCCTGCGCGATGAGGAAGGCATTGAACGGCGAAACCGCGGAGCCGAGGTCACGAAGCAGTTGGACGCGCGCCTTCAGGACATAGGAGAGGTTGGCGCCCAGGGCTCCGTCCTTGCCCAGGTCCCGGGCGTAGACCAGCCCGTTGTAGCTGGGATCGGGGGTGTTGAACCCGGGGAAGCGCTCCGGGTCCTTGCCGAAATCGAAGTTTCCGGAATCCACGATCACGCCGGCGATTGCCGAGCCGTGGCCGCCGAGGTACTTGGTGGCGGAGTGGACCACAATGTCCGCACCCCACTCGATGGGACGGATCAGGTACGGCGTGGAGAGGGTGTTGTCCACGATCAGCGGCACGCCCGCCTCATGGGCGGTCCGGGCAACGCCTTCAATGTCCAATACGTCCTGGCGGGGATTGGAGACGACCTCGCCGAAGAAGAGCTTGGTGTTGGGCTGAACGGCGTCGCGCCACTGATCCAGGTTGTCCGGATCCTCCACGAAAGTCACGGAAATCCCGAACTTCTTCAGGGTGTGTGCCAGCAGGTTGTAGGTTCCGCCGTAAAGGCTGGGGCTGGCCACGATGTGATCGCCGGCCTCCGCGATGTTCAGGATGGCGAAGGTTTCGGCAGCCTGGCCTGAGCTCAACAGCAGGGCACCGAGGCCACCTTCCAAGCTGGCGATCCGCTGCTCCACGGCCTCCTGGGTGGGGTTTCCGATCCGCGTGTAGATGGGTGCCAGCTCTGCCAGGGCGAAGCGGTTGGCCGCACTCTCAGCGCTGGGAAAAACGAATGACGTGGTCTGGTAGATCGGGAGGGAACGGGCGCCCGTTGCGGCGTCCGGTGCCTGCCCTGCGTGGATCTGGCGTGTTTCGAATGACCATCCTTGTGACATGGAAATCTCCTTTTAGTGGCGCACGGAATCAGGGTGAATGACAGTGTGGTGTGAGCTGTCGCCAGTCTAGGAAGCGTCCGGGGCCTTGGACAGCTTTATGACGCTGCCGGTATCTTTCTGTCGTAACGCGTCATTCCATGACGCTCCCATACCCCGCGAGCCATGTCCTATGTTAGTTAGGCATGGCTTAGCTGAGACCCGAATCACAAAGTGCCAAGATGAAGCCATGCGCATGGATCACGTCTCTTACGCCTGTGAACGAGATGGCCTTTTGGCCACTACCGAACGAATTTCCGCGGCTCTCGGAGTGGACGCAGTCCGGGGTGGAGTGCACCCGCGCTTCGGCACCCGGAACATGATCATTCCCCTCGCGGACAACAAGTACCTTGAAGTGGTGGAGGTCCTGGACCACCCCGCTTCAGACAAAGCACCTTTTGGCCAGGCAGTAAGGGCCCGCTCGGCTGCCGGTGGCGGCTGGATGGGCTGGTGCGTGGCTGTGGATGACCTGGCCCCCTTCGAAGAGCGCCTGGGACGCGCCGCTGTCCCGGGCAACCGGAAATTCCCGGACGGCCGCGAGTTGGTCTGGCAGCAGATTGGCATCCTCGGCCTGATCGCTGATCCCCAGGTGCCGTACCTGCTCAAATGGGAGGGCGACCCCACCCTGCACCCGTCCAGGGCGTACGAAAGTGAAGTCAAGATGTCCAGCCTCACCATCGCCGGCTCGGCAGAACGCGTCACCGAATGGTTGGGCGAGCCAGTGGAGAAGCCACTGGAGGACGTAGCTGTTCAGTGGATTGCTCCGCGTGGAACGCCCGGCATCATGGCGGTCACGTTCGAAACCGCCTCAGGGGCAGTCACCATCTGACCCTGTCCGCCCCGGCATCGTCCCTCACGGGAGCGGTCCTGCCCGGAAACTTCGGCCGCCATCAGCGGGTGCCAATGACGTCACCCATCGATGGCGGCCGGATACATTTAAGGGCCTTGCGCTTAACCTAAGCCGATGGCCTTGCCGAACAAACTGAAGCCCACAAAGGCCACAATATCCAGGATGGCGTGCGCAATGACCAACGGCATCACGCGTTTGGTCCTGGTGTAGATCCAGGCGAACACCAAACCCATCACCACGTTGCCCAAGAACGGCCCGAAGCCCTGATAGAGGTGGTAACTCCCCCGCAGGAGGGCGCTCACCACAATGGCAACCGGCGTACTCCAGCCGAACTTCCCAAAGCGGTCCATGAGGTAGCCCACCACAATGACTTCCTCCACAATGCCGTGGCGGATGGCAGACAGGATGAGCACGGGAACGGTCCACCAGTAGGCGTCCAGGCCGCTGGGAACAATGGCGGTGGTGATCCCCAACGCCCGGCCCGCCGCATACAGTCCCAGCGATGGGATCCCGATGATGGCTGCCAATCCCAGGCCGTGCAGGAGATCCTTCCCGGGCCGCGCAACGTTGAATCCGAGGCGGGCGAACGCCGAGCCCCCGGCTTCCTCCGGCCGCCTGGTCCCGTGCGTTGAGAGGAAGTAGAACACCAAAGCCACTGGCACCAGCGCGAACACAATGTCCAGCAACTGGTAGGTGAGGTCGAAGTACTCACGCGTGCTCTGGGACCTGTTGAGGGTGGATGTGCCTTCGGCCAAGGGGGCGCGGGACAGCTTGTCCAACAGTTGGACCACGGAGTACACGGCCGACTGACCCAAGGACAGGCCCAGGACAATCAGTACTTCGGCGCGCAGCCGGCGACGGGAAGCGAGGAGCATGTTCCTATCTTGCCCGCAGTTCCTGCCACTTTGCCGGGAGACACCGCCCTATGCTTGGTGGGATGGGTTCCCCGGAGAAAATCTTCATGATCAGGCATGGCCAATCTGCCGCCAACGCCGACACGTCCATCTACAACTGGGTCCCGGACTACAGGATCCCGCTGACCGATCTGGGTGTGGAACAGGCACGGGTGGCGGGCCGGGAGCTTCGGCGCAAGCTCGATGGCGAACAGGTATGCGTCTACGTTTCGCCTTATCTGCGTGCCTACCAAACGCTGGAAGCCCTGGACCTGGGGGACGCGGTCCAGCGGGTCATTGAAGAGCCCCGGCTGCGCGAACAGGACTGGGCCAACTTCCAGATCGCCGGCGACATCCAGGCACAGCAGGACCTGCGCAACCTCTACGGCCACTTCTTCTACCGCTTCCGCGAGGGCGAGTCCGGCTCGGATGTCTACGACCGCGTCTCCTCTTTCATGGAGACCCTGTACCGGCACTGGCAGAAACCGGACTATCCGCAGAACACGTTGCTGGTGACCCACGGACTGACCATGCGTTTGTTCTGCATGCGCTGGTTCCACTGGACCGTGGAGTACTTCGAGTCGCTGAACAACCCTGACAACGCCGAGTTGCGTACGTTGATAAGGAACGACGGCGGCCGGTACAGCCTCGATACCCCGTTCAGCCAGTGGGCGCCCCGGGACGTTGACGATTCCGTACTGGATGCCCCACGGATGACGTTCTAGCGAAGCGCGCTTTCGGTTAGCAAGAACGGCATCGCTCGCCCGGGCATCAGCTGGGCTGGGCTACGGTTACTTCCGTGCCTGCAGCCTCAAATGCGGCCTTGTGCTCGGCGCTGATTCCGGAGTCCGTAATCAGGTGCCGGAAGTCGTATCCCGACATAGCCGCGAAGGACCGCCGCCCTACCTTGGACGAGTCCGCCACCACATAGGATTCCGTGGCGCGGCGGGCCATCACTGTGTTGACCATGGCTTCGCCTTCATCGGTAATGGTGGGGCCCAGCTCCGGATCCACTCCGTTCACGCCGATGAACGCGATGTCCAGCGCCACTTTCTGCATGATGACGTCGGTGTAGGGACCCACCAGTTCGTAGGAGCGCGGATTCAGGATCCCGCCAGTGACCATGATCTTGATGTTGGGACGGACCGCCAGCTGGGAGGCAATGTTAATGGCATTCGTCACCACCGTGAGCGTGGGCCTGTTCGAGGGCGCGTTGAGGTCCTCGCGCGTGGACAGGAGCTGGGCCAACGCGGTGTTGGTGGTTCCACCGCTGAGTCCGATCACGGCACCCGGCTTGATCAGGGCAGAAGCAGCTGCGGCAATGTCCTGTTTGGCGGCGGCGTGGTCGTCCCGGTTGTAACGACCGGGAAGGTCGTAGGCAACAGATCCCGTGGTTGCCCCGCCCCGGGTCCGGCTCAGAAGGCGTTGCTTGGCAAGACTGTCCAAGTCCCTGCGGGCCGTGGCCGGCGACACGCCCAGGCGCGTCACGATGTCCTCCACGTCCACCCGGCCGGACTCGGCCAGGAGATCAAGGATGGCGGTCAGCCGATCGGTGCGGGTCATGACGAGCCTTTCGCGGGTTTGACGCTATTTCGCTTTGGCGAACAGCGTCAGCATACGTGCGGACTCCAGCACCAGGGCATCCCGGCCGGCCTTGATGTACTTCCGGGAATCCACCACTGCAGGGTTGGTATCGAGGTACTCACGGACGGCGCGGGTAAAGAACCCGTTCAAATGTGTGGATACGTTGATTTTAGTCATACCCGCGCCAATAGCAGCTACGAGCATTTCGTCCGTGACACCCGAGGACCCATGCAGCACCAAGGGTTTTAGCACTGCGGCCTTCAGTTTCGTAATCAGCTCAAGGTCCAAAGCCGCACTCCGCTCCGTCATGGCGTGCGAGGACCCCACCGCCACGGCCAGTGCGTCCACACCCGTGGCGTCCATGAACGCTTCCGCTTCCCCGGGGTCCGTCCGGACTCCAGGGGCATGCGCGCCGTCTTTCCCGCCCAACTTGCCGAGTTCGGCCTCCACGTACACGCCGCGCGAGTGCGCGTAGGCGGCAACGCGCCGGGTGGCTTCGACGTTCTCCGCGTAGGGCAAGTGCGCGCCGTCGTACATCACCGACCCGAAACCCAGGTCAACAGCAGCCAGGGCCAGTTCCTCCGACTCTGCATGGTCCAGATGCAACGCAACCGGCACTGCGGCTGATTCCGCCACAGCAAGCGCCGCCAAGGACACTGCTTTAAGTCCGCCGTGGTACTTGGCGCAATTTTCCGAAATCTGCAGGATCAAAGGAACTCCTGCCGCCTCGGCTCCTGCCACCAGGCCTTCGGCGGTCTCCAGGTGGATGATGTTGAAGGCTCCTTGGCCCGTACCGTTCGCCTCGGCCAGCTCCATCAGTTCGCGGGTGTTGACCAACGTCATGGCGTCTCCTTCCAAGTCATGACCAGCTGCTCCTGCAGCTCCTGGTAGCGTGGGGAAATTTCTCCGGCGGCGGGCATCAGCACCGCCGCCGCGGACCAAGCGGTGGCCCGGCGCAGGATCTCACGGGGTTCGTTGACGCCTTCGGCGAGCGCGACGGCGGCAGCCGCCACACCGGCGTCGCCCGCCCCGGTGGGGTTACCGCTGAGGGCCTCCGGCAACCGTGCGCTCCAGTAACCGCCCGGAGCCGCGTGATCGAAAGCGAGCATGCCGTCAGCGCCGGCGCTGACCAGGACTGTCCGCGCACCCATGGCCAGGAGGGATCGGGCGGCGGCTTCGATGCTGTCCTCACCTGTCGCTTCGGCGAGTTCGTGGTGATTGGGTTTGAGGATGTCGGCCCCCGCCCGGGCTGCGGCGATGATCCCCGGACCTGACGTGTCGATGATGGCCGGGATCCCGGCGTCGTGGGCAACCCGGACCAGCTCTGGGTAGAAGTCCGCCGGTGCGTCCGGCGGCAGGCTGCCGGAACCCACCAGCACGGAAGCAGGAAGGCTGGGGTTTCCACGAACGGCTTCCAGCACGGCTGACCGTAGGCTGCGCCAATCGTCGGGAAGGAGCGCCTGGCCTTCCTCGTTGAAAATGGAAGTCTCGCCCGCCACGGTGTCCACCAAAGCGATGCTGCGCCGTGTCTCTGCCGCTACTCCCACCAGGGTGTGGGGTACGCCGCTGGTCCAGAGCTCGGCGGCCAGGGTTTGGCCGGCCGCTCCTCCGGTGGGGGCAATGGCCAGGACGGGGTACCCCAGCTGATGGGTCACCCGGGCAACGTTGATTCCTTTGCCCCCCGCCCGGCTGATGGGCGTGGGAACCCGGTGGCTGGCACCCTCGGTGATGCCATGGACGGTGTAGGTCATGTCGATGGCCGGGTTGGCTGTCACGGTGATGATGCGGTTGACGTTGGCTCGCTTCATGGCCTGACCTCCTGGATTGCGCTGGTCTTCGGAAGTGCACTGGTCTTCAGGAGCGCACTGGTCTTCAGGAGTGCTCGGGCGTTGCAGGCCGCGCCGAGGAGGCCTGCGTCCTGGCCCAGTTCGGCACGGACCAGTTGGGGCCGGCGTTGAAAGTCCAGCATGTCCTCCACGCGTGCGCGGAGTGGGCCCAGAAGGTCTTCACCTGCTTCAGCCAGTCCCCCACCGATCACCACGGCCTCGGTGCCGATGATGTTCACGCACTGGCAGATGGTGAAAGCCAGTGCGTTCACGGCATCGGACCACACGGCGGCCGCAAGGGCGTCACCTTCCTTGGCCCGGATCAGCACACCCCGGGCACCGTTGACCCGGTTTCCGGAGGCGCGGGCGTACCGTTTGGCGATCGCTCCCGCCGAGCCCACGGCTTCCAGGATGGTGGAGCCGGCGCTTCCGGGGGCGGCATCCGGATCCGGAACCTGGGCGTGGCCCAGCTCGCCGGCAAAGCCTCCGGCGGTGACTGCCTTGCCGCCGGAGAAGACAGCGGCTGCGATCCCCGTGCCTACCACCATGACCACTACGTCGTTGAATTCCCGCGATCCGCCAACGGTGTGTTCCACCGCGGCTGCGGAGCGGACGTCATGGTCGAAAGCAACGGGGATGCCCAAACGCTTCTCAGCCTCGGCAGTAAAGGGATAGTTGCGCCATCCAAGGTTGGCCGAGTAAACACCTATACCGGCCACGGAATCCACGATGCCCGGCACAATGATTCCTGCTGCCTTGGGCGGAGCATCGGGATACGCTGCGGCCAACTCGCGTGCCAACTCCGTCACCCGGTCAAGGATCGCGTCGCCCGGTTTGGCCGGGTCCAGCGGCGTGGGCACCCGACGCATGCCCAGGACGGTGCCTGCGGCGTCCACCAGTCCGGCTTTGATGTCCGTACCGCCCACATCGAAGGACAGCACCGGAGCGGCCGCCTCCCCGAGAATCATGGCTGTGCCTAGGCAGTGGGATCGAGAATGACGGAGCGCGTAAGGTTCCTGGGAAGATCAGGATTGAGTCCACGTGCGCGTGCCCGCTCCAGGGTCACCCTGTGGACCCGGGCGAGCTCTGCCAGGGGGTGCTTGTCGGTATGGATGTAGGCCGCACCGGTGACGGCCATATCTTCTTCCAAGCCCTCGGGCTGGGAACCAAACAACCACGTGACGCGGCCGGGGGCGGCGATGGAGATGGGGCCGTGACGGTACTCCTTGGCGGGGTAGGACTCGGTCCAGCCCTGCACGGCTTCACGCATCTTCAGGCCGGCTTCGTGGGCCAGCCCAACGGTCCAGCCGGTACCCAGGAACGTGAACTGCTCAGCATCCAGGAGCTCCTGCGGGACGGGTGCAACAACGGCCCCGCGGGCATCCTCGATGGCCTGGTCCATGTCCACTCCCAGGCTGGTGAGGAGGTACACCAGTGCAGTGGTGGCAAAACGGGTCTGCACCACCGAACGCTCATCGGCATACGGAAGGCCGATCACCAGGTCAGCCACATCAATGATCGGCGATTCCGTGTCGCCAATGATGGCAATGGTGGTGACAATCCCCTTCAAGTCGGCCAGGACCTCCAGCACCTCAGTGGTGGTGCCGGAACGGGTGATCGCAACAACGGCGTCGTACTGGCGCTCGGGACTGTTGGCATTCAGGAAGGCTTCCGACGCCGCGAAGGCGTCGGTCACGCCTTTGCCGGCCGATTCGCGGGCGGCCGCGTAGCTCTGGGCCATGAACCAGGAGGTACCGCAACCAATCACGGCAATACGCTTGCCGTCTGCGGGGAGCAAGTGCTCGCTCCTGGCTTGCGCTACGGCGCGCTGCCAGACGTCCGGCTGGGAGAGCAGCTCTTCCTCCATGAAGGCGCCCTGTGTATTCTCACTCATCGTGTACTTCCCATTTCTGCAGCAAAATGACGTTTTTTGATCTATAGAAACACTAAACGATCATTTTCGATCTCACAAGGATCATTCTGGTGAGCTGGTCCGGGGGTGCCCGGCCGCAACGGAATAAAAGCCGGAACAGGACTCACTCCAAAAAAGGGGGCGACGTTCACGGATGAACGTCGCCCCCTCCAGTTGGGTGCGTTTCGGGTGTCTTAGGATGCGTCACCGACGAGCATGCCTGCCCGCCAGACGGAGTGGGTGAGCGGGACGCCGGGGCGGTATGCCAAGTGTGTTGCCGATGGCGCTTTCAGCATGTGCAGATCTGCCCGGTGTCCCACCATAAGCGAACCGACTGCGCGTTCGCCGTCGGAATCCTTTCCGGTGTCCCGGCCCAACGCCAGGGCGCCGCCGTAGGTGGCCGCACGGACCGCCTCGTGGACGCTCAGGCGCATCTGCAGTACGGCGGTGGTGACGCAGAACGCCATGGATGTGGTGTAAGACGTGCCGGGGTTGCAGTTGGCGGCCAACGCTATCTGCACTCCGGCGTCGAGCAGTTTGCGGCCCGGCGCCAAGGGCTGGCGGGTGGACAGGTCGCAGGCAGGGAGGCAGGTTGCCACCGTTCCTTTGGTTCCGGCGCCGATCTGAGGATCCCAGGCTTCCCAGGTCCCCGCGAGCGTGGCAACATCCTGGTCCGAAAGGTAGTTCACGTGGTCAACGCTTGCGGCTCCGAACTCCACCGCCAAAGCAACGCCGGGGCCCGGGCCCAGCTGGTTGCCGTGGACGCGCAGGCCCAGGCCGGCGTCGCGGGCTGCCGTCAGGACGCGCCGTGACTGGTCCTCATTGAAGGCGCCCTGCTCACAGAACACGTCCGCCCAGCGCACGTACGGCAGGACAGCGTCCAGCATCGGGCCGCACACCAGGTCTGTGTACTTCTCCGGGTCCATGCCCTTGGGCACCAGATGCGCGCCAAGGTACGTCACCTCATCAACAGCAGAGGCCGCGATCCGGGCACTCCTGGCCTCGTTGTCCACGTCCAACCCGTAGCCGGTTTTTGTTTCCAAGTAGGTGGTGCCCTGCTGGACGGCCTCCGCAACGCGCTCCTGCACCAAGGTGGCCAGCTCTTGGTCGCCGGTGCTGCGGGTAGCGCCCATGGTCACTGCTATGCCACCGGCACTGTAGCTTTGGCCTGCCATCCGGGCCTCAAACTCCGCAGTCCGGTCACCGGCGAAGACCAGATGGGAGTGCGAATCCACCCACCCGGGCAGGACAGCCCGGCCGCCGGCGTCAACCCGGTCATCGGCTGCAGGAGCGTCCTGGCTGGAGCCGATCCAGGCGATCCGTTCCCCATCGATCACGATCGCCGCATCATTGATGACCCGGTGTTCCAGGTCCTGGGTCATCAATTCACCAATGTTGGTGATCAGGGTGCTGCCGGCGTTGTTCCGCTTCTCTGCGCTCATGAACCTATTGTTCAGCGCCGGATGGACCAACGGATGGCTGCCAGCTGCTCCGCTGTCCGGGATTCCGGACTGTCTTCCGGAACGTCGTCCAGGATGATGCGGGCCGCCAGCTCAGCTATCGCAGAGGACGTCTGGAATCCGTACCCGCCCTGTCCGGCCAACCAGAAGAAGCCGCGCGCCTCGGCGTCGAACCCCACCACCGGAATTCCATCCGCAGCCTCGGTGCGGAGCCCAGTCCACGCATGATCCACGGAGCCGATACCCAGGGTGGTAACCCCGTTCAGCATCGTGACCAGTTTCTCCACGTCGCCCGGATACGGTTTGGCGTCCTCAGGGCCGCTGGGAACGGATTCCGACGGCGAAATCAACACTTGGTTGCCCTCCGCCCGGAAGTAAAAGGAATCGTCGGCGGCGCACACCATGGGCGTTTCCGCGGATAACGGGTTGTCCACATTCACCACGGCGGCGGTCCGCCGGTACGGCTGCAGTCCCAGCTTTTCGACGCCACTGATCACAGCCAACTCGTCCGCCCAGGCGCCGGCCGCGTTAACCACGACGGCGGACTGGAAGGCTTCCGTCCCGGCGCCCACCTGCCAGCCACTCCCCAGCCGCTGTGCCGAGTGGACCCTGGCGCCGGTGATGATGTCCACGCCTGCGGCTTCGGCGGAACTCCGGTGCTCTTCCAGGAGGAGGGGCGCGTTGCACCCGAAGGACCCGTCGTCCAGCCCCGCTGCGGTGAAGGATTCCGGATCCAAGGCCGGGCACAGTCGCAGTGCTTCCGCGTGGGAGATGGGGTGCATGTTGCCGCTGGACTCGGCCAGGACTGTCTCCTCGTCGCCGACCAGCATGAAACCGCGGGGCGTCAGGATGGGCTCCCGGGCCTGGAGATCGCGTTCACCCAACAGCTCCAATGTCCGGACAGTGAGTTCCTGGACCACGGGCGGGCCGTAACTGGGTATCAGCTGCCGGGCGGAGCGTGAGGACGTGTGGAACGCCAGGGATTGCTCGGCCTCCACCAACGCGACCGTGCACTTGCCGGCCAAAGCTGCCGCCAGTGACAGTCCTCCGATACCCCCGCCAACGATTACCACATCATAATTCGAAGCCATGGGTCCATCCTGTCAGAAGCCCGCCCAACCCCGAACCGCCCCTCTCTCACATCCCACCCCCAAAACGGCCCTCCCTCTCTCACTTGCTTGACGAAAGTGAGAGAGGAACGGGGCAAACACGACGGGATGTGAGAGAGGGACGGTCAGAACACGACGGGATGTGAGAGAGGGACGGTCAGGCGATGGCGGCGCGACTCTTGACGAACGCCTGAACGCACGCTTCGACGTCGTCCGCGCTGTGCGCGGCAGAAAGCTGCACGCGGATGCGGGCCACGCCCTTCGGCACCACCGGGAAGCTGAAGGCAGTGACGAAGACGCCGTGGTTGAGCATCTGGTCAGCCACCTTCGCAGCTACCACGGCATCGCCGAACATCACGGGGATGATGGCGTGTTCGCCGTCGAGGAGTTCGAAGCCTTCCTCGTTCATGCGGCGGCGGAACAGGGCCGCGTTCTCGAAGAGGCGGGTGCGGAGCTCGCCGGATTCCTGCACCAGCTCGATCGCCTTGATGGTGGCGGCAACAATGGCCGGGGCCAGGGAGTTGGAGAACAGGTACGGGCGGGCCTTCTGGCGAAGCATGGCCACGATCTCGCCACGACCGGAAACGTATCCACCCGAGGCGCCGCCGAGGGCCTTGCCGAAGGTGCCGGTGTAGATGTCCACGCGCTCCGAAACGCCGGCGTGCTCAGGGGTTCCGGCGCCGGTGGCACCCATGAAGCCGACGGCGTGGGAGTCGTCCACCATGACCAGGGCGTCGTGCTTGTCGGCGAGGTCGCAGATTGCCTCCAGCGGGGCAAGGTAGCCGTCCATGGAGAAGACGCCGTCCGTGACGATGATCTTCCGGCGGGAACCCTCAGCCTCCACCAGCTTGGCCTCAAGGTCTGCCATGTCCTGGTTGGCGTAGCGGAAGCGCTTGGCCTTGCTCAGGCGGATGCCGTCGATGATGGAGGCGTGGTTGAGGGAGTCGGAGATGATGGCGTCTTCGGGGCCGAACAGGGACTCGAAAACGCCACCGTTGGCGTCGAAGCAGCTGGAGAACAGGATGGTGTCCTCGGTGCCCAGGAACGCGGAGACGCGGGTTTCGAGTTCCAGGTGGAGGTCCTGGGTGCCGCAGATGAAGCGGACGGACGCCATGCCGAAGCCGCGCTCATCCATGGCCGACTTGGCGGCGGCAATGATCTCCGGGTGGTCGGCCAGGCCCAGGTAGTTGTTGGCGCAGAAGTTAAGGACCTTGTTGGCGGGCTGGCCCAGCTGTCCGGCAGCAATGTGGCTGGCCTGTGGGGAATCGATGTGGCGTTCGGTCTTGAAGAGTCCGGCGCCGCGGATCTCCTCGAGTTCGGCCTGCAACTGGTCTTTGATG
The DNA here is from genome assembly GCF_016907545.1 of Paenarthrobacter ilicis. NCBI lineage: Bacteria > Bacillati > Actinomycetota > Actinomycetes > Micrococcales > Micrococcaceae > Paenarthrobacter > Paenarthrobacter ilicis. The sequence continues at coordinate 1,380,927 of NZ_JAFBCD010000001.1, read as the reverse complement.
GCTGAATACATGGGTTCTCCTCAGTACGTCTGAAAGTCGGGGGATCGTTTAGAGTTCGGTCCAGTCGAGGACTACTTTGCCGCCGGTGCCGTTGCGTGCGATCCCGAAGCCCTTCTCCCAGTCGGTTGCCGGCAGTTTGTCCGTGACGACGGCGGAGATGCTGCGGTGCAGAACGGGGTTGGAGGAGAGCATGGCACTCATGGCGTACCAGGTCTCGAACATTTCGCGGCCGTAAATACCCTTCAGGGTGAGCATGTGGGTGACAACCTTGCCCCAGTCGATGTCGATGGACTGGCTGGGAAGGCCCAGCATGGCGATGCGGCCGCCGTGGTTCATGTTGTTGATCATCTCAGGCAAGGCCGTGGGGTGTCCCGACATTTCCAGACCGATATCGAATCCTTCGCGCATGCCCAGTTCCTGCTGTGCGTCACGGACGCGCATTTTGGAGACGTCCACGGCGAGGTCCACGCCCATCTGCCGGGCGAGCTCCAGGCGCGGTGCGGAGACATCCGTGATGGCGATTTTCCGGGCACCGGCGTGGCGTGCGACGGCGATGGCCATCAGGCCGATGGGCCCGGCACCGGTGATGAGCACGTCCTCGCCGACCAGCGGGAAGCTCAGGGCAGTGTGGACTGCATTGCCGAAGGGATCGAAGATGGCGCCGAGCTCAGGGGTGACGGACTCATCGTGGTGGACCCAGACGTTGGTCTCCGGAATGACGACGTATTCGGCGAACGCACCATCGCGCTGTACGCCAACGGACACCGTGTGGATGCACATCTGGCGGCGACCGGCACGGCAGTTGCGGCAGATTCCGCAGACCACGTGGCCTTCGCCGGAGACGCGGTCTCCCACCTTGACGTCGCGGACGTCCTCGCCAATTTCCACGACCTCGCCGTAGAACTCGTGGCCGGCAATGAGGGGCGTTTCGATCATGCCCTGCGCCCACGCATCCCAGCTTTGGATATGCAGGTCCGTGCCACAGATGCCCGTGGTCATCACGCGGATTTTGACGTCACTTGGCCCCGCTTCAGGCTCGGGACGTTCGACCAGTTCGAACCCTTCGTGGGGTCCGGATTTGTAGAGAGCCTTCATGGGATTCCTCACTGCGTGGGCTGGTTCGCTGCTGCTGCATCCATTAGAGCCGCGTCAATGCTTTAGCACAACTAGATTCTTCTCAATCAACGATTTAGGATTTGCTAATGGAAATCCATCAGCTGCAGATGCTCCGGGAACTCGGCGACCTGGGCAGCGTGAAGGCCGTAGCCGAGACCCTCATGGTCACGCCGTCGGCCGTTTCGCAGCAATTGACCCTTCTCCAGAAGTCCGTGGATGTGCCGCTCACCCGCAAGGAGGGCCGCGCCCTGGTGCTGACGGATGCGGGACGCGTCCTCGCGGAGGCAGGAGCCGCCGTCGTCAATGCCATGGCTGATGCGCGGGCCGCCATCGGCGCGTACCACGATGCCCCGGACGCACCCGTCAGCGTCAGCGCCTTCCACAGCGCCGGCCAGGCGTTGTTCGCCCCCTTGGCGGCGCACCTGGCAGCAGGAGGAGCGTCCGACGGCGGCTTGTCGCCCAGGCTGCGGATGTCCGATGAGGATGTGGCCCAGGAGGACTTTCCCGGCCTGGTTGCCCGGTACGATCTGGTGCTGGCGCACAGGATGGACAACAGTCCACCGTGGCCGGAAGACAAAGTGGCGGTGATCCCCTTGGCTGACGAGCCGTTGGACATCGCACTGCCCGCCACCCACCCGCTCGCGGCGCGGCGCGAACTGGACCCCACCGACGTCGTGGATGAACCATGGGTGACCAGCCGCGATGGCTACTCCCCCGCGGACGTGCTCGCCTCCGTCGTGGCCGTGAGCGGGCGCCCCGCAGAAGTGCTGCACCGCATCAATGACTACTCCACGGTGGCCGCGCTGGTCTCCGCGGGTGGGGCGATCGGGCTCCTCCCACGGTTTACCGCCCGCCGTGTGCTGGACTCGGGCGTAGTGTTGCGGCCCCTGACGGGAGTGAATTCGGTGCGCAAAATCGACATCCTGGCCAGGCCGGAGAACCTCAAAAGAAAATCGGTCATGACGGTTTGCGAGTCACTTCAAACCGTCATGACCGGGCTTTCGGCACCCGACTAAATCAGTCGCGGACCAAGGCGGGCTGTCCGGAGTCGAAGTACTCCACCAGTGCGGCGGGAAGCTCAGGCACTTCCCGCGCGGACCCGTTGCCCCGGAGCGATTCCGCCGCCAAGACACCCGCCGCAACTGCCTGCCGGGCCGCGACCGGGCTGGTCCGGGTGCGGCCTCCATGTCCGGCAAAGTGCAGGAACTCCTCGATCAGCCGCGGGTCAGCGCCGCCGTGCCCGCCGTCACCGTCCAGGATGGTGACTACTTGGTCCGGCTCCCCACGGCCGGACGTGCGCGACGTCCACACATGGATGGCCTCCCCAGGCCCATCCCCCATGTTCTCGATCCGCCCCCTGGTACCGATCACGGTGTAGTTGCGCCAGTAATCAGGAGTGAAGTGGCATTGCTGATAGGACGCCAGCACGCCGTTGTCCAGCACCATGTTCATCATGGAGATATCCTCGACGTCGATCACCTCAGCCAGGTCTGTCTGCTCCGCAGGCGGCCAGTTGTCCAGCGAGAACCAGTCGCCCATGCGCTTGCCGGCATTGTTGCCGCGGTTGGTCACCCCTCCGTAGACAGCGAGGTCTCCGACGGCGGACACCCTCCTGGTGTAGCCACCGGCAAGCCAGTGGATCACATCAATGTCGTGGGCGCCTTTTTGAAGCAGCAGCGAGGTGACGTTGGCGCGTTGGGCGTGCCAGTCCTTGAAGTAGTAGTCACCGCCATGGCCCACAAAGTGCCGGCACCACACGGCTTTGACTTCACCGATCCTGCCGTCTTCGATGAGTTGGCGCATCTGTACTACAACCGGCATGTGCCGCATGTTGTGGCCAACATACAACCGCGTGCCGGTTTGGTAGGCCGTGGTGAGGATCAGGTCAGCAGCCTCAACGGTGATGTCCAATGGCTTCTCGCAGAAGGTGGGGATGCCTGCTGTGAGGGTCCGGACAGCGACGGCGGCGTGCTGGTTGTCCGGGGTCAGGACCAGGACCGCGTCCAAGCCACTGGCGAGCAGTTCGTCCAGATCAGCGGTGACGCGGGCCGTGGGAATTTTTTCCGCGGCGTCGGCACGGCCACGCTCGCTGAGGTCGCAAACAACGGTGACTTCGGAGCCGTGACCGGGTTTGTGCGCGTGCTTCCATAGCCCTGAGCGCAGGCCGAAACCCACGATCCCGACCCTCAAATCCTTTTCCATGATGTGTTCATTCCTTTGCTGAAGTTCTATGTATGTTTGGGGGCGGGCCCGCGGTGCGCTGTTGCAGCGACGGGCCCGCGGTGCGGCGCGGATTCACGGACGAACAGTTCCCAGGGGAAGTCGAGGACAGCCGGGCGCTGGGTGTCCTGCGGCCCGGTCGCCCTTTTCACCAGCAGCCCGGCCAGCGTCTGGAAGAAGTTCACGGGACCCACAGTGCTCAGGGAAGGCGACATGCGCTCACCCTCAACGGTGTTGCCGACGCCAATGATGTCCACGTCCGTGCCCACCCCCAGGCCGAGCCTCTGTGCTGCGTTGATGGCGCTGACCGCAGCGTAATCCGTGGTGGCATAGAGGGCCGTTGGGCGATCCGGCATGCTGAGCAAACGGGTTGCGGCAGCGTAGGCCCCGGCGCTGGTGCCATCGAAAAGTCCCACATGGTCCGGGCGTTCCGCAACGCCGGCCCCGGCCAAGGCATCCGCGTAGGCCCTGTACCGGGTTCCCCCGGCAGTGCCGCGGGCCGTGGCCGGCGTGATGCACGCTATCTCCGTGTGGCTTTGAAGCAGATGCTCCACGGCCAACCGGCATCCGGGAGCCGCAACGGAGCGGATCACATCGAACCCTTCGGCCTCCAGCCCTTCATCGAACACCACCAGCGTGGTGCCGTGGTCAGCCAGCTTGCGCAAGGCCTCTCTCTGGTCCGCACGGACCGCGTCCACAAAGACGGCGTCGGCGCTGTGGGTGCTGAGCACTTTGACCCAGTCGGCGTCGCCCAGGATCATCGGTGTGATTCCCAGCGGATCAGCTGCTGCCTGCACGGCCTCGATCACGGACAAGGACCACGGATCGGACAACATGGTCAGAGACAGGATCACCGTATTGGTTCGTCCAGTCCGGATGGCCCTTGCTGCCTGGTTGGGGCGGTAGCCCAGCTGCTCCGCTGCCGACTTGACCTTGTCCGCCGTCGTATCCGAAACGCCCGGACCGCCGTCGCCGCGCCTCCCCGACAGGACGTACGAAACCGTGGCCGTAGAGACGCCCGCCAATTCGGCCACCATACGAATGGTGGGTCGGACTCCGGTGTTTCCCGCGTTTGCCATGGTTCCCCTTGTTGGTGACGTGCTGTTGGTCCTTTGCTTTGAGGCTAGCTCCTGAAAGCGGTCAGCTCCGGAAGACTGGCACGTTGGGGTCCAACGAGGCCTGGTACTCGTCGCGCATCTTGTCACCGCCTTCACTCTTCCAGCGCTTCACGGCGTCCTTGAGTTCGTCGATCTTGGCCCGGCCAGTGATGATGTCCACCACCTTGTCCCGCAGTTGCTTGCCGATCTTGGCTCCCACTTTGGCGTTGGTGTCCGAGTAGGAGCCGTTGGTGGGATTGCGCCACGCCAGCTCCAGGAGCTTCGATTCCTGCTGGCTGATGTAGCGGGTATCGTCGTCGAACCCCGGGTTGAACAGGACGTTTTCCGGGCTGGACATGATGTTCAATGCCGACACCAATCCTGGCGCATTGGTGGTTCCGGCATCGGTGCGCACCGGATTTCCGGCACCGTCCAGGGTGTAATCCTGGCCTGCCTCACCGAAGTTCTTCTGCATGTACTCGACCGTTCCGAACGGCGCCGACAGGTAGTTCACCAGCGCCAACAATTCACGGATCCGGCCCTCATCGGCCTTCTTGAACGGAGTGAAGCCAACGGTGCCGTAGCCCATGTCGTAGACCGGCTTGGCTTTGCCGTCCGCGCTGAACGGAACCAGGATGTCGAAGCCGGCGTCCTTGTTGAGGGCCCGGTAGCTCCGGAGGTCGTGCGGACCCACCACAACCTGCGCGGCGACGCTGCCGTTGGCGACGCGGGACCGGATGTCCGTTGCCTTGGAATCCGGGTAGAACACCCCGGCGGCAAACATCTTCGCGGTGAACTCCACGCCGGCCATGTATTCGTCGGTTTCGTAGAGGTGGGTCAGGGTGCGGTCCTTATTGACCGCCCAGCTGTTGGGGGCTCCAAACCACTCCGTGACCATGTGGAGGGCGTTGACGTATGCCGGCTCCAAAGCGTACTTCTGCTCGCCGGGACGGGTGAGTTCCTTGGCCTTGTCCAGGAATTCATCGGCGCTGCCGGCCTCGAAGCCACCCACTTTCGCCCAAGCGTCATGGTTGCCCAGGTACACCTGCCCGAAGGGAGTGCTGGGAATCGGGGCTCCCCAGATCTTGCCATTGACGACGGCGGTCTTCCAGGAATCGGGCTTCAGTGCGGCGAGGTTGGGGTACTCCAGCACGGCGTCACCGGAGAGGTACGGCGTCAGGTCCTGGAATTTGGCCTCCAGCATGGGGCCGATGTTGGGAATGCCCTGGTTGGGCGGAACCCACATCAGGTCCGGAAGGTCATTACTGGCAAGCACAGTGGCGAACTTGGCCGGATAGCCATCCCCGATGTCCTCGGCGATCTGCAGTTCAAGGTCTCCGCCGAGCTTGGAGTTCAGCCGCTGCCAGAACGGATTGTCCCTCATGCCGGGGCTCATGGTTTCGAAGGTTTCGGTGAGGCCCGTGACCTTGCCCTTGAGCGGCGGCGCCTTGACGGACTGCACCGGGGTGGGCAGTTTGAAATAGCCGGCTTGAAGGCCTTGTGCGTTGCCGGCCAAATCAGGGGTGACTCCCGTGAATTCCTTGTACGTGGGCAGTTTCACCGACGCGGAGGCAGCAGCGCCTCCACTGCTTCCGGTGCCGCCCCCGCCGCACGCGGACAGTCCTGCGGCGGTGACAGCCAGGCCGGCCAGGCCGAGGAAACCGCGGCGGCTGAATCCAGCCTGTGGGGTGGTGCTGGTCATGGCATAACCCTTTCTGGTTATTTGATTCATGTTTGTTAGGGGAAACCGCCGACGCGGTCAACCCTTGACGGCGCCGGTGATGACGCCCTTGGCAAAGTGTTTTTGGAGGAACGGGTAAACCATCAGGATCGGCACCAAGGCCACCACCACCACAGCCATCTGAATCGATTGCGGTGGGGGTGTGGTGGTGATCCCCAACTGGTCCGCTGCGCCGCTTCCCTGCACCACGAAATTGCGGAGCAGCAGCTGGATGGGCCATTTACTGTGATCGTTGATGTACAAGAGGGCGTTGAAGAACGAGTTCCAGAAACCCACTGCGTAGAACAGCCCGACCACCGCGATCACGGCCTTGGACAAGGGCATGACGATGCGCCACAGAATCTGCCAGTCGTTGGCGCCGTCGATCCTTGCACTCTCAATCAACTCCCCCGGAATGTTCATGAAGAAGGACCGCATCACCACGAAGTTGAAGGCCCCGAAAATGCCCGGAAGGATCAGGGACCAGAGTGAATCCAGCAATCCCAGTTGGCGGATCATGAGGAACGATGGGATCAGGCCCGGCGCGAACAGCAGGGTGAACAGGACCGCCAGGATCACCGGCCGTCCGAACAGCACGGTCCGGCTGGTGGCATAGGCCATGGTGATGGTGACGAACAGCGCCAAAATGGTACCCACCGCAGTGATGAGCACACTGACGCCCAGAGATTGCAGGACCATGGGTCCCTTGAAGATCGTGGCGTAGGCCTCCAGCGTGGGCCTCTCCGGCCAGAGGACGAAGCCGCCGGCTTTGACCAGTTGTTCGGTATCGGCCAGGGAGGTCGACACCACCAACAGGATGGGCGTCAGGATGGAGATGCTGAAAACAATCAGAACCACTGCTTTGACTGTTTGATACAGCGCTGACGGTTTTTCCTTCCACACCGGACGCTTGGGGTTGTACGTCAACTCCCGCTGTTTCCTGCCTGTCAGAAGTGTTGCCATGGGGTTCTCCTTGGAGTTGGCCGCGTGGGTTGGCGTTGCATTCAGCGCACCTGCTTCGCGAAGATGCCGTCCTCGCCAAAGCGGTGGGCAAGTTTGTTGGCTCCGTAGATCAACAGGGCGCTCACCACTCCCTTGGCCAAGCCTGCGGCAGCTCCCGAACTCCAGCCGCCGCCCACCACGCCCGTGTAATAGGTAAAGGTGTCCAGCACTTCAGCCGCCCCGGCTCCGACGGCATCGCGCTGCAGGATGAACTGCTCGAATCCCACCGAGAGAATGTCCCCGATGCGCAGGATCAGGAGCAGGACAATGACGGGGCGAAGGCCCGGAAGGGTGATGTGCCACATCCTGCGCCAGCGGCCGGCACCATCTGCCGCCGCGGCCTCGTAGAGGGAAGCGTCGATGCTCGCCAAAGCGGCCAAGAAGATGATCATGGCCCAGCCGGCGTCCTTCCAGATCATCTGGACCACCACCATCACCGGGAAAGACTCCGGGTTGGTCATGAACGGGATGGGATCCATCCCCCAGCCACGCAGGAGGTTGTTCACGAATCCGGCGCCGCCCAGCATCTGCTGGAAGAAGGCAATCACCAGGACCCATGACAGGAAGTGCGGCAGGTAGGCGATGCTCTGGAAGATCCTGCGGACCCGGGCGCTCACCAACGAGTCCACAATCAGCGCCAGGACCAGCGGCACCGGAAACAGGAACACCAGTTGCCAGGCCGCGAGGTAGAGGGTGTTCCAGAATGCGTGGATGAAGTCCGGATTGCCGAAGAGCTCCACGAAGTTCTGCCAGCCCACCCACAGGCTGTCGCCGATCCCCAGATACGGCTGGTAGTCCTGGAAAGCGATGACGTTGCCCAGGATGGGGATGTAAAAAAAGAGCAACAGGAACGCCAGCCCCGGGACCATCATCAGGAGCATCTGCTTGTCGCGCCGGAGCCGGGCACGGAAACTCTGCTGCGGGGGTTTGTTCGCCTTACCCTTCTTGCCCCGGGCGGCAGCGCGCCGTTGCGCCGTCGCCGTGACGCGGTGGGCTGCCGGGAGCGCCGGAGCCTGTTCCGTCGTCGTGTTCATACTGTCTCCTCAAGTGTTGAGCCGTTCACTGTGTGATTCAGGCCACGCTCGTTAACCGTTTAACAAAGATAAAGGTGAAGGCCGGTTAATGCAATAACTTGATCGAAAGTGCTCGCTGGAGTCACCAGTTGTCACTTTCGCGGCGCCGGGGTGGGATGTGCTTCGAGTCAGTGTGCGCGCAAGGCCCGGATTCTTGGGCTAAACCGTGGGATCGCCGCGGACGTTCCCGCCGGGCGCACCCGTAAGACCCGGAGCACACGGCGGAAAGGGGTGCGAGGTCACCGCCGAAGGGGTGCGGACGGCGGGAAAGGGTGCGGACGGCGGGAAAGGGTGCGGGGTTGGCCGCAGGGTCAGTGCGGCCCGTGTCCCCGACGGTGGCCGTGGCCCAAGAGTCCGCCTGGCAGTTCACCGACTGCGACCTTGGTGGCCGTCACGGTGTCGCCGTTCTTCACGCCACCCACGCGTACGGTGTCTCCAGTTTTGAGGTCGGCAACGGTTGCCGATGGCAGGGTCGGCTTGCCCTTGCCCTGCCGCTGCCCGGAAGCGTCCGCCGGCAGTTTGAGGATGCGGGTGTCACCGTTGATGACATAGCGCTGCGTGAATCCATCCGCGCTCTTCACGGTCAGGTCCGTGGCGTTCACGGATTCGATGGTGCCGGCCTGCGTCAGGATGGTCCGGAAACTCCCGTCCGCCTGCTTCACCACGTGCTCGCCGTGGATTGACTGGCCACGGCCCTCAGCGGGGTTGGCTTTGGCGGACGACGACGGGGCAGCACTGGGCAAGGTTGTGGAGCCCGACGGCGACGGGCTGGGCTGGGTGCCCGCCCACACGGCGGCGGCACCGCCACCGGTCAATGCCAGGGCGATCGCACCTGCGATCAGGCCCTGCCGAAGGCTTGGTGCAAGAGTGGCCATGCATCCATCCTGCGCCTGCAACCGGGCAGACCACAACAGGTACTTACACAACACAACAAGAGCAGGCCGCAGTGATCACTGCGGCCTGCTCCGATGGAGAGGGTTCAGCCCTGGACACCCAGCTTCTCAAGGATGAGTTCGCGGACACGTCCGGCATCGGCCTGGCCACGGGTGGCCTTCATGACACCGCCAACGATTGCGCCAATGGCCTGGACCTTGCCGCCACGGATCTTCTCAGCAACGTCCGGCTGTGCGGCGAGGGCGGCGTCGATGGCTTCCAGCAGGGGGCCGTCGTCGGACACCACGGCCAAGCCGCGCTTCTCGATGATCTCTTCCGGGGTTCCCTCGCCGGCGAGCACGCCATCCAGGACCTGGGTTGCCATCTTGTTGTTGATCTTGCCGTTTTCAACCAGCTTGTTCAGCTCCACGATGACCTGCGGGGTGACACCCAGTTCAGCGGGATCGACGTCCGCAACCTTGGCGCGGCCAACGATCTCGCCCATCCACCACTTGCGGGCGACGTCCGCCGACGCACCGGCTGCGATGGTCTCTTCGATGGAATCCATGACGCCGGCATTGACGACATCGCGGAATTCCAGGTCCGAGTAGCCCCAGGATTCCTTGAGTCGCTTGCGGCGCTCGGCCGGCGGCTCGGGAAGTGTTGCGCGGAGCTCTTCCACCCATTCGCGGGAAGCGACAACGGGAACCAGGTCCGGCTCCGGGAAGTAGCGGTAATCGTCAGCGTCGGACTTGGGCCGGCCCGACGTCGTCGAACGTGTGTCCTCGTGCCAGTGGCGCGTTTCCTGGATGACCGGCTCGCCGGAATCCAGAACGGCGGCGTGCCGCTGGATTTCGTAACGGACGGCGTGCTCGACGGCGCGCAGCGAGTTGACGTTCTTGGTTTCGGACCGGATGCCGAACCGTTCCCGGCCGTGCGGGCGCAGGGACACGTTGGCGTCGCAACGGACGTTGCCGCGCTCCATCTTGGCATCGGACACGCCGAGGTTCTTGACGATCTCGCGGATGGCTGCGACGTAGGCCTTGGCGAGCTCAGGCGCACGGCTTCCGGCACCCTCGATCGGCTTGGTCACGATTTCCACCAGCGGAACGCCGGAACGGTTGTAATCCACCAGGGAGTAGTCGGCGCCCTGGATACGACCCGCAGCGCCACCCATGTGGGTGAGCTTCCCGGCGTCTTCCTCCATGTGGGCGCGCTCGATCTCCACGCGGAACACCGTGCCGTCCTCCAGCTCGATGTCGATGTAGCCGTCGTAAGCGATCGGCTCGTCGTACTGCGAGGTCTGGAAGTTCTTGGGGGTGTCCGGGTAGAAGTAGTTCTTCCGGGCAAAGCGGCAGGACTCGGCGATCTTGCAATTCAGGGCAAGGCCGATCTTGATGGACGACTCCACTGCGGTCTTGTTGACCACCGGCAGAACTCCGGGCATGCCCAGGTCAACCTCGTTGACGTTGGTGTTCGGCTCGTCACCGAAGACGTTGGGCGCTGAGGAGAACATCTTGGTCTTGGTGTTGAGCTCCACGTGAACCTCAAACCCCAGGACGGGATCGTACTTCTCCATGGCCTCTTCGAAGCTCAGGGTTGCGTCGACGGACATTAGTTGGAACCTCCGGCGGTGTTGGATACTGCACCAAGAGCAGGTGCCTTGGAGAGCAGCGGGCCGCCCCACTTCTCTTCCAGCATGGATTCGAGGACGGCGCCCGCACGGTAAAGCCGTGCATCTTCGCGGGCCGGGGCCAGCAACTGGATGCCGACCGGCAAGCCGTCTTCGTCGGCCAGGCCGCCGGGCAACGACAGGCCGGGGATGCCGGCAAGGTTGGCGGGAATGGTGGCGACATCGTTCAGGTACATAGCCAGGGGATCGTCCAGCTTCTCCCCCAGCTTGAACGCCGTGGTGGGCGCCGTGGGCGAGATCAGGACGTCGGCCTGGGCAAACGCGGCGTCGAAGTCGCGCTGGATCAGGGTGCGGACCTTCTGGGCCGAACCGTAGTAGGCGTCGTAGTACCCAGCGCTCAGGGCATAGGTGCCCAGGATGATGCGGCGCTTGGCTTCGTCACCGAAGCCTGCGGCGCGGGTGGCGGCCATGACGCGTTCGATGGTCATGGGGCCGTCCTTGGGCAGGACACGCAAACCGAAGCGCACGCCGTCGAACTTGGCCAGGTTGCTGGACACCTCAGACGGCATGATCAGGTAGTAGGCACCCAGGGCGTACTTCAGGTTGGGGCAGGAAACCTCAACGATTTCCGCACCGGCATCCTTGAGGAGTTCAAGGGACTCGTTGAACCGGTTCTCGACGCCGGCCTGGTAGCCCTCGCCGTGCAGTTCCTTGATGATGCCGATTTTCATGCCCGCAACGTTGCCCACCCGCGCCGCAGCGACGAGGTTGGTGAACGGATCGGTCAAGGACGTGGAGTCGAAGGGATCGTGCCCGCCAATGACTTCCTGCAGCAGGGCAGAGTCCAGCACCGTGCGGGAAACCGGGCCGATCTGGTCCAGCGACGACGCCATGGCAATGGCACCGTAACGGGACACAGCACCGTATGTCGGCTTCATGCCGACGGTTCCAGTGACGGCACCCGGCTGGCGGATGGAGCCGCCGGTGTCCGTGCCAAGGGCCAGCGGAGCCTCGAAGGCTGCGACGGCGGCAGCGGAGCCACCGCCCGAACCGCCCGGAATGCGGTCCAGGTCCCACGGGTTGCGGGTGGGGCCGTAGGCCGAGTGCTCCGTGGAGGAACCCATGGCGAATTCGTCCAGGTTGGTCTTGCCCAGGATAGGCATTTTGGCCGCGCGCAGCTTCTTCACCACGGTGGCGTCGTACGGGCTGTGCCAGCCCTCGAGGATCTTCGAACCGGCCGTGGTGGGCTGGCCGATGGTGACGATCAGGTCCTTCACGGCGATGGGCACGCCGGCGAGCGCGTGCAGCTCTTCGGCGGCGGAACCTCCAGCGGCGCGTGCAGAGTCAACCTCGGCGGCAACAGCCAGGGCTTCTTCGCTGTTGACGTGCAGGAAGGCATTCACCTGACCATCCACCAGGGCGATGCGGTCAAGGTGCGCCTGTGTCACCTCGACGGCGGATACCTCGCGGGCGGCCAGCTTGGCCGCGAGGTCAGCAGCGGAGTGCCGGATGAGTTCGTTGTTCAGCTCAGTCATGGTGATTAGTCCTCATCCAGGATTGCCGGGACCTTGAAACGGTTCTCGTAAGCATCCGGAGCACCGGACAACGCCTGCTCGGCCGTGAACGTGTGGCCCACAACGTCTTCGCGGAACACGTTGGTCAACGGAATCGGGTGCGACGTGGCGGGCACGTCCTCCCCCGCGGCTTCGCTGACGGACTTCACCGAATCGACGATGACGGCGAGCTCGCCGGCCATCCTGTCCAGTTCTTCGGCACTCATTTCAATGTGAGCCAGACGCGCAAGATGCGCGACGTCGTCACGGTTGATCGCAGCCATGGATCTCCCCTGCAAAGTTCAAATGGTTTTCCGAACCAGTCTACTTGCCTTGCGTCGGCGCGCTGACGGTCCCGCCGCCGTCGCCAGTCCTCCCGGCGGTTGCCTCCTGGCCGAACTCCACTGGTTGGTCGCGGCCCGTATCCAGTGGTTGGTCGCGGCCGGTCAGGGTCTTGAACACGGTCCATGCCACAGCGGTGACGGGGACAGCAAGCAGTGCCCCGACGATCCCGGCGATCATGGTCCCCGCAGCCAGAGCCAAGAGGATCGCCAGGCCGTGGATGCTCAGGACGCGGCCCATCAGGACGGGTTGGAGGAGGTGGTGCTCCAGCTGGTTGGCCCCGATCACCACGGCCAGGACAATGAGCGCCGTCACCGGACCGTTGGAGATCAGTGCGACGGCCACCGCGAGCGTGCCCGCTGCCGTGGCTCCAATGATGGGAATGAACCCGCCGATGAACACGAATACTCCCAACGGCAGTGCCAACGGAACGCCGAGGATCGCCAGGGCAACGCCCACGATGATTCCATCGGTGGCCGCGACGATCGCTGTTCCGCGGACGTAACCGCCCAGCACCACGGCACTGTTGTCCATGGCCCGGTGAGCCGTGGATTGCCGGCTGACCGGCAGGAAACCGATCAGGAAATTCCGGATCTTTTGTCCATCTTTGAGGAAGAAGAACAGGATCACGGCCATGAGCACCATGCCGGCCAGGATCTCGCCGAGGGTCCGGGCACCCGTCAGTGCCTCCGTGCCGAAGGAACTGGAGAGGAAGAAATGCTGGACGGATTCGCGGGTCGCGTCGATCTGGGCGTCGCTGACGGGAACCGGCCCGGAGTTCAGGAATTCGTGCAAACGGTCGACGCCGGCAATCGCCTTCGCGGTGAGGTCTTTGGATTGCGCCCGGATGAGGAAAACGATGCCGGTGACGATGCCGCCGAAAACGGCCAGGATGCCCACGAACGACGCCAGAACGGCGAGCGCCCGGGGCCAGCCGTGGAGTGTCAGCCAACGCACCAGCGGGGCGATGGCGGCGGCAAGTATCAGTGCAAGAGTCAGGGGTATCAGTACCAGGGGAACCCGGGTCAACGCCCATACCGTGGCCCACGCCAAAGCGCCCACCATGAGTACTTGCAGGGATCGGATGCTGGCCCGGCCCAGGCTGTCAGCCCACACTGGCGGAAGTCCGGAGCGAAGATCAGGCATGGCGGACTCCTTTTCAGCGCCTGCGCAGGTGCGCGGCGTTCAATTCAGCCAGTTGTTGGTCAGTCAGGGTTTCGAAGCTGCGGGCTTCGCGTTTGTCGCTCCTGGAGAAGCGGATGAACATGAGGATGATGAGCGGCAGGTCAACTGCTTCGCAGATGAACCACAGGGCGTCCCCGGCCAGTTGCTGGTCCCGCAGGGCATCCGGGAACCACGCCAGCGGGGATGCTGTGCTCATGACGTTGTCCAGGACTTCCCCGTTGAGTCGCAGGAGGATTCCCGGGACTGCGTCCACCAGGAGTTCGATGAAGACAAACACGAATTCCAGCGTGATGAATGCGCTGGAACGCTGGAAATCAGCCTCTTCCACGATGGGAAGCGCCATGAGCAGGCCAACCAGGGGAACAAGAATCGTCACCAGTGCACTGGCGGTGGGGTCAGTCCGCAAGGTGTGGAATGCCGGCGTCAGGAAGGTGGAAAAGAGCGCCAGACCAATAAGCGGCGCGGCAAGTGAGTTACTGAAGAAGCGAAGTGCTGGATGGGCAAGGACGGACTTCAGCCGGCCTGCGCCTGCGGCAGGCAGTGCGGCCCGCGCCAGGGAGATGGGCCGGCCCATTCCGATCAGGAGGGGAACCACAAAGAGCAACAGGGAGACTTTCACGGTGAACGCCCACCGGAGTTCGCCACCGTAAACCCCTGTGAACCCGCAGGTGAGGATTGCCAGCGATCCCAAGCCCAGGAGGTAGAACGCGGTGGTCCGCCACCACGGCCACCGGTGGCCGGAGTGTGATGCCCGCCGGAGGCCCAACGCGTAGAGCACGCCGAAAACCACGATCATGCTCACGGCTGCCCAGTCGATCTGCCAGGCACTGAAAAGGACGTCAAGGGGCGGCACAGAGCCATGGTAGGCCCCAGCGGCGTCCTTGGGAATTTCCCAGATTTGGTCCGTAGCATGGTGCATTTGGTTCCCTAGGAAAGGCCAGCCTTGTGATCGGTCGCCACCAGAGCCCCGATGCCAGCTCCCCGGATGGCAGTCCAGCCCGCTACCCCGGACAGGGGAATCTGGTAGAGGGAAGCGCAGCGTCTCCCGCCCGGAGACGTCCACGCTGGCTCCGCATCGGCGTGATTGTGGTTGCCGCTGTGGTGCTGGGCGTCCTGTGCTTCGGGGGCTACTGGTTGTGGCGCCTTCAGTCGAACATCTCCACCACGTCCTTGGGCGCCGGCGGCCAGCGGACAGAAGGCCCTGTTGATGACCGGAAGGACCGCTTGCAGATCCTGGTGCTGGGCAGCGACACCCGCAGCGGGAAAAACGGCCAGTACGGCGGCGAGGACCAGTCCGCGGGCTACGGGCAGTCCGATGTGATGATGCTGGTGGATATCTCCGCGGACAACAACAACGTCAACGTGATCAGCTTCCCCCGGGACCTGTTGGTGGATGTTCCCGCGTGCAAGGACCAGTCAACCAACCAGCAACATGCGGAACGCCAGGACGCCATGATCAACAGTGCCATGGCGGAAGCCGGCATTGGCTGTGCCGTGGACACCGTCAACAAGCTGACCGGTTTTGAAGTGGACCACTTCATGATGGCCGACTTCAACGCCGTGAAGGAACTGTCCACTGCGGTGGGCGGGGTGGATGTGTGCGTCAATGCCGCCGTCTACGATCCCGACTCGGGCCTGCGCCTCCCCAAGGGGACGTCCGAGGTTGAGGGCGACCAAGCCCTGGCGTTCCTCCGGACCCGGCACGCCTTTGCCGACGGCGGCGATTTGGGCCGTATCCAGGCCCAGCAGTCCTTCCTTGGCTCCCTGACCAGGAAATTGAAGTCTGAGGGAACCCTGGGCGATCCCCAGAAGCTCCTGGGCATCGCGGACACCATGACCAAGAACCTCACGGTCGACACCGGGCTGGCTTCAGTGCCCTCTTTGCTGACCATCGCGGACCGCCTGAAGAACATCGACCCCGCCAAGGTCAACTTCATCACGGTTCCCACGGTGCCTGCGCCGTCGGATCCGAACCGGCTGGCGTTGGAAGAGCCCGCAGCCTCCAACCTGATCTCCGCACTCCGGAACAGCGCCGACCTGTCACAGGCCGGAACGCCATCGCAAGCGCCCCAGAGTCCCGCCGCCACGCCTGCCTATGACAAAGCCCTCCAGCCCATCAGCGTTGCCAACGGCACTGGCGTCACCGGCCGGGCCAACGATATTGCTGCCACACTCACCACGGCCGGCTATACCCAGACTGCACGCATCCAGGGCCAGACCCGTGCGCAGACCATGGTGTACTACCAGGCCGGATTCGAGGATGTAGCGGCCGATGTTGCCGCCATGTTCGGATTGCCGGCATCCAGCGTGCAGGAAGTGACCACCATCCAGGGTGTCCAGCTGTACGCCGGGGAGGACTTCGCTACCGGCGACAAACCAACTCCGGCCCCGGTGACGGTGCCCGCACAAACGGCAAATGACCAGACCTGCCAGGCTACTAACCCGCTGGGCTGACCATTTGCCGTTCTTGAGGCGGAACGTTTAGCCGATGCCGATGGCCCCGGTCAGGACACCCACAGCCAGCATCACCAGGGAGATGACCGCGGTGCGCCACAGGACCTTCTTGTGGTGGTCGCCCAGTTCAACCTTGGCCAGTGAAACCAGCAACAGGATGGCGGGGACCAGTGGGCTCTGCAGGTGGAACGGCTGGCCGGTGATGGAAGCACGGGCCATGTCCGCTGCGCCGACGCCGTAGTGGGCGGCCGTTTCGCTGAGGACGGGAAGTACGCCGAAGTAGAACGCATCGTTGCTCATGAAGAACGTCATGGGGATGCTGAGCACGCCGGTGATGATGGCCATGAACGGGCCCATGTCCGCGGGAATGATCTGGACGAGCCACTCGGACATTGCCTTGACCATGCCGGTGCCGTTCAGCACGCCCGTGAGGACTGCTGCTGCCATGACCATGCTGACAACCGCCACGATCGACGGTGCGTGGGCGATCAACTGGGCGCCCTGGTCCTTGACCTTGGGGAAGTTCACCAGCAGTGCGATCGCGGAACCGACCATGAAGACGAACGGCAAGGGAACAATGTTGGCTACCAACGTGACCATGACGGCAACCGTGAGTGCCAGGTTGAACCAGAACAGCTTGGGACGCAGCGTGGCGCGGTTGGGGTCCAGGGCGGTATCGGCCATGGCGGCATCGTGGTCGTCCACGAGTTCTTCGGTGCGTTCAAGAACAACGACGCCGGCGCCTCCACCCGTGACGGGCTTGCCGCTGGTGCGGGTTGAGCCGGTGCGGCTTACGCCGGAACCACTGCGGCCGGTGCCCGAGCCGCCGCGGCCGCTGCCGCCGTCGAACGAGTCTGCAGGATCGGCAACCTCGCCCCAGATCTCCGGGGCAACGGCGCGGAGGCGGTTGCGCTCCTGGAGGCCCAGCAGCCAGGAGAAGACCAGGACCACTATGAGGCCCACGATCAAGGACGGGATCATGGGAACAAAGACGTCGTTTACATCGAGTTTGAGGGCGGTGGCGGCGCGGGCCGTGGGGCCGCCCCACGGAAGGATGTTCATGGTTCCGTTGGCCAGGCCTGCAACGCAGGTGAGGACCACGGGGCTCATCTTGAGGCGCAGGTAGACCGGGAGCATCGCAGCGGTGGTGAGGATGAAGGTGGTGGAACCGTCGCCGTCCAAGGAAACGGCAGCAGCCAGGATGGCGGTGCCCAGGACAACCTTGGCGGGGTCGTTGCCGAGCTTGCGGAGGATGAACTTCACCAGTGGATCAAAGAGCCCAACGTCGATCATCAATCCGAAGTAGATGATCGCGAACATGAGCAGGGCTGCCGTTGACGTCATGGACTTCATGGATTCCATGACCATGGGCCCGATGCCGAGGCCTGCCCCGGCGAAGAGTCCAAAGACGGTGGGGACGATGATCAGCGCCAGAACCGGCGTCAACTTTTTGGTCATGATCAGGACCATGAATACCGCAATCATTGCGAATCCAAGCAAAACCAGCATGGCCGGCTCCTTTACTACTGTGAAGGGCACCACATCGATGTGATGCGCACTACAGACAATAGGGTGGCCCCGGTCACTCGAAGGGGTTTCGAGGAATTGTTGGAAGTAGTGCTCGTTACGAACGTTCTGCGCATTGTGCTCAGTGCTTCAATGGAGCTGGAGGAAAGGAGCAACGGTGCCACAGAACAGAAGGATGGGTGTGCGTTTTTCCACCCAGACACTCCTGCTCCAACTGGCTGTGGTCCTGTTGGTGGTTCTCCTCAGCGGCGCCGTCCATGCCTGGCTGGTGTACCAAAGGATCGGCGATGAAGCCGAAAACCAGGCCCTCACCCTGGCCCGGACCGTGGCGGCAGACCCCGATATCAGGACCGACGTGGAAGCCATCAGCAGGGAAGAAGGCACTCCGCCGCCCGAGGTACTGTCCGCCGGGCCGCTGCAGGCTGCCGCCGAGGCCGTGCGCACCAGGACGGGCGCCCTTTTTGTGGTGATCACGGATGAGACCGGGCTGCGTCTGGCACACCCGGACCTGGCCCGCTTGGGCGAAAGGGTCAGTACGGATCCTTCGGTAGCCCTGGCCGGGAAGGAAATCACCACCCGCAACACCGGAACGCTGGGGCCATCAGCCGGCGCAAAAGTCCCCGTTTACGCGCCCGACGCATCCGGGACCATCACCGGCGAAATCAGCGTGGGTTACTCCGTGGAGTCCCTCAGCAACAGCCTGGCCAGGGATATTGTGCCCATCGCGGTGACCGCAGCCGGTGCCCTGCTTGCCGGTGTCCTGGCCTCCTTCCTCCTGCGACGCAGGCTGCAACGGCTCACGTTGGGACTTGAACCCGAAGAAATCAGTACGCTGGTCCATGATCAGGTGGCTGTCCTGCAAGGTGTGGACGACGGCGTGATCGGCATTTCCGCCGATGGCAGGATCTCGGTCTACAATGCTGCGGCGTCGCGCATGCTGGACCTTCCCGATGCCACCGGGCAGGACTGGGATTCCGCAAACGTACCGGCCAAGCTCAAACAGTTCACCCAACCAGCCGCCCGCGACGCCGAGCCGATCGAGATCGTTGCCGGTGGACGGGTCCTGGTGGCCAGCGCCCGCAAAGCCTGGCACCGGAAAGAGGACCTGGGCTGGGTGGTGATGCTCCGGGACAGGACCGAGTTGCAGGAGCTGACCCAGCAACTGGACGCTGTGGGGACCATGTCCACTGCATTGCGCGCCCAACGCCACGAGTTCGCCAACCAGCTCCACACCATTGCCGGGTTCATAAGCATTGGCCAATACGATTCCGCCAAAGAGTACCTGGCCAGGATCTCAGCCACCGGTCCCCTGAAATTCCCCGTGGAGCAGGCCGAGCTCCTGCAGGACGCCTACCTCCAGGCCTTCGTGGGGGCCAAAGGCGTGGAAGCCTCGGAACGTGGAGTGAGCATCCGCATCGGACCGGAGACACTGGTGCGCGGACACGTGGCCGATCCCCAGGACGTAACCACCGTGCTGGGCAACCTGATCGACAACGCCGTCAGTGCCGCCGTCGCCGGTTCATCTCCTGACCGGTGGGTGGAACTGGAACTCCTGGACGACGCCGGAAGCCTGCACATTGTGGTGGGCGACTCCGGAGACGGGCTGGGTGCCGCGGACCCGGAGGATATCTTCACGGAAGGCTTCACGACGGCGGAACAACCGGTACGCTCGGGTGCTGGACAAGGATTGGGGCTGGCTTTGGTACGGCAGCTGGCGCGTCGACGCGGCGGTGATGTGCGGGTGCTCGAAGGCGGCAGCCAGGGTGGCCCCGGGGCGGTGTTCATGGCAACCATTCCGGGGGTCATGGATGCAACCCAACCGGCAGAAACCGGCCCAACCAGCAGGGAGGATTCCAGTGCCTGAAGACTTACGGGTATTGATTGTTGATGACGATTTCCATGTGGCCCGGCTTCATGCCGCCTACGTGGATTCCGTTGCCGGTTTCATGGCCTTGGCACCCGCGGGCTCCGTATCCCAGGCCCTGCAGGCAATCCACAGCCTCCGCCCGGACCTGGTGTTGCTGGATGTATACCTGCCCGATGGTTCCGGCCTTGACCTGCTGGGGCAGCTGGACGTGGACGCCGTGATGTTGACCGCGGCCTCCGACGCTCATTCCATCCGGGTGGCCCTGCGCCGCGGCGCCCTGGGTTACATGCTCAAACCCTTTACCGCCGAAACCCTGTCCCAGCAGTTGCGGTCCTACGCCCGGTACCGAAGGATTTTGGGCCAGCAGCCCGCCATTGACCAGGGCACCATTGAACGGGCCAAGCGTTCCCTGATCCCGGGCGATGTTGCCCCGTCCGCCAAACCCCGTTCCGCCACGGAAGCCGCCGTCCTGGAATCGCTGCTCCCCGGCGAGCAGTATTCCGCCGCCGAGGTAGCCGAGCGGGTGGGCGTTTCCCGGGCCACGGCGCAACGGTACTTGTCCTCGCTGGCCGACGATGGCGCCGTCGAAATCCAGCTCAGGTACGGGACCACCGGCCGCCCGGAACACCGCTATGGCATTCCGGGCTGACTCCCGATTGGATGATTAGGCAGGCTTGTGCGCCACCAACTCGATTTCCACCAGCATCTGAGGGTCCAGGAACGGCAGGACGTGAACCAACGACAGGGTGGGACGGATATCGCCGAAGACCTCGCCGTGGGCGCGGCCGGCGTCTTCCCACTTGCTGATATCGGTCAGGTAGAGCTTGGACTGCACAACGTCCTCGTAGGAGAAGCCGGCGTCTTTGAGGACCGTGCCGAGTTTTTCCAGGATGAACGCGGTCTGCGAGTAGAAATCATCGCCCACAATTCCGTTCTCGCCGGATGCCGCGGTGGCGGAAATGTAAAGAGTGTTGTCCACCTGGACTGCGCGGGAGTATCCCAACGTCTGTTCCCAGACCGAGCCCGAACCGAATGTCTTGCGCATGCCGCGCCTTTCCTGTCGCCGTACCCCGCCTGCTGGCCGGGCTTTACGAGGAAACTTTATGGCTGCGCGAGCTCCAGCCGATAAACGAACAGCTTTATGTCGGTTCCGGGAACGAACCAATCCCGGTGCGGTGCCCGGTCAAAGCCCGTGCGCGCGTACAAGGCATTGGCGCTTTCCCACGTGGCACCGGTGGTCAGGGACACGGCGCTGATGCCGTCCATGGCCTTGGCCTGGTCAACTACGGCCTGCACCAAAGCACGGCCCGCGCCGGAGCGCTGAACAGCCGGGTCAACCACCAGGGTTCGCAGTTCCAGCTCGTCCTCGAGCCCGATGTCCGAGAAGCCGCCACCCGCCGGTGCAGCCGTGACGGAGCCGATGACCTGGCCATTGCGCTCAGCCACCAGGATGTCCGCGTGCTCAGCCCTGCCGGCAACATCCTGCAGCTTCTGGAGGTAGGGGTGGTCGGCGGCGCCGTAGTACCCCGCTGTGACGTAGGAATCCTGCGTTATCCGGGCAACGGCGTCGTAGTCTTCCGGCAAGGCGGGACGGACAGTAATCGGCGAAAGCACCTGTTAATGTTAGTCGCTCCGCCGGTGCGGGAGCCGCCAAACGGGCCTTTCCGTGATGGAACTATCAGAAACGCCCGACGCCGGCCCGCACCTTGTGAGCCTCTGTTGCCGGCCGCTTGTGTTGCCCTGCGTGGCGTGTGGTTGAGCCGGATTGCGCGGGGTGTCCCCCGGTTTCGTGCTGTTGCGGGCATATGTCGGCCTGCTGGAGAACCGCTCCGGAGCCGTGTTTGAGTTGGCCCACACCGCTGCTTTGCCGTCCTGGAATCCTGCCCCTGAAACGAGGAACCATCATGACCACGCCGTCCCGCCAGCTTCACCTCAACGCCTTTCTCATGAGCACCGGCCATCACGAGGCATCATGGCGGCTTCCCGAAAGCGACCCCCTGGCAGTGACCAAAGTGGAACATTACAAGCACCTTGCGCGCACGGCGGAGAGGGGAAAACTGGATTCCATCTTCTTTGCCGACTCCCCTGTCCTTTACGGTGAGGTGGGCCGGCGCCCCGCCGGAAAGCTGGAGCCAACGGTGTTGCTGACGGCCCTGGCCGGCGCCACCGAACGGATCGGGCTGATTGCCACCGCCTCCACCACCTACAACGACCCCTTCAACCTGGCCCGGCGCTTCGCATCCGTGGACTGGGTCAGTGGTGGACGGGCCGGCTGGAATGTGGTGACCACGGCCGGCCTTGATGCCGCCAGGAACTTCGGCGTCGAGGACCAACCCGCCCACGCTGTCCGCTACGAGCGCGCCGCCGAATTCATTGAGGTGGCGGAGAAGCTGTGGGACAGCTGGGATGACGATGCGATCCTTGCCGACAAGGCGGAAGGTGTGTGGGGCGACGACACCAAAATCCGGGTGATCGATCACGCCGGAAAGCACTTCCGGGTGCGAGGCCCGTTGAACGTCCCCCGCTCCCCGCAAGGACGCCCACTGATTGTGCAGGCAGGATCTTCGGAGGACGGCAAAGACCTGGCCGCCCGCTACGCCGAGGCTGTGTTCACGGCGCATCAGACCTTGGCCGGGGCCCGGGAGTTCTACGCTGATCTGAAAGCCCGGACTGCAGCTGTGGGCCGCGACCCCGAGGGCATCAAGATTTTGCCGGGGATCGTACCCGTGATCGGCTCCACGGAGGGCGAGGCCCTTGCCCTGGAGCGCGAATTGGATGAGTTGATCAGGCCCGAGTACGCCCGCGATCAACTCGCCAAAACCCTGCGGCTTTCGCCGGACGATCTTCCGTTGGACCGGCAATTGCCCGCGGATCTTCCTTCCGAGGACCAGATCGAGGGCGCCAAGAGCCGCTACACCCTGATTGTGGAACTGGCACGAAGCGAGAAGCTGACCGTCCGGCAGCTCATCGGCCGGCTGGGCGGGGGCCGTGGCCACAGGACCTTCACCGGCACTCCGGAGCAGGTGGCCGACGCCATCGAAGAATGGTTTGTTGGCGGGGCCGCTGACGGCTTCAACATCATGCCGCCCGTGCTGCCCTCAGGCTTGGACATCTTCGTTGACCAAGTGGTGCCTGTTCTCCAGGCGCGCGGGCTGTTCCGGACCGAATACACGGCCAGCACCCTTCGGGGGCACTACGGATTGCCCCGGCCTGAAAACCAGTACGCGGACGCCGACGTGCAGGAGCTGACGTCGATCGGATCAGCCATCTAGCGTTTGGGCCAGGCCCACGACGGACCCTCCAGGGCACCGAGGCCCTCGATTCTGGTTTCGCCGGTGTCCTTATAGAGCTGGTGCTCGTACGCCGATCCACTCTTTCGGAGCTCCGTGAGCAAGGCCTCGGAGTGGGTCACCACAATCATCTGGCTGGTGGCACTGGCCTGGACGATCAGTCCGGCCAGTGCCGGCATCAGGTCAACGTGGAGGCTGGTTTCCGGTTCATTGAGCACCATCAGTTCCGGGGGCCGCGGCGTCAGCAACGCTGCGGTCAGGAGGAGGAACCTCAAGGTCCCGTCGGAAAGCTCGGCAGCCTTCATGGGCCGCAGCATGCCAGGCTGCAGCAACTCCACGCTGAAGCGCCCGTCAGCAATAGCCACATCCAAACGACTCCCAGGAAACGCATGGCGGACAGCGGCATCCAGCTGGCGCTCGAAGCCCACCTCCCGGATGGTCTGCAGCGCCGCCGCAAGGTCCTGCCCGCTGTGGTGCATCACCGGCGTGCGGGTGCCGATCCGGGCCTGTCGGGCCGGGGCATCAACGTCGGTCCGGAAGTGATCATAGAAGCGCCATGAACGCACGGCGTCACGGACCCGCATCACCTCCGGTGCGCGATCCTGGTCCGATACCTCGGTGAGCATGCTCTGGTATGTGTCCAGCCTTCGCGACAGCTCGGTCCACTCTCCATCGG
The DNA here is from genome assembly GCF_016907545.1 of Paenarthrobacter ilicis. NCBI lineage: Bacteria > Bacillati > Actinomycetota > Actinomycetes > Micrococcales > Micrococcaceae > Paenarthrobacter > Paenarthrobacter ilicis. The sequence goes on along the minus strand of NZ_JAFBCD010000001.1, from coordinate 1,357,299 downwards.
GTCCGCGCAGCTTGGCCAGGGCCCCTTTGCGGTCCACCAACAAGGATCCCGGCCTCGCCACAGGGCCGGAGAAGATCTGCTCGCGCTTGATTTCCGGGTCCAGGCTGAAGGCGGACGCCCGCGGCCTTCCGGTATCGGGGTCGTAGCCTGCACTGCCTGAAGCGGGCAGACCCAGATCCACCAGGTAGCCGAAGTCGTCGCCGGAGTACCCCAGTTTAAGATTGACCGGCGCGCGCCGGACAGTGCCCTGCACCGGTGCTTGTCCGCCGCGCATACCCCTGCTGATCGATTCCGGTCCGGCCCACAACGTGGAAGACAAGCCTCCGTCCCTGGCCAACGAGCCCACCACATTGGCAGAGCCCGCACCGGCGCACTCGGACAGCAGGCGGAGAGCACGGTACAGGGAGGATTTGCCACTGCCATTGGCCCCCGTCACCACATCCAGACCGTGAAGTTCCATGGTCAGGTCCCGGATGGATCGGAAGTTGGCGATGGCCAGCGTACGGATCATGGGTAATTCACTGTCCTGGGTAAGTCCGTCCTGGAGATGTCACGGTCATGGATTTTTCACAAGGGGAACTTGCCGGACAACTCCAACGTTCCGGCACACATCCACGACGCCAGCCGGTCATCGGAAGCCGGTCCGCCGTCGAGGGGGCTCCTCAACCGGGGACGGCGCACCCAACAACCGGCTTCTTCGGCGATCAGGGCTCCTGCGGCAAAATCATGCTCGTTCAAGCCACGCTCACCGTAGGCGTCAAAGGTGCCGTCAGCTACCAGGCAAAGATCCAACGCCGCGGAACCCAGCCGCCGCACATCGGCAAAACCCTCCATCAACTCAGCCAGCCCAGCGGACTGGCTGGCCCGTGTTGCCGGGTCATAGCTGAAGCCCGTGGCCAGGAGAAGGCCGGTACGTCCGGAAACCGGGCCGGAAAGCCGGGTCCGTACCCCCCGCGTTTCGAGCCATGCACCGTGTCCGCGCGCGGCGGAGTAGGTGCGTCCCAGCGCCGGAGCGTCCACGACGCCGGCCAGCCAGACGCCGTCGGCATCCGCTACCGCAACCGACGTCGCGTAGTAGGCGATGTTCCGGATGAAGTTCGTGGTGCCATCCAACGGGTCAATGGACCACCTGTAGCCTGACGGAACGGACGGACGGGTAGTCCCGTGCTCCTCCCCCGTGATGGCGTCGTGCGGCCGGGCAGCCAGAAGCGCCTCCCGGACAGCGTTCTCGGCAGCAACGTCGAAGGCTGTGACCCAGTCCCCGGCTTCGCCCTTGTTGGTGGTCTCCAGCCCCTCGCCACCGGTACCTGTGGCGGACCGTCCGGCGAGGACAGCAGCACCGGCCGCCGCTGCTGTTGTGGCGATGGCGAGCAGTTCCAGCGGATCCGTCACGTGGTTTCTGCTTCCTCTGGGGATTCCTCGGTGATTGCTGCGGCGGTGTCTGGTGCGGCCGGTCCGTTGGCCAGGAGTTCCCGGAAACCATCCTCGTCCAGAACGGGGACGCCCAGTTGCTCCGCCTTGTCCAGCTTGGTGCCGGCGCTTTCACCAGCCACCAGGTAGCTGGTGTTCTTGGAGACAGACCCGGAAGCCTTGCCTCCCCGGATGATGATGGCTTCCTTGGCCTCGTCCCGGCTGTAGTTGGGCAGCGTCCCGGTGACCACGACGGTAAGGCCTTCGAGTGTCCGCGGCACGGACGTATCGCGTTCGTCTTCCATCCGGACCCCGGCCGCCGCCCAGCTGTCCACGATTTCGTTGTGCCAGTCCACCGCGAACCATTCCTTGAGCGCCACCGCGATGGTGGGGCCAACGCCATCCACATGTGCCATTTGCTCTTCCGTGGCGTTCCGGATGGCGTCCATGCTGCCAAAGGCCGTTGCCAAGGCCCGTGAAGCTGTTGGTCCAACGTGCCGAATGGACAACGCCACCAGCACCCGCCACAAGGGTTGCTTCTTCGCCTTTTCCAGCTCCGCAAACAGCTTCTCGGTGGTTGCCGTGGGTTTGGACGGCGACTTTGCCGAGCCCTTGGTATAGAAGTACGGCACCAGCTCATGCTGGCCCGTGCCCACGCCCTTGGACTTCTTTTCCCGGCGGATCAGGACATTGGACAGATCCTCGCGTGTGAGGCTGAACAGCCCGGCCTCGCTGGTCAAAGGCGGCACTTCCGGCTCAGCGGGCTGCGTCAAGGCAACCGCGGCCTCCCATCCGAGGGCCTCAATGTCGAACGCTCCCCTGCTGGCCACGTGGAACACACGCTCGCGCAACTGGGAGGGGCAGGACTTTGCGTTGGGGCAGCGGATGTCCACGTCGCTTTCCTTGGCCGGAGCCAGGGGCGTACCGCAACTGGGGCACTCGGTAGGCATCACAAACTCGCGGACCGGCGGCTCCTGCTTGTCCCGCAATGCCAGCACCGGACCCACGATTTCCGGGATGACGTCTCCAGCCTTCCGAAGGATCACGATGTCGCCGATCATCACGCCCTTGGCCTTCACCACCTCCTGGTTGTGGAGAGTGGCCATCCCAACCGTGGAACCGGCAACCTTCACCGGCTCCATCAGGCCAAAGGGGGTAACCCTTCCCGTACGGCCAACGTTGACCGCAATGTCCAGCAGCTTGGTGTGGACCTCTTCCGGCGGGTACTTGTAGGCGGCCGCCCACCGGGGAACGCGGGAGGTGTAGCCGAGGGCCCGCTGGGTGGCGAAGTCATCGATCTTCACCACAATCCCATCGATTTCGTGGGTGAGGTTGTGCCGTCGCTTGCCGTAATCGGCAATGAATTCCAGGACACCTTCAAAGGAATCCAGCACCTTGAGGTAGGGACTGACGGGCAGTCCCCAGCCTTCAAGGAGTTTGTAGGTTTCCGATTGGCTCTTGGCGTCCAGGCCTTCCCGGGCACCGATGCCGTGCACGTACATGCTCAGGGGGCGTTTGGCTGTTTCTGCCGGATCCTTTTGGCGCAGGGACCCGGCAGCAGCGTTGCGCGGGTTGGCCAGCGGCGCCTTGCCGGCCTCCACCAATGTCTCGTTGAAGGCCACGAATGCCTTGGAAGGAATGAAGACCTCGCCCCGGATTTCAACTTCGGAGGGGTAGCCGCTGCCGTGGAGCTCCCGGGGGATCTCCTTGATGGTCAATACGTTGTGGGTGATGTCCTCGCCGGTAGTGCCGTCCCCACGGGTGGCGGCGCGGACCAGCTTGCCGTCCCTGTAGAGCAGGTTTACTGCAAGACCATCGATCTTCAGCTCAGTGAGCCATGAGATCTCCGGAACCCTGTCCCCCAGCTTTGCCACCGAAGCCTCAGCCTTGCGGACCCATGCTTCGAGTTCGTCCAGCGAGAAGACGTCATCCAGGCTGTACATGCGCTGTAGATGGGCAACCGCGGCGAAGGCGGAGGAGACTTCCCCGCCGACTTCCTGCGTGGGAGAGTCATTGGACACCAGTTCCGGGTGCAGGGCTTCCATCTCTTCGAGGCGCCGGTACAGTTCATCGAACTCGGCGTCGGAGACCGTTGGGGAATCCTCTTGGTAATACGCATACCTGTACTTGCGGACAAGATCCGCCAGATGCTCGTACTCGTCCCGCAGGGATTCCGAGGGAGGCGTGCCCTCCTCCGCTTTAACCGCTTGGGCGGCATCCTGCGTTGTGGTGTCTACCGGATCCGGATTCTCTGGTGTGCTCACAGTTCTATCTTGCCGTAAGCCACCGACATTAAAGCCCTGCTAGTGCGAGGAGAGCCGGTTCTTGCTCCACAAAGCGAAAGCCAGGCCGCCGAGCCCCACCAGGAGGACACCGCCCAGGATGCCGAACAAACCCATGAGGTTGGGGCCATTGAAGGAACTGGGGACCATGGCAGCGGCCTGGGTTTCCCTGCCCTTGTCCACGGGAGTGTTCCAGTTGGACGACGCCGATGGCTGCGGGCTGGCTGTGCTTGTGGAGCTCGCGGAAGGAGTGGCCGATCGCGTCGGATCCGCGGGGGTGCTCTCCGTTGCGGGCTCCGGAGCCACTACGTCGGGCGCCGGCTCTTCGGCCACCTTCGGCTGCGCGGGAGCCTGCTGTGGTGGAGCCTGCCGTTCGGGTACGGGCTGTTCCTTGGCCGGTTCCGGGGCTGCGGGCGCCGGAGCCTCCGGGACGGGCGGCGCCTGCTGTTCCCGGGTCCGGGTGGGCTTGGGGGCCGGCTTCTGGTCCGGTTCAGGAGCCAGCGAAGGCTGTGTGGGCAGGGGGTTCTGCGCTCCCTCGGTGGGGAGGCAGGAGACCTTGCCATCGCACGGAGCAGCCTGGACAGCAGTGGCCGGTGCCAGGATCAAACCGGCGGCCAGTAAAAGGGCAGGGACAGCAGAATGTCGCATCAGAGAACCTCAGCCCGGGCGTTGGGGTGCCCGAAGTTTGGGGGATGTTTGATAAAAATCCTCCTACATCCCCCGCGCCCCGGCAAATTCAGCTGCGGTTCTCCGGCGGCATGGCGATCTGCAGCTTCCTGACTTTTCCGCGCCCAACGATGTAGCCGCGGCCCGGAATGAAGTCCGGGCTGATGCGTCCCAGGGAGGTGTTGAGCAGCGTATCGCCCTCCACATCCCCCGGGTTGAGCAGGAGTCCCCGACGACCCGATTTGAACGGTTGCGCCAGTGACCATGCCTGTGACCACGTGGACGTTTCAGACTCACCAACAACCCACTGATCCGCCTTGATGGCGGCGGTGACCAGCCGGCCCACGCCCGATTCCGCCAGGGTATCGGTGAACTCGGTGAGGCCCTCAATGAAGATGGCCATGGTTCCAGGGTTGTCCGATGCTTTGTCGATCAGGTCATCAATGACGTCCGAAACCTCGTCCGGTCCCACCAGGGACCTGCTCCAAAGATTCAGGTTGGCTACCGTGGACCGGCGGGATCCGATGTAGATCAGGTCCGTCCGCGGGTTGGACCGCTTCAGTGCGTATGCCAGGGTCACCAAGGCCACAGTGCGTCCGGCGCCCGGAGGACCGGCCAGCAGCAAGGAACCCTTGGCTGCGATCGCGGCTGGGCCGAGTGTTTCGTCGTCCACGCCAATGACCGGGTTGTCGGTGGAGCCACTGGGCAGGATGTCCAGATCCACCAGTTCGGGCAGACGCTGGATCTGGGGTGCAGGTTCCAGGCCCTGCCTGACCATGGCCTGGCTGAGCTTGACCACTTCACGGGCCTGCAAGGCCAGGTTGGAGTTGCCGCCAAGAACGGCGAGCTGGACTTCCAAACCATCCAGCAATCCACGGCCCGGGGGTGACGCTGCATTGAGGACGTCTTTGGGCACATCCAGTGTCATGTAGTCGTCTTCGGAGCTGAGGCGCAGGACCAGGCGCTTCTGGATTGAGGCCAGCAACGACGCCGGTACCGAGTTGGTGCGGTCTCCGCTGACAACCAAGTGGATACCCAGGGGCCGCCCATCCGTGGCAAGGGTCAGGAAGATGTCCCACAGCGCAGAAAGCTTGCTGTACTCGTATCCTTCACGGAACGCGGACATGCCGTCCACCAGGATGAAGATGCGCTTCTCATCAGGCCTGTTGGCCAACTGCCGGTACTCCACAATGGTGGAGGCCCGCACTTCCGCGAACCGGGCGGCCCTGTCATCGGCCACTTCCTTGAGCCAGCGCAACAACCGGCCCACGCGTTCCACGTCATCGCCGTTGATGATCTCGCCAACGTGCGGCAGGCCATCCAGCATCTTCAATCCCGAAGAACCACAGTCAATGCCGTAGATGTGGACCGGACCACCACGGGGAGTCACGGCAGCAGCGATGGCAATGCTGCGCAACGCCGCTGACTTGCCTGAACCGCCGGTGCCGTAGACGGCCATGTTGCCGTCCTTGTCCGGCTCGTAAAACACCGTGGGCTGGTCCTGGTGCGCAGGGTCGTCAGCCACGCCCAACAGCAGGCGCTCGTCACTGCGGGGATTGGGCAGCTTGGAGAAATCGTAGGTGGTGGCCAGTTCATTGAGCCACGGCTTCCTGGGCGGTTCGATGGACAGGACGTCAGCAGCCCGGATGATGTTCTCCGTCATCCTGGCGATGTCGTTGGGACCCGCCGGTTCTTCTTCCATCTGGGACTCCAGGGGCGGTTCCCATGCGGGTCCGGAGCCGAAGGCCATTTCCACAATGTCGATCCGCGGCCGCTGTGGCTTGTCGGTGGTCCAGCCACCGGCGTATCCGGTCTGGAAACCCTGGATACGGCCGGGACCGGTCTTCGCGGCACCGCGGCCGGGAATCGAGGGGTCAAAGTAGGCTGCGGTAGGCACACCAAGGATGTCCACCGCGTCCACTTCATCGGCCATGCGCAGGGCCACGCGGAGGTTGGTGTTGGCCCGCAGGTTGTCCTTGATGACACCCGCCGGCCGCTGGGTGGCAAGGATCAGGTGGAGGCCCAGGGAACGGCCTCGGGCGGCCACATCCACCACTCCGTCCACGAACTCCGGAACCTCGGTGGCCAGCGCGGCGAACTCGTCCACAATGATGATCAGGTACGGCGGCGCCTCGGGATCAGCTTCGCGCTGCAGCGCCAGCAGGTCCTTGGCTTTCTTCCGGTTCAGGAGCCGTTCGCGGTAGTGGAGCTCGGCCCGAAGGGACGTCAAAGCCCGGCGGACCAAGTGGGGCGAAAGGTCCGTCACCAGGCCAACGGTGTGGGGCAGGTGGAGGCAGTCGGCAAAAGCGGCCCCACCCTTGTAGTCCACAAACAGGAAGCTGACCCGGTCAGGGCTGTAGGCAGCAGCCATGCCCATCACCCAGGACTGCAGGAACTCGGACTTACCGGCACCGGTGGTTCCGCCTACCAGCGCGTGCGGTCCCTCGTTTTTGAGGTCCAGGTAGAACGGTTCCACACCTTTGGACCCCACCAGGGCACGGAGGCTTCCGTTGTCCTTGCGGTTGGGTACTGCCGTGGCGTGCACTGAGTTGTTTTCCTGCCACCGCTCGGCAACGGCCTGCGGCTTGTCCATCAGGTCCTTGCCGATCAACGTGGCGTAGGAGACAGCGCGCGGGAGGTCGGAATCGTCCTCGAGCGGATTTCCCACATCCACCAGCGGCGACATCATGCGTGCCAGCTGGGTGGCCAGATCGGCGTCGAGGCTTTCGCAGCTGACGGGGTAGGTGTGGCGGCCCAGGCGGACTTGGCCGGTGGTGGTGCCGTGGTCCCCATCCACCGACAGGAAGTCACGGCAGGCAGCCGGCAGTGATTGCACGTTGGCCGCCACCCACATGATGTGCACGCCGTAATCCGGACCACGCTCCACCAACCGGGTCAAACGGCCCCGGTCCACGGGAGCGTCGTCTTCCACGATCACCAGAACTGCAGGAACCACGGGCCCCGGCAGTTCCTCATGCTCGTCCTTGAGCCCCGGACGAAGCTGCGGACCAGGCTCCTTGGCCATGGACTCGCGTTCTTCCACCAGGTTTTCCAGGCGGGACAGCAATGCCGCGCCGGCGCCCGGTCCGGCGGCCAAATGGTCGCCGGAAAGGGGGCTGTGGCCGGAGCCAACGTGGGGAAGCCATTGCAGCCAGTCCCACCGCTCGCGGGAGCGCGCCGAGGTCAACGAGGTGAGGACAACTTCTGCCGGCGAGTGGAGGGCCACCAGCTGCAACACCATGCCGCGGGCCACGTCATCCACCACGCTGCGATCCCCTGCCACGCCGAACGAGCCGGAGGTGCGCAGCTGCGAGACAATGGGGACGCCTTCGATCACGCGGACCTGCTGCAGGCATTCCTGGATTTCGCGCATGTACCGGGGTTCGGTTTCGTTGGCCCCAGGCTCTTCGAACTGGATACGGGAAGGAGCCGAGCCGATCCCGAAGCGCACTCCCATGAAGTGCTGGTGTTCGGGCCGGTTGGTCCACAGCAGCGGGCCGAGTTTGTAGATGGCGTCCACGGTGTCGCTCACGGACGGCGCTTCCTGCAAGCGGACGGCGCGCTCGATGTTCTGCTGGCGGTCAATGTCTTCACGGAACGCCAGCATGGCGGCCTGGAACTGCTTGTGGCCTTCCTTGGCCTGCCGCTTGCTTTGCATCTTGTGGTCCACATAATGGCCCACGATAAAGAGCGGCATCATGGCCATGAACAGGACGGACAGCAGGTTCTGGGTCACGGCGAACAGCACGCCACCCATGAGCAACGGGGCCACCAGCATGATGTACGGGAACGGCTGGTGTTCGGGTCGCTTGGGTCCGGCCGGCGGAACGCGCTTGGGTGACTCGAACCTTGGCAAAACCCGCGGCGAACGGTTGAAGTCCACCAAGGGCGACGACGGTCCGCCAGTGTGGTTTCTCGACAACGCGACCACGCCAACGCTGGTGTCGCCCAGCGTGACGGTGTCGGATGACTCCAACGTGGCCCTGGTGACGGGAAGCCCGTCCATCAGCAGGCCGTTCGCAGAGTTTGTGTCCACGATTTCCACTGTTTCGCCCACGGTGATCCGCGCATGGCGCTTGGACGTCAGCGGATCTGAAAGGCGGATATCGGCGTCCCTGTCCCGGCCGATGTAGCTGGTGCCGAAAGGCAGCGAAAATTCGCGTCCGACGTCGGGCCCTGACATCACCCGCAGGGTAGCCGCGGCGGGTCCACGGTTGTTTCCTTCGCCGTGCCCGTTGGTGGCGAACTGCTCACTGACCTGGGCCAGTGAAACCTTGGAGCCGGGCCGCAGGCCGGACTCCAACAGATTGTCCATTGGCCTGAGGACATGGCCGGACAGGCCGCCGCCAACAAACGCCTCGTCCACGCTGATGGAAAGGTTCGACGGCGGTTCGGTCCCCTTGCGGGCGGGGTCGGCAATCCACAGTTCGGTGGCGATGTCAGCTACCGTGGCACGGCCATCCACCGTGACGGCGAGGTCCTTTGCTTCAGCAGGGTCACGCCGCAGGGTCAAGCGGAACTTCATGCGTCGTCGGCTCCAGTCGTGGTGTCAAGGAGATGCAGGTCTGCTGCGGTCACCAAGTGTGATGTCACTGCGTGCTCTACCAGCCGGGCACGGCGGTTGGTGGCGAGTTTTCCTGCGCCGCCGCGGAGGCCAACCACCCCCACCCGGTCCAGCTTGTCGCACACGTTGTCCAGTTTGCGGTTGAAGCGGGTCAGTGCCCAGCCCAGGCGTTTTGCGGCCTCGGCAGAGGACGGAATGGCGCTGAAACCCGTGCCTTCGCGCCTAAGCATGGGCTCGGCCAACGCGACGATGAGGGCTTTCTGGGAGTCCGTAAAGATCACGGGGCCAATGGTGGTATCCCCCGCCTGATCGTCCTCCCGCGCTTCATGCCGGAAGGACGGCGTTTTCAGGTGCACGGCGAACTCGTAGGTAGTGGGTCCGGCCGTGAAGATCACGTTCGTGTGGCTGAACACCAGCGGAATCCTGGCCCCGGGAGCCAGCCATGCCTGCATTCCGCCGGAACCGTCGGCGATCGTGGCGGACAACATGCTGCCCACGTTGCTGAGCCACCAAATGCCGTCGTACCGGGCAATCTGCAGGAACCGCCGGTGCAGGTAGGGGTTGTCATCGACTTCGAGGTCGCCCTCGCGGCCGATGTCGAACACGTCCTCGTCGGATGGTTCGTACCATTCGCCACAGAAATCTATTGCTAGATCCCCCATGATCTGTGCCTCCTCAGTGCGGTGTGTGTTCGTTTCATGTGCCGGCTACTTGTCCAGGCAGGCGATGGAATCCGGCCCACCTGGCGATGCCGATCCGTCGGCCCTGACAACAATGACCTGGATGCATACCGGTGACGGGGTGGTGCTGGACACCACCGCGTTGGTGGCGAGCGTGGACTCGTAAGGGCCATCGGACTTGGCCGACTTTGTCCGCCATTTGAAAGTGTCCCCCGGCTTCAGCTCCAAGTAGTCCCACCGGAAAATGATGAGTGCGGGTCCGCCGCCGCCGGATTGCTGCTCCGCGCGCAAGTTGGTCACTTCGGGGACACCGCCATCACCCAGCGCGTCCACGGGTGGTTTGCTGCTGGTGGGGGTGGGTGCTGCCTTGGGTTGGGCATTCGCGCCCAGGACCACTCCCACCACAATGGCTACCACCAGGACCGCTGCACCCGTTGCTGCCAACCAGAGGTTTCGCTTGCCGTGATCTGCCGGCCGGGGCTCAACTGCCGTGGCACCCGCAGGCGCGTTGGAACGGCTGACCGTGGCGTCGACGTCGTCCTGTTTCCCGGAAGGCTGCCAGCCACGGAGGACCGTGGACTCCCCGGTTTCCTCCGCAGGGCCGCTGGCTCCGGCGGGCGGAGTGTGGAACTGGGGCGCGGGCGGGCTGAAACGCGCCGGCGGCAGCTGGGGCGCTGTTTGCGGCGCTGCGGGCTGCCGGTTGGCGCCAGGCATGGTGGACGGGAACGTCCGCGCCGGGAAGGTGGGAGCGGACCCTGTGGTGGCAGTTCCGGAGGCATCCGGGTCAATGGCGGCGATGCTCCTGACCCGGGTTTCCTCCACGTTGTCATCAGGGTGTTCATCCGGGTGCCCCTGCTCTTCAAGGACTTCAAAGGGTGTGACGGAGAGGTTGAGTTCCGTCTGGATCCGTTGAAGCGCCAACGCAAAGGCGTGGGCTGAGGAATACCGCGAATCCGACGACTTCGCCATGGCTGTTGCCAAAACCAGTTCCAGGGACTCCGGTACATCGGCACGTCCCAACCGCGGAAGGGGCGCATTGGTGATGCGTGAAATGAGTTCCCTCTGCGAGTTGTCCTGTCCCGGGAGGACGAACGGGGAACGCCCCGCCAGCAGGGTGTAAAGGGTTGCTCCCAGCGCCCAGATATCAACGGGCACGCCGTCCACCGAGCCTCCGCGGAACTGCTCCGGCGGGGACCACGGAATGGACATGCCGGCGTCGTCCTCGGTGTCCGCGCCGATGGTTCCGGAAATGCCGAAGTCGGTCAGGGCCGGACGGTTGTAATCCGTCACCAGGATGTTGGCCGGCTTGATGTCGCGGTGGACGATGCCTGCCCGGTGGGCGGTTTCGACGGCGGACGCCACCTGGATGCCGACAGCGAGTACCTCGTCAACGCTGAAGCGCTGGCGCCGGTAGCGGACATCGAGGCTGGGCCGCGAGCAATACTCCATGGCCAGGTACGAGTGGCCGTTTTCGGTAATTTCGGCTTCGAAGATCGTGACGATGTAAGGGTGTGACGACAACTGCGCCATCAGGTTCGCTTCGGATTCGAAGCGACGGCGCGCGCCCTCGGTCTTCAGGTCTGACAACAGCACCTTGACGGCTACTTTTCGGCGGGGCCTGTCCTGCTCATAAAGGTAGACGTCGGAAAAGCCACCGGATCCCAGGAGACTGATGTACTTGAACCCCGGGATGGGTGGTGGTGGTGCGGGTGGCCGCTTGGAACTCAAAGAATCTCCTCGAAACGCAACGAAATATCGTCGCCCAGTTCTGCAATGTCGCCGTCCAGCAGGATCGCCATCTCATTCTGCGCAAGCCTGCGGGGTGCCTGGCCTTCACGGATGAGCACAGTGCCGTTGGTGGCTTTCAAATCGCACAGCATCACATGCCACCCCTCAAGGCGGACCTCCACATGTGACCTGGAAATATCCCCGCCAGGGCTTTCCACCTGGACAAGTCGCGGCATGGTGCCGCCCTGGACCCTGGAAACCGACGGCTGCCTGCCGATGATGAGCGAGCGGTCCAGGTCAATCAATTCCCCGGTGGACAAACGCATCCGGCCCAACCTGGGGCGCGGGACGTGCACGGCGTCACCGGACAGTGAAATCCCGCACACCGAGCATTGGGGGTAGGTAGGCGGGTTTGCGTGGCCTTGGGAGCACACCCGGGCCAGGACACTGGGACCCTGCTGGGCTTCGGTATCTGCGGCCGGTGTGTTGACCGGGCCCCCTTCCACCGGGAGGCTGCTCTTCATGATGGTCTGCCCATCATGATCGGCGTCCTCCGCGTCGTTCACCTGCGGTTGGGCCGGAACCGCGGGCGGCCAGACCGATGGGACCTGGGGGGCGCTGCCCATACTCACCGGCGCCGCGGGTGAGGCACCGGCGGCCGGCCCAACAGGGCTGCTGCGCAGCCATGGCACGGAGTCGATCAACCCGCTGGACTGCACGGACTGCACCTGTCCGACGGCGGACTCCCCCTGGGCGGCCACGTCGCCGGACGCCGGGGACGCCGACGTCGGGAGCGGCGCCGCGGAAGTGGCGGGTGGTTCGTCCGGCCGGGATTCATCTGGCTGGGATTCGTCTGGCTGGGGCTCTGCGGCCGGCGTTCCCTGGCCGGAGGGCGAGTGCCCGTGGTTGTCGTCGCCATCGCTGTCCAGGCGCACCGCGGCGTCCTCGATGTTCCGCATCACCGTTTTGTCCCACAGGTGGTCATAGTTGGTGGTGTTTTCCAACGACGGAACCAAAATATCCGTGGTGCTGGTGTGGACTACGCCATCTGTTGACCCGGACGTGGCCGGTTCGTCAGCCGGCTCTGCGGGCGCCTGCTCTGCGGTCTCGGGGTCTTCTTCCATCGCCGGCTCGGGTTCTTCCACGACTGGCTCGGCTTCGTCTTCCACGACTGGCTCGGGGTAACCGATCATGGTCTCATCGGACACAGGCTCGGCTGCCGCCACCGGCTCTGGTGCGGACACAGGCTCGGGTGCGGACGCAGGCTCGCTGGCGGACACTGGTTCCGGAGCAACGGCGTTCTGCTGGGGTTCATCGTCTATTGGTGCGGCTTCCGTGGCCGTTCCGCCCACCAAGTCCACCTCGATCGAGGAGAGCAGCACGACGCCCTCCCCCACCGGCAGCCCGTTCAGTGCAGCACTTTCCATGACCGCAGCGGTATCAAGGGCAGCGGAAACCTGCGCGGTGTCGCCGCCGCCAATCCGGACGGAGAAGGAACGGGCGTGCATGAGGCGACGCTCAGTCCAGGTGGTCACATCGCGTCCAGTGAGCTCTTCCTGGCCGCCCTCCAGCTGGACCAGGAGTTCAAGGTCTCCACGGAGGAACACCCTCAGCGCGTCCTTCGCATCAATGATTCCAAAAGGCGGGATGCGGCTCAGGGAGACGCCGAATGCCTCAGTCACCTCATGGAGGACTTCGTGGGCCTCGGGCTCCGAAGCAAGAAGGTCCCACACAGTGTCAAGGAGGGCATGGGGGGTTTCAGGTCCCAGCAGCACCAAAGTTCCGCCACGCACCACGCCGAACCAATCGCCCTGCTGGTAACGCGCTGACGACGGCTGGTTACCGCTCATCGCCATCCTCCTGGTCCGCATTGTTCGTCTGCTCCACACCGTTGACCCAGGCCCGCGGAAGGGTGTCTTCCTCAACCTCGGAGGAGACTTCCGGCCGGGGCGCGGTGGTGGCGATACCGGCGTCGTTCATGACGTTCTTGGCGTCCACCACAATCACCGTGACGTTGTCCCGCCCGCCGCTGCGCAAAGCAGCCTGGATCAGTGCGTCCACGGCGTCCTGCGGGTGCGCCACGGTGCTGAGGATCCGGAACATGTGCTCGTCCCCCAGCTCACCGTTGAGCCCATCCGAGCACACCATGATCCGGTCACCTTCCTGGATGGGCAACAACCAGAAATCGGCTTCGGTTTCATCCCCGGTACCCAGCGCCCTGGTGACCACATGCCGGCGCGGGTGGACCGCGGCCTGCTCAGGAGTGATGTCGCCCGAGTCCACCAACTCCTGGACTTCAGAGTGGTCGACGCTGACCTGTGAGAACTCGCCTTGGCTGAGCCGGTAGGTCCTGGAATCGCCGATGTTCATCACCAGCCAGTACGGCAGGCCCATTTGTTCCACCACAACCACACCGGACAGAGTGGTGCCCGCTCTTGCGCCGGTGGCCTCACGGATGCCGGCATCCGCCTTCAGCAGGCAGGCCTGAAGATCAGCCGCAGAGGCTGTGCGGACACCTGCCGAGAGCACTGGAGCGCTCCCCAAGGTGCGCACGCACATCCCGCTGGCGATCTCTCCGGCTTCATGACCGCCCATGCCATCGGCCACAGCGAACACCGGATCCGAGGCGATGAACGAATCCTCGTTCAGCTCCCGCCGCAGGCCTCGGTCGGTCCCGTACCCGTAGCTGAGCCCGTAGGTTGAACCAGTGGGCACCGGTCCGGTGTTGGCGGGAGTGGCCGGCTGTGAATTCATGCTTGTCCTAGGTGGAAGGAACGGTCTCCGAAGTGGACTGTTGATCCGGGGCGGACCAGGACAGCCTCACCGGCGTGAAGCCTGGTTTGGATGCCATCGGGAGTGGTGACTGCGCTCCCGTTGGTGGAATTGCGGTCCGTCACCCACACGCCGTCGCCGTCGACGCGCAAGTGCAGGTGCGTCTTGGAAATGGACCGGCCGGGGTCGGACACGGGCAGGAGCTGCTCCACGTTCTCTCCGGGCTGGGGCGCCGGATTCCGGCCCAGGAGCACCGAGCCGCCAAGCTGGACATCCTGGCCGTCGTCCACCCTGATACGCAGGACGGCCAGGGCCCGCGCAGCACCGGGCCGCATCTGGGTCCGCTCAACGTCGTCGTCAGGGTGGGCTGCCGCGCCCGGAGCCGACGGAACAACGTGGGGAGCCGACGGAACAACGTGGGGAGCCGACGGAACAACGTGGGGAGCCGACGGAACAACGTGGGGAGCCGACGGAACAACCTGGGGTGCCGACGCTACCGGAGTGGCCGAATTGGCTGGGGCTGGCGCTGGGGAAGCCTGGACTGTAGTGGCTTGGGACGGCGTGCGCGGCTGTGCGGGCGGGCGCCACTGGTTGGGGTCGTGCGAAGGCTGCACTGCAGCGGGGGGCATGACTGCAGCGGGGGGCGTGGCGGCGGCTGCAGGCCGAACCGTTCCAGCAGCCTCGACGGGCGCGGATACCCGGGCAGGGCTGTTCGCCTGTCCACCGGGAACAGGCGAGGCCACGGGCAGCACGGGCGGCAGGTTCATGGGCGCGAAGCTGTACGGACCCTGGATACCGCCGCTGGTCACGGGGTTACGGCCGGCGTTGACATCAAAAACCAGTGCCTTCGCTGCCTTATCCTGCCAACCGCGCAGCTTGCCCTCTTTATCCCATGCATTGGAGACCACCACCAGGATGGCCCACACTGCCCCCAGGACCATCAAGGGAAGCCCGATCCACATCACCAGGTTGATCAAACCCAGTGCAGACAGGATGACCGACGCCAGGATACCCAGCAGAAGCAGACCGCCGGTGATGATTCCCCGGACGAAGACTGCCCCTGCACCGGGCGCATAGCCGTCAGCATCAGTGCTGCGGATGCCCATGAGCTTGTTGCCCACTGTGGTGCCGCTCTTGGCTTCCATTCCAAGGATCACAAAGATGTAGACCACGGTGACGCCCAGTCCGATGCTGCCCAGAAGGACCAACAGACCGGTGTCGTACACAATGAATCCGTTTTTGCGGGTTTGGGTGATCCCGGCTATGCCAATGGAAAAAGTGGTGGCCAGCACAACGATGGGGCCCAGCCAGTCCAGCACCGCAGCACCGAGGCGTTTTCCCGCAGAAGCAGGCACCAACTCCAGCTTGGTGGTCATGGTGCCGCCTCCCCCTGGACCCGGAACTGACTCCGGTGTGGTTGTTGTTCCCGTTTGCGTCTGGCGCGCCGGAGCCACCGGCCCCGACACTACCGAGATACTACCGGGATCGGGCGTTCCTTGCCGGTTGGCGGTTTCCAGCGCGGCCTTTTGGGCGTGGTTGATGTTGCCTTCCCTGCGGGCGCCCCTGTTGTTCAAAGGCGATCCGCACTGGGTGCAGAACGTGGCCCCAGGGCGGACTGGGTGTTTGCAGGCCGGGCACAGCTCCGCATCACTGCTCATCGGATGCATCCTTCTTCTTGCCGATCAGCGGAAGTCGCGGCTGGGCTCCGTTGGAAGGAGACTGCCGGCGGCGGAGGAGTGCGGCCCGCCCGTCAGAGAGCAGGGACCGTGGCGAGAACCTTGCCTGTTGGCGTTTCCAGAACCCCACGCTGCCGGTGATGTCCGTCAACGACGAATCCACGATCTTCCAGTACTCCTTGACCTCGTCCTCGCTGGGTTGGCCTGCCCCGAATACCGCGGCATCTGCCCGGTGTGCCAGCTTGGTGGTGGTGGTTCCCGCAGTGGGGAACGCTTCGGCGATGACAGTGGCGGATTCCCGGCGGGTGGACTTCGTGTCGATCGAAGCTCCCATGTCGGTAGCCAAACTCATTACCTCGTTCCATCCACCGCCAACCCGCTGGGCGGGGTGGCCGTCACGGAAACGTGCCTTCCGGCGTCGTGCCTTCAAAAGGAGGATAAGCAGCAACGGGATGGCCAGAATTCCCAAGGGAATCAGGGCAACACCGATGGCGGCCAGCAGCGGTCCCCAGAACAACCAGGGGTTGTTCTTCTTCTCGTCCGCATCCAGCGCATCGGGAGTGGAGTCCGGCGGCAAGTCCGCGGGCTCCTGTGGCGGGGGCGGCGGCTGCAGCACCTGCGGCTTGGGTTTGGACTTGTTCTCCGGGTCCGGCGGGATGGGAACGTTGTCCTTGGGCGGGGTGGGATCGAACGACACCCAGCCAACGCGGTCGAAGGCAACCTCCACCCACGCATGCACGTCCTTGCCGGTGATCTTGAGGTCTCCGGCACCGTTCTCGGGGCTCTTGGGATCAGGGTAGAAGCCCATGACCACCCGGGAGGGAATGCCCAAATGGCGCAGCATGAGGGACATGGACACTGCATACTGTTCGTCGTCGCCCAGCATCTGCTTGGCTGAGAGCATGTTCCTGACGCGCGCCGCGCTGTGACCGGGGAGGCTGGGAAGTTGTCCGTCAGCCACCAGGCCGTTGCTGAAGGCGCCGCTCTTTTGGAAATGCGCTTCAATTTGCCGGACACGGTCAATGGCGGTGGGGGCGTCCGCTGAGATCTCGTTGGCCTGCGATGCCACAATCGGCGGTACTTCCTGGGCGTCAGGCAACGTCATCTTGGCGAAGTCGTACTGGGTCAACTGCCCGTGCTCCAAGGTTCCGGGGTCCGAAACCTGGACGGTGTAGCTGTCTCCCTTGACCAAGCCGTTGGTGGTGACTGCGGTATCCGTGCCGGAGTTGAAATAGAGGCCCGAGGCAGCACCTGAGTTGTCCGCGAAGCTCATTCCGGTGGTGTGCCGGCCACCGGGAACGAAGTAGCCCTGGTAGTCCTCAATGGTGATGCCCAGCGTGTAATTGGTGTCCTTCACCGGGCTCCCGGAGTCGGCCAAGGTGTTCAGAGACTTCGCGTCGCCCACCTTGCTGAAGTTGCCTGAGCTGTTGGGGTCCATGGTGTAGTTCATGCCGTTGAAGGCATCCAGGGCGGCCAAGCGCACCCGGGCGTCCTTCGGCAATCCCTTGACCGTGAAGAGCGTCTTGTCCTTCTCGTCCTTCACGAAGTTCCGGAAGCTTGCCAACGGCGTGACGTAGTCGCGCGGGTCGAACGGCGGAACGATCGTGTTGCGCAGGACCTTTCGGTCATCGCTGGCGGTCACCAGGGGAGATACGACGGCGGTGAGCCCCACGGCGACGGCGATCACGGCCGCCGCGGTTCCCAGGCGTCGAAGCTGACCGCGGCGTGCTGCACTGGTATCGGCATCCGGACGGTTGGCCGAGACGGTCTTGGTACTGCGCTGGCGGAGCACGTCACGGCGGAGGGTGGCCCACACGATCGCGATGATGGTGAGCGAGACGCCCCGCTCCACGTTGAGGAACCCGGCACTGGTACTGAAGGCGATGCCGGTAACGAACAACACCAGGACGGGCAGGAGCGGCCAATAGGGGCTCTTCAAGCGCCATGTCAACAGGCCAGCGGCCAGCGCCATCAGGAGGGAACTGAGGAACGGCACAATGAGCGTGCCGTTGGCAGTGCCCACAGGGACTCCAACGGTCAGCATGTCCTTCCAGGCGAACACGATACCCAGCAGCAGGGTCCGCAGGGAGTCCAGGCTGGGCAGGAATCCCAGCACCGCAGAGTCCGGGACAGCCAAGGCCGATCCGAACAGCATGTACGCACCGAAGGCCATGGCCGTTGTAATCAGCATGCCCAGCCGCAGGTGGGCATTGAGGATCGAGATGCCCAGGCCCAGGATCACGCCACCCAGCCCGGCCAGCAAATAGTGGGCATCCCCACCGAAGCTCAGGCTGAAGCCGAGGATGCCCAGGAACAGGAGCGCTGTCAGGGCACCGCAGTCAACGGCGAAGTGCCACAGCGGGCGGCCATCTGCGAACATCGATTCGCCGGCGGCAGTGCGGGAACGGCCCACGGACCCGTTCCGGCCGGAACCTTTTCCGCCGGGCGATGCAGCCCGCTTTGCCGCTTTGGTTGCGCGGGGCCGCACGCGGAGATTGGGCTCGGAGCTCATGCGGACGCCTTTCTAAGAACAATGGCCAGGTCATCCAGATCGCCGACGGTCAGCACCGTCAGGTCCGCGATGTTGGCACGGGCCGGGGCAGCGCCAGGCTGGACACGGACTGCCAGGCTGCGTACACCAGGGGGAACGGAGGCCGCGCAGGTCCGCAGCTCGGTGGCGGTGACGTGGCTTCCCACCACAAAGAACACCACGGACGCGTTGGGGACGGCGTCCGCCAGGTTCCGGGCGAGGTCGACGGCGGTGCGCCGCATGGGTGCGCCGACAATCCTGGTGGTATCGTCCAGCAGGTTGCGGCCGGTTTCACAGCGAAGTGGACCCTTTTGGGTCAAGACATCCAGATCCCGTTGCTCACTGATCGCTTGGCGGCCGATGGAAGCGGCCACGGAAATTGCCATCTCAAACTCAGCCTCGGAATCGTATTCGTCGGTGTTGATGGACAGGGCGATGGCAAGGTGGGCACGTCGGGTTTCTTCGAACTGGCGGACCATGAGCTTGTTGGTGCGGGCCGTCGTCTTCCAGTGGATGTGGCGGCGGTCGTCGCCGGGCACGTAATCGCGCAGGGCGTGGAACGAAACGTCGGCGCTGGAAAGTTCGGTGGTAGGCATGCCCTCGAGGTCGCGGATGAACCCTGCAGCCGAGCTGCCAAGCACCACGGTCCGCGGGTGGACAAAGAGGTCCACAGGCTCTGTCCACAGCACCCTCCGGCGCAGCAGGTGCAGGGGGTCGGCGCGGACCGAACGTACCGGCCCCACCACGATCACCGCACGCCGGGCCGTGGGAATTGTGAAGAGATCCTCATGAACCTGGGCCGGTTTCATGCGCGGCAGGTGGAAAACGGCAGTGTTGGCGCCGACCGGCAGTTCAAGCGAGGCCGGCAAGAGCGGCCGGGCCGAGACGTTGGATACCGCGATGCTTCCTACGGCATCATCCCCCACCGCAACGCGGGTTCTGGCCAGGTCGAGGACCACGCCGTATGCCGAGCGGCCCACAATGAACACGATGGCCAGGACGAACAACAGGAAGGCCACCAGCGCAGCGGACTTTGCCTCCTGCCAGCCCCAGGCCTGTCCTGCCCACCAGAGCGCAACAGAAGCAGCCAGGACAACCCAGCCCAGCAAACTGACCACGGACAGCACGGGCCACACGTACGCGAGCCATAGGGACGTGGCTTTACGCCAGGCAGGACCCAGTGCTTCCCCGGCTGTTCCCATGGCTTCGGACCATACGGCTGCCGGATGCAGCTTGCTGCCGCCCCCGGCTTTTCCTGGACGGCCCGGGCGGTTCCGTGGCTGGCCGGACGGACCGCGCACCGAGCGGACCTTACCGGCCACAGCGGACGTTGCGCGCTTGAGCGATTCAGCAGCCCTGTTCAGGGGTGTGCTGGAGGACATGTGTGGACCTTTGTTCGAACCGAAGGAAGTAGGCGGGGGGGATCGCCGGGTGGCGATCCCCCTCCGTGTGCTGCGACGAGCGCTGCCGTGAATAGTGAGGCGTTGGCTGGCCGTCAGGCGTTGGCGCGCTGCTGGGGAGCTGCGACATCACCCAGTACGCGGCTGAGGACAACCTCAGGCGTGGCTCCGGAGAACTCTGCCTCAGGATCCATGACCAAGCGGTGGGTCCACACCACAGGAGCGAGTTCCTTGATGTCGTCGGGAAGCACGAAGTTCCTGCCCTGGCCGGCAGCCCAGACCTTGGCGGCGCGGACCATGGCCAAGGCGCCACGAACAGACACACCCAGGCGGGTTTCCGAGGCATTGCGGGTCTCTTCGCACAACCGGGAGATGTATTCCAGCACTGCTGTGTCCACGTGCGTGGTGGCCGCGAGGTCCGCCATGTCTGCAACAGCCTGCGTGGTGATGATGGCGGTGAGGTCCTTGGAACGGTCCTTCAAGTTGGCGCCACCCAGGAGGCGGACGGTGGACGCGTGGTCCGGGTAGCCGATGGAGGTCTTGATCAGGAAGCGGTCCAGCTGGGCCTCGGGAAGCCGGTAGGTACCTGCCTGCTCAATGGGGTTCTGGGTGGCCAACACCATGAACGGACGGCCGGCGTCGTATGTTGTGCCGTCCACCGTGACGCGTGACTCTTCCATGACCTCCAGCAACGCGGACTGCGTCTTCGGCGAGGCACGGTTGATTTCATCGGCCAAGACGATGTTGCTGAAGACCGGGCCCTTGTGGAATTCGAACTTCTGGGTCTTCTGGTCATAGATGGTTACACCCGTGACGTCGGACGGCAGAAGGTCGGGGGTGAACTGGATGCGGTTGTGCGAGCCCTGCACGGTGGCCGCCAACGCGCGGGCCAGGGACGTCTTGCCGGTTCCCGGAGCATCTTCAAACAGGACGTGGCCTTCGGCCAGCATCGCTGTGAACGTCAAGCGGATGACGTGTTCCTTGCCCAGCACGGCCTGGCCCACGTTGGCAACGAGCTTGTCGAACGTTTCTGCAAACCACGCGGCTTGCTCGTTTGTCATGGTCATCGGTTGATCCTGTTCGTTGTGAAGGTGGTGAGGGGAATGTCGAATTGAATGGTCAGTGCCATGGCTTAGCAGCCTCCCGGCCGGGAGCCGTAAATGTCCACGGTGGTGGACTTGACGAACCAGCCCGGGTGGCTGCCCTCAGTGACGCGGAACCAGGCTGTGCTGCCGCCATAGATGTTCTTGGTGCAGTCAATCTTCAGCCGGCCCTCGGAGCGCGACACCCAGCCGGCGCCACATGAGGGGCCGCTCGGGTTGAAGGTATCGGGCTGTCCGGGCTTTCCGGGGCACGTGTTGTTGTGGGCCTGGATCTCGGTGGATGGCGCCGGCGGTGGCGGTGGCGGAGTAGGGTCCGCGCCGGAGGTCGACGCGACGTTTCCGCTGGCCGGTCCGGCAACTACAGTAACCGCCCGTACCTGCAACCTGCGTGTCTTGTCCCAGCCGCCGCCCGCGGCGTCGTAGCTGTTGGCCTTGCCCACGCTGGCCCATCCCCCACCGTCCAGGCTGACCTCGAAGTGGTCCAAGGGGCGGCCGTTCATGGCCGGGTTGTTCCACGTCCAGTGGACCTGGCCGTCGCCCTTGCCTGACTTTCCGCCACTGACGTTGGGCGCATTCGGGGGCCCGTACGGGTTCCCCGAACCGATCGCCTTGGCGTCACCCGCCATGCCGTTCTTCACGGACGTGGCGATGATGTTGACCACCACATCGGTTCCATTCGGCTGACCGCCGATGTCCCCGCCGCCACGCCCGATCGGACCCGAACCGCTGGCGGTCTGCCATCGGTAGGTGATCTCGTTGTCCTGCGATCCATTGCGTTCGGCTGCAGTCAGCGGGGTAAAGGTGACACGCAACTGGCCGCTGGCTCCCGTGGCAGTCACAGAGCCGCTTCCCACGGTGCCGGGCTTTCCGGCGGCGCGGATAGCGGCGGATTGCTGGCTGACGCCGCTGACGCCCGCTTTGTTGGTTGCCGAGACCGTGAAGGTGTAGTCCGCTTCGGCATTGGCCACCGTGACGTTCTGCGACGTTCCGGCCACCGATTGGGTCCCGACGACGGCACCGCCACGGTAGGTGGTCAGCGTATAGGCGGACACTGCGTCACCGTTGTTGTTGGGCGCCTTCCAGCTGACCTGCAGCTGGCTTTGCGTGCCAACCGATTCGGCACCTGCAACCGTGGGTGCAGACGGCGTGGCCGGGACCCCCGCAGGAGTCTCCGCTGCCGAGTAGGCGCTCCACTCCGACGGTTCCTTGGCATCGTTACGGGCCAACACACGGACCTTATAGGCCACGCCATTGGTCAGCCCGGACCACACATGGCTGGAGCCGGTGAGGTTCTGGATCTGGGGATTCTGGCCGGCAGGGGCAGGCGAGATTTCCAGGTCGTAGGACTTCACGGGTGAACCCTTGCTGGCCGGGGGAACCCAGGCAATGGAGAGCTGCTTATCCCCGAACTTCAGGGTGGGAGCCACGGGGGTATCAGGCTTGACGTCGGGACGGACCTCCGCGGAGGCCGGTGAACGCTCGGACTCATCGATGGCGTTGGTGGCCGTGACGGCAAAGTGGTACTTCACGTTGTTCGTCAGGCCTGTCAGCGTGCAGGTGTTGGCAGGGCAGTCCTGCTTGAACCCGCCTTCTCCGTAAACGGTGTACTTCGTGATGGGTGACCCGCGGTCCGCGGGGGCGTTCCAGGTGAGCAGCGCCGTCTGGTCGCCAACGCTTTGGGCCAACGGAGTGGTGGGCGCGGCGGGCTTGTCCTTCACGGTCAGCCTGATGCGGGCTGTGGCGTAGCGGGACAGTTCGCCGGTTTTATCCGACACCGTGTAAGCCACCACCATGGTTCCGGTGAAACCGGAAGCCGGGGTGACCGTGACGTTGGAGCCACTTGCCTCCGCTGTTCCCTGCCCGGTCTCGGTCACTGCCGAGACGATTTTCAACGGAGTATCCGGGAACGGATTGGAGTCGTTGGCCAAGGCATTGACCGTCACGGGCTTCCCGGACTGCGCGTCCGGTTCCACGTCGTCGTTGGCCACTGCCTTGGGCCTGTTGGAGGCGGTCAGGGCCAGCTTGTAGGTGGCCACGGCTTCGAGTCCGCGGGGATCCTTGGCCTTGACCTGGACAGTTCCGGTTTGGCCAATCTGGACAGAGTCGTCGGCAGATGCCTTCAAGGTCTTGCCATCCAGGTTCACCTTGAACCCACCCGTGGCGCCGCCCATGAGCTCGTACTTCATGTTCTGCACATCGTCGGAGTCCGGATCGGACGTCAGCTTGCCCAGGTCCAGGCTGGACGAGTCGCCCTTGGGGACGTCGAGGTCGCTGCCCAACAGTGCCGGAGGATTGTTCTTGTTGGGGTCCGGCAGGACTTTGGTACGGATACTCAGCGTTGACTTCAGCCCGTTGGGATCATCGGGGCCAGTGCCATCGGTGACCTCAAAGCTGATGGAGCCAGGCCCCACATATTCGGCGCCCGCGGTGTACTTAATGGACGTGCCATTGTTGGCTACGGGATCACTGCCGTCGGAGCCGATCAGCTTGATCCGGTCAACCTGGGTCAGTCGCGGCGACTTTCCCTCACGGACCTTCACCCATTCGGCCAGGTCAACGGTGGTGGACTGCCCGGAGACAAGCTCCACCACTTCGTCCTTCGCCAGGGTCGGAACCTGCTGGCCGATGCCCGGGACCCAGATGATGGCCGTGGACTTCAAGCCGTCAACATCTTCCACCGTGTAAGGGACCAATTGCGGCTGTTCGGTCAGATCCACCACAACATTGCCCTCTGATCCGGGCCTCGCAGTGTCCAACCCGGTGGAGATCTTGAGGTTTTCCCCCACTCCGTCCGGGTCCTCGTCGTTCTTGAGGACGGGAACGTCCACGGCCGTCTTCCCCAGCGTCTGGGCTGAAGTCACCCGGTCGTCGCGGGCAATCGGAGCCTGCAGTGGAATGTCGTTCTTGACGATCACACGGATGGTGGCGTTGCCCACCGCATCGCGGTCATCTGCCACGGAGTAGCGAACGTTCACGGTTCCTTCGGTGTTCGGAGCCGTGACCAGGACACGGCCGCTGGTCTTGCTGACCTGTGCGTCCACTCCCCCGTCGGCCTCGATGCTGTCCGTCAGGATGCGGATGATGTCGCCGTCAGGATCGGTGTCGTTGGCGATCGCATCGACGGCGATCTGGCGTCCGGGACGGACCTTGACCTCGTCATCCACGGGGGCCGGTTTCTGGTTGTCCTCGCCACGCGGGGCCACACCAACGGTAACCGTTCCGGTGTTCACGGCGCCCTGGCGGTCGATCACCTTGTACCTGAACGAGTCCGTTCCTGCGCCGTCACCTGCGGCGACGAAGTCGATGAAGCTGCTGCCCGCCGTCGCGGTTCCCATGGTGGGAGTGCTGTCGATGCCGGTGAGCTGTACCGAGTCGCCATCGGGATCGATGCCGTCCAGGGGGACGGGGATGCGGACCGTGCCACCTGCCACCACCCGGGCGGTCAGGTTTTGCGGTTGGGGCCGCGTGTTCTGTGTTCCCTCCAACGGAAGGATGTGGATGGTGACCGCTGCAGCACTCTTCTGGCCCTGCGGATCCACTGCGTTGTAAATGGCCCGCACCGTTTTGGGTGTGGGGCCGGCGATGAACCGCAGGGTCTTTTCCGAGATGAACGCCTTGCCGTCTTCTTCCGGAATACCCTGTGCCAGCACGGGATCCAAGGACAGCTCCTCACCCTGCGGGTGGGTGTCGTTGTCCAGGACCGGGATGGTGACAACGTCGTTGACGCGGACGTTTACTTCGTCGGGTTTGGGCTGCGGAGCCTCGACGACGGCGGGCGCCGGCACCGGGACCACACCGACAGTGCCCGTGGCCGAGGCACGTCCGTTGGACATGGTGTAGCTGAAAACGAACGGTTCCTTGGCGCCGAGGACGTCCGTGACACGAAGGACGCTGTGGTCGATCACGCTGACGGAAGCCGACGAGCCGTCCGGAACGGTGACCGATTGGAGAACCAGTACGCCACCGGAGGGGTCGGAGTCATTGGCCAGTGGATCAACCAGGACACTGCCGCCTACAGGCAGGAGGGCGACGTCGTGAACGGCCACCGGCGCGCCGGCATCCTTTCCGGACTCAACGTCCACGCGGATCAGGCCCTGGCTGCTTTGCGGACCATTGCTGGCGATGTACGTCAAGTAGACCGGTCCAGGTGTGTTGCTCCGGAAAGTGAAGGTACCGCCGTCGGTCACGGGCCCCAATTCAGCCTGTCCCGCGGCTTCCACGTGGGCCACGCGCAACGCGCCGCCGTTGGGGTCGACGTCATTCTTCAACGGTGCGATCACCAGGTCCTGGCCCACCACGGCGGTGACGTGGTCGGCATTGACCACAGGGGCCAGGGCGCCCGGGGGCTGCACGTTGACAACTATCCTGCCGGTGGTGGTGGCACGGCCATCCCACACAGTGATGGTGACATTTTTCTTACCCGGAGCGGCACCGGAATCCTGGTAGGTCAGCAATCCATCACGCCTGACCTTCACTTGGTCCTGGTCGTTGTCCGACTTGGCATCCAGCAGGACCAGGTCATCACCATCAGGGTCCATCCAGTCGGTCAGGATGTTCTGGCTGACGGACTTACCTTGCTCCACCAGCATGGTGGTGGGTTCCCCGCGTTTGAAGAACGGAGGCTTGTTCTCGTCAGGTCCCACCACGCGGAGCGTGACCTGGCCACCCGCGGACAACCCACGGCCGTCCGAGGCGTTGTAGTCAAAAACCTCACTGCCGGGTTTGGCATCGGAAGGCACTTTCACTTGGAAAGCAGAGCCACCGTAGATGCTTTCCAGCGTTCCCGATTTGGGGCCGTTGGCGCCCACTGCTGCGGTGAGAACGTCACCATCCGGATCCGAGTCGTTGTCCAGGACGCTGAGGATGGTGGTGCGCCCGGGGCGGACCCCGAATTCATCCGGTTTGGTTTCCGGTGGACGGTTCGGCTTGGTACGGTCCGGGAGGACGTTGATGGTGTTATTGTCCGCGGACTCCTGGTCCTGATCGTCGGACTGGTTCTTGGGCGGGACAACATCGTCCCAGTTGTTCACCAGCTGCATGTTCTGGTTGACCAACCAGACGCTGCCGGAGTTCACGTCGTTGAGGACCACAAGGTCCCGGTTGACCCGGAAGACGTAGCTCGGTGAGGCGCTTGCCTTCGGAACATCGTTCTTCTTGTCATCGGCGTCGTTGTCGCAGTCCCGGATGTACTTGTTGGCCCCGGCCCATGCAGAGTGGACGCACTTGCTGACCTGGACAGGGGCGGCCGGCACTCCTTCGCCACCTGCGTTGACCGTGGCGGCGGTAGATCCGTCCAAGGGCTGCTTCAGCAGGGCCTTGCGGGTTGCGATGGCGACGTAGCTGCTTTCTCCGCTGCTCTGCTGGAGCTTGGCTTCGCGCGCGTCCTGGAGCTGGAGCTTCCGGCCGCCGGGCAGGAAGAGGTTCCCCGAGGCAGCATCCAGTACCACCGGTTTGTCGCCCACCACGGCCATCTGGAGATCCCCGGCTCCCTTGAGCTCATCCACCTTGGTGACGTCGGAGTTGGTGCGCTCACCGTTGGCGTCCACGGTGGTCACCGTGATCTCGCCCTTTCCAGGATCGGCAGTGTAGATGCGGTTGTCCTGCCCCACGGCGGACACAAGATTCTGGTTGCCGGTCAGGACCGGCTCTGTGCCTTCTTCATCGAAGCCGTTAACAGTGGACGGAGAGAGCGCCCACACCTTGCCGCGGGCAGGGTCGGTGACCGACAGCACTGTTGAGCCGTAACTGACTTGGGCGGACGAGGGGAGCTTTTTGTCGCCCCCAAGCTTCAGGTTGGCCGCTGACACCTGATTGATGGTGGAACCGGATTCGTCGTCCACAAACACATTGCCGTCGTGCTGCAGGACATCAAAGGTGGTGCTTGCCGGCGTGACGGCACCATCGAGTACGCGGGACGGATAGTTCAACCGGCCCACGGCGTTCTTCGTCTTGCTCACAACCCACACACCGCCGTCGTTCAAGTCCACCTCGGTGGTCTTGAACCCCGGATAGAGGATGGCGCCCGTCACGAGCAAAGCACCCGCAGCGGTCGCAGCGGTGCCCGCGAGAAGTTTCTTGTTACGACGCTTTTTTGGCCACAGCCGACCGAAGAAAGATGTCACAGCCCCAGAATTCCCTTTGTGTACTGCCGCCCACCAGCAGCGACTTCCAAGCCAACCGACACATGCCGGCAGCCGTGCAATCCGCAGTTCCCCCATACGGTGGCGGATTTTTCAGTCCCGAGGACCAACCCACGCACCCCACAGACAGCCAAGGGCCCCCGGGTCCGGGCAGCACCTTGGCTTGCACAGCCTACTGTGCATTGCCGGGGTCGCGCGATGGGGACATCTTTCGCCTCACCTCGCGAACGGACTGTCAACATGGCGGCGCTCCCAGCGGTCCGGGCTCGCCGATCGTGGTGTGGAAGGAGATGATGTACCGGCCCACGTTGCGGGCTGAGCCATCTTCGATGCGCCACCACGTGAACATCTGGTTCAAAGAGTCGCCCTGGACGATGTAGCACTTGACCACCATCTTTTGGTTCGGGTACTCCCACGGCGGCTGGTTTCCGCCCTTGCCGTCGCACGTAAAGGCGGGGTCCGGTTGGTAGTTTTTCCCACCTTGGGTGTAGGTGCATGACCTTCCAACAACGCCTGTGTTGAGCACACCCTCCCAAACGCCTTGCTTGCCGGACGCGGCGCTGGCCGAGGCAATGCCGCCACCTGTTCCCAAGGAGTTGAAGGTCTGCACCCTGATGCTGTGCCCTTCTTCCCATCCAGCAGTGTTGATGGTCCGGCTGCCGGAAGCACCAACGGTTTCCCATCCACCGTTGTCAATGCTGATCTTGGTGGTCTTGACGTCATTGGTGTTGGGACCGGGCGAGGACCAGTTGAACGTTACTGACTTTTGGTTCAGCGCACCGTTGGATCCGGAGGCCGACGGCGTTCCGGGGGCACCGTAGGGGGTGGCTGAAGCGGGAGCGCTGGCGTCCGAGCTCGGCGCCACGGACGAGTGTGCCGTGACGGTCACGTTGGTTGCTTGGCCATTGTTGAAGCCGCCGACGGTTTGTCCGGGCTGGATCGCTCCGGTACGGCCGGCTGCCGAATAGCTGTAGGTTACTTCGCTGGCCGACGAACCGTTTCTTTGCGCCGCACTCAGGACAGTGAAGTTGATGGTCAGCTGTCCACCCGCAGCGCCGGTATTGGCCGGCGTAGCGCTGACGTTGCCCACGGTGCCCAACTTGCCCGTGGCGCGGCGGGGCGCGGACGATGCGCTGACTGCACCCTTCCCGGCCTTGTTCTCGGCTTGGACGGTGAAGGTGTAGGCCGCCTCGGAGTTGCCGGCGGTGAAGGTGGCCGTGCGCACGGTGCCGGCAACAGTCTGGGTTTGGGCCGCGCCGCTGCCACCGCTCATGGTCACGTAATAGTTCTTGATGGGGTCGCCGTTGATGTTCGGCTCGGCCCAGTCCACCCGCAGCTGGTTTTGCGAACCCACGGAAGACACGACGGCGGTGCTCGGCGCCGCGGGGGCGCCTGGTAGACCGGCGGGGTGGTCTTCTGCCGAATAGAGTCCCCAATCCGAGGGGCCGAGCTCGTTGACGGCTTGGGCGCGCACTTTGTAGTTCACGCCATTGGTCAACCCGGGCCAGGTGTAGCTCAGGCCGGTTACCTCGTTCTTCACGGCGATGCCGTTGGCCGGCGGCGGGGAGATCTCAAGGTTGTAGTGCTTTACCGGGGAGCCCTCGGTTTTCGCCGGGGTCCACGTGATGGCCAGGTCCTTGTCTCCGGCCTTGATGGACGGAGCACCCGGGGGCGATGGTTTCTCGTCCGGGCGGATCTCGTTGGACGCCACCGACGGTTGTGAATCCCCGACCTCGTTGGTGGCAACAACAGTGAAGACGTACTTCACATTGTTGGTCAATCCAGTCAAGGTGCAGGTGGTGGTGGGACATTCCTGCTGGAATCCCGCTGATTTGACGGTGTATTTGGAGATGGGTGCGCCGTTGTCCGATGGCGGAGCCCACTTCAGCACCGCCGTCTTGCTCCGGACATCCGTTGCCGAGGGCGCGGACGGCGCATCGGGTTTGTCCCTGACGGTCAGCCGCAGCCGTCCAACGGCCTGGCGGCTTGGATCATCGGTTTTGTCTTTGATGGTGTACCGCACCACCAGGACGCCCTTGAATCCATCCGCAGGAGTCACGGTGATCGAGTCGCCACTGATCCCTGGCTGCCCCGAGGCCGATCCCGTCTCCACCACGGCGGAAACAATGGTCAAAGGCTCACTGAAGGGATTGAAGTCGTTGCCCAGGACATTGACGGTCTCCGTCTTGCCCGCATTGGCTTTGTCCACCACGTCATCGTTGGCAGCAGGCTTGGGCCTGTTGGAGGACACTACGGTCACGGTGACCGCCGCCTTGACGGGCTCGGAACGGCCATCGGTGACTTTCAACGGCAACGTCCCCCGGGCTCCGGGGTTGAGCGCATCCCCTGGAGTTACCTTCAGGACTGTGCCTTCAACCCGGGCATTGAACCCGGCCGGCAGGTCGCCGTCAACGCTGAAGGTGAGCTTTCCCTGGTCCTTCTCATCAACGTCGTTGGCCAGGTTGGCAAGATCCAGGTCTACGGTCTCGCCCTTCGGTGCCTCCATGGTGGCGCCGCTGAACGTGGGCGGATGGTTCGCGTCGGGATCCGGCAACACCTTGGTCATGATGGTGAGGGTGGATTTCAATCCATCCGCGTCATCAGGCCCGCTGCCGTCCGTCACCTCGAACGTCACGGAGCCCGGCCCGGCGTAGTCGGCCTGGGCTGCATACCTGAGGGCAGTACCGTCGCCTGCAATGACGTTGGTGGATTCCCCGCCCTGTACCCGGATGGTGTCGGCCACGGTAATCCGTGCCTGGCGGCCGTCCCTCACCTTCACGTAGTCCTGCAGCGGCAGTGTGACTTCCTTGCCGGCGGTCACCTCCACCACCGTGTTGTTCGAGAGCGTCGGGTACTGCAGGCCCTGCCCGGGAACCCAGATGACGGCAGTCGCGGACAGTCCGTCGATGTCGGTCACCGTATAAGGAATCAGTTGGTCCTGGGGTACCAGCGTCACCACTACATTGCCATCGGTCCCCACCCGGGCGTTCGGGTTGCCATCCGGCAGTGAGATTTTCAGGTCCTCGGCCACGCCATCCGGATCCGAATCGTTCTTCAGGACCGGTACGTCAACTGCCGTCTTTCCCAGTGTCTCGGCAAGCGTCACCCTGTCGTCGACGGCAATGGGCGCGTGCAGGGGGGCCGTAGGGCTCGTTTCGACACGGATAACAGCACTGGCCTCGGCCTTTTTGTCGTCCTGGATCCGGTAGCTGATGCTCTCGGTCCCGGCATTGTCCGGTGCGGTAAGAACAACTTTGCCGTTGATGGCCTCCGCTTGAAGTTCAGGCTTCGCCTCAAGCGTGGAGACCAGGCCGATCGGGTCGCCGTCAGGATCCGAGTCGTTCTTCAACGCATCCACTGCCACCCTGCGGCCGGGCCGCACCTCTACAGTGTCATCAACAGCAACCGGCTTTTGGTTGTCCGCCTCGGCCGGTGCGATGCCCACAATGACCGTGCCGGTGTTCTCGGCCCCGATGCGATCGCGCACCCGGTAGCTGAACGTGTCAGTACCTGCGGACTTGGCTCCGGCGGTGTATTCCAGGTAGCCGTCCCTGAGGACGGCAGTGCCACGTTCCGGTGCCTTGTCTATGCCCATGAGTTGCACCGAGTCGCCATCAGCGTCGATTCCGTCCAACGGCACGGGGATCTTGACACTCATTCCGGCCACAACGCGCGCGGTGAGGTTGCGCGGCTCCGGCCGGGTGTTGGTTGCGTCGTCACGGTCGCGGACCCGGATGGTGACTTGCTGGGAGTCGGTTTGACCGGAGGCGTTGCTGACTTTGTAGATGGCGTAGGCGGTGGTCGGCTCAGGGCCGGCAATGAACCGGAGGGTGTTTCCGGAGACGAAGATCCGGCCCTGGGCATCATCCGGTTGCTGTGCCAGGACAGGATCCAGCGTCAATTCGCCGCCGTTGGGATCAGTGTCGTTCTCCAGTACGGGAATGGTCACTACGTCGCCCACGCGAACGGTGGCTTCATCCGGCTTGGCCTGGGGTGCCTGGAGCTTGGCGGGGGCCGGGACCACCTGGACAGAGATATCTCCCGTAGCCGAGGCCTTGCCATTGGAAATGGTGTATTTGAGGGACAGTTGCCCCTCGGCCCGGATGTCGGTGATCTTGACCACCGAGTGATCCAGGACGGCCACGGATACGGGAAGCCCGTCCGCAGCGGTCACCGATTGGACCACCAGCACTCCCCCTGCCGGGTCGGAGTCATTGCCCAGGACATCCACCACTGTGCTTCCGCCGCTGGGAAGAAGGGCGATGTCGCGGACAGCAACCGGTGCGCCATCGCTGTTCCCGGACACCACGTCCACGCGAACCAGTTGTTGGGCGCTGGCAGGACCGTTGGTGACCATATAGGTGACGTAATGGGCGCCCACGGTGGTTGAGTTGAACGTGAAGGTCTGCTGATCCGGGCCCACCACCGCCGTGGATTGCTCGTCAGGTTGCGCCTGCGCCAACCGGAGGGTGCCGCCTTGGGGATCGGTGTCGTTCTTGAGCGGTGCAACCACGGTGTCCTGGCCCGCAACAGCCACCACGTGATCTGCGTTTGCAATGGGAGGGAGGGCCCCGGGTGCACGGACATCCACGCTGATTTGGCCCTGCATGGTCAGGGAACCGTCTGAAACGCTGACCGTCAGGGTCTTTCGGCCGGGGCCCGCCCCCGAGTCCTGGAAGGTGAGCAAACCATCGGGCCGGATCCGGACCTGGTCTGCCGGGTCGCTGCTGGAGACGGCGACGGCGAAGAGGTCGTCGCCGTCGGGATCCAACCAGTCGGTGAGAATAAACTGGCTGGCGATTTTGCCGCTCTGGACCACAAGGGCGTTGTTGCGGTTCGGCTTGGGTTGGGGCGCGTTGTTTTCCTCCGGCGGGACAACCCGGAGGCTCACGTCCGCGCCGCCGGTACCACCGCGGCCGTCGTCCACGGTGTACTTGAACGTTTCCGAACCGGTGGTGCCTGCCGGCACGGCGATCTGGAAGCCAGTGCCCCCATACACCGCGGACAGTGCTCCGGTCTTGAGTGGCCCGGCAGCGCTGACCGTCAAGACATCGCCATCGGCATCGGCGTCGTTGTCCAAAACCGGAAGGATGGTGGTTTTGCCGGCACGGACACCATAGGCATCCGGTTTGGCAACGGGGGCCGTGTTCGGCTTGCTGCGGTCCGGAAGAACGGTCTGCTGGACTTCGTCAGCGGAGTCTTTGTCGGCGTCGTCCGATGTTTGCTGCGGAGGAATGACGTCGTCCCAGTTGTTCACCAACTGCATGTTCTGGTTGACCATCCACACGTTGCCCGCGTTGACGTCGTTGAGAACCACCAGATCGCGGTTGACCCTGAAGACATAGGACGGGGAACCGCTGGCCTTGGGAATGTCGGTCCGCTTGCTGTCCGCCTCGTTGCTGCATTCGCGGACGTACTTATTGGCACCCGACCACGCGGAGTACGTGCATGTTCCCAAGCGGACCGGAGCGGCCGGAGTACCTTGACCGTCAGCGCTGACAGTCTTTGCCGTACCGCCGTCAAGAGGTTGCAGCAACAGTGCTCTGGGGGTGGCAATGGCTACAGTGTCGGCGGACGGTCCACTTTGCTGGAGCTTCGCGTCGCGGGCGTCGTCCAAGTGCACTGTGTTGCCGTTTGGCAGGACGATGTCCCCCGTGGATTCATTGAGAACCACGGCCTTGTCCCCCACCGCGGTGAGTTGGATCTTGCCATCGGCCTTGAGCCGGTCATCGTTGCGCACGCGGGAATCCACGGATTTGCCGTTGGCGTCCACCACTGTGGCGGTCAAACGGCCTGTCTTGGGGTCCAGGGTGTGGATGGTGTCATCCATACCCACCACGGAAACAACTCCAGGGGACTGCTCAAAAAGCGGCTCGGACTCTTCGCTGAATCCTCCGATCGACGTGGGCGACGATGCCCAGACCTTGCCCTTGGAAGCGTCCGTTACTGCCAGGACCTTGGTACCGAAGCTGACCGCTGCGGAGCCGGGAAGTTTCTGGTCGCCCCC